>NZ_JAVHWR010000187.1:0-8267 GCF_032159565.1 Mycobacterium sp.
CCGCCTGCCAAGGAACTGCGACCGGTGCACACCACGATCGCGCCCGCCTCGCCGAGCGCCGCGGCGATGCCACGGCCCGCGCCGCGCGTCGCGCCTGCCACCACCGCCACCCGCCCGCGCAGCGCCCGGCCGTCCGGCCTCCAGTCCATAGCCCGAGTATCGCGCGAAAACCGATGCGTCTACCCGGCTTCGGCATTCAGCGGCATACTCGCCAGGGTGACTCCACTACAGCGATACATCGCAGAGGAAATCGCGACCGACCACGTCGACGGCCTGATGTCCCGCCGAGAGGCCCTGCGCAGGCTTGCGCTACTCGGCGTGGGCACGGCGGCGGCCACCGCGTTGATCGCCGCATGCGGCGAGAACAAGAAGCCCACGTCTGAGGCGCCCGCCACGTCGACCGGTGCAGTGACGTCAAGCGAGTCGGCTTCCGCGAGCGCCCCACCGCCCGGATCCGACAAAACGCTGCCGACCGAACCGATCACCTGGTCGGGGCCGCAGGGTGAGCTTCAGGGTGCATGGGCGGAGGCGCCGAACGCCCGCGGCGGCGTGCTCGTCATTCACGAGAACAAGGGCCTCAACGATTGGGTGCGCTCGGTAGCAGGCCGCTTCGCAGGCATCGGCTACTCGGCGCTCGCCATCGATCTGCTCTCGGCGCAGGGCGGTACCGCGAAGTTCAGCGATCCCGCCCAGGCCACGGCGGCGCTCGGCAACATCCCGAACGACCAGTTCGTCGCGAACCTCAAGTCGGGCGTCGGAGAACTGCAGCGGCGCGTACCCGACAAAAAGGTCGCGGCGGTCGGCTTCTGCATGGGCGGGGGACTGGTCTGGCAAATGCTCGCCGCGAGCACGCCGGAATTGGCCGCCGCCGTCCCGTTTTACGGGCCTGCCCCCGAGAACCCAGACTTCGCAGGCTCGAAAAACGCTGCAGTGCTTGCGTTCTACGGTGCGCTCGACGACCGGGTGACCAAAACCGAGCCGGTGGTCAGAGCTGCGCTGGAGAAGGCGGGGCTGGTGCACGACCTGGTCACGGAGCCCGACGCCAATCACGCGTTCTTCAACGACACCGGCGATCGCTACAACGCGGCGGCCGCCGCGGACGCGTGGCGCCGGGTGCAGGACTGGTTCGGCAAGTACGTGGTGTGAATGTATTGCGCCAGAACGGCTATGGCCGCAGCTGCCACGGCTTGCATCCGATTGTCGTAAAGTCGTTGTCCGACGGGCTGATTGTGATATCGCGCGGACCGGACTCATCTCCGGTTTTCACATTGCTGGCTTGCCCGTAAACCGTAGGTGCGCCGTTTTGCTCGCCAATGCCGCCCGTTGCCCAGTGACATGTGGGGACCAAGATCGGGTTCCCGTTCTCGTCGTATTGGTTGACGCGACGCAGCGGTCCGTCGGTGTGCCAAGTTCCAACAGCGATGTCCCGGCCCACCTTGTAGCTACCGTCGTGGTCGATCGTCGTGGCGGGCGGCGGCGGGGGCGGTAGCGGCGCGGTAGCGAGTGGCGTCGTCGGACCGCCAACCGGTGCCGACGGCAAATTGCACCCGACCAGCAGCAGGGTCGCGACAGCGATCCAAGCCCTCACGCCGCGCAATCGTACATTGATCCAAGGACGGTAAACCCTCGTGCACGGGTTGCCTCTGACCAAGATGCGCGCACCCCAGCTTTTCGACTCAGACGCGCGCATCTTGGTGCCTTAACGCCGCGCGTCATCTGTACCGCGCGGCGGGTTGAACGAAATCAACCGCAGCCACTCGGGTTCAAGCAGAGACCTTTGATGTAGGTGCCATTACTGCCAGGAACAACGTAGTTGAAGATTCCGTAATTTCCCTTCGGCTGACCGATGATTACCTGCGCAAAGCCGGTCCCGAAGAGGCTCCTCGTCGTGGTGCTGGTGGTCGAGCTGTTATTCACAGTGCTCGTGCTCAAGTTGGTATTCGCGGTGGTGCCCTGACCCGCAGTATCCGACTTGGTGTTGGGCGATCCGGTATTCGACGGTGCACTGTTGGACTGCTTCGTGTTTGTATCGTGCTTGTGTTCCGTTCCCGGCCACGCCTGGGCTGCGCCCGCGCCGAAACCAACGCTCAAAATCGCCGCGGTCGTAGCAGCGACTCCTGCCAGACCAGCAACCTTTGCGGCGCCGAGGCCGCCACCTCGGCCGCCTTGGTCGGCGCGGTGTTTTCCTTGATAAGCCGTCAGACATCTCCCTTGCTCAGTGCGTGTGTGGCGGTTAGCTGTTCCATCCGCCGGTCACCGTAATAACACCCCCGTCGAAGTTCTCGAAGCTTCACATGAACTCGAAGGAGCTAGGCGATGACAAGTTCGTGGCGACGGCGGCACAGGCCGGAAAGCTTTAAAGTTGCTGATTTGAAAAGCTGCTTTCAACAGTCAGCGCCAAGGCTTTCCAAGTAAGTCGCTGTGTCTGGTACCGAGCCAGCTAAATAAAAATGCTTTGCCTTCGTTGACGTTTCGACGATCACCTGCTTCCGAAACGGCACTATCTCAAGGGACCAGATTGCGGAACGACTAGGGCGGTGATCTGCGGGCAGACGGGCTCTGTACTCGTCTGAAGAATTCGCCATGGTTTGGTAACTGGTGGCGACGCCGCGGGATCGGTCGCTCCGGTTATCCCGGGACACCGGCCACGGACGAACTATATGTCGTCGCGCCGTTGGCGCAACTATTAAGCAGTGGCCGAGCACAACCGTGTTTGCTGATCGCCAACCGGTCGGCTTCTCGACTGCACGTCCTGACCGACGGTATGCGCATCCGCGATCGACGAGCAGACCTAGGATGTGATTTCGAGCGCCAAGAGAAGCAAGGTTTTCCTGTACAGGCATTCGTCTCCCCGCGGTCGCTGAGCGGTCGGCTCCCGTCGACGCAGCGTTTTGCACTTGTCGCGGGCTCGAAAAGTCCACAATGAAGGCGTTTGGCCCGCGATGCGGCACGCGACAGATCAAAGACATCTCGCAAGCCAACAGCGTTCGGCGGCCCCTTCGGTGTTGAACGATCTAAGCCGCGCAGGCCGTCATCGACTTCGCTGAATACGACGACGGCATCGGCCATCCGCTGATCCTCCAGAACGACACCGACAGTGTGGATCGCCGGGGCTCACGACAGTAGCGCATGTCCGATAATCCCGCCCCGGCGCCGCGCAACGGGCAAATTGCGCCGTCGTCTTTTCGTTGCTCGGCAGCTGTGCGGACACGCCGCTGATTGCCGATCACATCCGACGAGCCCAAAGCCTGCGTTTATGTTCGCGGTCACATAACATCTGACTCAGGCGAGCATACCGCCCGCCAGAAGCGGGCTCAGTCTTGCGGCATTTGAGCTGTCGCACACGCCATTTGAGCTTCTTTCGCGGTCCTGTTCAGGTCGGCTGCCGTCGAATTGAGGGAGTCACCCCCACCGCGGACGCTCATCACTAACACGAGCTTCGCGGCGCTCAGTGACCACGCTTGCATCGGCGCCGTTACCGCTGGGGACGCACCCGGAATCGTCGCTGCGGCGAGCGACGCGGCCGCGGCTTGGCGTAGGGCGGTCCTGCCAGCCACGTTCGCATTACTGACAGTCGGGCTACCGTAGTCCACGAAGTTGCCACTGCCGGCGCTATAGTCCGCGAAATCCTCATAGTTGATGGCGGCATAATTAACTGACTTGTTGAAGAGGTCGCATGCATCCCTGGTCGGATCACCGGAAGTCGACATCGTGGCTGCGTCGGGGGCCGGACCCTGAGGCGCACCAGTCGGTTGCAAAGGTGCGCCAGGCATAGCGCCTGCCTCCGGAAGCGCACCGGGTGCATCCGATGCAGCACCGTCCGGAAGCGCCCCTGGAACGGGAGCAGGCGGTTGAGGCTGATCAACGCCCGCGGGATCGGCGGATGCGACAGGGACGACAGCCAATCCGATGCCGAACACGATCAGTGTGGAAGCCACGGTCGGCCCACAGACGGGGAATGACTTCATCGTTTCCTTCCAGATAGTCAATTCTTGGCTCTCAGCCTGGTCGGACCCGTACCGGTACCGCCAGTCTGCATGCCGCCCGATCGCCACCGCGTCAACGCACGCCGTGCTAACAGGGCAGCTCCGCGATCGATGGTCGGTCGGATATCTTGCCTACTAGTAAACGATTGCCAAACAACGGGTTCCGCCGAGCGATCTATTGCGTGTCTTCACGGTCGATTCGTCGCAGGCGCCCGGTACGTCAACGATATGAGACGCCTGGTAGATGGAAATCGGGCGCCAGGCGTTAGCGCTGTGTTCACCGTTCGGACACTCGCTCCCTTAAAGATTCCTCAGTACAGATTCCGTGGGGAATTCGGACGATGAGAGGCGCCAACACGACATGTTTAATCGGTTTGCCACGCTGGCTGCAGCTTGCATGCTGGTCCCGATCGGGACAGCTCCACTGGCACTAGCGGATGAGCCGGCGCCACCGCCGCCTGCCGGCGACGCCGCTCCTCCCGGGGCTCCGGGCGGCCCTGGACCCGCCGGGCCTGTGCCATCCGCTCCTCCCGGCGTCCTGAAGACGCCCGACGGTTACACCCTCACAGTGCAGGGCGCCACAGAATCGATGGAGCCGGTGGCAGCGCTGACGGGTGCGCCCACCTCACGCGAGTACCTGGTAGACGGCACGTTCACCGGGTCGGTGACCGGTTCCGGTGGTCCGAAGCTCGCAGGCGGATCGCTCGAGGCCGGCTACCAGATCGGCTGCGGCATCGCCCAAGACGACATCGAGAGCATTATCTCAGCGGGCATCACCCCGGGCTTCCATATCCCGCTCATGGGCGGCAGCATTCTGCCGATCACCATCACGCCTTCGTTGAACTACCAGATGAAGATCGACCTCAAGCCCGGTACGGTCAACATCGTCCCGATCGATAAGAAGACGTTCAAGGGCACGAGCCCGAAGATCAACATCACCGGTCTACGCGTCAAGTTCGACCAGTGCGCGGGGTCGTCGTTCATCAGGTCGTACGCGACACTGACCAGCTCGACCGATGACACCGACGATGTTGTGACCTACATCGGCGTCACGAAGATGGTGTGACCCCGGCAGATCCAGTCTGCGGCGTCAGCTCGGCGTAGCCGAACAGCCCACGTCTAACGTCGTATGCCCCTCACCACAGGTGGGGGGCATACGGTTTTCTGAAGACAAGAACGGTATCGGCTTCGGCCGATTCGATGTAACGACGGTCATTAATCACCGTGTACGAAAGCCGCGATCGTTGTATTCGTCAATGCTTATAGCCGTGACGCGCGCCCTAGACGACAAGCATTGCCGAACAGTTGGAAAACTCGGCGCGGCTCGCGTATGCACAGCTTGCCAGCGTGGTATGCGAAGGCAGATTTCCATACGGCATTCGGTTTTGCACATCGCTCAGTGGTCGGGAACCGGGCGTGAATTGTTGGTGTCCGTGGCCATGAAAAAGTCCCCACTGGTGGCCAAGTGGAGGTACCCACTGGTGGCCAGATAAAAGTCCCCACCCCGTGTTCGTCGTGTCGATCAGGAACTGCGGGCCCCGATGGTGACGGTGAAGGCGCCAACCACTCATCGCCACCACCGGGGAGTTCCATTGAAGTCTGCGAAGGACCGCATGGACATCATTTCTGCCTACCAACAACTCGGGTCCTACCGAGCCGCCGCCGACTTGTGCGGCACCACCCATAAGACCGTTAAGCGTGTCGTCGGGAAGTTCGAGGCCGGCGACGCACCACCTGCTCCGCGGGTCGAACGGACCCACAACTACGACGCGGTGGCCGAGCTGGTCACCGAACGGGTCGAGAAGTCCCAGGGCCGCATCTCGGCCAAGCGGTTGCTACCGATCGCCCGCGCCGCGGGCTATGGCGGCTCGGACCGTAACTTTCGCCGCCTGGTCGCTGATGCGAAAGCGTTGTGGCGCAGCGAGAACCACCGCGGACGCCGACCAGCAGTGTGGTCACCGGGTGAGTATCTGGTGATCGATTGGGCCCAGGCGGCGCCGGGGTTGTTCCTGTTCTGCGCGGTGCTGGCGTTTTCCCGGTGGCGTTTCGTGGCCTTTGCCACCGATCAACGGGCCTCGACGACGTTGGCGTTGATCGCCGAAGCGTTGGCCGCGATCGGTGGTGTGCCCGCGCGGGTGCTGGCAGACCGGATGGCCTGCTTGAAGGGCGGCGTGGTCGCCGACGTGGTGGTGCCCACCCCGGACTACGTGCGGTTGGCCAGCCATTACGGCTTCGCACCGGATTTCTGCCACGCCAATGACCCTCAGTCCAAAGGGATCGTGGAGAACCTATGTGGCTACGCCCAACGCGACCTGGCCGTCCCGCTGCTGACCCAGGCCGCCATCGACGGCACCGCGGTCGATGTGCGGGTCGCCAACGCCGCGGCACGGGTGTGGTGCGCTGAAGTCAACGCGGCCTTGCATTCGGAGATCTGCGCAGTCCCCGAGGAGAAGTTGATTCTGGAACGTGAAGTGCTGCAACCGCTGCCGTCGCTGCGGCTGCAGATCGGGGCATCCTCGGTGCTGCGCAAGGTCGACCGGCTGTCCTGTATCCGCTATGCCTCGGCCCGCTACTCGGTACCCACCCGGCTGATCGGCACCAGCGTGGCCGTGGTGCTCGATCATGGCGCGGTCTGCATCGTCGAGCCCGCGACCGGCATGATCGTGGCTGAGCACGAGCTCGCCGCCCCAGGGTCCGCGTCGATCCTCGACGCTCACTACGACGGGCCGAGGCCGGTGCCGGACCGCGGGCCACGCCCGAAAACGACCATCGAGAAGCAGTTCTGCGCACTGGGCCCCGATGCCGAAGCGTTCCTGGTCGGGGCGGCGGCGATCGGCAACACCCGGCTGGGCTCGGAGTTGGAGATACTGCTGGCCTTGGGCGCTGCCCATGGTGAACAGGCGTTGGTCTCCGCGTTGCACCGGGCGGTGGCGTTCCGCAGGTTCCGCGCTGCTGATGTCCGCTCCATCCTGGCCGCCGGCGCTGGGACGCCGCAGCCCCGCCCCGCCGGGGATGCGTTGATCCTGGACCTGCCGGTTGCTCCCACCCGCTCGCTGGAGGCCTACAAAGTCGCCCCGGCGGCCGATGGCGGTGCGAACTCGTGACCACAACACCGGATAAGACGATCAAACCCGTTGCACCACCATCAGTTCCGAAACTAGCTGCTGATCTGGATGCCGGGTTGCGTCGGCTTAAACTGGCTGCGATCCGCCGCACCGCGCCCGAGGTGCTGCTGACCGCCAAGACGCAACGCTGGACCCCCGAGGAAGTGCTGCGCACCCTGGTCGAAACCGAACTCGCCGCCCGGGATGCTTCCAACATCGTCAACCGGCTCAAGGCTGCAGCGTTCCCGGTCCCCAAGACACTCGAGTCGTTCGACGTGGCCGCCTCCTCGATTCAACCCAAGGTGTTCGACTACCTGTCGAGCTTGGAATGGGTTCGTGCACAAGCGAATCTGGCGATCATCGGGCCCGCCGGGACAGGGAAATCGCACACCCTGATCGGACTCGGGACCGCTGCGATCCATGCCGGGCACAAGGTCCGCTACTTCACCGCCGCCGACCTCGTCGAAACCCTCTACCGCGGCCTGGCCGACAACACCGTCGGCAAGATCATCGAATCCCTACTCCGCGTTGATCTGATCATTCTCGACGAACTCGGCTTCGCCCCACTCGATGACACCGGCACCCAGCTGCTGTTCCGGCTCGTTGCCGGCGCCTACGAGCGTCGTTCCCTGGCCATCGCCTCGCACTGGCCCTTCGAACAATGGGGCCGATTCCTGCCCGAGCAGACCACCGCCGTCAGCATGCTCGACCGCCTCCTGCACCACGCCACCGTCGTCATCACCGACGGCGACTCCTACCGCATGAAGGACGCCCAACACCGGAAGGAGAACCCCTAACCAACCCGAGAATTACCGCACGGGGCGGGGACTTTTACCTGGCCACCAGTGGATACCTCAACTTGGCCATTGACATCACGCTTGAGTAGACAACCTCGGCGGCCCTCGGAACTTGACGGTCCGAACCGTACATCGGCATCGACGGAGGGCTTGCGCCTGCACCGGCGCACCGACTCGCCACAAATACTGAATCCGCCGGCCACAGGATAAATACCTCGAACTCAGAAATTCCATGGCCTGCCTCGCCGTGTCCAACGAGCGCGACGACACGAGCGAAACTCTGAGGTGTTCCTGATATCCGATAGAGACTTGGCAAACCTGGGGTACTTCAACGCCCATCGGCACGGGTCGCTGCGCTACGCCGGCAAAGATCTAATATA
>NZ_JAVHWR010000199.1:0-3742 GCF_032159565.1 Mycobacterium sp.
GTGATCGATTCGAGCAAACTTCCTGGCGCTCCTTGCCGACTCACGCCGTGACGTCAGCCGTCGGGGGCGGCGACGTCCTCAGCTGCCCGCAGTACGCGAACGGTGTTCTGCCCTGCCAGCTTTGCCAGGTCGGCCGCAGACCAGTTGCGGTCGGCAAGCGCGGCGAAAAGCCTCGGATACCCGGACACGTCCTCGAGGCCTTCCGGCATTGCCTCGGCGCCCATGTAGTCGCCTCCGATGCCGACGTGGTCGATGCCTGCGACCTCACGCACGTGCTCGATGTGTGTCACGACCTCAGCCAACGTGGCGACCGGGGTCGGCGACTTCTCGGCGAGGTCCGTCATCAAGGCGTCGTAGGCGGGCTCGCCCTTCTCGAAGCCACGGCGTCGAGCCTCCGCCTTCGCCTCCGCGTGCCAGCGGGTCACCGCCGGCGAGACGAACGCGGGCAAGAACGTCACCATGCACACGCCGTCGTTCTCCGCCAACGTCACCAGGACATCGTCGGGAACGTTGCGGGGGTGGTCGCAGACCGCACGGGCCGACGAGTGACTGAAGATCGCCGGGGCGGCCGTCACACGAAGCGCATGCCGCATGACCTCCGCGGACACGTGCGAAAGATCGACCAGCATTCCGAGCCGGTTCATCTCGCGTACGACGTCCTCCCCGAACTCCGACAACCCCTGCAGCACTGGGTCATCCGTCGCTGAGTCAGCCCATGGCACGTTCCTGTTGTGGGTCAGGGTCAGGTAGCGCACGCCCAACGCGCGCATCATGCGCAGAACGGCAAGCGATCCGTCGATGCAGTGGCCGCCCTCCATGCCCAACAGCGACGCGATGCGGGCGCCGGAGGCTTCGACCTCATCGGCAGTCGTTGCCAACGTCAGTCGGTCGGGGTAGCGAGCCACCAGGCGCCGGACAAAGTCGATCTGCTCGAGCGTGGCTGTCACGGCCGATGACCCGGCGAAGAGGTCCGGGGGCACGTACACCGACCAGAACTGGCCGGTGACGCCGCCGGCCTCCAGTCGCTTCAGGTCAGGGTGGAGATTCGGCACCCGCCCCGTCAGGTCGACGGCATCCAGGTCGGCCGCGTACTCCTGGCGCATCGCCCAGGCGAGATCGTTGTGGCCATCGATCACCATCGTCATCGCACCTCCTCGGCCGTTGCGACTTGGTAAACGCGCTACGGTTCCCGCAAAACGTGACGGCGGTTACCTTACGGTCTCGCTGCGCAGTTCGAACCCGGGCCGTGCCCGCCTACCGCTGCTCGGGGCTAGGGAGCCGCTCGTGGGCATCTGAATACCGTTCGCGGTCCGCCCAGTCCAGCACGTGCCCGATCTGCGGCTCACCCCAGTCAACTGCGGTGGAGAGGACGTGCGCAACAGCTCCGCGGCGAACCCACCCCTGGGATCACCCGTTGGGTCGATGTCAGGGGCATCGACCGATGGTGTGCTCTGGATCACACCCGTTGAAACGAAGTTGGGAAGTGTCATGAGAAGTGAGATCTTTGTGATCGACGAGGGCTCAGCAGTCGTTACAACCGGCCACCGGGTTCCGCGGGGAACCGTCGGGCACCGGGCCGGGGTCTCCCGGCGGCTACGACGACTCCGAGCGACGGTTGTCGACGTTCCGTCACTGTCGACTCAGCACCTTCCGGCGGCATACTTCGGCGAGCCGTCTGACCTGCGGCCCGCATCCCCGACGAGGCCGGATCGTCGGCATAGCCACTTGCACGTGCACTCATCGCATGCCGTCTTGCGCGGGCCCGACGCCGCCGAAGCGGCGATGTTGCTGGCCAGGCGTGACCGCACTGCCGCGACGGTCAGCTATCACCCGATCATCGGCGCCGCCGCCAATGGCCTGTCGTTGTCAGACCGAACGTCGATCGAGTTCATGATCGGGTCCAGCGACATCGTGACGATGAGTGAGTGCGACCTCGTGGCACTGCGTCGTGGCGAGCGACACGCTGATGCGGTCCGCTGGATGATGGCGCGCGGCCCCGCGATCATAGTGGTGACCGATGACGTGGGTGGCTACGTTGGGTACTTCAGGGGCGGTTCGGTCATCCACAGCCGCCGTGTCGCCGATGCCGGCGCCGCCGACCGTGTTGACCGAGCCTTGAGCGTCGGCCTGCTGTGTGCACTCGACCAGCGCGGCCTGCTCGGCGCCGGTGCGCACGAGGCGTTGCGGCGAATCGGCGACGAGGCTCATGCAGTGTTCAGCGACGCGAATCGCTATGGCGCATCGACATCTTCGCCGCGGGGATCCTTCACGAGATGCGAAATCGGGCCGCGCGCTTAGCACAAGGCTGACCGAGCGCGTACCCGCTGCAACGTTCGCCTCGAGCACTCGATGTGTTCCTCGGATCTCGTGGCCACCACCGGTGGAAGTCGTAACACGAGGGCGCACGGCTGTTACCCCGCGATCGACACCGACGGTGGCCTCGGTGACGGGGCGTGGGGTTCTCAACCACCCTCAGCCCGCCAGACGTGGGACAGGAACTCGTTGTGTGCATCGTCGAGATTCAAGGCGGTCTTCCAGCATGCGTGCTGGTTAGCGTCGGCAGCGCCGCGCGATGCGCCTTGCGCATGCGGGTTGAACTTACGCGCCAGCTGCGCCTGACGTCTCGTCGACTCGAGCAGCAACTCGAACATTTTGTCCCGGTCCGCTGCCGGTCGGCCACCCCCGCCCGTCGGCCGTCGTCACAGTGGCACCGCCCACGTTGCCCAACGCGAAGCACCGCGCGTCCTGCGTCGCGACGTTGATCTGCGCACGCTGGTGATGGACCGGATCGTGTGGCTTGAGCTGATGGATCACGCCGCGGCCGAGCCGCGCCGCGATCGCCAGCGCGTTGGTGGGGATGTTCACCTTCTTGCGACACCTGTTGTCCGACGGCGCGGGCAGCTGCGGTCGCGCACTCCAGTACGACGGCTTCGGGATACTCCTCGCGCATCGCGTGCACGTCGCGAAGGGCCGACTCCAGGATCGAGAATGTGGTCGGTGCGGCCAGGAAGTCGTCCATCGCCTTGTTCTGGATGGTCACGGTCGAATACTCAAGGGGCAGAAGGTGTTTCATGGTCGCCTTCACGTGACTGGCGAGCCGTACCGCCCGAACAGTATCGATGACGGGGAGCCGCTCGTCGCCGACGCCGCTGTCGGCGGCTACGTGCAGACACCGCGGCAGGTCGACGGGCCGACAGTACGCGCGCAACCGGCGTCCTTCGACGATCACTTCACCCAGGCGGCGATGTTCTATCGCAGCCTGACCTACGTCGAGCAGGCCCACATCGTCGAGGCGTTCACCTTCGAACTCGGCAAATGTTATGAGAAGTCGATCAAGGAGCGTGAGCTCGTGGTGCTGGCCAACGTTGACGCCGACTTGTGCACACAGGTGGCCATCGGTCTCGGCCTGCCCGCACCGAAAGGTAAACCGCCGAAAGACGTTTTCGAATCGTCAGCGCTGTCACAAATCATCGACACTCCGGGACCGATCGACGGCCGCAAGATCGGCATCATCGCAGGCGCCGACTCCGACCTGGCCGGCGTCGCCAAGTTAATGGCATCGATCCAGCGCCTCGGTGCCACCCCGCTGGTGACCGCACCGCTGGGTGGGGTGCTCAAATCCGGGCGGCGCAGCGTCATCATCGAGCGAACCTTGCTGACCGCGAGGTCCATTGAGTACGACGCGCTCGTGGTCGCCGCCGGGACAAAGCCCACCCGCGACATCAAATTGATTGTGTTGCTG
>NZ_JAVHWR010000203.1:0-3506 GCF_032159565.1 Mycobacterium sp.
TGCGCGAACTCATCGAGTCTCCTGATCATGGGCTGAACAAAACTTGACGCCTGTCAACTTTTGAGTCTAGGGGATCGCCGCACCGGTCATCCAGGGTTTGGCTGAAAGGCTGCGTAGGCTCGGACTCCGTGCAGCCAGGGACGGCTCGAAGCCTGCGGGTAGTCCTGCTCGTCGTGTTGGCGACGGTGCTGGTGGTCGCGCTCGGCCGGCTGGTCGGCGGAGCGCCGAAGGCGGTTGTCCCGCAGATCCTGGAGCCGCCGTCACCGGTGATCCCCACACCGCAGCCCCAGTCGGATACCTCGCTGGTCAAGACAGCCACAGGGATGGTACGCGGGGTCGTCGAATGGGATCACCGGTTATTCGCCGGTATCCCTTATGCGGCACCGCCCGTCGGCCGGCTGCGCTTCCAACCGCCTGCGCCCGCGCCGGCCTGGAAGGGAATACGCGATGCCACCGAACCGGGGCCGCGGTGCATACAGGATCCCAGCGCTGATCCGGAGTTCGGCAAGCAGAGCGACGAGGACTGCCTGAGCCTCAATGTGTGGACTCCCGCGATGACGGGATCGCCGCGACCGGTCATCGTGTGGATTCACGGCGGCTCGTTCACAGGCGGCAGCGGCAAGATCTACGACGGTCGGTGGCTCATTTCGCGTGGCGACATCATTGTCGTCACCATCAACTATCGACTCGGAACGCTCGGGTTCCTGGCGCATCCGTCGCTCGGGCCGCCCGGTGACGTCGGCAACTACGGATTTCAGGACCAGCAGGCCGCATTGCGCTGGGTGAGGGACAACATCACAAGCTTCGGTGGCGACCCGGACAAGGTGACCGTTGCCGGCGAATCAGCCGGCGGCATGTCGGTCTGCGACCACCTTGTCGCGCCGGGTTCCAAAAATCTGTTCCGCGCGGCGATCATCCAGAGCGCGCCGTGTGGCGCTCAAGTCCAGTTGCCGATGGCGGAACAAAGAAGTGTCGACTACGCAGCAAAAGTCGGCTGTGGCGACCCCCGCACTGCGGCGGACTGTCTACGGGCGTTGCCGGTGGACAAACTGCGAGAACCGGTGACGTTCTACAACATCGGGGAGGACGCGCTGCCCGGACCAGTGGCAGGCACAGCGGTGCTCCCACTCGATCCCGTCACCGCGATCGCGGAGAATGATGCCGTTCGCGTTCCGGTGCTGATGGGCACGAACCGCGACGAGTTCACGTTGTTCGTCGCGCTGCAATATCTGCGGCTAGGCAAGGTCTACACCGCCGAGCAGTATCCGGATCTGCTGCGAGACACGTTCGGCGCCAACGCCGTTGCGGTGGCCCAGCGCTATCCGTTGAGCAACTACGGCGGTAACGTCTACTCCGCCTACTCCGCGTCGGTCACCGACGGTGTGTTCTCGTGTGTCACCGAACGGACGAGCGAAGACCTTGCACGGGCGGGTCCGGTGTATGCCTACGAGTTCAACGACCGTGACGCGCCTGCACCAGAGCCGATGCGCACGTTGCCTTTTCCCGTCGGCGCCAGTCACTCACTTGAGCTGCGCTTCATCTTCGAGATCGGTGGTGCGGGACCGCTGGACCCTGCGCAACAGAAGCTGTCCGACCAGATGCTGGACTACTGGAGCCAGTTCGTCATCAACGCTTCGCCGCACGCCGTCGGTCAACCCGATTGGCCCGCGCTGGGCACCGATGTCGCAGCGCAGCCCTGGATGTCGCTGCAGCCCGACGGCAGTCGCGTCGTCACCGACTTCGGCCAAAGCCACCAGTGTCCGTTCTGGGACAACCTGCCCAGATGAATACCCGTTGAGAACTCCGAGCCGTCTCTAAGCTGACGAGATGCCGACGCCGGAACCTCAGCAGTTCGCCGACGACTGGGTGCAGGCCTGGAACTCCCACGATGTGGAAGCGGTGCTCGCGCACTTCCACCACGACGTCGTCTTCAGCTCGCCGATCGCCGCGCGCGTGCTGCCCGACTCTCTGGGTGTGGTGCGCGGCAAGGAGGCGTTGCGACACTACTGGACAACGGCTTTGGCACTGCTGCCCGACCTGTACTTCGAGGTCATCGCGGTGTATCAGGGTGAGTCGACGCTGGTGATCAACTACCGAAACCACCGGGGCGAACTGGTCAACGAGGTGCTGACGTTCGACGCGCCCTCGTGCGAGTGGGTCACGGCACGTATCTGGGCTCATGACGCTCGTTCAGTCTGCGGTCGTGGCGACAAAGTGTGACCCAAAGTCAATCGGTTAATGCAACATCGCTAGGCGGCTTCCTCGAGCAGGGCGGCTAGTCGTTGGGCGGGGGTGTCGAGATCGAGGGTGGGTCGGGGTCGGCGGTTGAGGGTGTCTTGGATGCGTTTGAGGTCGGTCTTGGTGTAACCGCTGAGGTCGCTTCCTTTTTCGAACCAGAACCGCAGCAGCCGGTTGGTGTTCTCGTTGGTGCCGCGCTGCCACGGCGAGTGCGGATTGCAGAAGTACACCGGAGCGTCGAGCTCGAGGTGGATCTGCCGCCAGTTGGCCATCTCGCTGCCGCGGTCCCAGGTGATTGACCGCCGCAGATCGTCGGGCAGCTCGCGCATCGCCTCGATCATCGCGGTCGCGACCGTTTCGGCGGTGTGATCGCCGGGCAAGTGCAACAAGATGGTGAAGCGGGTCGAGCGCTCCACTAAGGTGCCGATCGCGCTGTGGGGCCCGACAATCAGGTCGCCTTCCCAGTGCCCGGGGACGGCCCGATCATCGGCTTCAGGTGGCCGGTCGCTGATCTTGAACTCCTCGCCGCTGCTGAACACGCCACGGCGGTTGTCGGTGCGCCCGCGGGGTTTGCGGTTCGCCCGCTTGGTAGACAGCCGTTTATGCAGATCAGCGCGCAGACTGCCACGGGTCTGCACATACAGGCACTTGTAGATGGTTTCGTGGCTCACCCGGTTAAGACTGTCATCGGGGTGATCGCGGGCCAACACATCAGCGATTAGTTTCGGGCTCCATCCCTCATCCATCCACTCCTCGATTACGGCACACAGCGGGTGGTCTTTGAGCTTGAACCCCTTTGGCCGGCAAGCTCGTTCGGCCGCCCGGGCATGGGCCATCAAAGCGTGATAATCCCCGTCGAGATTGCTGTTGCGCGCGATCTCGCGGCACACCGTTGAACGGTGCCGCCCGATGCGCCGGCCGATCTCAGCGTGCGACCGTCCGACGTCGCGGCCCCGCATAATCTCGATCCGCTCAGCGTCATTAAGCCGATGCCCACGACCGCCAGGCAACGCCAAATTGCCGGGCTCAACCAGCCCACGAAACACGCGTCCCCGCCCCCCGGTATGGATTTTCATGGAGCCAGCCTGACGCCACCAGCTGGTTCCTGTGTCGCGCGACGCGCCGAGATCGTAGGCCACATCTCCTGATGCCTCACCGCGACAGATCCGGTCGAAAAACTCCCGCTTAACCGACTTGGAGAACGGATATCCACTCGGCATTGCAACCTCCCAAATCAATAGATGTTGCATTGACCGTATGAATCCGCC
>NZ_JAVHWR010000209.1:0-88172 GCF_032159565.1 Mycobacterium sp.
CACCGCTGGCCAACGCCTCCGTCAGCAGATCCGACAGCAGCAGCACCTCGACGCCGCGCGACCGCAGAAGGTCGGCGAAGGCGTCGTGCTCCTGTTGGGCGCGGGCCACCCATGGCAACCCGTCGAACAACAGCCTGTCGTTGTTGCGCGGCGTCAGCCGCTGCAATTCGGCGCCGGGGCGGTGCAGGATGACCACCCGCAACGTCCCGACCTCGGAGTTCACCCCCAGCGCATTCCCAGACACGTATGCACCGTATCGCCTTTAGGCACCTGAACTGTTGTTCAGCCACCTCAACTATTGTTCAGGTATGGACCTCCACGAACTGACGCCTGGCGAGATGGCCGATCGCAGTGGCGTGGCCGTCTCGGCGCTGCACTTCTACGAACGCCATGGCCTGATCGCCAGCCGCCGAACGTCGGGCAACCAGCGGCGGTATGCACGCGAGACGCTGCGGCGCGTCGCGTTCATCCGCATGTCCCAACGGCTCGGCATTCCGCTCGCCCGCATTCGGGAGGCGCTGGCGACGCTGCCGATCGACCGCGTCCCGACCAGCAAGGACTGGGCACGGCTGTCCGCAGGCTGGCGCCAGGACCTCGACGACCGCATAGTGCACCTGCAACGGCTGCGCGACAACCTCACCGGCTGCATCGGCTGCGGGTGCCTCAGCCTGAAGACATGCGCACTGACTAACCCCGGCGACGTCCTTGCCGACAGAGGACCCGGCGCGGTGCGGCTCTGAGGAATCGAACGGGTGTGCGATAAACTGGCGCGTATGGAGGTGGCTCTACAAAGCTCTCTCTTCGACCCCGCCGAACGGCAGCACCTCGGCAGCGGCGCGTGGGTCGAGGTGCGCTCGGGCTGGCTGACCGACGCGGACTCGCTGTTCGACGAGCTCGTGGAGGCCATCCCGTGGCGTGCCGAGCGCAGACAGATGTATGACCGTGTGCTCGATGTGCCCCGCCTGGTGAGCTTTCACAATCTGATCGACGAACCGGCGCCGCACCCGATGCTCAAGCAGATGCGCAGGCGACTCAACGACACCTACGGCGGCGAACTCGGCGAACCCTTCACCACGGCAGGCCTGTGCCTCTACCGCAACGGCGACGACAGCGTGGCCTGGCACGGCGACACCGTCGGCCGCAGCAGCACCGAGGACACCATGGTGGCGATCGTATGTCTGGGCGCCACAAGGGTTTTCGCGCTACGGCCGCGCGGTGGCGGCAAGTCGCTGCGGCTGCAGCACCACCACGGCGATCTCCTGGTGATGGGCGGTTCGTGCCAGCGAACGTGGGAGCACGCCATACCGAAGACGGTGAAGCCGGTCGGCCAGCGGATCAGTATCCAGTTCCGGACGCACGACGTCCGTTGAGCCTCAGGCTTTCACCGCGGACACTCCCGCGCTGAGCAACTCGCCGGCTTTCTTGATGTCGACGGGCGCCACGGGCTTGTCGGGGATCACGAGCGGGTTGGCGGTGACGATGACGACGAAAGTGCCGAATTTCGCGACGTAGTTGTACAACTCGCCGGTGCGGGCCTTGCCGTCGACCGTGGTCTGAACGACCCGATGCGCGCCCTGTGTCTGCACCCCGTCGATCTTGGGTGCATCGACCACCTCGACGACTCCGCGCAACGCCGGACCGCTGTATCCAACCTTCTGGCAGTTCGACGTCGGCTCGTTAGCAGGCACAGCCTCCGACGTCTCCACCGCGATCACGATGAACCGGTTACCGTTGCCCTCCGCAGTGATCGCCGACATATTGCCCTTCACCCCGCTGGGCAGAAGCTGTTGATTGGCGAACTGTGCGCAGTCGGCGGGCTCGAATTTCATTCCCGCAGGCAGTTTTTGGGGCTCGACAAGCTTTGGGTCGATGCCCGTCGGGGCGATGTCACTGACCTTGAACGGCGCGGGAAAGTCCGACCGGAGGTTCCTGATGTTGGCGATGTCGGCGTGCGACAGGTCAGGCTCCGCAGATTCGGCAGAGCCGCATGCGGCAAGAGCACCGGCGCACGCGACGGCGAACACCGCCCTCAGGTTCAACATCGCCGCCAATGTACCCGCGGACGCGGCTTCAGCCGCGTAACGCCGACACCGTTTCGACCAATAGATCGGCGGCGAATTCTTGGCCGAGTGCAGGGTTCGGCGATCCCGGATCCGTGACCACGGTGACGAACGCCAGGTAGTCACCGAGATAGGCGCTGAAGGTGTAGGCGGCCGAGGTCGTCTCCGTGCCGCCCTCGACGACCGTCTTGGCGATGGTGTTCATGCCGACGGTGGTGGCGCCCTCGATGGCCGGGGCCTCGACGAGGTCGACGGTGCCGGTGGTGTTTCCCGACGTCACCGTCCACCGCCCGCATTCGGCCAGGACCGACGCGTCGAAAGTGACGGGCGCCGTCGACGAGCCTGTCACCGCGGCGTGCACGATTCCGCCGGGACCAGACCCCGACCAGCCTTGGGTGGTCGCGTCATCGGTGACCGGCCCGGCGAGCACTCCGCACTGCTGCGGTTCGGTGACCCAACCGGGGCCGAAACCCCACAAAGCGGCGGGCGAAGCGGGCCCGTTGGCATCTGCGACCTCATATCCGGGGGGCAGCCCGCCGCGTGTCCGGCTGACCCTGGCGGGGTTGACCTGGAGGTTTGCTGAAGAAGGCGCAGTCGTCGACGTCTGCGTCGACGTGCCGGGCGGACCGCACGCCGCGAGCACGCACGCCACCGCGAGGGCCTCGACGAGCGCGATCCGGCGCACCGCCCGTTGATACCACAGGTAAGGCTTTGAACCGGCTGGCAACACTTTGCGTGTCTATAGCGATACAACAGTGGGTCGGGCCTAAGAGAAGTGTGGAGAAACTGTCATGCGCCCAGCATTGGCTATGGCAGGGGGAATCGTTGCGGCGGGCGTGGGGCTCGCGCCGGGGATTACGGCGGCGGCCGAACCGATTGCACCCGGCGGTGCTTACGCGACGATCGGGCAGCTGGAGGCTTCCGGCTACGACGTCAACATCGACCGGGTGGGCAGTGCCCCACTCGACCAGTGCATCGTCACCAGCGTTCGCAATCCGCAGGACATCACCCGGACCATCCGGGTGGACAACGGCCGCAAAGGCGACAAGCGGGACTTCGATCTGGTGACCATCGTGGTCCGCCGGACGATCACCGTCTCGCTGAACTGCGACGCGCGCACCTAGGCGGGCCGACTCAGGCAGCCGGTGTTTTCGACTCCTCGTTGTTCGCCTCGGTGCTCGTCGTCGTGTTGGGTTTCTGGCCGGTCAAGGCTTTGACGATCTGCCTCAGCGGACCGTTGCCGCTGGGCGGGGTCGCCGCCGGCCGCTTCGACGGGTCGAAATTCAGCGAGTCACGAACGATCTGCAGCGGACGAGGCCTCGTGACCACGGGAGTGGTGTCCGTCTGCTGCGTCACTCTAGTCATCGACCAATGGCCGCAGCCCCCACAACGGGCAAACCGAGTTGACGTGCTGTTCCGCCCGCAGAATGACGGGCTATCCGCCGTGGCGGTTTTCCATCCACAAATCGTTTGCCGACCGTAGGCTCATGGCGCAGATTCCACGACACGGGAGACTCCATGACAAAACTTAGGGCCGGCGGCATCGCCATCATGGCCGTCGCAGTCGGCCTGGCCCTGGCGGGTTGCGGTTCCAACGACAAGAAGGGCGAGGCGACCACGTCAAGCTCGACCAGCTCGTCCAGCAAGGCCGCTCCGTCGCAGGAGGCTGTCAAGCCCAACGCCACGATTCCCGACTACATCAAACAGAACGGCATCACCGAATCACCGGTGAAACGTGGCGATCCAGGGTCTCCCGAAATCAACCTTCCCGTCCCACCCGGATGGGAGGACATGGCGGCCGAAACCCCTCCGTGGGCATGGAGCGGAATGAAGTTCACCGGTGACCCGGCGATGGCCGCCAGCCCGCCGACCATCCTTGCGCTGCTCTCGAAGCTGCAGGGCAACGTCGACCCGGCCAAGATCCTCGAATTCGCACCCGGCGAGATGAAGAACCTACCGGGCTATGAGGGCGACGGCGCCGGCTCGGCCAGCACACTCGGCGGCTTCGACGCCTGGCAGGTGGGCGGCATGTACACGAAGGACGGCGTCAAGCATGCTGTCGCGCAGAAGACGGTGGTGATCCCTGGCGCCGACGGCCTGTTCGTCCTGCAACTCAACGCCGACGGCACCGAGGATCAGATGGGCGCTCTCATGGAAGCCACCAACGTGATCGACGAGCAAACCACCATCACTCCGGCGCCGTGACCGCGGTCCAGCCTCCAGCTCAACACGAGCCGCCGCCGCCCCAGCGCGGTCTTACCCGAGATGAGCGCGGCCGCGACATCAGTGAGGCACAAGCGGAAGCCGAGGCCGAAACCTCCGCGGTGAACCGGTATCTCAAGCCCGCCAGCCCACGCTTCCTGTGGTCGATGGCCGAGGGCTACCCGGTGGTGCTCAAGCAGTTCATCCAGTTCTGCTTGATCCTCATCTATCCCGGGTGGGTGTTCTTCGTCATCGTCGCCGCCGCGCTGCATGCGCTGTTCTACGTGACGGTCTACCCCGTGCTGTGGCTGCTCTTGTGGCCCGTGCGGGCCCACCAGAAGAAGCACCACCCCGAGGAGTACGCCGTGTCCCAGCGGAAGAAGTAGCGGGCTTCGGTGGGACTCTTCAACCGCTCGGCAGGCGTCCGGGTGACCGTGACGCCTGCCGTTGTGCGGCCACGTCAGCCGGTGACCGTCACCGTCTCCACCGACAAGCCGGTCGACAAGGTGACAGCGGCGCGGCTCGAGTGGGGCTACGACAACTTCTACCGGTACCACTGGGCCGGCCGGACGGATTCCGCCGCCGCAGCGGCCAACGATTCGCTCTGGCCCGCGGGCCAGGTCGGCACCAACTACGGTGGCGAACGCGACAACGACGACTGGGTGTGTGTAACTCGGGTCGACATACCTCTCGCCGCAGATGAATTGGCCGACGCATCTGCTACCTTCACCGTCCCGTCCTGGGCACCTGCCTCCTCACCGGAGATCGCCCGCTGGTCGTGTCGGCTCGTCATCGAACGCGACGGCCGCGACGTCGACGAGCGCGGCGAGTTCCAGGTCGTCATCGGCACCGGTGACGTCGACGCGATCGAGGAACCGATGGAGCGCTACATGGGTGACGGCGCAACCCAACTCGACATCGTGATGCCGTCGCCCGTATGGCGGGCGGGCGAGCCCATCACCGGCCACCTCGTCGTTCGCGCGCAACAGGACCTGCCGAACGCCGACATCGCCGTCTATTGGCAGCGCCACCGCGAGCACCATCCGATCGAGCGCTACCCGGCCCAAGGCGGTGCTCTCGACGGCCCTCCCCTGCACCTGGGCAAGAAGATCCCGATGCAAGGCGGCTACGAGTTCGGCCTGCCGTTCTCCTTGCCGTTGCCAGCCGACGCCGCCCCGACGACCACGGCGGTGCATTCGTCGCTTTCCTGGTTCGTCGGCGCGCGTGTCTTCTACTCCGGCTTCACCAGTCACCAGGTCGAGCGCGTACGCCGTCCGATCGTCGTCGTCAACGCGCCGTAGTCAGGCTCGCGAGACCGCCGACGCGTCGGCCACCTGCTCGGCCGTCGGTCGCACACCCGTGTAACGCTCGAACTGCTCGGCGGCCTGCAGCGCGATCACTTCGGCGCCCGTGATCACGTTCACTCCCGCGGCACGGGCGGCAACGATCAGCGGGGTCTCCGACGGCACGGCCACCACGTCGAATACCGTGTCCGCCTTGGCGATTGTCGACGTGTCGAAGGGGCTCAGCCGCTCCTCCGGTCCACCCGCCATGCCGACCGGGGTCACATTCACGATGACATCGGCGGTTCGCGAACCCACCTCGGCCGCATACTCGTAGCCGAGCTGGCGCGCCAGGCCGGCACCGGCCTCGGTGTTGCGGGCGACGACCAAACCCTTCTGAAAGCCGCTGTCCCGGAAAGCAGCACCGACCGCGCCGGCCATTCCACCGCTGCCGTGAATCAGCACCGACTGTGACCGCTGCAGTCCGTGCTCCTCGATGAGCCGCTGCACCGCGATGTAGTCCGTATTCGATGCGGTGAGGTGTCTGCCGTCGTTGACGATTGTGTTGACGGCGTTGATCGCCTGGGCCGACTGCTCCACCCGGTCGACAAGCGGGATGACGTCCTGCTTGAACGGCATGGACACCGAGCAGCCGCGGATGCCGAGCGCCCGTACGCCACCGATCGCCCCGACGATGTCAGTCGTGGTGAACGCCTTGTAGACGAAGTCCAGCCCCAGCAGGTCGTAGAGATAGTTGTGGAACCTGGTGCCGATATTGCTCGGCCTGCCCGCAAGCGAGATGCACAGCCGGGTGTCCTTGCTCAGTGGTGGCCGCATCAGCCGACCGCCCCCAGGACTTGCCTTGCGACACTGTGAATTTCGCGATAGAGCTCCTTCGAGATGCCCAGATCGCGCAGCGTCGGCACATCGATGACCGTCGTCACCACCCCCAAATCCTCACGCTGCCAGTGTGCGCCGAACCGGTCAAGTACCTTGCGCATGGCAAGGTTGTCGGACAGCACCCGCGCCGAGAAGCGGCGCACCCCGTCGCTACGCGCGGCAACCGCCAAGGCGGCCATCAGAAATGAGCCGACGCCACGGCCCTGGTACTCGTCGCCGACGATGAAGGCCACCTCCGCAAGCGTCCGATCGGCTTCGTCGCGCACGAACCGGGCGTCGGCCACCACCGGCCCTTCCTCGCCTTCCGTCATCACCCATACGAAGTGGTCCTTGTAGTCGACCTCGAACAGGTAGGTCATCAAGGATTGGCTCGGCGTACGAGGCGTCTGGAATCTGCGGTACAACGTTTCGCTGGAGAACTCGATGGTGCCTTCCGAGCTGCGTTCGCTATCACCCGGCAGGACGGGCCGCAGGTAAAGCCAAGAGTCGTCTCGCATTTGAATCGGAATCGGCGTGATGAAGGCAGCCAGTCGCTGGCGCGCCGTACGCACCAGCTTGTCCATCATGCCCGGCACGTCGAGCATGGCGGCGAAGGCGCCGTGCCCACCGACCCAACCCGTCAGCGGCTCGGTCGCGACCACAGTCGCGGTCCGTGGCGCCTCTCGCAGCAGCGCGATCTCGCCGACGATCAGCGGCGGCGACAGCTCCACGGCGATGGGCACGCCGTCGCTGCCGGTGTGCGTGATCTCCGCCTTCCCGGCGCCGATCAACAGGAAGGATTCCGCGCGTTCGCCCTGACGCATCAAGACCCGGCCCGCCGGCGCATTCAGCGGACGTAGCTGCGCCGCCAGTGGCACCAGAACATCAGGACGACAGCCCTTGAAGATCTCCAGGGCAGCGAGTTCGTCGGCGCTAACGGCCGTCAATCCGGCCACGTCCCGAGGCTACCGCCCCGAACAGCCGAGACTGCGGGGAGATCGCATTCTCCCGACGAAACGCGATTCCCCCGCAGGCTCGACGACTGCTCGATGGCTAGCGGTGTGCGTCCGGCGCGGAGATCTCCGTGGCCTCGGATCGGCCCCGCAACACCTCGCTGCCCTTGGCGGCCCAATGCTCGCGTTCGGCCGTGTCGGCGCGCTCGATGGCAGCCGCCGAGCACAGAATCCGTCGATCCGACGTCTTCGCGAGGTCGGCGAGGCGCGCCGCCTCGTTCACCGGGTCGCCGATCACGGTGTACTCGTAGCGGTTTTCCGCACCGATGTTGCCCGCAAACACAGGACCCGCCGACACACCGATCCCAAAGTCCACCAGCGGCAGCTCGCGCAGTTGCTCCCCGAGCGCACGCGCCGTCGCCAGCGCCGAGGACGCCGCGCCGTTGCTGCGCCAGGGCACCCCGAACACGGCGAGTGCGGCGTCGCCCTGAAACTTGTTGATCATCCCGTCACGGGCGTCGACGGCGTTGACGACGATATGGAAGAACTCGTTGAGCACCTCGGCTACCCGCTGCGGCGGATGACTCGCGGCCAGCGCCGTCGAGCCGGTCAGGTCGATGAAGAGGATCGCCGCCTCCTGGACGTCACCCGACATCGCGGCGCCCTCTTCGATGGCGCGAAGCGCGACGTTGGTGCCGACGTGACGGCCGAACAGGTCGCGTACCCGCTCCCGCTCGGCCAGCCCGGCGACCATCTGGTTGAAACCGCTCTGCAGTCGGCCGATTTCGGATCGTTCGAAGACATCCACTGACGTGTCGAAACGTCCTCGCTCGACTTCGGCCATGGCGTCGACGACTTCGCCTATCGGATCGGAGATCGATCTCGACGTGAGGATCATCGTCGGGAGCCCGAGAATGACCGCCGCCGATGCCACCACCAGGGCTGCGATCTCGACCGATGCCGTCTTCGGGATGAGCCAGCCGTTCGAACGCACCACGACCAGCGCCACGATGACGAGGCATGGCAATGCACTGCACAGCAACCACATCAGAATCAGGCGTGCGAAGACGCCGGGTGCCGCGACGAGGCGCTCAGACGCGTGGGTCGCGGCGGCAAGGAGCGGGCGAATGAGCTTCATCGTCAATAGAAGGCCGATGCCCGTCGCGGCGGATCCGCCCAGCACGACACCGAAAGCGGTTGCGACGACAATGCCGGTCCCGCCACCGACATTGAGCAGCACGGAGATTGCGCCGCTTACCACCCACGTACCCGCAAGGAGCACGCACTGGCGAGCGAGCATCCGCGTCAACCCTTTTCGCTGACGATCATCCGGTTCGAGGCCGGGATTGAACCACCTCAGCGTCGGCGAGATGTTCAGGACGCCACCCACCGTGACCACGATCGTTCCGACGGCGACCAGAATCGCCGACGTGACGATGTTCTGCGTGGTGAAGTAGTGCTGCGCTCCGGTGAGAGCCTCGCCACCGAGTGGGATCAGGATGGCGACGGCCGCGGTGATCGACAATAGGTACGCACCCGCGAGCCGGCTCGCATAGTCGGCGGCCAACCTGCTCATGTGAACAAGGTAGCGGTGCCTACCCATTCAGGGCATCGGCTTGAACTCCAGGTGCAGCTCAGCCAGCCCGCGCATGATGAATGTCGGCTCATAGCTGTACCGACGGCTGCCCTCTGGACCATGGTGCTCCTCCGAGATCCGCAGGTCCGTCATCCGATCCAGGATCCGGTTCAACGAGATCTTGCCCTCGGTCCTGGCCAGCGGCGCTCCTGGACAGGAGTGCACGCCTCGGACGAACGCGATCTGCTCGCGGACGTTGCGGCGGTCAGGACGGAACGTGTCGGGATCGGAGAACTTGCGCGCGTCTCGGTTACACGCGCCGGGCAGCAACATGACCGTGCTGCCTGCGGGCACCTCGACGTCGCCGACGGTCGTCGAGGTGCGTGCCATCCGGAAGTGAGATTTGACCGGACTCTCCATCCGCAGAGTCTCTTCGAGGAATGCCGGAATGCGGCCTCGATCGTCACGCAGAAATGTTTCGTACTCCGGATTCTCGGCGATGATGCGCACCGCTGAGCTGACGAGCTTCGTCGTCGTCTCGGTTCCCGCGGCGAACAGGAACGTTGACAGGTTCATCACGTCGTCAACCTCCGGCGTCGACCCGTCCTCGTACTTCGCCTGCGCCAGCTCCGTCAGAACGTCTTCACGCGGTGCGCGTCGCCGGTCCTCGATATAGCTGTGGAACCTCTCGTTCAGCCACTGCAGCGGATTGTGCGTCGTGGGCGCCTCCTCTCCCAGTTGACCGACCAGCTCACCCGCGAAGACTGCACGGAACTCGTCATGATCCTCGGCGGGGACCCCGAGCAGATCGGCGATGACCAGCAGGGAGAACGGCTTTGCATAGTCCTCGAGGAATTCGCATGCGCCGCGGTCGACGAACTTGTCGAGCTGTTCGTCCGCCAGACGCCACATGAAGTCCTCATTCTCCTTGAGCCGCTTGGGAGTGATGAGTTTGTTCAGCAGTCCGCGCGTTCTTGTGTGCAGCGGCGGGTCTTGCGTGGTGATGTGCTCGCTCATCGGGACCGCGAGGCGATGTTCCTCGATCAACTCCGAGACGTCGTCACCGCCCGGCCCGAACGGCAGCCCCGAGAACGGGCCTGCCACCGAAATGCACGAGGAGAACGCGGCGTCCTTGTACACCGCGAGTGCCTCGTCGTATCCGGTGATGGCCAGCACGTTGAACGGCGTCGCCTGTGTCACAGGGCATTTCGATCGCAGGTGGTCGAAGTACGGATACGGGTCGGGAACGAGTGACTCGTCGGTGAAGAAGTCGACTGTTTCGAAGTCGGTCAAGACACACTCCTGGTCGGCGGGTCGAAGAGGATCGGTAATGACGTCGGCGAACGGAACACCATGCCACGAATGTGTGGGTCGTTGCCGTCGGGATCCAGCCGCAGATTGGGCAACCGGTCGAGCAGAAGGTTTACCGCAGTGCGCATTTCGAGCCGAGCCAGATGCATGCCGAGACAGACGTGAACGCCGTGGCCCCAGCTGATCGGCACCTTGGCCTGACGAAAGATGTCGAAGCGGTCTGGCTCGGGATACCGGTCCTCCTGCCGGTTGGCGGCACCAAGCATCGGCATCACCGACGAGCCCTGCGGAATCGGCACCCCGGACAACTCGGTGTCACGGGTCGCGACCCTGGTGATGTTCAACAACGGCGCGTCCCACCGCACCGCCTCCTCGATCGCCTGCGGTATGAGAGACCGGTCGGCTCGGATCGCATCGAGTTGATCTTGGTTGGTGAGAAGCCCGAACAACAGGTTGCCCAGCGACCGGTACGTCGTCTCCACCCCGGCAGGGAGCAGCAGCCGGATGAACGAGTAGATGTCCTCGTCGTCCAGCTTGTGCCCATCGATCTCGGCCGCTGCGAGGCTGCTGATCAGGTCCTCACGTGGCTCGGCCCGACGGGCCTGAAGGATCGGCTTGAAGTAGTCCACCAACGCCTGCGACGCCGCCTTGCCGCGTTCCGGGTTGACGGTGAAGCTGAGCATCGAGATAGACCAGCGCTGGAACTGCGGAAAGTCCTCCTCCGGCAGGCCCAGCAGCGCGGCGATGATGCGGGTTGGGTACGGAAAGGTGAATGTCTTGACCAAGTCGGTCTTGCCCTCTGAGGCGAACTGATCGATCAGTTCGTTGCCGATGCGCCCGACGATCTCGTCCTCCCAGCGCGCGAGCGCCTTCTGGGTGAACGCCTTCGTCACCAGCGACCGCAGCCGGCCGTGCACGGGCTCGTCCATGCCCAGCATCACCCCGTGGCCGAGTACGTCGCCGAAGATCTGGATCACGACGTTGGACGAGTAGGTCTCGTTGTCGCGCAACATCTGCTGGATGTCCTCGTGCCGATACACGATGAAGACGGGCTTGCCCTCTTCGCCTGGCATCGCGGACATGTCGATCCGCTGGATCGGCGTCTCCTGGCGCTGTTTGGCCAACTCCGGGTAGGGATCACGCACATTGCCCGAGACGACGTCGTCGAACGCCCCGAAATCTTCGAGGTCGTCGAACAGATCTGACATTGTTGGCTCCTATCAAGTGGCCGGGTAGGCCACGGATTTCACTTCGGTGTACTGGCTGAACCCCACGAGGCCGTTCTGGCGGCCGACGCCACTGTCCTTGTAGCCGCCGAACGGCGTGTCCGCGCCGTAGCCGGCCGTGCCGTTGAGCCCGATGAATCCCGCGCGCAGCCGTCGCGCTACGGCAAGCGAACGCTCCAGCGAGCTCGACATCACATTGCCTGCGAGGCCGTACACGCTGTCGTTGGCGATCCGGATGGCGTCTTCTTCGTCTTCGTAGGGAATGACGACCAGGACGGGTCCGAAGATCTCTTCCTGGGCGATCGTCATCGAGTTGTCGACATCGGTGAAAAGCGTTGGGTTGACCCAGAATCCCTGGTCGAACTGCTTGGCCGCCTCCGTGCTTCCTACCAGCATCGTTGCGCCCTCGTCGACACCCTTTTTGATGTAGCCGAGGATGCGGGACTGCTGCTTGGCGGAAATAACGGGACCGCAGATGGTGCCGGGATCCTGTGGATCACCGGCAGGAATGTTCTCATAGATGCCCTTCAGGATGGCAACGCCCTCGTCGTATCGGGAGCGCGGCAAGAGCATTCGGGTGGGTGCGGCGCACCCCTGCCCGGCATGCATCAGCGGGCCGATGCCGATGAGACAGGCGGTGTTGAAGTCGGCATCCTCCAACACGATCGTCGCGGACTTGCCGCCGAGTTCGAGGAACAGCCGCTTCATCGTCGCGGCGCCCTTTTCCATGATCCGCTTGCCCACGACGGTCGAGCCGGTGAACGAGATCATGTCGACCTTCGGTGACAGCGTGAGCTCTTCGCCGACGAAGTGGTCCGATGCGGTTACAACGCTGACGACACCTGCTGGGATGTCGGTCTTCTCGGCGATGAGCCGTCCGAGTCGCGTCGCGTTATACGGGGTATTCGGCGCCGGCTTGAGCACCACGGTGTTGCCAGTGGCCAGCGCCTGCCCCAGCTTGTTGATGGTGACTTCGAACGGAAAGTTCCACGGCACGATCGCGCCGACCACCCCAACCGGCTCATGCCACACCTTGCGCCTGGTGTTGACACCGGTCACCGATACGACTTTGTCGCCCAGGTCGGTTTCCCACTCGAACGAGTCGATCAGTCGCGCAGGGTATTTGAGGCCGTCTTCGAGGGGAGCATCCAGGTGCGGGCCGTGTGTCACGGCTCTGGGAGCCCCGACCTCGAGGATGAGTTCCTCGCGGACTTCCTCCAGTTCGTTTTCGATCGCCTCGTGCAGTTGCTCGAGGCACCGCTTGCGCAGTTCATGGTTCGTCGACCAGTCGGTCTCGTCGAACGACCTGCGGGCGGCGTCGATGGCCCGGTGCATATCGGCCTTCGACGCATCGGCGACCTCGCCGAGAACGTCTTCGTTCGCCGGGTTGATGTTGGTGAACGTCCCCGCTTCACCGTCGACGAGCTTGCCGTCGATCATCATCCTCGACTCGAAGTTGACCTTCTGAGTGTCAGGCATTGTTCTCATTCCCCTGTGGTGGCGCTTGCTTGGCCGGTGAAAACCGCACTGCCAACGACGCCAGGCGCTGCAAGACCGGTTGCGGAAGCACCTTGGCGGCGAACACCATCGCCCGCTGCGCAGTCGTCAACGGGTAGGCCCCGCCCCTCATCGCGCCCTGACTGGGAATGCCCAGCACGATCCGGGACATGTGATGCATCCCCGCAGAGGGCAGCACTCTGTTGGACACCAACAACATCGACGCGTCCGGTCCAACGCCGTGACGGCGGAAGGCTCCGCGGTCTGCCAGCGCATTCACCAGACCGTCGGCGAACCGTTGCGGCGGCCGGGCGAATTTGATCGCGTACCGGCCGCGGCTGTTCATCGTCTGGTGCAGCCGCGCGTACGGCCCTGCGAAATCCCGGTCGTCGGTGGTGCCCGCATCGGTGATGATGTCGGTGTCATAGGTGCCGGTGACCAGAACCGTCACCCCCAGCCCGAACGGGGCGATCTCACCCGCCAGGGATTCGCCCCAGCGTTCCATGGCGCCCTTGCTCGCCGAGTAGGGACCGGTGCCCGGCTGCCCGCGCACTCCGGCCGAGCTGCACACCAGCACGATCCGACCCTCGCCCGCCTCCCGCATGGCGGGCAACAACGCCTTGGTCAGCGCCACCGGACCCATCACGTGGGTAGCGAACATGTTCTGCCACAACTGCATATCGGTTTCCTCCACCATTCCCGCGGCGGAGATTCCGGCGTTGTGCACGAGCGCGTACGGCGCGCCGACGCGCTCCTCGATTACCTTTGCGGCGGCCGAGATCGACGCTGCGTCCATCAGATCGAGCTGGACGCCGATCAGCCGGTCGTCGTCGTCACTCGCTCCGGTCGCCTCGCGCAGCAACGGCATGGCGCGGTCGGGTGTGCGCACGGCGGCGACCACGCGCCAGCCCTCGCGATAGAGCCGCACCGCCGATGCGAACCCGAGCCCACGGGCCGCGCCGGTGATGACGACCGTCCTGCGGTCACCCATTCGCGTTCGCAGGCGCGCAGGCTCCCTGACCTGGCGGCGGCGCCTGGACGTTGGGGCGACCGTCCGGCAGACCTTGCTGCCAGGTGGACCACTTGCCGACCGAGTACGGTCCCTCGGCACCGGCCTTCTCGTAGTAGCCCTGCGGGTCGTAGATCTTGGCCTCGGGGAACGGCCACGGGCAGGCGACCGATGTGGCCAACCCGCTGGCCTTGATAGCCCAGAACCAGCCGCCGTAGGCGAAGTACGACACGTTGATGATCGCGAACATCACCAGGAACGTGCCGAGCACCGGCTTGGTGGGGAACAGCTTGGCCTTCGCGGCGAGCTTCTCCGCCACCGACTTCCCCGTGTCGTCGCGGTAGACGAGGATGGCCGCCGGGATCATCACGAAGGTCACCGACAGCGATTCCCAGATCAGCGGGAACTGGAAGGTGCTGCCTGGGAACAACGTTCCGAAAGGTATCGCCTGCGAGTAGATGTAGAGCCCCGTGCGCACCAAGCTGATCTCCAGAATGGCGTCGAAGATGAAGCCGATCACCAGCACCAGGGCACCCAAGCTGATGAGCGGGTGCCGGGAGACGAACGCTTCCGGGCCGCGCTTCGCCTGTATCTTGCGAAGAATCCAGATCGCCGGGAAGTACGGACCGAAGTAGAACGTCACATATCCGAACACGATCCACGGTTCAACGGTCGGCGACATCATGATCAGGGGCCAGGATTCCGGCCAGTGCAACAACGCCGGGTTGTACACCGCGTATGGCGACCAGTTCATGATCGGGTCCTGCCACACGATCAACGTCGTGACCAGGACCATCATCAGCACCGGGCTGCCGGGGTTCTTCCGCCAGCCACGGATGAAGACGATGGTCAGCACTACGACCATGATCAAGGCGCCGACCTGCGGGATGACCTGCCAGTGATCGAATCCGGTCAGGAACCCGACCGGGCGGGGGCGCCCCTCGACGTTCGGGTTGGCCACGCGGGGGTCGACGTCCGTCCGCGCGACGGCGGCGAACAACCCGAGGAAGCCGAGCCACGCGATCAGTGAAATCCATCGCCCCCAGTTCGGGCCGGTGCGCGCCGAGCCCCGTGAACCAAGTTGTGTATCGGGTGGTGTCGATTCCTGTGTCGTCATGTCAGGCTTCCTCTCCGAAGCGATCGATGAGATGGGAGTTGATACCGTCTGGATCGAGCGTCCGGGCTACCAGATAGCCGGAGCCCATCCAGGCACGTCTCGTCCATTTACCAAGCGACACACGGGTTCCCGGCGCACCGGACGCGGCGGGCATCATCTTGACGCGCTCTAGCGCTTCCTTGACCCCGCGTGGGCTCAACGGATGGGCATCGGTGAACGCACGCACCATCGTGGCGGCGACGTCGTGGTTGACCACCGACACGCAATACTCGGGACGACTGCCGTCGTATTTCTTTGCGTATCGGTCGAGCCACGCCTGGCCGATTGGGTTGTTCTCGTCGTACTGGTCGACGCCGATCCACCCGAGGAACGCGTTCCACATGATCGGGTTCACCCACGCGTTCTGGAAGGCCGTGGTGGTGAATCGCGGTGGGTCCCAACCGACGGCCTCGAGGGCCGGGTTGATGAAGACGATCCCGAACCCGAACCCAAGGTGCACGATTGCCTGTGCTTTGGCCTCGTACAACGTGCTTACGGCCTGGTTGATGTCCTGCGCCGTTTGCGCGATCGGCGCCTCCGCGACGATGCGGACGCCTTTGCGAGCACATGCGCTTCGTAGGTTTTGGAGGTAGCTCTCGCCGATCAGGTTCTGTTCGACCAGCACTCCGATCTCGGTCAGTCCACGCTTGACCACCAGATCGGTCAGGAAAATCGGTTCGTCGGTCATCGACCCCTGGGGGAAAGCGAACGTCCATTCGCCAAGCCAGTCGTCGGTACCGGTGACGCTGATCGCAGGCACTTTGAACCGCTCTTCGATGGCTTCGCGCACTGCAACGCAGTTGTCGGTGATGTTCGGACCGAACACCACCAGACAGCCTTCGTCGACCAGATCTCCGTATGCGTCGATCACGGCCTTGACCGACCCTTTGGGCAGGCCTTCCACTTCGCGGTAGATCATCTGAACAGGTCGGTCCATCAGGCCCTGTTCGATCGCTTCTTCGAATACCAGGTCGAAGCTCTGCGTGAACGAGGCCAACAACTCCTCTGGGAAACCAGGAGGCAGGGTGAAGTCCATCAGGTAACCGACCTTGATCGGTTCGGCTGTGCTCTCGTAGGACATCCGACCTCCGCGATCAAACCTAATATTTGTTCAGACAGTAACGACGGCGGCGAGCAGCGTCAATCATGCGCCCCGGCGAGATACACACTGATCAACTCGTCGAGCCCGCGGCCGACGGACGGATCATCTGTCAGCGGTCCTGCGATTGCGGCTTTGGCCGCGTCAGGGACAGTCAACCCTTCCGCGATGAGTCGGCCCGCGGCGATGAGGACACGTGTCGAGGCCACCTCACGCAGACCTCCGGTTTCGAGCCGGCGGATCGCCTGTCCGAACCGGACCAGCTCGGCGGCGGTGGCGTTGTCGACGCCGGCTTCACGCGCGACGATTCCCTCCTCGACGTCGGGGGTGGGGAATCCGAACTCGATGGCCACCATCCGCTGCCGGGTGGAGTCCTTGAGGTCCTTGAGGACGCTCTGGTAGCCGGGGTTGTAGGACACGACGAGGCCGAATCCCGGCGCCGCATCCAACGTGACGCCGAGGCGTTCGATGGGCAGCTGACGACGGTAATCCGCGAGGGGGTGCAGCACGACCGTCGTGTCCTGCCGGGCTTCGACCACCTCGTCGAGGTAGCAGATCGCCCCCTCGCGTACAGCGTGCGTCAACGGACCGTCGACCCACACGGTCTCATCGCCTCGCAGCAGATACCGACCGACCAGGTCGGCAGTCGTCAGGTCATCGTGGCACGCAACGGTGATCAGCGGCCGGCCGAGGTCGTGGGCCATCGCCTCGACGAAACGGGTTTTACCGCATCCGGTCGGCCCTTTGAGGACCAGCGAGAGACCCTGCCGATACGCCGCCTTGAAGACAGCCTCTTCATTGCCTGTCGACCGGTAGTACGGGCGCGAGCCCCCAGCCGTCGGCTTCGCGCCATTCTGGTGTACGAGTCCGGGCTCGTTGCCCATCTCGCCCCTTTCGCCTGCCGCCGCTTTGCGTCACCGAAGCCTAACCCGGAACAGATGTTTGTTTCAATCGAACATCGTTATGAAACGCGGCGTCTCACTTCCGCAGAGCGCAATGCCGACCGAAACATCGGGCCGATCACGGTGCCGAGTTGCTCAGGCCTGCCGATCGTCGCGTGAGCGGCACTCCCGAACACCTTCCGAAGGACCGCCGCGTCGGTACCTGCCCCAACCGTGAGACATACGCATCCGGTTCCGCGGTGGCGCGCTTCGGTGAGCGCACGCCGAGCATCGGCCGCTCCGTAGGCACGCTCGTATCCGTGGTCGTAAGCCAGACCGTCGGACAGCACGACGAGTAGGCGACGGGAGGTTCCCCCGCGGTCTTCCAGGACCGACGAACCATGCCGAATAGCCGCACCGAGCCGCGAATACGCGCCTGGCTCAAGACTGTTCAGACGCCTCATCACTCGTGCATCGAGGTGGTCGTCGAACCGCTTCACCGGCATCATCGTGACCGCAGTTCGACCTTGTGAATAGTAGGCATAGAGCGCCACGCGGTCCCCCAGATCGTGAAGGGCCACGGTCAAGTCGGCAACGGCTGCACGCTGCTGCTGATGGACGGTGCGCCCCACTGTTCCGGGCTCTGCGGCGGACCCCGAAACATCGAGCAGCAGCAGTACCGACAGGTCCCGCCGCCGCCTCAGGCTGTCGAGGTACACCGCTTCGTCAGGAGCCGATCCTGCCCTCACCTCCACCCGTGCCTCGACGGCGGCGTCGATGTCGATGTCGTCACCTTGTGACTGGCGATGGCGACGATGCAGACCCATGCCGAGACGCGCCAACGGGCGTCGCACACCGATGGCGCCGTCGATGGCCTGTGGCGCCGACGCCTTGACCTGCGGATCGACTTCGCGGACAGTGCACCAGTCGAGGCGATAGCTCTTGCGATTGGCGTCCCACTCCGGATACTTGACGCCTTCCTGCTTGACGTCGGCGATCTCTTCCGACGTCACGGCCGCCGCGGAGGTGACCGAAAAGGCGCCCCGGTTGCCCGAATTCGTTCGGTGCGTGGGCGCGTCGGCCCCCGGAGGCCCCCCACCACTACTGCCCGATTTGCGCGCCGATGACAGCATCTTCTTCAGCCACTTCCCGATGGAGCCGCCGCCTCCCACCGGACTGGTGAACAGATCGGGGTCGTCGGTGTCGTCGACGTTGTCGTCGTCGAGCTCTTCGAGCGGCTCGGCAGTGTCACGCCGCGGGATGTGGCCCGCGCTTTCGCCGTCGACCTGTGGCGTCGCGCGAGCGTTGGCTGCGATCACCTTTTTGGCGCGTATCACGCCGAAAACCTTGGGCGGCTCGTCAATTGCGCCCTTGCCGGATGCCACGGCCAGTGACGCCTTGGGCGCATCGCTGCGCGCAGCCGAGTCGGGTTCGACCAGATGCGCCAATACACCGGGCAGCAGTTGACCGTTGACGGCGAGCGCGCGGTGGCCCTCGATGGCCAGATAGCGATGTGCGATCCGCGGGCGTCGCACCAGCGAACCCATTACCTCCGAGTCGAGGCTGCCCGCCGCGATCAGCGATGCGTGTACCGCCGCCGACTCCAGATTGGCTCGAGGTCCCGCCGCGGGATCGACGTAGACCGTCTGGCCGTCGGTCCACGACGGTTCGCCTGGCGCCACTGGCGCTACGGCGACAGCTCGGCCGGCAAGCACCGAAGCCAGCATGCCCAATGCCTGCAGGCGGTCACCGTCTGCAAGCTTCGCCACGGCACCTCGCTGTGTTGACCAAATATCTGTTCCACCGTAGTGTCCGCACGCACTGCCAGTCAACGTACCGGGGAGTGAGCACATGATCGACTTCGAAGGTCAGGTCGCGGTCGTCACCGGTGCCGGGCGTGGGCTCGGTCGCCTCTATGCGATCGAGCTTGCGCGTCGCGGCGCGTCCGTCGTGGTCAACGACCTGGGCGGCACGATGCACGGCGAAGGCGCCGACGCGTCCGTGGCAGACCAGGTTGTCGACGAGATCACCACCGCCGGTGGGACGGCCGTCGCGTCGCACGACTCAGTCGACAGCCCCGAGGGTGGTGAAGCGATCGTGGCGACTGCGGTCGAGAACTTCGGGCGGCTGGACGCGGTGGTGAGCAACGCAGGCATCTTCAACAGCATCGCGTTCGACGAGCTGGCGCCGGAGGACTGGCGACGCATGCTCAGCGTGCACCTGGACGGCGGCTTCTACCTCGCGCAGCCGGCATACCGCGTGATGAAGAATCAGGGCTACGGCCGGTTCGTCTTCATCTCGTCGACGGCGGGCATGTTCGGCCAGCACCTGGAGTCTCACTACGCCGCAGCAAAAGCCGGACTCGTCGGGTTGACCAATATCATCGCCCTCGAAGGCGCATCACACGGAATACTCGCCAATACCGTCCTGCCGACCGGCTTCTCGCGGATGGTGACCGAAACCGTCGCCGACACCAGGGCCCTCGAGGAGTCCGGCTTCCTGGAGATGATCAGGCCGGAGCTGGTCACACCGATGGTGGTCTACCTGGCCAGCCGCGCTTGCGAATTCAGCCACCGCAACTATTCGGCCATCGGAGGCCGCTATGCCCGCGTGTTCATCGGTCTGGCTCACGGTTGGTTGGCGCAGCGCGGTTCACAACCGACGGCCGACGACGTCGCTGCTCATATTCCGGAGATCTCGTCGACGACGGAGTTCACCGTCCCAGAGACGAATTACGAAGAGGTGTTCGCGGTCACCGAGCGGTTGGGAGCCGACCCCACGTGAGCTGGCCTACACTTCGCCGAACCGGTCGACCAGCTGAGAGTTGACGCGCCGTCGTCCAGTTGGCGTCGGCGCCGACCAAGATCCGACCAAACCGCTGATCGTCTTCGGCTGTCGCTACATCGATCGGATGTAGCGCAGAGACGGCCGCTGGGCCATCGTCCCTCGGGTCTGCCTGGTCGAGTGGCAGAGCGATGCGACCTCTCTGTTGTCGCCTGAGACCATCGAATTCGTCGACACAACGACGAGTCCCTGACGCCAGGCCGCGCGGCCCTTCTACCGGCACTTTCGGTGCATCGGACGGCCCAGCGCGGTGCCCGACTTCTGGTAGCGTTAACCAAACATTGGGTCAGTCAGGCAAGCCCGCGACGGGAGTCAGATGCCGTGGAGGTGTTGTGGGGCGTCGGCAAGTGACGCCGACGAACGACGGAAACGCCTATGACGACGGCACAAGGCGGACCGAGATACTGCAAACCGCGGCATCGTTGATCGCCAGCTCCGGTCTGCGCACCTCGCTTCAGGAGATCGCCGACGCGGCAGGAATCCTGCCGGGGAGCCTCTACCACCACTTCGAATCGAAGGAAGCGATTCTCGTCGAGTTGCTTCACCGCTATCACACGGATCTCGACCGCATCGCTGACCGCGCCCAGGGCAAGCTGGACGCCCCCGGGTCACGGTCCGCCTTCGACCAGATCGTGGATCTCGGCGCGGCGATCGCGCAGTGCGCGGTGACACACGGTGCTGCGCTGCAGATGACGTTCTACGAGGGCCACGGCCCGAATCGCGAACTGACCGCCCTCGCCAAGGAGCGGCCGACAGCGATCCTGGAAGCGATGGTGCAGACCTTGCGGGCGGCCCGGTGGAGCGGCTACCTCAAGTCCGACGTCGACCTTCCCGTGCTGGCCGACCGCCTCGTCCAGGTGATGCTGCAGGTCGGTCTCGACGTCATTCGTTTCAACGCCAGCGCCGATAAGCTTTCCGAGCTGCTGTGCCGAATCCTGTTGGAGGGGTTGGCCGCTGTGCCGCCCAGCGATGCGCAGCTCGACCGCTCGGCGGCGTTCACCGCGGCCGACGATCTGGTGAAGTCGTGGACCGAAGACACCGCCGCCGAGCCCGACGACAAGTCCGCCCACGTTCGTGCCGTCGCACGTGCCGAGTTCGGCCGCAAAGGCTACGAGGTCACCACCATCAGGGACATTGCGTCGGCCGCACAGCTCGGCACCGGCACGGTGTACCGACTGATCGGCTCGAAAGACCAACTCCTGGCGTCGATCATGCAATCGTTCGGTGAGAGGGTCGCCGAGGGGTGGACCCGGGTGCTGCGCTCCGACTCGTCGGTGATCGAGAAGCTGGACGCGTTGAGCTGGGTCAACACCAACGTTCTTGACCGCTTCGGCGACGAGTTTCGTATTCAGCTGGCGTGGATGCGGCAGTCTCCGCCGGACGCACCGAATATCGGCTGGCTTTTCGCCAAGCGGATACGGCAGATGAAAACGCTTCTGGCGGAAGGTATTCGGTCTGGAGAGTTGAAGATCGACAGCCCCTCGAACGAGATGCTGGCCCGATCGGTCATCGGGGTCGGTTGGATCCCGGAGAACATCCTGCACGAGCTCGGTACGCGGGGATCACTGATCCATCAACGCGATACGGTGTTGCGCGGGGTCACGACCAGCCGAGCGTGACGGGTAGCTTCGCCCATCCCCGCACGCTCGCGGTGTGCGCTTTTTCGGCGTTGTCGTAGTCCACGTCCCAGTCGGGCCAGCGCCTGAGCACTTCCTCGAGCACCACCCTCGCCTGCATGCGTGCGAGCGCTGACCCCAGGCAGAAGTGCAGGCCCTGACCGAAGCTCAGATGTGCTTGGCTGCGCAAGATGTCGAAGCTGTCGGCATCCGGGAAATGTCGCTCGTCGCGGTTGGCCGAGCCGTTGAGCAACAGCATCACCGAAGCCTCGGGAATCGTCTGCCCCTGGCACTCGACGTCGTGGGCGACGTACCGGGCCTGCACGGGCGATGGCGCCTCGTAGCGCAGCACCTCCTCGATCGCGCGCGGAATCAAGGAGAAGTCCTTGCACAATTCGCGTCGCTGATCGGGGTTGTCGGCGAGGAGTTGACCGGCGAAGCCGATCAACCGCGTCGTGGTCTCGTTGCCCGCTCCTGCGACCATGCTGGTGTACATCAACACCTCGGTGCGGGTGAGCCGACGAGACGTGCCGTCCTCCTCCAGTTCGGCGTTGATCAACTGGGTCATCAGGTCATCGGAGGGATGATCGGCTCGCCAGTCGATGTACTCGGCGAACAGTCTCTGGCTGTCTGTGAACAAGTCTGCTCGCGCCCCGCTGAACTCACCCTCGGTCAGCGTGAGCGCGTTGTTGGAGGTGTCGCGGATCATCGCCTGGTTCTGCTCGGGTATGCCCAGCAGGTAACCGATCGTGCGCATCGGGATCTGCGATCCGATGTCGGCGATGAAGTCGAACCGATCGGTGCCGACCAGCGGGTCGAGCGCCCGCACACAGTACTCACGCGTCAGCGGTTCGATCGCCTCCATCCGCCGTGGCGTGAAAACCCTCGAGAGCAGGCGGCGATGAAGATCGTGGATCGGCGGGTCCTCGAACAGGATGATGCCGGGCGGAAGGTCGATGCCCGCCAGGATGATGTCCATCGTCGTACCGCGTCCCGAACGGTAGGCCTCCCAGTTATGGAGTTCGCGTGCGACGTCCTCGTACCGGCTCAAGGCGTAGAAGCCGTACTTCTCGTTGAAATACAGCGGCGCCTCGTCGCGCAGGCGCTTCCAGACCGGGTAGGGATCGTCGTCGATCGCGAAATCGTAGGGATCGTAATACAACTCGACCGCGCTTGTACCGGTCACTTTGCCACCTCGGACATGACCACTTCTCCGACGCGCTTCAGGTACTGCCAGGCGATCTCCGGCGGTACCCCGCCACACAGGGGCGACAGGTTGAGCATCTCGCCGGCCCGCACCCGCTCGACAGCCTCCTCGACGCTGTAGATGCGGTGTGACGTCGGATTCTCACGCAGTTCGTCGACGGTCTTCACGTCGGAGAACCCGGCGGAGTAATCGTTGCCCGGATTCCAGTCAGCGTACGCACGCACGTCGTGCAGCAGGTACTGGCCGATCTCCTCCCACGCCTTGTCGACGTCGTCGGCGACGAAGCAGACCGATGGCGTCTCGCGGTCCGGCAGATATATCGGTCCAGGCTCGTGGCCATGCTGGCGACAGGCGTCCTGGTAGGCCTCCTGCATGCCTTCGACGTTCGCGTTCCCGAGCATGCCCAGCCCGTATCTGCCCGCCCGTCGTGCCGCCGCAACGGAGCCCCCGCCCCACATCAGCATCGGTCCGCCCGCGGTGTGCGGCGGAGGCGTCGTGTTGATGTGGCGGCCGTCGAATATCGCTTCGCCCGAAAGCAGTTCGCGCAGCAGGGCCAGCTTCTCGTCGGCGAGTCGTCCGCGGGTGCGCATGTCAACGCCGAAGTGTTCGAACTCCTCCGGCCGGTAGCCGAGCGCAAGGATGTAGGAGGCCCGCCCTTTGCTGATGATGTCGAGTACCGCCATGTCCTCCGCGAGCCGGACCGCGTCGTAGAACGGCAGAAGAAGGATCAGGCTCAGCGCCAGGCGTTCGGTACGAGCCGCGATCGCCGACGCCAGAATGAGCGGCGACGGCAGGTAGCCGTCTTCGGCGCCATGGTGCTCGCACAGCACCGCTGCGAGACAACCGTGATCCTCGGACCAGGCGCACATCTTGGTTGCGGCGGCGTACAGATCCACCGTCGGCGCACCGATCTGTGGTGCGCGCATGTCGAAGCGGAGCATGTACACGATGCCTCCCGCACCTGAGATTCGTGCCGTTACGCTACGACCGGTCGCGGAACACTGTCAACGTATCGCCGATTTCTGCGCGACGGCTGTTGTCGGCACAAAATCGCGACCCTCATGCAGAAATGGCGGATAAGTCGAAGGCGTGCCGAGCGATTTCGGCGTGCTGCGTTGCGCTGCGCGCAACCAGCCACGCCGAAATCACATGACGGGGGTGAGAGTGAAGGGCAGCTGGACACCGAGCTGCTTGTTGCGTCCGCATGCACCGCCCGGACCCTTCGTCGTGTCCCAGCCCTTCATGGAAAACGCGTCCGGGTGGCCCTTCCAGAACGTGAAGGTCTGCTCCCCCGGCGTCGCGGTGCCGTCGATGCACGGTTCCCAGTTGTCCAAGGTGCGGCGAACTCGCCAACTGCCGCTCATGTAGATCATGTCCGCGCTCCAGCCCTGGTCACTGATGACACGTCCGGTGCAGTCCTGATAGGTGCTGCACGTCGAGCTGATCGTCCACGTCTGGGTCACGCTGCGCTCGTCGTGATAGGAGTCGTTCGTCTTCGCCCACACACCGTCCGAGAACGCCGTGTAGGTGCCGTTCAATGCGATGCCGTCGCCGGGATCTGCCTGCGCCTGTGGCGTGCTGACCACCATCGACGCCGCCACTGCACTTAAGACCATGCGCGCGAGCTTCATGCGTCCGCCCGGTAGATCAGGTCCTGCCACGACTTGGCGGGATCAACGAGATCTTCCTGCCGGAAGACCTGACCACCCGGCGCGGCGTATTGCCCGGTCTGCGGATCATAGTGCGCGACCGCGACCGACGGTCCCGGCCCGGATCCGTTGACGCCGAACGAACTCGGCGCCGCGGGCACGGCACCTCCGGAGTCCATCGGCGGGAAGACCGCCGCCGGCGGAGCTGGCGGAGGGGCGTCGGCCGGTGGAGGTGGCGGCGGAGCGCCTGGCGGTGGCGCATCGGGCGGGGTGCCCGACGGCACAGCCCCTGGCGGCATCGGGGTGCCCTCCACAGGTGCGTAGAGCCGTTCGTTGGCATCGACGCGATCGTCCAGCGGGATACCTTGCGCAATCAGATTGGGATCGAAGGGATACGGGCCCAGCGCATGCTGCCGGACCGCCAGCGGCGTATACGGCTTGTCGCTGTAGCACTCCTGCACCGTCGGCGCGCGCTTGCCGGGCACACCCATGCACGGTGAGTTGCGCGCTCCGCGCACAACGACCGGCGCGTCCTGTGGCAGCTTGCAATACAAGCCGTCCGGAGTGTCCATCTCCGTCAGATCGGCGGGGGACCGCCACTGCGACGGTGGCAGGAACCCGACAGTGCACGGCGGCCCATCACCGATCTGAATCCTGAAGTCGCCCAAGGGGATTCCGGTCGGGTTGTTCTCGGGAGCCGAGGACAGCACATCTCCCACAAACGGCGGAAGCAACACCAGAACCTGCTCCAGTGACGGGTGGTAGGTGACCGCGACCTGGCCGATCGTGGTGAGGTTCGCCAGCAGTACCGGCAGTGTCGGCTTCACCTGATCGAGCAGTCGAGACACCTCGTTCGCCGCGGGCGGTCCTTCCTGCAGCAGTGTGCGCACCTGGGGGTCGTTCGTCACCACCTGCCCCGTGATCCCGGCCAGGCTTCTTGCCCACAGTCGCAGCGAATCCGTTGTCTGTGCTTGCGAATCGAGCAGCGGCCCAGTGTCTTCGATCAGCGCCGACGACTGATCCGAGACCTTGTTGAGATCACCGGAGATCTTCGCCGAGGAGTCGAACAGCGAGCCGAGGTCATAGCCGGCCCCGTTGAAGGCATTGAACGACTCGTCGATCAACCCGGTGAGCTTCTTCTTCGGCACGCTGTTGATCAGGGTGTTGACTTGATCGAGCATCGGGCCGACCGTCTGCGGGATCTTGGTGTCGGCCATCGCGATCACCGAGCCGTCCTGCAGGTACGGCGGCGAATCCGTGCGCGGCATCAGTTCGACGTACTGTTCGCCGACCGCCGAGACGCTGCGCACCTCGGCGTCCAGATCGGCCGGAATCTTCGGTGAGCTCCCCAGTGACAGCGTTGCGACCGCCTGTGTGCGCGACACGTCCATCCCCGTCACCTTGCCGACCTGAACGCCGCGGTACGTCACGTTGGAGAACCGGTACAGCCCGCCCGATGCGGGAAGCTCCAGTTTGACCGTGATTCGTCCGATGCCGAGCAGGGTCGGCGCCTGCATGTAGACGAAGACCATCACCAGCACGCCGACGATCGACGCGATCGTGAAGACGGCCAGCTGGATGCGGACGAACCTGGTCAGCATCAGCCACCACCGCCCGGTTCCCACGGTGCCGGGTCGGCATTCGGGATCGGCCCGAACGGTGGCGACGTGCCGACGCCGAGCGGAAACTTGGTGTAGTAGGCGTCATATCCGGGATCGCCGGGCGCCGGGATCATCGACGCCCGATCCTGGCCGAGACGGGTACCGAGCAGAAGGCCCCGCTTGATTCGGGAGTTCGTGAGATCGATTGTCACGAATAGGTTTACGTAGTCGCCGCGGACGCCCCGGTCGATGAGATTCTGGGTCAGTGGGAACGTCGGGATGTATGCCAGGGCGGTGTCGATCTGCGGACCCACGTCAGCCAGCGCCTTGAGCGTGGGTTCGAGATTCTGCAGGTTGGTGACGAGGTCGGCCTGCGTGTCGTTGACGAGCCCGGAGACGGTGTCGCTGAAATTGCCGAGTTTCTCCAGCGCGGTGGTGAGCCTCGGTCGCTCCTTGATCAGCACATCCAGCGCGGGCGGGATCTTGTTCAATGCCCGCGTGAGCACTTCCTGTTGGCCGCCGAGCGTCGAGGAGAACCGGTTCAGTTCATCGATGGTGGCGATGATGTTGTCGCGCTGTCGATAAAGGGTTCCGACGAACGTGTCGAGGCGAGCGATCAGATCGCGCACGACGTCTTGGCGCCCGTTCAACGCGATGTTGAAGTTGTGGACGATGTCGCCGAGCTGCCCCAGGCCCCCGCCGTTCACCACGGCAGCAAGCGACGACAACGTGTGTTCGGTCGACGGGTAGGTGGACGAACTGTTCAGACCGATCGTGGCGCCCGGCTTCAGGCGACCGCTCGGTGCTTCGCCCGGTGGCGGATCGAGCGCCACGTGCATCGAACCCAGCAGGCTCGTCTGCCCGACCGTCGGCACGGCGTTGGCGGGCACGATGGCGTCCGGCTTGAGCGCTAGATCCAGGTCGATATGCCAGCCGTGCAACCGCATTTTGCCGACGCTGCCGACGACGACATCCTCGATCAGCACTGGGGAATTCGATTCCAGCGTACCGACATTCGCCAGCTCGACATGGTATACGGCGGCATCGCCACCACGCCCGACCGCGCCAGGCAGCGGTAGCGAGTTCACGCCCTGGAATGCACACCCGGTGACGGTCACCACAATGCTGCAGCCGATAGCCAGCAGTCGACGCCCGCTCTTCGCCCCGATCACGGCGGTGTCCCGTCACCCGGCGGCGGCCGTGTCGGTGCGTCGCCCGGCGGTGGCGGCGCCTCTGCCGGCAGAAGCATGTCCTGCAGCGTCGGCGCCGGTGGCGCAGGCGGTGGCGCCATGGGCAGCGACGCCGCGGGCGGTGGGCCCGGCGGCGGCCCGTAGCCCGGCGGCGGGGGGATGTCGCCGGCACCCGTGTACGCGGAAACCGCTGGCGGATCGGTGTACGGCGGGGGTGGCTGTCCCTCGTTCTCAGGCCTGAGCCTGTCCTCGGAGTATCTGAGCATGTAGTCCGGCGGATTGGACGTCAGGAACGGGTTGATCGGAATCGGCAGGTTATTGAAGTTGAGGGTTCGCAGCGCGGGGCCGACGTACTGGGAGCAGAGCTTGCCGGTCTCAGGAGACGTCACGTTTTCGAGCGCGCCCATCATGGTGCAGACCGCCCAGACCGGGTTCGACAGGTTGTTGAGCACGAACACACCGCTGGCGGCCCCCGTCCGGGGGTCGAACATGTTGACGGCGTTGGCGATCGAGTGCGGTGCGATGTGCAGAACGTTCTCGAGGTCCAGACGGTGATCGGCCAGGTTCTGGGTGACACTCGCGAGCAACCGAATCTGTTCGGCGGTCTTGTCCCTGGTGCCTTCGATGAAACGCTGCGTTTCGCCGACGACTTCGGACAAGTTATTCAATGCGGCATCGAGGTCCGATCTGCTGTCGTCGACGACGCTTGTCAACGTCGCGAACCGGTCCTGGAACTGCACTATCTGGTTGTTGCTGTCTCGGAGCGCGGTCACGAACGTCTGCAGGTTGGTGATGGTGTCGACGATGTTCCCGCTGCCGTCGGCAAGAATTCTTCCGACCCCGGACAGCTGGGCCAGCGTCTGCCGCAACTTGTCTCCGTTGCCGTCCAGAGCGTTGGCGGCACTGTCGATGAATCGCCCGACCGAGCCCGTCGACATACCTTTGTCCGGCCCCAGTTCCGTTGCCAGCCGCATCAACTGCTCTTTGACTTCGTCCCATTCGACGGGGATCGCCGTGCGGTCGAGTGGTATCACCGCGCCGTCAGTCATCTTCGGGCCGGATTCGTAGGCGGGCGCGAGCTGGACGTAGCGGGCCGAGATCAGGTTCTGGGCGACGATCACCGCCTTGGCGTCGATGGGAACCGAGATTCGGCGGTTGACCCGCAGTGTCATCTTGGCCTGTGTGCCGACCGGTTCGATCGAGTCGATGGTGCCCACCTTGACACCGGCGATGCGGACCTCGTCGCCGGGGTAGATGGCGACCGTCTTGGTGAAGTACGCGGTGATCGTGTTGGGCCGGAAGAAGGTCTGCTGCACGACCACGGCGACGCCACCCACGAGCGCCACCGCAAGCACCGCCGCGAGTGCCAGTTTCAGGAGCCTGTTCCGAGTCATGGCGGTGGGGGCCCCCACTGCTCGCCGGGCTGCGGAATTCCGTTGTACGGGAACGGAAGCTCAGCGCGTGGACCGGCATTGTCAGGTGGCTGTCCGGCGTTGGTTCCCCGCCGGAAGCCGAACGCGTAGTCGAAGAACGGCTGGAAGAGCTCGCTGATGAGGAGATTGGGAACGTACGCCTGGTAGTAGGGGCCGTTGCCGATGGTCTCGCCGAGTGTGGTCTGGAATTTCGCGAGCCCCGGTATCGCCTTGGCGATGTTGTCGCGATTCTTCTCCAGCACCGCAGTCACCGCATTGAGCTTGTCCAGGGTCGGGGCCAGCTTCTCCTCGTTCTCGTGGATGAGGCCCGAAAGCTGCTTCGCCAACGCCGACGTATGAACCAGTAGTTCGACGATCGCTTGGCGGCGCTCGTTGAGTACACCGACGAGATCGTTGCCGTTGAGAATCAGCGCGTTCACCTGTGCGCTGCGCTGCGACAGAATCTTCGTGACGTCGGCACCGTCGGAGAGCAGTGCGCCCAGCGTGTCGTCTCGGTCGTTGATGGCCTGGGAGAGCTTCGTGATGCCGTCGAACGCCGGACCGAGTTGTGGCGCAACCTGGTTCAAGGTCTCCGACAGTGTGTTCAGTGACTGGTTGAGAGAAGCGGTGTCGGTGCCCGCGGTGTTGGTCGTCAGCTCGCTGACCGCTTCGGTCAGCGAGTATGGCGAAGCCGTACGCGATACCGGGATGAGGTCCATGGGATGCATGCTGTCGTCGCCGGCCGATTCCAAGGTCAGGACGCGTTCACCGAGGAGCGTCCCGGTCCGCACGTGTGCCGTCGTCTCCGAGCCGAGTTCTACGGTGCCGTCGACGGCGAACGTCACCAGGGCGTTGCGTCCCTGCAGGGACACATCCGAGACGCTGCCGACCTTGATTCCGGCGATCGTCACGTCGTTGCCTGCCGTCAGACCGCCCGCGTCAGAGAACTGCGCCTGATAGCGAATGGCTGTCGCCATCGTCGTCAACGTCTCAGGCGAGAGCCCGATCAGAACGATGAGGATCGCGAGGACAACGCCCATGAACCCGGTCCTAATAAGCTTGTTTCCATGGTATTTCAACATCAGGGCTCGGTGCACCTCCCCCCGTCTTGCCTGATCCAGGGGAACTCGGCGGTGCGGCCCTGAAGGTCGGTCACTCGCCAGGTGAGTGAGCAGATGTAGTAGTTGAAGAAGCTGCCGTACGAGCCGGTGCGTATCAGCTTGCGGTAGTTCTCGGGCGCCTTCTGCAGTGAAGTGTCGAGCCGGTCCTTCTGGCCCTCCATGTTCGTGACCAACCGGTTCAACTGGTCGACGGTGCCCTTGAGTGGAGGCCGGGCATCGGTGAGTAGGTCAGCCACGGATGCGGTGCCGTTGTTCAGCGAATCGATTGCAGTGCCGATCGGATCCTTCTCCGCCGCCAGCCGAGTCACCAACGTCTCCAGCTTCGCGATCGTGCCGGAGAACTTGTCGCCTTCCTTGGTCAAGGTCGAGAGCAGCGTGCGCAGATTGTCGATCAGCGCCTGGATCGTCTGGTTGTGTTCGGCCAGCGCGGTGGTGAACCCCGATGTGTTGGACAGTAGGGACTGCAGGGTTCCGCCCTGCCCCTGGAAGATCTGGATCAGCGACGCCGACAAGGCATTCACATCTTGCGGATTGAGCCCTCGGATAACGGGTTTCAGGCCGCCGAGAAGCAGATCGATGTCGAGGGCCGACTGGGTTCGCTCCCTGGGAATCTGCGATCCGGGCGGCAACCGCCGGTCCCCGGGCCCATCGATCAGCTCCAGATAGCGATCGCCTACGAGGTTGAGGTAACGCACGGCCGCCTGGGTACCGGTGGTCATCTGGACGGTGGGATCGGCGTCGAATGTGACGAGCGCCGTCTTGTCTTTCTGCAGCTTGACGCTGTTGACCGTGCCGACTCGCATGCCCCCGACACGGACCGACTGTCCGACCTTGAGGCGCGAGGCATCCTTGAACACCGCTGAGTAGTCCGTCGTCGAGCCGGTTTGGTACTGCCCGAAGATGAAGAACAGACATGCGGTCAAGACCGCCATGACGATTCCGAAGATGCCGAATTTGATCAGCGTCGGACGTAGCGAGCGCCTCATCCGGGCTGGCCGATCTGATAGGTGTTGCGGGGCGGCCCGTCGATCTCACCGAACAGGATCTTCTTCAGGCCGTCGGAGTTCAGCACGATTCCGGGATAGGTGCGCCGCCATGGGTTGGTCCCTGTGTCGGCGACGACGTAGGGAGGCGCCCCCTCGAACGGCAGGTTGGGCAGCCCGGTGCACTGCGGACCGCCCGTCGCGCCCGCCTTCGGCAAGTCCATCGGGTAGCGGTAACGCTCCTGCCCCCACAGGAAGCCGGCGAGCACCTGGACCCCCGGTTCCTTCAGCGGCGGGCGAGCCGAAGCGTTCGCCATCCCGCTGAGGGCGCACCACAGCGCCTCGTTGTACTTGTTCAATAGATCGGTGGTCGGCACCAGTAGGTGCAGAACATCGGTGAGCGGCTGCCGGTTGGTGCCGATCACGTCGTTGCCGATGTCGGCCAGCCCGATGACGCTGACGAGTGCGGTGTCGAGATTCTGCTGCTGGTCGACGAGTGTGTCGCTGAGGCGCGCGGCGTTGTCGGCCACCGTCACGAAGTCGGGCGCCGCGTCACCGTAGGCCTGCAGAACCTGAGGTGCGGTCTCCAGGTCGTGACTGAGTGCGGGCAGGCTCGGCTCGATCTTGGCGAGGTATGCGTCGAGGTCGGTGAGCATCTGGCCGATCTTCTCGCCCCGGCCGTTCACGGAAGAGGCGATGGCACCGAGCGTTTCGTTGAGTTTCGGCGGGTCGATGCTCGACAGCACTGATGTGAGGTTCTCGAACACGGTGTTGATCTCGACCATGACGTGTTTGGCCGCGAGCACCTGACCGGCGCGCAGCGATTCGAGCGACGGATCCGGCGGGAAGACGAGCTGGACGTATTTCGCGCCGAACACCGTCGTCGACGCGATGTCGACGAGCACGTTCGCCGGTATCGCACTCATTCGTTTGGGGTCCATCGCCAGATGAAGGGCGGCCTCGCCGTTGGGCAGCTGCTCGATCGAGGCGACCTTGCCCACCTGCACGCCGCGGATCTGCACCTTGGCGTCCGGGTTCATCACCAACCCGGCGCGCGGCGACATCACCGTCACGGGCACGCTGTCGGTGAAGCCACCGCGAAACAGGGTCGCGGACAGTGCGAACACCGCGATGATCGCGACGACGGTGGCAACCCCCATCAAGGGGCGTACTGCTCGACCCGTCACTCCGCCACCATTCGCGCTGTCACGCGACTCCCGATGGATGAGTTTCAGCGTGCCCCCACAGACGTGCCGATACCACCGAGCCGCGCGGCGACTTTACCGTCGGAACAAGTATTTGGTCAACTGTCCGCGGACTGGCACAGTTGCAACCCCCGCGCCGGTATCGATGGCGCTGCGGGTATGCCTCCATCGATCCCCCTGAAGTGAGCGGCGTCTGCCTGGGGCGATGGCTATTATCTAAAAATAGCAATAATTGGTCAATAGCGTGCGAATGCTCGATGCCGTCCCGACGGGGTGTATCAATCGGCGTTCGCGCCGCCATCGCGCCTCCCTGAGGCAGCCGTTACGGATTCACCGTAAAAGAAGCGCATAGGGCCCGTATTCGGAACGGCGAATTTATTAACTGTGCAGCCGCTGTGCTGACGGTGGGCCGCGATGTCGGCGCCGATCAACGAGCGTCGCAATAGCTTTGGCCGAGGTCGGACAGCCTGTAAGTTTCCACTCGAGGATGGCGGTGAGCCTGTAATCGGCTCCATCTCAGTGGTTTTCGCAGGCGAAGTCGTGTTGCTCGTCATCGATGCATTCATAGCGGCTGTGCTTTCACCGCCCGCTTGTCGGGAGGGCACGCGCCGCCACTCGAGCTTCGTCGACAGTTCTTACGGATTCGGTGACTTTGCGACGCCGTGCCTTCTCGTGTCGCACCGGTGCAACAATTCCGACGTCGATGATTCGCTAGCCAGTCCTAACCGGCAGCCTCGCCCATCCCCGCACACTGGACGTCCGCGCTCGGCTGGCGTTGCCGTAGTCGACGTCCCAGTCGGTCCATCGTTTGAGGACCTCTTCGAGCGCAACGCGGCCTTCGAGTCGCGCCAGTGCCGAGCCGAGGCAGAAATGCAGCCCTTGCCCAAAGCTCAGGTGACCACCCTTGCGGTGAATGTCGTAGCGGTCCGGTTCGGCGAATCTCGTCTCTTCGCGGTTGGCCGAACCGTTGAGGAGCAACATGTACGACCCCTCGGACACCGTGTGCCCATAGTGCTCGACGTGGGAGGCGACGTAGCGCGCCTGCACCGGCGACGGCGGCTCGTAGCGGAGTGTCTCCTCCACCGCCGACGGAATCAGCGACGGGTCCGCGACGAGTTCGCGTCGCTGGTGGGGGTGGTCGCCCAGCAGTTGCCCCATGAAACCGATCAGCCGAGCGGTGGTCTCGTTGCCTGCACCGGCGATCATCGCGGTGTATGCCAGTACTTCGGTGCGTTCGAGACGGCGACGGGTGCCGTCCTGCTCTTCTATCTCCGCGTTGAGCAATTCGGTCATCAGATCGTCGGAGGGGTGCGTTGCCCGCCACTCGATGTACTCGGCGAACATCGCGATCGACTCACCGATGATCGTCTGGCTGAGATCGCCGTCCTCGCCGTGGCGGGAGCTGACCGTGATGCTCTTGTCGTTGCGGTCACGGATCTGTTGCTGGCCTTCCTCGGGGATGCCGAGGAGATAGCCGATCGTCCGCATCGGCATGATGGCGCCGAGGTCGACAACGAAGTCGAAACCGTCGCCGTCACGTAGCGGATCCAATGCGCGCGAACAGAATTCACGCACCAGCTCCTCCACCGCCAGCATTCGCCGCGGCGTGAACACCCGTGACAACAGGCGCCGGTGCAGATCGTGCAGGGGCGGATCCTCGAAAAGCAGGATTCCCGGCGGCACCTCGATGCCGCTGAACAGGATGTCTGCGGTGGTTCCCCGGCCCGACCGGTACGTCTGCCAATCCGGAAGTGCACGGGCGACGTCGTCATAGCGACTCAGCGCGTAGAAGTCGTACTTCTCGTTGAAGTACAGCGGTGCTTCCGCGCGCATCCGCTTCCACACCGAATACGGGTCGTCGTCGATCGCGAAATCGAACGGGTCGTAGTACACCTCGACCGTCGGGCCACTGGCCACAGATCCTCCCGGCTGCGCTATCTGGGTTGGTTCGGTACCCCGGGGAACAACTGCCCGGTCGGCGCCGAGGTCACGTAACCCATCTGCTTGGTGACGAGATGGGGCGCGAAAACCGCGGCGTAGAGCAGGTTTCCGATGACGACGACAGCGACGATGGACAGCACTGCCGATTGAAGACGCGTCTTGGACACCTTGTCGGCCCACATCTCGATGACGTTGCGTCCTTGCGAGTCCGTCCGGCCGAGGAGATAGGTGAAGACCATCATCTGCACACCCATCGCGATGGCGTCATAGATCGGATATTGATGCAGAGTTCCCTCGCACAGCCCAAGCCCGGGGATCACGTAGGCGTAGTGGAATACGCCGAGGCGTGCACCGAGACCCGCGTTGAACACCAAGGCCCAGCAGAAGCCGACGATCAGACCCACGGTGAGAAGCGTGATCGGCCGACGCAACCCGAGATGCGCACTCAGCCGTCGTCCGAGCGCCGCGCCGATCACGGCAGGCAGCACGAAGTAGCCGATGTAGCCGACGGGCACCGACGAGGGCAGCCCGCCCCAGGTCATGTTCAACGGCCACCACGAGGGCATGCGCGGCAGTGCCGGCGGGAACTGCGCGTACATCGCCCAGTCGTAGGGCGCCTCGATCCACGAGAACGAGATCGCGGAGATGCACAGGAGGAGAAGTGGGTGCAGCCGGCGGTGGCGGATGCTCAGATACACCCCGATGACGGTGAACAGGACGCCGCTGGCCCAGCCGAAGATCACGGCCGCCGTCAGCAAGGGAGTCAGCTCGGTGTTCATCGATCGCGCTCGTCACTCGCGCGGCCGCGCGCTTCCGGGTCGAAGTACAGGACGACACCGAAGACGACCACGATCAGCCCGAACAGCGTGCCGAGCATGATGAGCTGACCCACAGCCGGTCCCTTCCGCGACGTCCACCAGATCGGTAATAGTGGACACTATTAAAAGGGGTTGGTCAAGGCCGACTATCGTCAAGAACCGTGCCGCAGCGACAGTCGCCCGGGAAGCGGAGCGCTACCAAAGCGTCGGTTCAGGCCGTCCGCCGGCCTCGCGGCGAGCCGCGCAGACTGCTCCTCGATTCCGCGCGCGAACTGTTCGCCCGCAAGGATTACCGCAGCACCACGACTCGCGAGATCGCCGAGAGCGCAGGCGTTACCGAGTACCTTCTCTTCCGCCACTTCGGCTCGAAGGCTGGGCTGTTCCGCGAGGCGCTTGTAACTCCGTTCACGAGCATCGTCGACGAGTTCGGCCGGACGTGGCAGGAACTCGTTCCCGAGGAGACCGACGAAGACGAACTTGCCCGCCATTTCGTGGAGCAGGTCTACGACGTCGTCGTCGAGCATCGGGGTCTGCTCCTGACGCTGGTCGCATCGGATGCGTTCAGCGCGGAGGAAATCCGCGATGCGGGCATCGCCGACATCAGGGGGGCACTGGCGGTGCTGAGTCAGATCAGCGTCGAGGGCATGCAGTTGCGCGGGCTGCGGTCGAGCCGGCCGGACATGCCCGCGCACTCGACGATGGCGATGATCGTCGGCATGGTCGCACTGCGCTCGACGTTCTTCGGCACCAAGCCACCCTCGCGCGACGCCATCGTCGACGAACTCGTGCAAGCGACGCTTCACGGCTTCCTGCACCGCGGTGACTGAGAGCCTCTAGAGGGCTTCGCGAACCCCGCCGCGTTCAGGACCTTCTGTCCCGCTTCGCCGATGACGAGGTCGACGAACTTGCGAGCCTCAATACGGGGTCATTGATCAACGTGATGGCCGGATTGCTCATTGTGACGTCATGCATCGGAGAAATAAGAACTATGCGTGAGCGGATCACCTGACGGCGCTGAGCATCTCCTTGAACGCGCTTCGCATGCAGTCGGCGTAGTGGCTCGGGTCGGGAAGCGCACTTCGGTCCGCCGTCACCCCGACTGAGACTGTTCCGTTGTAGCTCGCGACGACATGGAAAAGATTCATTCCGCCGATCAGTGGGCCCAGACCGGTGACCCTCAAAAGGCGGGCACCGGCGAAGAAAACGGGGTCGGCCGGCCCCGGCACGTTACTCACTGTGGTGTTCGCGATGGTAGGGCCCGACAACGGCACAGCGCTCGCAGCCTTCACCGTCAGTCCCAGCAGCGTGGTGGGTACCGTACCTACCAACTCCATCAGCCGGGCGCTGCGTGAGGAATCGGAAGTGTTGCGAAAGGCAGAAGTCTCCGCGGCAATCGCCGCCAACCGTTCGAGCGGGTCAGCAATCGTCGTCCCCAGTGCCTGCAACCTGCCGAACAGTCGATTGCCGCCGGTACCGCTGTCGCCGCTGGACCGTATCGACATTGGGCAGGCGGCCACCAGGCTCTCATCAGGCAGCTCATCGTGGCCGTCGAGATAACGGCGGAGCGTGCCGCCAACATAGGCAAGTGCCACGTCGTTGATGGTCGCGTCGGGCACACAGGCTTTGATCCGCTGGAAGTCGGCGAGGTCGTGAAAGCGGGCCTCAAACACCCGGTGCGGTGTGACCGCGTTGTTGAAGCGCGTGCTTGGAGCGAAGAGGGAGCCCGATCCGGGGGCCAGTGTCGCTGCGACTCCGCCAGCCAGTCTGCCCGGAAGCTCCGCCAAATGACGGAGCGCGTTAAATGCACTGGGAACCAAGACTCTGCCCGCGCGCAGGGGGTGAAGCACTCCGTTGATCGCGGTCCGCGAGACAAGGTCTGTCGTTGACGGCAGCGCTCCTGGTTTCCAAGGCTTCTCCGGCGCAGCGGGACGTGGGCTGTCGAAGGCGAGGTCGTGCATGGCGGCCATCAACTCGACGCTTTCCATCCCGTCGACAACGCAGTGGTGCAGCTTGAGTGAGATCGCAAACGATCCCTTCGGCACGCCCGGGACGGAGTTCAGACCCTCAATGACCGTCATCTCCCACGGCGGTCGGCGAAGGTCGAGCTGGCGTCCGTGGATTCGCGCGATCTGTATGCACAGCTGACGCCAGTCCCCCGGTTGAGGCAAGGCGATATGTCGCACGTGATATTCGAGATCGAAGTCCGGGTCATCAACCCAGTACGGCATGTGCAGGCCGCCAGGCAGCTCGGTCAGACGCCGCCGAAAAGTCGGCGCCAGGTGCAGCCGCGCATCGATCTCACTCAGGATGCGCTTGAACGTGACGCTACCGCCATGTGCCGTTGACTGGTCATAGATCAGGAGCATCTGGATTTGCATCGGGGTCTCGGGCTTTTCGGCGCGCAACATCATGTCGTCGGTCCAGCTCAGCTGCTCCATCTCCCACCCCGTTCGCCGCAGTCACCCAAAGTCGACACGCAGGACGCACCTGTTCGCAGCTTATCGGCGAACACGCGCCGAACCTCAGACGATTCCCTCGGGAGCGGCCCGCGCTGAGCGCCGGGTAACCACAGCAAAAGCCATGCGACTTGCGCGACGCACTCAGCGCCGCGGCGGCGTCGAGCGCCTAGTCGAAAGCGTCCCGAGATCGGCTTGCCGCAGGCTCGTCATGGCGTAGGACAGCCTGGTAAGCGGCGATCGCGGACCCCTTATGCATTCCCGAAATTAACCAGACGCGGCCGGGCGGCGGGCCCGATGGGTCCGACATGACCAAGATCATCCGGCAGGCTCAATGGAGTCACCAGGTGACTGGCAGCTCGTGAATGGTGTAGATCTCCTGCTCGTCTCCGAAACTCAGCTCCTCCTGCGGGACCGCCAATCGCAGTCCCGGCAGTCGACGTACCAGCGTGGCGAGCGCGATCTGCAGTTCGACACGCGCCAGGTTCTGACCGATGCATTGATGGACCCCGAAGCCGAAGCCGAGATGTCCCCGCGGATTACGGTCGATGTCGAAGATGTCTGGGTTATCGACGAAGGCGGCGTCCCAGTTTCCCGCCGGCAGGTTCATCAGCACGGGATCGCCGGCCCGAATCAGCTGACCGTTGATCGTGAGGTCCTCGAGAGCCACCCGGTCGACCTGGCTGTGCACGATGCTCAGATAACGCATGAGCTCTTCGACGATGTTGGCGATCAGGACTGGGTCGTCCGTCTCCCTTAGACGCTGCAGTTGTTCCGGATGCTGCAGCAGCGCAACGGTTCCTAGTGCGATCATGCCCGCTGCGGTTTCATGGCCGGCCTGCAGTAAAATCACGCCGTTCATGACCGCTGTCTCGCGATTGAGCTCACCCTTGGCGACGTATTCGGTCATCAGCCGGCTCATCAAGTCGTCGCGGGGTTCGCGGTCCTTGAGTTCGGCCAGCTTCCACATGTAGTCGAACATGGCGCCGATTGCGGCGAGCTTTTCGTCGTCGGTCGACCTGGAGTCGAGGCCCTTCGTGCTCTGGTGCTGGAAGAACTCGTGGTCCTCGTAGGGGACTCCGAGCAGCAGGGAAATCACCAGCGACGGGACCGGCAGGGCGAAGTCGTGAACCAGGTCGGCCGGTGGGCCGTTGTGGATCATGTCGTCCAGGGCTCCGTCGACCAACCCCTGGATCTGCGGGCGCATCGACTCCGCACGTCGGAAGGTGAAGTCGCGCGTCATCATTCGTCGCAACCGGTTGTGCTCGGGATCGTCGATGCGCGCGAAAACCACCACATCGACCTCTTCGGCGCTCTTGGCACGGAGGTCTCCCAGCGTGTTCGCGGACAGGCGTGGATCGGTCAACGCCGCCCTGATGTCCTCGTAGCGGCTGATCACCCACGTCGGTTCGTGCCGCCACAGGGCCCGCTGCAGCCCGTCGGCCGCCCGCCATTGTGCGAATTCCGGCGACGGCGCCAACGGGCACCGGACATCCCGCGGCAACGGGATAGCGGGCAGAACGATGCCGTCGCCCTGGGTCGGGGTCGTCGCCATTGCCGCTCCTATTCGACAGCCAACTGCCAATTCGCGGACGAGCGTAAAGCCGACAATAACCGACAGTCAACTGTCGGTTACAGTAACGATGTGACAGCGGTGGCTGACCGTCCTCTGCGCGCCGACGCTGCCCGCAACGCCGAGCGCATCCTTCGCGCCGCGCGGGAGGCCTATGCGGAGCTTGGACCGGACGCGCCCATGGACGTCATCGCGAGCCGCGCCGGGGTTGGGGAACGGACGCTCTACCGGAGATTTCCCACCAAGGGTGAGCTCGCCAGGGCGGTGATCGACCAGAGCATCGCCGAAAACCTCGCACCGGAGCTGGAACGGGCTCTGCGGAGCCGGAATCCGTTGCGTGGCCTGGGCAAGCTGATCGAGGCCGCGATAGCGCTCGGCGCGCGCGAGCACAACGTCCTGGCCGCGGCGCTGAAGGCCGGATCACTGACGGATGTGTCAGCCCAACTCGACGAGGCGCTCCATGAGCTCACTCGCCGGGCTCAACAAGCCGGCCTTGTCAGGGCCGACCTGGTCGCCGAGGACCTGCCGCGCATCGTCTCGATGATCAACAGTGTGTTGTGGACGATGGACCCGGCCTCCGACGGCTGGCGGAGATATGTCGCGCTCATGCTCGACGCGATCTCCACACCGGATCCGAGCCGGCTGCCGCGGGCAATGCCGATTCTGTACGCGCGCCGTCCGGAGGAGTGGCCGAGCTGATGGGCGAGTTACGGTTCGACGGTCAAGTCGCTGTCGTCACCGGCGCGGGCCGGGGTCTCGGCCGACACCATGCACTGCTTCTCGCCTCGCGTGGTGCGCGCGTCGTCGTTAACGACGTCGGCGGCTCGGTGACAGGGGGTGGATCGTGCGGCGATCCCGCCAACGACGCTCGGTGACCGTCGGTACATGTCGACCGATCTCATCGAGGTCGATGACCCGCAGTGCTGCGTGTGCGAACGAGTCGACCGGACGTTTGCTGGGCAACGCTGTGATGACTGATGCTGCGATCGGATCTCCTGCGGACCCTGCGGACCACAACTGATGAAACTGAGCACGGGGCGAATTGGTTGTACGCCAAGTTCGCCCAGCAGTCGGCGCACTCGTTTCTCGATCTCGTCTCGGATCTGGCGAACTTCGGTGACCGGTTTGCCGGCGGGGTTGATCAGCGGGTTTCGGAGCCGCCGGAGAAAGCCACCGCGTGATCGCCCGCTAGGCGTGCCTCGACGGCGTTGATCGTTGGCACCGAATCAACCCCCGGCGCCGTCGAGTGCATTCGCTCACTAAGGCTGCGTGGATCCCTAATTACGCCGGACATATGACCATAATCAACATGGCACACGCTTTGCGGACAACGAGTGCATGGGTGAGGTGAGGGCGTATGGCGGCAGACGGCCAGCGATCCGACAATGCCGTGCAAAAGATCTTGGACGGCACGATGAAGGCCCTGAGCAGGCAGGGTACGCACAAGCTCTCGGTGAGCGACATCTGCGAAGCCTCACAGGTTGCCCGCGGCACCTTCTATCGTTATTTCGACAGCAAAGAGGCCGTTCTGGCACACCTGGGACGCCACTTCGAGCAGGGCATCGCCGAAGCGTTCGCGGCGGCAATCACCGCCAACCCCGATCCGGCGTCACGAGTCCAGGTCGTCCTGGACACCTTGACGGCTTACCGCGCCGCGGGTGGCGATCTGAATCGGATGCTCGACGTGGCACCGGAATTCACGCTGGCGTTCATCCGCGATACGTTCCCGAACCTCATCGATATGGTGGTCGAGGCCCTCGGTCCCGCCGCTGACGAATCACCGCTGGTGACGAGTGGGACATTGACGAAACGTCAACTCGGAGACCTCTTTCTGCGCAGCGTGATGTCGACGTTGTTTCTGCCGGGAAGCCAGTCGGATGAGGTTCCCGCACTCGCCGCGTCGCTGTTCGCCGTCAGCCCAACCGGCAACACGAAATCACGCCGGAACTCGGGAGCCAGGGCAGGTTGAAATATCCGGGCGGCGCTCTTTATCCCTCCGGGGGTAGCAGCATCGACTGCCACGTCCGGTCTGCTGCGGCGTTTTCAGCCAGATCGGCTTGGGTGTAGACACGACCGTCCGGGCCCACATAGCTGCCGGTGGCAGGGTCGTAGGCCGCGGCAGCGATCGGCGGTGGCGCCGGAGCGGGCGCGGGTTGACCTGCGACCGACGGCGAAGCGAGAGGTAACTGCGGTACGCTCTGCCCCGACAGGGTCGCGTTCGGATCGCCCTTCCAGTTATAGCCGTCGTTGAGCGGAACGTAATTCTCGGTGCCTTCGCACATCTTCACCGACGGTGCGCGCTTCCCGGGGACCGTCTCGCACGGGATGTTTCGCGCGCCACGAACATCGATCGCCGAGTCCTGCGGGACCCGGCAATACAGGTCCCCCTCGGGACGAGGCGGATAGTCCACCTCACTGGCCGACCGCCGCTGCTGAGCCGGCAGGAAGCCGGTTGTACACGGCGCAGGCAGATTCAGGTTCAGATTGAAGTCCAGATAGAAACCCTTGTAGTCCTGCTTGGTGGCCAGATTGGGCACGATTCCGCCGCCCATGATCGCGGTGCCCTGCGGCAGCAGCACCAACAACTGCTCGATGTCGTTCTGGTAGGTGACCGCGACTTCGCCCACGCTGACGAGATTGGCCAGCACGATGGGCAAAGTCGGCTGCAATCGCTCGAAGAGCCGCCGTACCTGGTCTGCCGAATCCGGTCCCTTGTCCAGTAATCCGTTGACCGCGGCGTCTTGATCTTGCAGCTGGCCGGTCAGGTTTGCCAGATTCGCCGCCCAGGCCTGGATCGAATCCGACGTCTCGGCCTGGGAGTCGAGCACGGGCGGGGACTGGTCGACGAGGGTGGTCAACGAATCGAGGTTCTTCCTGGCATCGCTGGCCAGCCTTGTGGAACCCTTCACGATTCGAGACAGTTCCGGCCCGAGACCCCCTACAGCCGTGTAGCTTTCGTCGATCACCGTCTTGAGGTTGTCCTGCGGGATTGCCTCGAGAGCCGTGTTGGTGGCGTCGAGCAGCGAGTTGATATCGGGCGGCACCGAAGTGCGCGCCATCGGTACGACGTCCCCGTCGGCAAGCGGCCGGGACCCGCCTTTGCGCGGTAGCAGCGCGACATATTGTTCGCCGACTGCTGACTGGCTGTGGACTTCTGCATCCAGGTCCGACGGGATGTCGATCCCCGACTTGAGCGAGAGCACCGCCTCGACGCCTGCCCCGGTTACTCGGACGTTCTCTACCCGACCCACTTCAGTTCCGCGGTAGGTGACATTCCCGCCCGCGTACAGACCTCCTGACTGAGGCAGTTGCACGGTCACCGTGTAATGCCCGAAGCCGGGAATCAGGTTGGACACCTTGACGTACCCGAACACGGTTACCGACACGGCAATGATGGAGACCACCGCGAAGACAGCCAGTTTGATCAGAACACGTCTCTCCAAGTGCACGCTAGGGCCCTTGGTCGAACTGATACGGGAACGTCAGCGGATTGACCGAGGTATAGGGGCTGGGCTGTTGGCCGATGGTGCGCCCCCACTGCATCTCCAGTTTGGTCAATCCCCCCTCGAATCGGGTGCCGGTGAGAAACGACGAATCAAGCCGACTCAACGTCAAATCCAGGACAAGGGTCAGATTGGCGAAGTCACCACGGAACCAATTGGGGATCGTCTCCTTGTTCCATGGGAAGGTCGTCAGGAAGCTCAGTGACCGGGTGAGCGACGGGCCCGCGTCAGCCAGCGACTTCAGCACAGGTCCCAGGTCCTTCAGCTCCTGAATCAGAGCCTCCTTGGTCTGATCGACCGTGTCCGCGGTGAGCGCACTGAACTTGCCGAGCTTGTCCAGCACCTCGACCAGATTCTCGCGCTGCTCCTTGAGCACCGCCAGGGCCTCGGGAAAGGTCTGCAGAGCCCGGTCGAGAACTGGTCGCTGATCGGAGAATTGGCCGACGAGATCGTTGACACTCTCGGTGGCCCTAATGATGTCATCGCTCTGCGCACTGAGTCGGCCCATGAACTGGTCCAGCTGCTCGATCAGGCTGCGCAGATCGCTCTCCCGGCCGGCGAACGCGGTGCTGAACGCCCTGGTGATGTCCTGAACCTGGCCGATACCGCCGCCATTGAGTACCAGCGACAAGGCCGCCAGCGTCTGCTCGGTCGTTGGATAGCTGCCCGCGGCCGCCAACGGGATCAACGACCCGTTGCGCAGCTTGCCTTCCGGCGGCACACCGGTTGGCGGCGCGAGCTCCACGTGCAGCGAGCCCAGGAGACTGGTCTGGCCGATCGTGGCGACCGCGTTCGCGGGCAACTCCACGTTGCCGTCGATCCGCATGGTCAGCAGCGAATGCCAACCTTCGCGCTCGATCTTGACGACGTTGCCAACCGTCACATCAGCGACCCGAACGCGCGAATTCTGCTGGATGTTGGTGACATCGGGCAGCTGTGCCTTCACTTCGAACGAACCTGGACCACTTCCCGCGGTGCCAGGCAGTGGTAACGAGTTCAGGCCGCGCCACCCACAGCCAGACACCGTCACCGCGAGGAACACCACCAGCCCGCCGGCAATCACCGACCGCATCAGTCGTCTCACGAGCCACCCCCCTGTGGAACCATCAGCCCGGGCAGACCCTCGTCGGGATGCGTTGGAATCGCCTCGGCGGGCAGGAGTGGGGCATTCACTTCGGGTACTGCCGGCGCTTCGGGCGTTGGCGTCGCCTCAGGCGTAGGGGGCTTGAAATCCGGCCGCAGCCGGTCCTCGCTGTAGGTGACCTCGTTGGGGCGAGCCTGGGCTCCGACAAAGAGGTTCTCGCCAAGCGGCGGAAAGTTCAGCTGACGATTCTTGACGATCGGGGCCAGGTATTGCACGCAGAGCTTCGCCGATTGTTCGGCATTGAGCCGTGCCGCCGCCTGGATGGCACCGCACAGGAAGGTGATCGGGTTGGCGAAGTTGTTGAGCATCAGCGCGCCGGATAGCGCGCCCTGGGCCGGTTGCCAGATGTTGTTGTAGTTGTTCAGCGCCGTGGGGGCGACGTGCAGTGTCTGTTTGACGTCGTCGAGGCTCTCGGTCACAGCCTTCGAGACGGATGCCAGCCTGTCTGAGGTGGTGCCGAGGGAATCTCGATTCTCTGCGACGAAGCCCTGAACGTCGGCGACGGCTACGTTGAGATCCTTGATGGCGTTGCCCACGGCGTTGGGGTCTGCGGCCAACAACGCGGTGACGGAGGCGACGTTTCGGTTCACCTGACGCATCAGGTCCGTGCTGCCCTGGAGTGCCGAGACCAGGATCGACAGGTTCTTTACGGTGCTGAAGATGTCGGTGCTGTGGTCACCCAGTACCGAAATGGCTTGGGACAACTTGATGATGGTGTCCCGGATGTTGGCTCCTTCACCACGCAGATTGTCGGCTGCCGTGTTGATGAGGGACCCGAGCGGGGCCACACCGCCGGGCCGGGTGGGCTGCAACGACTGGGTGAGCTTGTCGAGCTGTGCACGGAAATCGTCCCACTCCACCGGGACCGCTGTGCGCTCTTCGGGGATGACGGCGCCATCTGCCATGGTGGGTCCGGTGGTGTAGGCCGGGGTCAACTGAATGGCTCGTGACGTGACGAGTGCGGGTGACAGGATGGCTGCCTGAGCGTCGGCGGGCACTTGGAAATGGCCGTCGTAGGAAAAAGTCACCTTCGCGCGTCCCGGTTGGGGCTCGATCGTGTTGATTTCGCCTACCGGCACGCCCAGTATCTGTACCTCGTCGCCGACGAAGATTCCGTTGCTGTTGTCGAAATACGCTGTGACGGTGACATTGTCGGCGTGCCGGGCCTCGGGAATCACGGTCAGCACGGCCGCCACCAGCAACAGGACGAGCGCGCCGGCCAGGCCCGTGCGGGATTTGCGCAGTGCGGTCACGGCGTTGCCTGCGTCGGTGCTGTATCGGGCACGTAGCCGGCGGGGGGTCCCGGCGGCGGGCCGCCGGGCGCTGGCTGCGGGAGTGGTGGGTCATAGGGGTAGCGCGGATCGCCGGGTTTGCCGGTGATGGCGTCCGGCAGGGTCAAGTTGGGTTCGCCGCCCTGACCGGTACGCGGAAACGGCACCGGCAGCGCGGGGGTTCCGGGCTGGCCGATCTCCGGGTCGCTGCGCTCCGACGGCGCGAGCACGCTCGGATCCAAACCGAGGTCGGAGAACGCGGCGTCCACGAACGGCTGGATGAACTGTCCGGGCAGCAGATTCGCGACGTAGGCCTTGAAGAACGGCCCGGCGGCGACTGCCTCTCCCAGCGAGGTGATGTAGGAGTTGAGCAGCTTGATGGACGTCTGTACCCGCCCCTTGCGGTTGTCCAGGATGGTCAAAACGCCGTTGAGCTTGTCCAGCGCAGGCCGGAGCTGAGTGCGATTGTCGGCGACCAGACCGGAGAGCTGTCGAGAGAGTGCGGAGATGTTCGCGGACACGGTGCGCAGTGCGGCACTTTCGTTCTGCAGTTCTGCCATCAAGGCGTTCGTGTTGGCGACCAGATTGACAATCAGCTCGCTGCGTTCGGACAGCACCGCCGTGACCTTGTTGGCGTTAGAGAGCAAGGTGCGCAGTTGTCCATCCCGCACGTCGACCGCCTGGGAGAACCGGGCGACACCTGAAACGGCGGCCCTGAGCTCGGGCGGCGTCTCGGCGAAGGTCTCGGCCAGAGTCGACAACGACTGCGACACCTGGTCGGTGTTCAAGCCGCTGATCGCAGCCGTGAGGTCGCCCAACGCATCGGGCAGCTGGTAAGCCGAAGTCGTTCGGTCGAGAGGAATCGCACCCGACAATTTGCCAACTCCACGGGGCGTGATCTCCAGAATCTTGGTTCCGAGCAGGCTCTTGGTCTTCACCGCCGCCTCGGTCCGGTCTCCGAGCTCGATGTCCTTCGACAGGTCGAACGTGATCAGCACCCGGGGCCCGTCCAGCTTGATGCTCGACACCTGGCCGGCACGGGCGCCGAAGACCTGAACGGCAGCGCCCGACCGCAGCCCACCTGCCTCCGCGAAGTACGCGGTGTAGACCTCGCCACCTGAGAAGAACGGCAGTTTGTCGTATTGTGTTGCACCCACCATGATCCCGATGGTCACAGCGCATCCGACCGCGCCGATGACAAGGGAATTGCGTTCTCCGAAGGACCTCATCTCGGCGCGCACCTTCCTGTGGTTTGGCCGGCCAGCTTGACGAAGACCGGCTGGCCGCCCTTCCCGTTGACCTTGAGCACCAGGTCGCACAGATAAAAACTGAAGAAGTCGCCGTAGAGTCCCTGCCGGCCGAGCTGCTGATAGGCGTCCGGCAGCGTGTTGAGCAGATCGTCGAAATACGCGTGGTCCGCCACGACGATCGAGGTGGCGCGGTCGGACTGGGCAACGGTGTTCTGCAACGGAGGGCGGGCCTCGGACAGCAGGTCAGCGACGGAGGCCGCGCCGCTGTCGAGGTTGGCCAGTCCGCGGCTGACGTCGGTCCTGCGCTCGGCCAATCCTTTGACCAGCCCCGAAAGCGAGTCCACCGCGGAGCCGAACTTGTCGCTCTGATCGCCCAGTGAGGCAAGCACGTTGTTCAGGTTGCCGATTACCTGGCCGATGAGGTCATCGCGATCGGCCAGGGTGTTCGTCAGCGCCGACGTCTGCGCCAGGAAAGACCCCACGGTGGCGCCCTGTCCATTGAATGCGGAGATCAATTGTCCCGTAAGCGCATTGACCTGTTCGGGGTCCAAGGCACGGAACAATGGCCGGAAGCCGCCGATGAGCGCGTCCAGATCGAGGGCCGGAGCGGTTCTGCTCAGCGGGATGGTTTGCCCGGGCTCGAGCCGGTTCAGCGGCCCGGCGCCCTCCTCCAGGGCCAGGAACCGGCCACCGATCAAGTTGTCGTATCGGATCACCGCCTTCGTGCCTTGGGTCAGAACCACCGAATCGTCAGCGGTGAACTCGACCACCGCGAACGAATTCTGCTTGACGGCAACCTTCTTCACCTTGCCAACCTCGACACCGGCGATCCGGACGAAGTTTCCCTCTTCCAGTCCCCCCACGTTGGAAAACTCGGCGTTGTAGGACTTCTCCTTCTGAAATCTCACCTGTCCGAAAACCGCGTACAGTCCGAACAGAGTGAGCAGGCACACTGTCACGAAGATGGTCAGCCGCCAGAGCGCGCCGACGAGGTCGTCCTTCACGGCCCCGTTCCTGACACGTCTGGCGGAGCAGGCAAGGCCGGCGGCGAACCTTGCAACGGCGGAGCCGGCGGCGTGCCGGGCGGCGCCGGATAGAGCGGCGTCCCGTCGGGCCCGTACTCCGGCGCACCGTACGGCGGGGCCCCCGGGTAGGGAACCGGGCCGATGGCCGGAGGGCCTTCGCCACGAAAGCTGGGGGGCTCGGGAATCGCACGGGTGACCGGGAAGTAGTTGGCATACCACGGGTGGCCGATGCCCGGATTCGGACGGACGTCGAGCCCGGTCCCCCAGCCGGTATCCGAGATCAATTGGCGGACAGGGTAGTTCTTGCTCGGGTCGGGTAGCGATCCGCAGCCGGGCTTGCCCCCCGGTCCACCCTTCGCCGCGACGACGGGCAGGTTCTCCGGGTATTTGTACTCGTCATCGCCGAGTAGGAAGGTGGCATCGAGAACGCCCGACCTGCCGTCGCCTGCGCCCAGTGCATCACGTCCTCCGTTGTCGAGGAACCACGTGGCACCAAGGAGCATGCAGGTGTAGGACGGGCTGTATTTCATCAACAGGTTCGTTGTGGGATCGAGCACGTTGACGGCTCGGACCAGATCACTTTGACTGGGCTGGATCAGATTCGTCCCCGCCTGCGCGAAACCGATCACGTTGACGAGCAGTGCGTCGAGATCGGCTGAGCGACCGGCGACGGTCGCGCTGGTCGTGGAGACCGCCGACAGCGTCCTTAAAATGTCCTGGGCCGCCCCTCCGTAGGCCCGGCTGAATCCACTCAGCGAGCGTAGGTCTTGACGCACCGTGTCCATCCGCGGATTGATCTCCAGCAGAACTTCATTGGCGTCGGTCGTGGCCGCACCGATGACCTCACCCTGGCCCCGGACTCCTTCTGCCAGCGCGGTGAGCGTGGCGTTGAGCTTCGCAGGATCGACCTGCTTGAGCACGAGGAGCAGGTTCTGGAAGACGGTGTTGACCTCGGTGCTGACATTGCGCGACTGCAGGACCGCCCCCGCGGCCAGACGCTGAGCCTGCGGCTGGTCGGGATAGATGAGGTCGACGTACTTGGCCCCGAAGACCGTGGTGGCCCTGATCTGCGCGCTGGTGTTGGCCGGAAGTGTGTCGATCACGTCGGGATCGATCTCCAGCTGCAGCTTCACCGATTCCGTTCCCGCGCTAACGGAATCGACCTGACCCACCTGCACTCCGCGGAACCTGACCTTGCTACCCGGTTCCATCACCAAACCGGACCGGTCCGAGGTCAGGGTCACCGGCACCGAAGACCGGAAGGACCCGTTGAACAATGCCCACGACAGTGCGATGAGCGCGACGACGACGGTCACCAGGATCGTCGTCCACCACCCCAGGTACTTGTCGTCGCCGCCCATGAATCGCATTGCGTTACCAGCAGACCCTGCTCAAGTTTTCGACTGAGGAGCAACGTGGTGCGCTCGGTGTGATGTGTTGGGGCGCCATGGCTATCCGCCGGAGAAGTGGAAGTTGCCGGTCCGCCCGTAGATGGCCAGTGAGGCGAACAATATGACGATCACGGCGACCACCAAGGAAGTACGTACCGCCCGCCCCACCGCCTCTCCGACTCCTGCCGGACCGCCAGAGGCGGTGAAGCCGTAATAGGTGTGGACAAGCATGACGACCAGACCCATCAGGACCGCTTGGAACAGCGACCAGAGGATGTCGGTCGGCTGAAGGAAGGTGGAGAAGTAGTGGTCGTAGACACCGGTCGGCTGCCCGTAGTAGACGGTCGTGGCGAACCGGGCGGACATGAACGACATCCAGACCGCGATGCAGTAAAGCGGGATCACGACGATCACGCCGGCCACCACGCGGGTGGAGGCAAGGTATGCGACCGACCGGATGCCCATGACCTCCAGGGCGTCGATCTCCTCGTTGATGCGCATCGCTCCTAGCTGCGCGGTGGTACCTGCGCCGATTGTCGCGGACAAGGCGATCACCGCGGTGAGTGGCGTGACGATGCGGCCATTGACGTAGGCAGAGACGAATCCGGTCAAGGCCTCCACGCCGATGTCGCTGAGCGAGCTGTAGCCCTGAATCGTGACCAGGGACCCGGCTGTCAGCGTCAGGAAGCCGACGATGCCCACGGTGCCCCCGATGACCGCGAGAGCTCCGGCGCCCAAACCCATCTGCGCGATCATGCGCAGCGTCTCACCTCTGTAGCCCTTGAGGGCGTCGCCGACTGCGACGAGAGTCTGCGCGAAGAAGCGTGCCTGCGCGCCGACGTCCTTCCAGCCCGAGACGACGCCACCCACGTCGCGCATCAGTCGGGGGAACCGCGGGCTGGGAACGCTGTAGCTCATGCCGTTGCCTTGATGCCCACGGCGGTCACGATGACGTCGATGACGAACAGCGACAGGAAGGAGTACACCACGGTTTCGTTGACCGCGTTCCCGACGGCCGCCGGGCCACCACCAACCGAAATGCCTTTGTAGCAAGCGATCACGCTGGCAGTCAGGCCGAACAGACCGGCCTTGATGATCGCGATGCTCAACTCGGGCGCTCCGGTGAGCAACGTGATGCCTGCGGCGAAGGCGCCAGGTGTCACATGCTGGACGAATACCGAGAAGGCGAAGCCGCCGACCAGGCCGGTGACGATCACCAGACCGGACAACAGCATCGACACCAGCGTCGCCGCCAGCACCCTGGGCACCACCAGCGCCTGAACCGGATTGATCCCGAGTACCCGCAGCGCATCGAGTTCTTCGCGAATGGTGCGCGAGCCCAGATCGGCACACATCGCCGTCGCGCCGGCACCGGCGACCACCAACACGCTCACCAGTGGTCCGATCTGCGTGACGCCTGCAAGGGCTGCGCCGCTCCCCGAGAAGTCTCCCGCGCCGAACTCGAGCAGCAGAACGTTCAACGTGAACACGGTGAGCACGGTGAACGGGATCGACAGCATGAGCGTCGGTAACAGCGACACCCTGGCCACGAACCAGGACTGCAGCACCAACTCACGCGTGGCGAACGGTCGCCGGGGAATCTGCACCAACGTGTCCAACGCCATCGCGAAGAAGTCGCCCACCCCGCGCAGCGGCTTGGCGGCGCGATCGATCGAGATCAAAGCGAGCTCCTCCGGCGCGGCACTTCACCGGTGCCGGCAAACACCCGTGGACATCCATGCCGACGGCCGCCACGCGAGGAGGCGCCGACTGTGCTTGCATGGACTGCCATCGCGGAGATACTTTAGTTTCATAACTATAATGGGTCAAGGGCCGATTTCTTCCGACTGCGGACAGCCCGGCGAAGCTAGCACCGGCCCAGTCGCCGAGGCGCGGTTTTAAGATGTAATGCATTGCGACAGAGTCATACCCGTGAACTCATCAAGCCCGCTTATCGATGCCGTGTCACTTGCCGAGGGCGTTCATGGCATTCCGGGCGTCTTCTCAGGGCACGGTGCGCCGTCGACGGGCCAGCCCGGTGGTGAACCGGTTACGCCACCGCGGCACGGATCTGGCGTACATGCCTCATTGAATACGCAGCAGCGATCCTGGCGAATCGCCGAGCCGCGACCAATCGATTGCAACGCAGAAGCGAATCGACGGTTGGACCGGAATCGTGCGCTATGGGAAACAGACATGGAGGATTCCGCTTTTCAATCCTTAGCCATTGCCGAATCGGCCGCGCGGGGGTCGCAAGTGCAATTCATCCCGACTGCCATGGCATTGATCTGGCCGGAATTCGCAGCGGCTCCGGCTGTTTGAGGCTTGCTCCCGGCACACCCCCGAGCGGCTTCGGTCACGCATTCTTGCGAGAATCCGTCAATCTCACGGAAATGCCGGATAAGAAATGAATAGGACTATTAATACATAAATAGCTAAATGTGTTTAATCAATCGATTTGCGATATAATCCGAGATGAATTGAGCAACTCCGGCTGCTTCACCACGAAAGGCTTCCGTTGGCGACCAGGGCAACTACCGAGGCCCGCATCTTTGACGGTGCCCTGCACGCAATCGCGCGGCAGGGCCCGAAGAAACTTGCCATGAGCGACATCGCGCACGAGGCCGGGGTGTCGGTCGGGACACTGTACCGATACTTCAAAAACAAGGACGAGCTCCTTCAGTCATTGGGCGATCACTTCGTCACGAAGCTGCAGGCAGTCCTCCAAGACGCGATCGAGGACAACCCGGAGCCGGCTGACCGCCTCCAGATCGTCATCGACGTCATGCTGCGGTTCTGGCTGGAGAACCCGGCAACGGTGCAGATCGGTCAGCTCGAACCGGGCTTCGTGCTGGGCTACATCAAGCAGGTAACGCCTCGGCTGTCCACGGTGCTACGCGATGCCTTGGAGCCGGTACTGGGCGACAGCGCCGCCGTACTCGGTGGATCGGCCACCCTGGACGAGATCACGGACCTGATTGTGCGGATGGCCTTTTCGCACTACTTCATGCCTTCGCGCGATTATCGGGAGTTCCGAGACCTTCTCGTCGTGCTCGGTGCGTCAGCCGGCCTCGAACCCAGGAAGTCCCGCGTCCGTTCGGACCGCAAAGCCGTAAGCTGACGTCTCACGTCGATCTGGCGCCGACCACGTTGCGCAGCACGCCGACTCCCTCGACTTCCGCTTCGACGACGTCCCCCTCCTGAAGGTATCGGCCGTCCTCGAACCCGACGCCATGAGTGGTGCCCGTGAACACGATGTCACCGGCGGTGAGCGCCATCCTCGCGACGACGTACTCGAGACATTCGTCGATGCTGAAGATCATCTTGCCGGTGCGGTCATGCTGGCGTTCTTCACCGTTGACGCGTAATGATATGCCGACGTCGATCTGGCCCGAGCCGCCGAACTCGTCTTTGGTGGTGATCCATGGCCCGACTGGCGTCGTACCCCCGAGCGCCTTGATGGAGAACAGATCCAGCCCACCACTCATCGGCGCGGGCGCGTCGCGGGCGCTGACGTCGTTGCCGACGGTGTAACCGAGGACCGCGTCGGTGGGCACGCCGCCGACGCGACTCACTGACTCCGCCATCACCACAACGAGTTCGACCTCGAAGTCCAATTGCTCGGTGATTGTCGGATTGGCGAGCGTGTCGCCGTGGCCGATGATCGCCACCTGCGGCTTGAGGAAGCCAAGGGTGCTCTTCGGGCGCTCGGTCACGCCCAGCTTCTCCAGGTGCGACCAGTAGTTCATGCCGACCCCGACGATCGTGGAGGTCGGTGTGATCGGTGGCAGCCAGCGAACGTCCGTCATCGCCACCGGCCGACCGACCTTCTCGAAGTCCGCGGTGCCGTCCGCCGCCGCCGGCCCCCACTGCTCGATACCACCGCGAATCGGCTGCACGGTTTCCGCGTCGACGTCCACCAAACCCCAGACATCGGCGTCCTCGTGACGGATCCTTGCGATCTTCAGCGTCCTGTCCCTTCGGTTGTGTCGGCGGGTGACGCCTCGAGTCGTACTTCGACACCCACGGTCGACGAGATCGCGCGATCGAGGAACCGTGGGCGCACCCGGTACACGAAATCGAAGTCGCGACGGGCGAATTCACCTGTGCCGGTGACGACCGGCCGGTGCCGGTCACCATCGGTGGAGCGCTCCAGGCGAATCCGCAGCGGCACCTCCCGGGTGACGCCCAGCAACGAGAGATCCCCGTGTAGCAGGAATTCGCCGGGCATCGTCCCGATGCCGATTCGCCGGGACCGGTACCTCGCCGTCGGCCGGCTGGCCACGTCGAGGAGATGCGCCGACCGGATCGCGTTGTCGCGCCCCTTGCTTCCGGTGTCGACCAGGCCGAGGTCGATCGACGCGTCCACTGCCGAATCGAGCGGGTCGTCGGCCATGGTGATCTGCCCTGACACGCCGAGCGTTCCGTGCACGGTGTGCACTCCCAGGTGGCCCACCGAGAATGTCAGGGTCGACCGCACCGGATCGATCGACCAGGTGCCGGGCAGGTAGCCCGGCATCTCCTCTGTTGCAGAAGACAATTCACACCCTTCTACAGATAGACGGCCAGGTTCTGCACACCCAGCGTGGCTTGATCGAAATAGATGGTCCGTGCCGCGAGCTTCCACTCGTCGCCCGTTCGGATGGTGTCGACCCGGCGAGCAGGCAGGAACTCGAGCGCCGGTTCGTCATAGCGGGACCGGATGAGCACGATGGAGCTGAAGACCTCGTACTCGTCGGCCTTGTCGGTCTCGTATGCGCGCACCTTGTGCACGATCCGCTGCGTTCTGGACAGCGGATTCTCCGACCATGCGCTATCGGTCTGAGTCAACCGCATCAGCTTCAACATCAGGGTCATGATGTTCTCGTTGAAGTGGTACATCTCCGCCTCGAACACCCCCTTGGACCGGTGATCGCGGGTGGTCCGAACCGGTGCCCGATAGATGACGTCGGGCGCCAGCAGCGCAAGCCAACCAGTCAGGTTGTCGTCGTCGAGCAGCGTCGACTCGTCTTCCAGCCACGCAACGATCTCGAAGTGCCGCGGGTCGGTCACCTTGATTCGCGAGCCCTTCGCGCTCGGATAGTCGACGGTGCCCATGGTTGCCCGGACGGCGGGAACAGCCTCGTCTCGAGTTGCTTCTGTGGTCACCACGCTCTCCCTTCCATGAACTCGCTGTAGCGCAGCCAGAAATTCCACTGCGTGTCGTCCTTGGGGAACCCGGCGTAGACCTGCGCAGGACCCGGCCAGTCACTCGGCTTGTTCTCTCCGGTGATCGCCTGGTAACGCAGCTTCTGCTTTGCCCCTAGCGCACCCTTGGAGGCGTAGGTCTGCATGGGCCACGTGTCGGTGTCGTCAGCCTCGACGAAACCGCTGATGCCGAAGGTGGCGGCCGTCATCAGGTTCACGGTGTCGCGCAGCTCGGCAGGCGCGTCGCGTTCGACCAGGCTCCAATGGAAGAGCTCGAAGTGCTCTGGTCCTCTCGGTACCCAGACCCGCCAGCTGAGGAAGGCCGACGGGGTGCCGTCGGGGAACTGGAACGGCATGCACAGCGCAGCCGTATTCGGCCACAGCTGACCGACCTGCGGAGGGTACCCCGCGAGGATCTTCAGTTGCCCATCGTCGAATCGATTCGGCAGCCCGTCGACCATCTCGGGTGACATCCCCGGCGGTGGAACCAGGTGCATCCGCTCCATCGGCGACATGTCCGCAAGGCTCTTGCCCTTGAGCGCGTTGACGTAATGCTCGTTGGTCAGGTCGAAGCACCGCACGAAATGGCCGTTGTAGCTGGCGCTGACTCCGGCCATCGCCGGCTCCTGCGACTCGCCCTCGGTGGAGAGCAGTTGCAGTTCCTGCATCGAGCGGTGCAGCGACAGCGTGTGGAAGATGTCTCCGGCGAACTGCTCTGCGGCGCTCTTCCAGTTGGCCTTGATGATGAACCGCTGGGGATGGCCGAGTACCGTCATGCCACCCGGCGTGCGGTCGAACATCAGGTCCCAGTACCACGTCATCGGGCCGAGATACTCGCGCAGAGACGGGGCGTTCTCGTCAAAGGTCGCGAAGATCATGCCGCAGTAGGTCTCCACCCGACCCTTCGCCAACCCGAGTTCGGACTTCGGCCGCAACAGTCCGTGCATGTCCTCCCGAGCTATGGGTGCGCCAACGAAGCTACCGTCGGACTTGTAAACCCAACCGTGGTAGGCACATTGGAACGTCTTGGCGTTGCCCGCCTCGAACCGGCACACTTTGGCGGCCCGGTGCGCACACACGTTGAGAGCCACCGTAAAAGTGTCGTCTGCGGCCCGGCTGACGATCACCTGGTCCTCGCCGACATACCGCAGCACGTAGTCGTCGACATTCGGGACTTCGTCCTCGTGTGCCACCACCGTCCACGCCTTGGCGAACAGGTGCTTGAGCTCCAGCTGGTAAAGCTCAGGGTCGGTCAGAACCCGAAGCGAGACTTCCCGGAAGTCTTTGTCGATCAGCTCCGACAGCGGGGTGCCGTCTGACAGGACAGGTCCCGTCGGAGCGTGTTTCACCTCATCTATGGTCACGCCGAAATCTCCTGTTTCTCTAACCGATACCTTGTTGTCATTGCCCGGGACTGCCGGACATTGAGTCGAAGACCGAAGGGTCCGGCGGCCGGGTGTTCAGCCGCGGCACGTGCAGACCGCCGTCAACCGGGATGGTGGCCCCGGTGATGAAGCGGGCCTCCTCGCTGGCCAGAAATGCTGCCACCGGGGCGATGTCGTCCTCCGGATCGCCCATCCGTCCCATCGGGATCATCGTCGGAATCGCCTCTCCCAGTGCGGGATTGTCGGCAACCATCTGTTCGAAGGCAGCCGATGCAGCGATCGGAGCGATGGCGTTGACACAGATGTTGTGCCGTGCCCATTGGAAACCAGCGGTCCGGGTCAGCGCCTGCACGCCGCCCTTTGCGGTGTTGTAGTCACCGTGCACCCAGTTGCCGTTGTCGGCGTCGATCGAGTAGAAGTTGATGATCCGGCCGCCGCCTTGGGCCTTCATGACGGGAAACGCGGTCTGCATGCCCCACCAGACGCTCCACAGCCCGACTTTCATGGTCTGCTCGAGCATCTCGTCGGTCTTGTATTCCAGCGGGACGTCCGGGGTCAACGAGATGGCGTTGTTCACCAGAATGTCCAGGCCGCCGAAGCTCTCCTGCGCGGCCGCCAGTGCGCCCTCGATGTCGGCCTTCTGCGACACGTCGGTCTGCACGAACAGTCCTTCACCACCGAGTTCGCCCAAATCGTCGGCGACCCGCTTACCCGCGTCGGCATCGAACTCGGCGATGATGACCTTGGCGCCCTCACGGGCGAAGCGGCGGGCGATCCCCCGGCCGATGCCCTTGCCCGCCCCGGTGACGACGGCGACCTTTCCGTCGAGACGGCTCATTACGCGTCGCTCTTCGCGTTCACGACCTCGCGCACCCGGGCACGGAAGTCGGGATCGTGCGTGTGGTTGAAGTTCACGTTCCCGCCTTCGCCATCGAACTCGTGCAGGCCGGTGAGATCGCGCTCGGGATCGGTGAAATCCTCCGCATAGCCGTTCTCGCGCACCGCCACGATCTCCCACCAGTTGCCGTCGGGATCGGTGAAATAGAACGACGTGTCGCCGTGCATGTGCCGAGGCTCGGTGATCTGCTTGATGCCCCACTCGTCCTTGATCGCGACCAGCTTCTCGTAGGCGGCGTGGACCTCCTCGACGCTGCCGACATCGAGTCCGTTGTGCGCCAGCATCGACATCGTGCTCTCCTTGCCGGTCTCAACCACCGCGTACGCATGGTTGGTGCCGAGCCGGATCATCATCGATCTGCTGCTCGGCTGGATGACCTCGAGCCCGAGCACTGCCTCGTAGAACCGGCGTGCCCTGGCGATGTCGACAGTCTCGAGGGTGCCGTGACCGAGGCGCTGGAGCTTGAGGACAGGTTCACCGGTGAACTTGTCTGTGATTGCTGGCATTACGGGTCCTTTTCTCGTTGTGGGGATTAGAGGGCGGTCACACGCCGGCCTGCGGGCTGGCTTGCATGGCTTGCACCGCGGCTGCCATCTGGGCCGAGTCCATGTACTCGTCGATCCGTCGAATTCGACCGTCCGTCATGGAGATCCGCTGGATGGCGGGAATAGAGGCCGACTGTCCGCCGGGCAGAGTGATGTGGACGACGTGGCGTTGAATGCACGCGCCGTCGACCACGTCTCGGCCGGCGATCTCGTAACGCGGTTGCAGCGCGCCGAGGCCTGCGAGTGCAGCCAGCGCTTCCCTGGCCGGCTGGCCGACCTGGTCGTAGTTGTGCCAGATCACGGCGTCATCGGTGAAGAGCGCATCGAGGCCGGCCGCATCGCCCGCCGAAAGGGCCTCGACGAACTTGTCCACGGTCGACAGAACATCGTGGTGGTTGTCAGTCATGTGATTGCCGCTCCTTGCCTCGGCCGGGTCACGGCCATACCTTCGGGGTGAAGATCGGGCGGGCGATGCGCGAGGCGATACGCCATCCGTCAACGGTTTTCACGTACCGGTCGTGGAATTCGATTACGCGGCCGTTGTCAGTGGCGTAGACCACCGCTTCCCCGTTCTCCGCCACCGGCCCGTGGTAGACCATCGCGCAGACCACCGCCTCGGCCGCGTCGTCATCGAGGCTGGTGAGGTGGAAGTTGGTCAGCAGGTGCCGAGTGGTCACCTTCGGCCGTTCCGCCATGCCCTCGCGGATCTCGTCTTGCCCGCGGTGGACGATGCCTGCGCGGTCGAACAATCCGTCGGGGGTGAACAATTCGATCATCGACTCGAAAACGCCGTTGTCGAGATAGAAGGCGAAGGCGTTGTTCAGCCGGACGAGTTCCCAGTGGACCGTCATCGCCTGCATGGTCTTCGTGGCTGTCGTCGTGGCCGTCGTCATGGCGTACCGTCAGCCCAGCGCAGCCGGCGGGACGTCCTCGTCGACGAGTAGCGCGCCGACGATCGTATAGATCTCCGCGCTGGCGGCCGCATGCTGTGCCGCCGTACGGACGTCGCGCAGGCGTCGCTGCAAGGTGGAGGTGTTGTACATGGCGTTGCTTCCCGCCAATCCGAAAGCCTCGTTGACGATCTCGACGCATTCGGTGTGGGCCCGCGCCACCATGGCACGCTGGCGTGTCGCGGCCAGCGGTGAGATGGGCTCGCGAGAGAGCGCGGCGTCCCACATGAGATTTACCTCCTTCTCGGCCAGCGCTCGAACCGCGGCGAGTCGGATCTCGAGCTGGCCAAGCCGGTACTGGAACACGGGATCCGCGGCCAGCCGCTGGGTGGGGTTGAACGCGGGACGCTTGGTCTTGGCCAGCTCCCGCAGATCGGCAAGCGCACCCTCGGCGATACCCATCACCACCGCGACGTGGGTGGGCCCCAGCGCCAGCCGGACGGGAAGCCGGAACAGTGGCGTGTCGACGGTGGCCGGACCGAAGAACTGGGCGGTGTGATCGTTTGACACGAACACGTCTTTGAGGACGAAGTCATTGCTGTTGGTCCCGCACAATCCGACTGAGTCCCAGGTCTGCACGAACTGTGCGTCGCGCGCCGGCACCATGGCCAGCACCATCTCCGGGACGCCCGCGTCGGTCATGATGGGCGCACCGTTCCGCAACACCACGCAGCTGCCGATCATCCACTGGTGCTCGTAGCTTCCGCTGGCGAGGGGCCACTGTCCGTTGACGAGATAGCCACCATCGGTGCGGATCGCCACCCCCTTGGGTGCGAATGCCCCGCGTGCCATCGTGTCCGGTCCGTTGGGATAGATCTGGCCGTCGAGGACGTGTTGCGGGAATCGGCCGAATACCGGGGCGAAGTCGGCGCCGATCATCACGGTCCAGCCGGTGGACGCGTCGGCCCGGGCGACCTCCTCGATGACCTCCATGGCTGCGGCCATGCTCATCTCCTCGCCGCCGTACTGGCGGGGGACGAACATCCGGAAAGCCCCTGCGGCCGTGAGGCGTTCGATCAAATCGGCGGGAACCAACTTGGCCGCTTCGATCTCGCCGGCGCGCTCGGCGATCTCGGGGGCCAGCGCCCGGACCGCGTCCAGCACGGTGGTGGTAGCGGTGTCGGCCTCGATGGCAGTCATGCATTTCCTCCAGCTGACCGCGCGTCCGATGCAGCAGCCGAGCCGTGCCTGAATGAATGGATTTGATTGAACACAAGACGTATTATGTGTTCACTGCGCTGCCCTGGTCAAGACCTTCTTCGAAACTGTTCGCGGCTGCGCTCGATCAGCGCGACCGTTGGCCGTGGCCTCCTGACGCTACGGCCGGCACGTCGGCCTCGAGTCGCCGGAACCGGCCTGCGTGGAACACCAGCGGAGCCACGGCGGGGTGCGTACACAACCGATGAATCTGCAAAATGGCGAGCGTGTGGTCGCCGGCGGGGACCTCATCGAACAGCGCGCACTCCAACCACGCGGACGCCCCGCCGATCATCACCGCCCCTGTGCCGGTTGGCATCCACTCGATCGCGCCGAAGCGGTCTCCCTTGCCTGACAACCTTGCGCAGGCATGTTCCTGATCATGCCCCAGCACGCTCAGTCCGAGGCGATCGCTCTGCCGTAATCGTGGCCAGGACGTGGACGTCCGCTGGATGGAGATCGCCACCAGCGGTGGATCGAGCGATAGTGAGACGAATGCACTTGCCGCGATGCCGACCGGTATGCCGTCTTCTTTCAGCGCACAGATGGCGATGACACCACTGGGGAAGCACCCGAAGGCGGCACGCAGCGCCAGCGGGCCGGAGACCGGATTGAGCTGCGCCGCAATCGATTTCGAGTCAGGCATGATGCGGCCCGATGGATCGCCCGGCATCGCTCAGAAATGAGACCATGTATGCAAATAAAACATTATCTGGATATCCTGTCTACAATCGGGACATACCGCAGCCCGTCGCACACCAGGGTCACCAGAGGAGCCGATCATGGCAGTCACTCAGCCGACACTTCTCGTCACCGTCGACCGGGCGAAGTGCTGCGGGTACACCCTGTGCGCCGCCGAAGGGCCCGACGTTTACTCGATCGATGACGCCGGATACGCCGTGGCAATGGACGGGGTGCCCGCCGATCTGGAGGCGCAGGCCTGCCGCGGCGCGGAGGCCTGCCCGGACGGCGCCATCACCGTTCGGCGCATCGGTGAGGGCGAGTAACGGCACAGAGCCGGCCGATCAGTAGGAACTTCAGACCAGGTACAGGTCGGGAGTCGACTCGGCCAGGCAGGGCAATGCCAAGATCGCGCGAGAAACATCGGACAGGTCGCGAGTCGGCAGCACGTAGGCGGACATCGTGATGCGAAGGATCAACTCACAGAGCTGGCCGCTGGTGAGCCCCATGCTGCGAACCGCCCTGCTCGTCACCAGCGCCGGAGCCAGCAGCTCCTCGAGCACGGCGACGAAGTCGGGAAAGATCTGCCGGAGGAAGTCCACGCCGAAGCCGGGTTCGAGGGCGAGCACCTGTACGACCTCGGGATGCGAGCGTCCGACGTCGGTCATCGCCTCGACGACCACGCGCACCCGAACGTCGAGTTCGGGCCGCTCCTCGACGGCCGCGATGACCGCGTCTTCGAAGAGCTTCTCGACCTTTACCCCGATGGCATGGAGCAGATCCTGCTTGCTGTTGAAGTAGTGGTACAGCGCTCCGCGGGAGATTCCCGCCTGAGCGCTGACATCAGTCATCGACAGCCCCCGGGCTTCGCTGCGTGCCAGCGTCGTATACGTTGCGTCGAAGATCCGTGCGAGGGTCTCACTGTTCGCCGCCATTGGCCCTCCTCGTCGTTCCCGCTCTGCAGAGTGTATTCCCGCTGTGCAGAGAAATGAACATAAACGACAACAATGCTGTGATCTGTTCAAGCGAAATGTCAGGACGATGCCGACCAATCGAGCGTGGCTTCGCCGTGTGCCCGGTTGCCGACAAAGGTATTGAATAGACAAAATCAATACTAAGTGTCTTGTCGTCGGCCCAAGCCGGTGCTAGCGTCAGCGCTGCGTCGTCATCGTCGGCAGCAGTCTCTCCGATCCAGGGATCGACGCTCGCCGCCACCCTGGGCCCTTCGTCGACCAGCGACGGCGCGAAGTACGACGGGCTTCCAGAGAAAGCCGGCGGATCCTTCACGAGGACAAGGGATATGACGACGACACAGGAGTCCGCTGCTGATCTGGCGGAGTTCGACAAGAAGCTCGACCGACTCCACCTTCGCGGCCAGTGGCAGTACGACGCGCAGCTGATCCAACTCACCGACGGTCCCGTCCCGGCCGGCGTGCCCTTCCGGTGGTCACGGGAACTCGCCGATCGCGCGTTGGCCGAGATGTGCACCGCGGTATCGGGTGAAACCGCCAGGAGAAACTTCACCTTCATCAATCCGGCGCCCGATGTGAACGGCACGACACAGACCCTCGCGATGGGCATGCAGATCACGCTGCCCGGTGAGATCGCCTGGGCGCACCGGCACTCCATCAATGCACTGCGCTTCGTCGTGGACGGAAGTCCCGAACTCTACACGGCTGTCGACGGTGAGCGGCTCGCGATGGAGGACGGTGATCTGATCATCACCCCGGCCTACACCTGGCACGATCACCACAACGAGAGCGCCAAGCGCGGCGTCTGGGTCGATATCCTCGACGTGCCGCTGATGGGCTATCTGCGCCAGCTGTTCTTCGAACCGTTCGGCGGCAGCACCCAGCCATTGCACGACAACGCGGCCGACCACATCAGCAGCCGCGCCTCAAACATCCGGCCTGCCTGGGAAGCACGCCAGCTTTCCCGCATTCCGTTCCGTTATGCCTGGCGCGATGTCCGGGCCGCCCTGGACACACACCGGCACAACACGGGCAGTGCGTTCGACGGCGTCATCCTGCACTATGCCCATCCGGTGACCGGCGGTCCCACACTGCCCACCATCGACTGCTTCGCGCAGATGCTTCGTCCTGGCCTGCATACGGAACGCCACCGGCACACGTCCAGCGCGGTGTACTACGTCGTCGAGGGCGAGGGCACAACACTCGTCGGCGACGAGGAGCTCGAGTGGTCGGTCGGCGATTCGTTCGTGGTGCCGAACTGGATGTGGCATGCCCACGTCAACCGGTCCAGCGATACGCCGGCCGTGCTTTTCTCCGCTACCGACGCCCCGGTGCTGGAAGCGCTCGGGATGTACCGCGAGGAGCCCTATCCCTCGTTCGGTATCGCTCCCGGTCCCACCGTGCCGGGCGATCGGGCCCGGGGCCGTTCGGCAGAGAGGACATGACATGACGATCAGCCGTGCCGACATCAGGGGCGTCGTCGGCATCGTACCGACACCGGCGACCAAGGACGCCGGTGATTGGCGCTGCGTGAACAGCGTCAACGTCGCCGAGACCGAAAACATGATCGAGCAGGTCGTCGACGCCGGGATCGAACTGGTGATGGCGACCGGCACGTTCGGCGAGTGCGCGTCGCTGACACATGAAGAGTGGCTTCTGTTTTCGCGGTGTGTCGCCGATACTGTCCGCGGCCGGGTGCCCTTCTTCGCCGGCGTGACGACACTCAACACCCGCGACACCATCGCCAGGGGACACGAAGCGATCGCCGCCGGTGCGGACGGGCTGTTCGTGGGTCGTCCAATGTGGCTCCCCCTCGACGACGACGGCATCGTGCGCTTCTACCGCGACATCACCGAGGCCTTGCCGGGGGTACCCGTGGTGATCTACGACAACCCGGCCGCATTCAAGGGCAAGATCAGCGTAGCGGCCTATCTGCAACTCGCGGATCTTCCCGAGATCGTGGCGACGAAGCATGCCGGAGGTCCGTCGCTGGAGAGCGACATCGAGGCGTTCGGCGACAAAGTCGCCGTACTCCCTCTCGACAGCGACTGGGTCAGGGCCGCCAAGCGCTTCCCCGACCGGGCCACCGCGTGCTGGTCGGGGAACGTGGCGTGTGCCCCGTCGCCGCTGGCCGCGCTGTCCCGCGCGGTGCTGTCCCAGGACTGGGCCGGCGCGGATCACATTTCCGAACAGGTGAATTGGGCGTTGGCACCTCAGTTCGGCGGCGACATGTCGCGTTTCATGGACTACAGCATCCCGGTCGGTCGCGGCCGGTTCCGCGGGGCGGGTCTCATCGACTGCGGACCCAGCCGGCCTCCGTACACCGACGCTCCACCCGACATGGTCGCAGGGGGCGAGGAGACCGGCCGGCGGTGGGCCGAATTGGAGCAGAAGTACCGCGGGACCCGCTGAGAGTTCAGCGCCTTCTCTCGGGCAGGACGTCCGCGCAGATTCAGACGCCTGCACCTTCGGTGATGGCCATCACGACCGCCTTCGGCTCGGTGAAGAACTCGCGGCTGAACGTCCCACCTTCGCGTCCGACCCCCGAGTCTCCGACACCTCCGAACGGCGCCCGTAGGTCGCGGATGAAGAAGCAGTTCACCCAGACCGTCCCTGCCTTCAGCGCGGCCGAAACACGGTGGGCGCGGGACAGATTCTCGGTGAACAGCATCGCATTCAGGCCGAAGGGGGTGTCGTTGGCGGCCGCTATCGCGTCGGCCTCCGTGTCGAAGGGCGAGACGACGACGACGGGCCCGAAGATCTCGTCGCGAAGGAGGCGCGCCCCGGCCGGCAGGTCCGTCACGATCGTCGGCCGGATCAGCCATCCCTCCCCCAGACCGCCCGTGCGCATGACGCCACCGTCGGCGGGGATTCCGTCGATGTAGGCGCGGACCTTCTTCCAATGGTCTTCGGAGGCAAGCGGGCCGAGTTGTGTACCAGTCGATTTCGGATCGCCGGCGGTGAGCGCCTCCGCTGCGGCGACGAACCGCGCCAGGAACGCGTCATACACGGCACGCTGGACATACAACCGGCTTCCGGCCAGGCACACCTGTCCGGCGTTGGAGAAGATCGCCCGGATCGACCAGCTGACCGCGCTGTCGAGGTCGGCATCCGCGAAGACCAGGTTTGCGCCCTTGCCGCCCAGTTCGAGGCTCACCGGCGTGAGGTGAGCGGACGCCGCGGCGGCAATGGTTCTGCCCGTGCCCGATTCGCCGGTGAAGGTGATCCTGTCCACCCTGGCGTCGCCGGTGAGCGCGGATCCCACCGAATCGGGGCCGTATCCGTGCACGACGTTCAGCACGCCGTCCGGTAATCCCGCCGCCAAACCCAGGCGAGCCAGGATGGTCGCAGAAGCGGGGGTGTCCTCGGCAGGCTTGAGGACGACAGTGTTCCCCCAGGCCAATGCTGGTGCGACCTTCCAGGTCTCGAGCATCAACGGGAAGTTCCATGGCGCGATCGCGGCGACCACACCCGCCGGTTCGAAACGCGTGTATGCGTGGTGGCCGGTATCCATCGGCAACGCTTCGCCTGCGCACAGCCGCGCGTGGTCGGCGAAGAACCGGAAGTTCTGCGCGGACCGGGGCACGTCGTTGTCGCGGCTGTCGGCGAGCGGCTTGCCCATGTCGGTGGTGTCGGCGAGCGCGAGTTCATCGCGGTGCTCCATGATGAGGTCCGCCAGCCGGTGCAGAATCGCGCCGCGTTCGGCCAAACCCATTCGCGGCCAGGGACCTTCGTCGAACGCCCGGCGCGCCGCCGCGACCGCACGGTCGGCGTCCTCGGCGCCGCCCAGTGCCACCCGGGCCCACGGCTTGCGGGTCCATGGATCGACGGTGTCGAAGAAGGCTCCGCCCGACGATTCGATCTCGTCGCCGTCGATGACGTGCAGTATCTGTTCGGTCATGAAGTCTTGGAACGTTCCGCGATCGTCACGTCCCCTGCGGCCCAGTGGGTATCGGGCACCTCGCGCAACACCACCCTGATGGTCGCCCGCGAGGCACTCAGCGCAGCCTCGGCGGCGTCCGTCAGACCAGTGATCAACGCGCGCAGTTGCTCCGGTGTGCGGCCCACAACCAGCGTGACTTCGATAAACGGCATGCTTTACTTCCCTCCTCGGACGACCAGTGAACCCAGGTGCGAGAAGTGCACCCGTACCGCGGTACCCAGGCTCACCGGGACGGCGTCGGTCATACCGCCAGTGAGAACGATCCAGCCGGGTTCGATCGCCAGTCCCCGTTCGGCAAGGGTGTTGGCGGCCAGCGCCAGCGCTTCGGCCGGGTGGCCCTGCACAGCGGCGCCGGTGGCGCTGTCGACGATGACGCCGTCGACTTCGACCAGGCAAGCCTCCAGTGCGAGATCCAGTCGCTCCGGCGCCAGCCCGATCGACCCGGTCAGATACCGCGCCGAGGACGCATTGTCGGCAACCACGTCAGGCAGCGTGAAGCGGAAGTCGCGATACCGGGAGTCGATGATCTCGATACCCGCGTAGACGCGGCCCACGGCCGACATAGCCCGTGGCGCGGTGACACCGGGACCGGACAATCTCTCCTTCATGACGAAGACCAGTTCCGGTTCCGCGCGAGGATGGATGAGTGTCCCGCCGGGTATCGGCGCCCCCGCCGGCAGCGTCATCACGTCGGTGAGCCAGGCCACCAGTGGAGACGAGATGCCCATCCGCTGCTGCTTGGCGCGTGAGGTCAGACCGAGTTTCACACCGACCACGTGCTCGCCGCGTTCGACTCGGCGACAAAGCGTTTCGTCTTGAATGGCATACGCCGTGCGGAGATCGAGATCCCGCCACTCATCGGTGAGGGGATCTCGGGCCGCAGCCGCGTCCTGCGCGTCGAGCAGTTCGGTCGCCGCCCGGTCAACGGACCATGTGTTCATGAGGCTCCTGTGCAGAAACGTGCGGTGACGGTTCCGAGTTCGGCGAACTGCGCGGTCCAGACATCGCCACGCTGCACAGGTTGGGCGGCCGTGACCGAGCCAGGGAGTACGACGTCCCCGGCCTCCAGGCAGTCGCCGTACTCGCCCAGCGTGTTGGCCAGCCATGCCAGCGAGATCACTGGCGACCCGAGAGCTGCTCCGCTGGCGCCCGTTGCGACCAGTTCACCGTTGCCGAATAGGTTGCAGCCCAGAAGCCGAAGGTCTGCGGCAGCCGGTCGGATCGGGTGCGCGCCGAGCACGACCCCGCCCGAGGACGCGTTGTCCGCAATGGTGTCGACGATGCTGATTCGCCAGTCCACGATGCGGCTGTCGATGATCTCCAGTGCAGGCAGCACGAAATCCACGGCAGCCAGCGCTTCGGCGACGGTGACGCCGGGACCGGCGAGGCGACGGCCCAGTATCAGGGCGGTCTCCGGCTCGATCCGGGGCGCAAGAAACGCCGAGATGGGTACGACCTCCGACTCCGCATAGAACATCTGGTCGTGCAACACCCCGAAATCCGGCTGCGCGACCCCCATTTGCCGTTGCACGGCCGCCGAGGTGAGGCCGACCTTGCGGCCCTTGGTCACCCGACCCTCTGCCTGCCACTTGGCGACCTGAGCCTGTTGAATCGCGTACCCGTCGGCGATGGTCAGCTCAGGAGACCGATCCGTCAGCGGCGCAACGGGATCCCCCGTTCGATAGGCCTCCAGCAGGTCCTGGGCCATCCGATCACACTCATCGGCACGCATCAGAGACCGACGACGGGCTCGGCCGGGCTCGTCGCCGCCGTCACCGGCGCGCCGCCTGCCAATTGTGACTGGGAGACCGTCCGCTGGGTGGGACCCAGCCACATGTCGATGGAGCCTGGTTCCTGGAGTTCGAACATGCGCGGCGTCCATGCCGCGTCGTCATCGATCAACTGGACGCCGAACGAGTACTCGTAGGTCAGATTGTCCGGCCCGAGGAAGTAGACGAAGATGGCCGTCGACGTGGGATGGCGACCGGGCCCGTGCAGAATGTGCACGCCCTGCTGTTGCAGGAACCGCCAGTTGCGCATCACGTCGTCCAGCGTTTCGACCTGAAAGTTGATGTGGCAGAAGCCGGGTCCCGCGTCATTCTGGAAGAACGCCAGTTTGTGATGGACGGGATCGATACGCATCAGGCATGCGCCGTCACCGATCCAGTCGGACACCCGGCCGCTGAATACGGTCGACCAGAAGTGGTGTGCGGCGCGCACATCGGGAGCGTCGAGGCAGAGGTGACCGAATTCGGCGATGCCGGCAGCGGGTCTTCCGAAGTTGATCGGGCGGGCCAGCGTGCTCTGGCCGGTGACCAGTTCGACGTGGTTGCCGAACGGGTCGTCGAAGCCGATGAAGTTGCGCACATGGCGCTGCCGCGCTTGTTCTTCGGAACCACGCCGCACCGTGCAGCCGTACCGCCGCAGCTCCGATTCGGCGGACTCCAGGGCGGCATCGTCGCGCAACGAGAACGCTGAGGCGTGAACCCCGGCCACGTCACTCTCCACCAGCGCCAGGCAGTGGTGACGATGATCGGCGCGCAGGTAGGAAACGCCGGGGTCCAGCACCACCGGATCCAATCCCACGATGTCGACGGCGAACCGTGTCGCGCGTTCCAGATCGGTCACCCCGGACCGCACATAGGCGATGTCCTGCAGTTCGATCATCCCGGACCTCTCTGGTGAAACCGACACGAATCAGCCAGCACCCGAGGCGCGCCGGAGATCCGTCGTCCGCAGATACTTACTTATGACCCTGAACTATATTGTGTTCGAGCCGCCATGGTCAAAGGTTTCGTCACTCTACTTTCGGCGGTGCGGTGTCTGGCACGGTAGTTGACTTGATGCGTAGTCGAATCATTGTTGTGCACAAGCGAGTTACACCCTCGCGGGTGATCGGAACCGCCGGGCCGAGATAACCCGCGCAAGCCCGTTACTTGTATCAGTGAACCTTTTTTGAACATGACTTGTGAACGCGGAATGCACGCTAGAGTGGATGCACGCCGGCTGTGTACTACTCAAGGAAGTGAGCATAGGCACGTGCAAACCTCGTTGGAGGGCAACAAGAGGGACGTCGCAGTCCTGCTCGACCGTGAATGGCTCATGCTCATCGGTGGCGATCGCGTCGGCGCGAACGATGGCGCCACGATGCAGATCACTGCGCCACACGATGGCTCCGTAATCGCGAGCGTGCCGGCCGCCGGGCCGGCCGACATCGATGCGGCCGTGAGTGCCGCCGCGGCGGCTTTCCCGGCGTGGCACGGCACGACGCTGCTCGAACGCGCCGAGATGATCCGGGCGTTCGCTGCGAGATTGCGGGCCCGTGCAACGGAGTTCGGTCTGCTCGACGCCATCGACACCGGAAATCCCGTCACCGCGATGATCGGCGACGTGATGATGGCAGCCCGGTGGCTCGACTATCACGCCTCGGTGGCCTTCGGCATCACCGGCGACACCCTCCCGTCGATGACCCGCAGCTGGCTCATGACGCGCAAGGAACCGTACGGCGTGGTTGGGCGGATCATTCCCTACAACCATCCCATCCTGTTCGCCGCCGCCAAGGTCGGCGCTCCTCTGATCACGGGCAACACCCTGGTCCTCAAGGTGCCCGATCAAGCTCCGCTGTCCTCTCTGCTGATGGCCGAGGTGGTGGGGGCATCGTTTCCTCCAGGGGTCGTCAACATCGTTTCTGGCAGCGGCGCCGTCGCAGGCGACGCCCTCGTCCGGCACCGCGACGTCAAGCGCATCGCGCTGATCGGGAGCGTCCCGACCGGCCAGAAGGTGATGGCCGCGGCGGCCGAGGTCGGCATCAAGCACGTCACTTTGGAGCTCGGCGGCAAGAACGCGATGATCGTCTGCCCGGACGCCGATCCGGCCGCCGTCGTCGAAGGTGCGGCGTTCGGCATGAACTGCCATTGGAGCCAGGGACAGTCGTGCGGCTCGACGACGCGGCTCTTCCTGCACGAGTCGCTTCACGATCAGGTTGTCGGCGGGCTGGTGGAGCGACTGAAGTCGATCAAGATCGGCCATCCGTTGGACCCCGCGACCGAGATGGGCTGCCTGGTGTCCTCGGCCCAGTACGACAAGGTGCATCACTACATCGACTCGGCAAGACGCGAGGGCGCCCGACTGGTCACCGGCGGCGGACGCCCCAACGGCGAAGAGTTCCAGGCCGGGTTCTATGTCGAGCCGACGGTTTTCACCGACGTCGACATGTCGATGACGATCGCCAGGGAAGAGATCTTCGGTCCCGTCCTATCGGTTCTGCGATTCACCGATCTCGACGCTGCCGTAGCGCAGGCCAACGCGTTGCCATTCGGCCTGACCGGCGCGGTTTGGAGCAACGACATCGCGACCGCCCTGTCGGTGGCCGACCGACTCGATACCGGCTACGTGTGGATCAACGGAAGTGGCAGCCATTTCCTCGGCGCTCCATTCGGCGGCCACAAGAACAGCGGCACCGGTTCCGAGGAGGGGATCGAGGAGCTGGAGAGCTTCCTGCAGACCAAGACGGTCAACATCCCGCTCCGCTGAATCTCCGGTCAGCGGCGGAGCGCGGACCGGATAGTTCGGTTTGGATAAAGTACAGCTTCAGAACTACCCGACGTAGTGCACCGACCGGGAGGCCACCTCATGCCGCGACGGCCCCGCAATCCACCCTCGATCGCCGAGCAGATCGCCCTTGCCGCCGACCGGGAGGGTCCCGACTTCGACACGGCAGTTCTCGGGCTCACTCTTGCGCTCTTCCGCACGGCGACCGCGTTCGAGCGTGCTCACGTCACCGAACTGCTGCCCCACGGCCTGAGCATCATCCAGCTCAACATCTTGACCGTCCTGGACCGCGCCACTGAGCCACTGACGATGGGCGCTCTCGGACAGGCGGTGTCAGTGCTACCGGCGAACCTCACCGGCGTCGTCGACGGTCTGGTGAGACGAGGCTATGTCGAGCGGATCCCCAATCCCAGCGATCGCCGATCGTTCCTGATCCGCATCGGCAAGGTTGGCCGCAGCTTCCTGCGCAAGTTCCTGCCGGGCCACTGGGCACACCTGCATAACCTGATGAGCGATCTGACGCCGGCCCAGAGGCGTCAGTTGCAGTCGTTGCTCGGCAAGTTCCTCGAGTCGATCGAGCAGAACGGCAAGGACACCGCAGACGGGGTCAATCCCGACCGGGTCCGACGTCCGGCCCGTCGCGGCGGCGCGGTGCCGACGTGACGCGGGTGGGGCCCGGCGTCATCGACCTCCATTCCCACGGGATACCCCGCCGCTTGCCTGCGTTCGGCAGGCGCTTTGCGGGATCCTGGCCGGAGTTGGTGGCGACCGGACCCTGCACAGCCGACCTCATGCTCGGCGATCGTCATTTCCGATCCATCACCGACCAGTGCTGGAACCTCGAACGTCGCATCACCGACATGGATGCTGACGGCGTTGCCCGTCAGGTGATTTCGCCCATTCCCATAACCTTCGCCTATGGTCTGGACACCGACGGTGTCGCCGAACTCTCGCGCGTGCAGAACGAATGGATCGCCGAAGCGGTCCGGGCACTCCCGGCTCGGTTCAGCGGACTGGGCACGGTGCCGCTGCAGGATCCCGACCGCGCGGCGGAGGTGGTTGTCGAGATTCGACGGGACCTTGGCCTGGCCGGGGTTGAGATCGGGTCCAACGTGCGCGACGTGAACCTCGACGACCGGGCTCTGGACCCCTTCTTCGCGGCTTGCGCCGAGCAAAGCGCGCTCGTGTTCATCCACCCGTGGCAGGTGCTGGGCGCCAACCGCCTCACCCACTATGGGCTCGCCGAGTCAATCGGGATGGGCGCCGAAACCGCTACGGCCGCTGCAACGTTGGTGATGGGTGGCGTTCTAGACCGCCATCCCGACCTGGATGTGCTGCTCGCCCACGGTGGTGGGGCCTTTCTGGCGCTGCTCCCCCGGATCGAACGGTTCTGGGCGAATCTGCCCGGGGCGGCGAGTTGCGTTGACCGACCGTCGAGCTATGCGCGCCGATTCTTCTACGATTCACTCGTCTTCGACCCGGAAGTGGTCGCGGCGCTGATCGGACGCGTCGGGGCCGACCGCGTCGCCGTCGGGACCGACTACCCCTTCGCGATCGCCGAACGCCCCGCCGGGGCGGCTCTGCTGCGCGCCGGCCTGTCCGACGCCACCACCGAAGCGGTCAGCAGACATACCGCCGAGCGGCTGCTGGGACTCACCCGCGCCGGGGCGGAAGTTCCTGGCTAAACCCTTGCGGCACTGACGGTCGACGGTACGAACACGTCTTCGGGTGCCAGCTGTCGTCGGCTGAACCCCTGCTCGTGGGCGTAGGTCAGCAACGCCTCCAGGCTGGCGGCGTTCTCGGCGACTCCGCAGCGGAACGGATCACCGAGCATCGCCTGTTCCGCCTCCGCGTACGAGGACTCCCAGATCAGGCTGCTGGTACAGACGGCGGTATCCAGAAGCTCCCTCTGTACGGGCGTGCGTGCCCGTTCGAATGCGTCGACGAGGTTGTTGGCGACCCAGGGATGAGCGGCGAGCAGTGCGCGCCTGATGACCACCACATGCATGATCGGAACGATCTGCGTCTTCTCGAAATATGCCTGCTCAGCCGAACGGAAGTCGGGCCACAACCGACGGATCCGCCGATCGCCCTGCAGGAAGGCGCGTGGGGCCCTGGCGGTGATCAGACCATCCAGATCGCCACGGATCAGCTGGGCACTCAGCGTGTCCGCGTCGCCGATGTGCGACACGTCGAAGTGCGCCGGCGGCGTCACGGGCGCCTTCTCCTGTCGGCCGGGTTCCTCGAGACCTCCTGTGCGCCAACGGATCGACGCCAGGTCGACGCCGTGGTGTTCGCCCAGGATGCCGCGCATCCACAGCGACGCGGTCATGCTCCACTCGGGGGTGCCGATCACGGCACCGTTGAGGGCGGCCACGTCGGAAACATCTGTGTCCGCGTTGAGGTAGACGCTCGAGTGCCGAAAGACCCGCGACGGGAAGATCGGCAGCGCTGTGAACAGCCGATCCGGATCGTCCACCGTGGACAGGTAAGCGCCCATCGAGTATTCGGCCAGATCGAACTCGCCGTACCTGCCCTGCCGCCAGAAGAGATCTTCGATCGCCGTGTGCAGGTAGCGCAGGCGGATACCCTCCGGAACCACCTCGCCGCTGTACAGACGCCGGGTCCGGTCGTAAAGCTCACCGCCGTAGGTCAATTCGAGGCGTTCAAGACCGCTCATGGAAGCAGCGCCTCGATCTCGGCGGCGGCAGCGGACAGCTGGCCGAGCGCCGTTCTCCGCAGGTCCCTGGTCATCCGACTGACCGGCACCGAAACGTTCAGGGCGAACGTGCCGTTGCGTAGCGGAACGGCGATGGACACCACGCCTTCCTCCCCTTCTTCATTGCTGGTGGCATGTCCGCGCCTGCGCACCGCAGCGAGTTCGGACTTGAGCGCGGCCGTCGACGCGATCGAATGTCGCGTCATCTGGATCAGGTCGGGATCGGGGTACAGAATGTCTAGCTCCTCCGAGCTGAGGGCTGCGAGCAGCACCTTTCCGGTCGACGTGCAGTGCGCGGGCATGGCGACGCCTTGGCGGTTCGCGACCCGCAGCGCCTGTGGACTCTCGATGGACGCCACGAAGTCGACCTCGGCACCTTCGAGCCGCCCCAGATGTACGGTCTCCTGCAGATCGGCGTTCAGCTTCGCCAGCACCGGGCGCGCACGGTCGCGGACATCGAGCTGCTTCAGCACCGTGAATGCCAGTAGATCCAGGCTTGGACCTGTCTGGTAGGCCTTGGTTCTCGAATCCTGGCGGATCAGCCCGCGGTACTGCAGCATGGCCAGCAGCCGGTGTGCCGTCGAACTGGCAACGCCGAGATGGACACTCACGTCGGTGAGCCGAAGCTCCGTACGGGTCACCAGGAGCATCAGGATCTGCAGGGCGTTGTCGACCGATTCCAGCGGATACTGGGGAGTGGGCCCGTAGGCCCTTGTCGTTATCGGTACTGCTGCCGTCGTCACGACGTGCCTACCTTCCGGCCGTTTTCATGGCATTGAGCCGCGGTAGACCCTCGAGTTCCGCGAGGCAGTCGGCGACGGCGGTGCCGGCGCCGATCATCCGGCGACACAACATCAGCGCCTTCGGCCAGTTGACCGTGACTGCCCCGCGCAGCAGGCCGTCCCGGTCGCCGTATACCGCCGCAACCTGTGCCGGGTCGCCGTCGACGTCACCGATGATCCGTTGCAGCGCAGACCGGTTGGGCCGCCCGGCGATCTGGATCTTCCAGTCGTACTGGTCGCTCCATACGTACTCCGTCGGCGCGTATGCGCGCGGCGTGCCGGGATGGCAGATGTTGTGTGCCACACAGGCGGACTGCTCGGCGGCATTCGTCCAGTGCTCGACGCGGACGTCTTCCTGATGTCCGGGATGGCGCCAGCGGGCCACGTCCCCAACGGCGTAGACGTCCGGGTGGTCGACGGTGCGACAGAATTCGTCGCAGACCACGCCGTCATCGATGAGAAGGCCCGACGAGGCCAGCCATCCGTCGTTGGGGATCGCGCCGATGCCGACGACCACCGTTGCGGCAGACAGCGTCTCACCGTCGGTGAGGGTGACGCGCAGAGCACCCGCGCGTCCCTCGACCGACTCCACACCGATGCCGAACCTCGTCCCCACTCCATGCCGGGCGTGCACGCCGGCGAGCATCGCCCCGAGTTCGTCTCCGACGATCCGGCCGATCGGCGCCGCGAGCGGGTCGACGATCGTGACGTCCCGGCCTGCGGCGTGTGCCGTGGCAGCCACCTCGGCACCGATGAATCCACCGCCGACGACGACGACCGGTCCGGTCGCCGCCAGGGCCCGGGCCAGTTCCTGCGTGTCGTCGAGGGTCCGCACCACGTGAACGCCCGAGTCCACCGACCATGGGGACGGCCGAGCGGCCGCACCGGTGGCGACGACCAGGACGTCATACGCCACTCGCGTGCCGTCGGCGAGCACGACCGCGCGGCCCGCCATGTCCAGGCGCTCGGCGGCGCTGCCGAGCTTCAGTTCGATGTCTGCCTGCTCCGCATCCTCGGCCGTCAATATCGTGATTCTGCCCTGATCCCACGCGCCTGCGAGGAACTGCTTGGACAGCGGCGGCTTGTCGTAGGGCAGGTGGGCTTCGGCGCCGATCACCAGGACCGGGCCGGTGAATCCCTGCGAGCGCAACGCTTTTGCGGTGCGGATGCCACCGACCGACGACCCGACGATGACGACTGTCCGGCTCTGCATCACTCCGTCTCGATGCTCAAGGCATTCACCGGGCAGCTGCGCACGGCGTCTTGGACCCGCATCAGGTCTTGCTCAGGAATGGTGTCGCGCAACAGGACGACGACTCCGTCGTCGTCGACGTCGAACGTGTCCGATGCGCCGGTCACGCAATTGCCGTATCCCTGGCACAACGGATAGTCAGCGTGGAGTCTGGGCACGGAATCCTCTCTCGATGGTGGGCGGGGTTGGACGGTCAACTGCGCTTGCGCGGCGCGCCTGCGACTCCCATGCCACCATCGGGGTGGATGACGTCACCGGTGATGCCGCGGGCTCGATGCGAGGCCAGGAAGACGTAGCTCCAGGCGTGGTCGTCGGCGGACAGCGCCACCTGCAGCGGAACGCGGCCCGCGAGTTCTTCGGCGCGGCCGGGAGCGCTCGCGATGCTGCGGTCCGCTGTACCCAGGCTGGCGAGCCCCCGTAGGTCGGTGCCGAGGGTGCCGCCGGGGGCCACACCATTGACCCTGATGTGTGGGGCGAGGTCGTGGGACAGTGCGGTCACCAGTCCGCGGACGGCGAACTTGGAGGCGACGTACAGCACTCCGCCGCGACCCGGGTAGTACCCGGACGTCGACTCGGTCAGCAGGATGACCGGACTTGCGGATTGCCGTAGTGCGGGGAGCGCGGCCTTCACCGAGTGCAGATGACTCTTGACGTTGATGCGAAATATCTCGTCGAAGGCGTCGTCGATGACGTCGGCGTCGAGATCTGTGATGCTGCGGTAGAAGTCGAAGACGCCCACGCAGTTGACGAGGACGTCGAGACCACCGAATGCCGCCACCGCGGCGGCGACGGCGTCGTCGTTGGCGACACGGGTACTGGCATCGCCGCACGTGACCGCTACGTCGGGGTGCTCGGCGCTCACTGCCGAGCACTTCTGCTGATCACGCTCGAGGACGGCCACGCGGGCGCCCTCCGCGACGAAGACCTCGACGACCGCTCGGCCGATCCCGGATCCGCCGCCGACGATCAAAGCCCGCCGATCGGTGAGCCAGCCGGTCACCACGACTCCGGCGCCGACTCAGCGGGCTCATCGCCGACCAGGGATCCGAACGGATGCCCGATCATCGCCGAGAAGGTCGCCGTGCCCTGCCACGTCAGCGCCTCGGCTTCCAGCGGACACAAGGCCACCCACTGACCCGATCGAAGCGATTCGATCAGCAACCGCGAACCGTTGCGGGTGTCCACCCGGGTGATGCGAACCTCAGCGAATTCATTGCCGATCGTGATCGATTGTCCGACAGTGTGTTCGAGAAGGGCGCTGCGCTCCGCGCTCGACCGCGCCTGTTCGTCGGACGGCGTCGTCACAGGAACACCGCGAGGTTCTGCATGCGGATGACGGAGTCGTCGACGTAGATCGTGCGACGGGCGAGTCGCCACTGCCCGCCCTCCTCGCATCGCAACAGGTCCTCACGCCCCGCAGAGAGGAAGGCGCCCTCGCGCACGTCACCTCTACTGCGAAACAGCAGGGTGGCCGACTCGACGACCAAGTGATCGGAGTCGGCGGTGGCGAAGGTGCGCACGTTCGACAGGTGATGACGGAGCCGCGACGGCGGATCCTCGGTCCAGGCGTGCTCGGTGAGGAAACGGGCCACCCGGCGAGACAGTGAGTACTTGTCCTCGTCGAAATGCGCCATGCCGGGGGCGGTGTCGTAGCCGGCGGCCAGTGCCGTCGTGACCCTGACCGGCATCAGGTAGTGGATGTCCTCGGCGAGTGTCTCGAGCCAGTCTGAGTAGGCCTGCGCATCGAACAGGTATGTCTCATCCACCAGCCACTGGTGCGCCAGGAGATGCCGTTCATCGCCGAAGCCGAGCGACCTGCCCGTTCGTGCGACTCGGGATGCGTTGGTGCCGAGCCGGGACCGAGCGGAATGGGTGTCCGCGACAGTACTCATATTCGCGACACCGCCGGATGTTCACCGTTGGCCGCAGTACCGTTCGGCGGCGCGTCGAGCGTTGGGTCGGCGATCGACCTGGCAAGGTCATCGGCCCAGCGCCGCAACAGTTCGCGCTGATTGAACTCGCTGTACCCCTGCCGCGCGATGCCGGGCCCACTGAATCGGTCGGCGGATAGTCGTGGCGCCACTTCGGTACCGTCGGCAAGCAGACCCATCCGGCTGTTGAGCAGCAGCCGGCGGGCCATCGACCCCGCAGCGGTGTTCGTCAGCGACACCCAGTTTTCGACGTCGTCCTGTTCGAACATGCCGGTGCTGCCGAAACACATCAGATAGGCCTTGTAGGAAAGGGCCTTGAACTCTTCCGGGGCCGCCGCGTCAACGGCGAACCAGGACAGCACCTCGGTCTCGTCTTCGCTGATCGGCTGCCACTGCCGCAGCGTGATGAATGGCAATACGTCGTCGCTGTCGCCGACCTTCGGCCAGTTGTGCACGAAGGACAGGTTCGGGTACAGCGATGCCGCACTGAACATGAAGCCGTCGGTACCGATGATGGCGAGCTGTTCGGATGTCCAGGATTGCTTCATGCGCTCGATCATCGGGTCGGGGTATCCGACGTAGCGCAAGCGCTCTTCTAACGTTCCGTCGGGAAGTTTGTAGGTGGTTCCCCCGCCGCTCCCTGCCCAATACAGTGCTCCCTCTTTACGTTTCTGAGCGTTGGGCTCGCGGAACAGGCCGATCTCCACGACCGAGGTGTGGGTCTGGGGCGTGTGGTACATGTCGCCGGCGAAGTTCTCGGCGCCGATCTTCCAGTTCGCCTTGATCCGCCACCGTTGCGGCCCGTGCAACTCGATGCCCCCGGAACTCTGCTTTGTGTAGAAGTCGAGGTAGAACCGGAAGTCGCCGAGATAGTCCTGCAGCGGAGGCGCTGCGGGATCCAGGCTGAGAAAGATCATGCCGTTGTAGATCGCGATCTTCGGGGCGGGCAGGAGCCGCTGCCCCTTGCGGGCGAACCCCTCCTCGCCGCCGTAGGCTTCCTGGTGGAACGGCAGCCCGACGATCCTGCCGTCGTTGCGGTAGGACCAGCCGTGATAGGGGCAACGGAAATGCGATGCGTTGCCCATCTCCGCACGGCAGACCTGCATTCCGCGATGTAGGCACATGTTGAAATGGGCTCGGACGGCACCACTTTCGTCGCGAGTGACGATGAAGGAGTCCTCGAGAATCCGACGCACAACGTAATCACCGGGCAGCGAGATCTCGGATTCGTGACCCACGAAGATCCATGCCCGACCGAAGATGTGACGCTTCTCCAGCTCGAAGATCTCCCGATCGTTGTAGATATGGGCCGGGATCATCCCTCGTCGAACGTCGTGGAGGACTCCAGACTGGTCGGTCATGACGCCTTCCTTCTACGCCAGGTCGATGCAGCTTCGTGGCAGAGGCGCTTCCGGTAGGACAGACCTTCTCGATGTCGTCGACGGAGCGCGCCGGAAAATACCTCGCTCATAGAAGCGTCGACGTCGATGTGCATGTGTATTCCGAACTCTCCGCTCGATCGTCGTGGGAGATTGAACGCGTCGATGTAGATGCTAGGACGTAAAGCATGGATAGTACATATATCCTATAATATGTTCAATGCTTAACGCCGGACACCACCTCGGCCCGCCAACCGGGATCGGGTGGGTCGACGGCCTAACCCCTGGAGGCAGGCGTCGACCGTCCCCAGCCGGCGTCCTTTGTGATCTCCTTGAGCAACGGCACCACTCGGTAGGGCAACGGTGTCGTCAGCGCCAGCGTGGTGGTCGAGTGGACCACCCCAGGGGTTCCCACGATCTGTTCGATCAACTGCTGCAGGCCGGCCTGAGTCTCGGTTGCGGCGCGCACCAGAAGATCCTCGCGCCCGGTCGTCGCATGTATCTCCAGCACCTGCGGTATCCCTTTGAGTGCTTTGACGATTGGCCCCAGACGCCCCTGTTGCACCTCGAGCCCGATGAAGGCCTGGGTGGCCACTCCGGCGTGCGCGAGGTCGAGCTCGGGTCGGTAGCCGGTGAGCAGACCGCCTTCCTCGAGCCGCTTGAGACGGGATTGCACGGTGTTGCGCGAGATACGCAGCATCGACGCCATTTCCACGACCCCGGCCCGAGCGTCGCGCGCGAGCATCTCCAGCAGCTCGACGTCGAGTCGATCGATGCTGAGCATCCGAACCACCTCACTAAGTATCGCTTGGCATCAGCTGAACGGCCGGGTCAGTTGAAATGAGTTTAGTTGACCAAGAATCCGATCAAAGCCAGCCTTGACTGTACTTCCGAATCACAAGCCGTGTACCGGCTTCATCAACACCTGGACGGTGGATCACCTTGTCAGATCTTCGTACGGCCGGACCGGATCCCCTCCTGAACGAACGCTACCGGGCTTCCTCCGGGCCGGTTCTGTTGACCGGAGTCCAGGCGGTCGCACGACAGATGGTCGAACAGCACGAACGCGATAGGCGCGCCGGACGGCGCGTCGCCACCTTCGTCTCCGGCTATCAAGGCAGCCCCCTCGGAGGTCTGGACCAGCTGTTGGCGGGCCTGCCGGAACTCAAGTCGGAGCACCACGTTCATCTCGTGCCCGGCGTGAACGAAGAACTCGCGGCCACATCGGTGTGGGGTAGCCAGAACGACCTGCCGTCGGGCACCGAGTCGTACGACGGAGTGATCGGCGTCTGGTATGGGAAGGGGCCCGGTCTCGACCGCGCCAGCGATGCGTTGCGGCACGGCGCGATGTACGGGGCGAATCCGGCCGGGGGCGCCGTCGCCCTCGTCGGCGATGACCCCGGCGCGAAGTCCTCGAGCCTCCCGGTGGCCAGCGAGCGATCCCTGGCTGCGCTGTCGATGCCGATCTTCTTCCCCCGCAACGCCGAAGAGGTCGTCGCGTTCGGCATGTACGCCGTTGCGCTCTCCCGCGCATCCGGATGCTGGCCTGCCATTAAGATCGTCGCCGACGTCGCCGACGGCGTCTGGACACTGGACCGCGACTTCGCCGATTTCGACATCACCGTTCCGACGGTCGAGTGGGACGGGCGACCCTGGATCTACCGCCAGCGCCTGTGCGCCGCCCCACCGGACAGCCTGCTCGCCGAAGCCGATCTCTACGGCCCTCGCTGGGCGATGGTGCGTGCTTTCAACGCCGCCAACGAGATTGACCGCATCGAGGTGGACCCCGCGCAGGCGTGGCTGGGCATCGTCGCCGTCGGCACTGCGTACGACACCGTACGCGAGACACTCCTCGAACTCGGCGTCACCGATCACGATCTGACGCGCAACGGCATCCGAATTCTGCGTGTCGGCATGCCCTATCCCCTTGGGCCTGAGATCGTTTCGCGGCTGGCCCGAGGCGTGGAGCAGGTTCTGGTCGTCGAGGACAAGGCGGCGTTCGTCGAGACTCAGGTCAAGGAGATCCTCTACGGCCAGTCCGCCGCACCGCAGATCCTCGGCAAGCGCGACGCAGGCGGCGAGATCTTGATTCCGCCGGACGGCGAGCTCACCGTTGCGCGCCTGCTCGCGCCGTTGCGTGCGGTGCTGAAGGACAGGTTGGCGCTCACCCCTGCGGCACCGCCGTCGCTCGAACTCACCGTGCTTCCGGCGAGCCGAACCGCGTATTTCTGCTCCGGCTGTCCGCACAACCGCTCCACCGCTGTGCCGGAGGGGTCGCTGGCCGGCGGCGGGATCGGTTGCCACACCCTGGTCACGATGTCCGCACGCTCGGACTCTGCGGTGACCGCGCTGACCCAGATGGGCGGCGAGGGTGCTCAGTGGATCGGCCAGTCGCCGTTTACCGACGTCCGGCACATCTTCCAGAACATCGGCGACGGAACGTATTTCCACTCGGGACAGCTCGCCGTTCAGGCGTGTGTCGCTGCCGGAGTGAACATCACCTACAAGATCTTGTACAACTCGGCGGTCGCGATGACCGGAGCCCAGGACGTCGCGGCGGGCTTGACGGTTCCCGAGCTCACTCACAAGCTGTGCGCCGACGGGGTCAGGAAGGTGATCATCTGCGCCGACGAACCGGAGCGGCACAAGGGCGCGGTGTTGGCCGACGGCGTTGTGCTGTGGCACCGCGATCGCCTCGACGAGGCGCAGCGTCTCCTGCGTGACATCGAGGGTGTCACCGCCCTGATCTACGACCAGCAGTGTGCGGCCGAGGCACGGCGCAAGCGCAAGCGCGGAAAGCTGCCTGCCCGCCTGACGCGGGTGGTGATCAATGAGGCGGTGTGCGAAGGCTGCGGTGACTGCGGAGTCAAGAGCAACTGCCTGTCAGTCCAGCCTGTCGACACCGAACTGGGCCGTAAGACCCGGATCGATCAGAGCACCTGCAATACCGACTACACGTGCTTGGACGGGAACTGCCCGTCCTTCGTCACGGTCGAGCTTCCGGCCAAGGGTGTCACCGCCGGGGCGTCGGATCGTCCGGCCCCACCGGACGTGCCGGAGCCGGCACTTCCACCAATCTCCGGCACTTTCAACCTGTTTCTGGCGGGCATCGGTGGAACGGGGATCGTCACCGTCAATCAGGTTCTCGCAATGGCCGCGTTGCGGGCAGGCCTGCATGCCGAGGGACTCGACCAAACGGGCCTGAGCCAGAAGGCCGGCCCGGTGACGTCGCACCTGCGGATCAGCACCGAGCCCGTCGCGTCATCCAACAGGATCAGCCAGGGAGCCGCCGACTGTATTCTGGCATTCGACTTGCTCACCGCCGTGGAACCCAAGAACCTCGCGGTGGGCAATCCGGAGCGCACAATCGCGATTGCGTCAATCAGTAGGACCCCCACAGGCGAGATGGTCTACGACGGCAGCATCGAGCATCCCAGCGACGAGGTGCTGCTGTCCCGGCTGGATCTCCGGACCCGCTCGCTGGTGTCCTTCGACGCGCTCGCGGCGGCAGAGCAGTTGTTCGGCAACACCACGACGGCGAATTTCCTCCTCGTCGGCGCGGCGTATCAGGCCGGTGCGATTCCGGTGAGCGCCACCGCGATCGAGGAGGCGATCTCCCTCAACGGAGTTGCCGTGCAAGTGAATCAGGCAGCGTTCCGGTGGGGCCGGGTGGCGGTCGCCGAGCCGGATGCGTTCCGGGCCGCGACGGTTGCCCCCGGTGGCGATCGAGTCCTCGTGGTACCAGATCATCTCTTCGCGACGACCTCGGTCGCCGGGTCCGCCCGTGAGCTCCTGCAGCGGCGTGCCGCAGACCTGGTTGCCTACCAGGGCGACCGCACCGCCGCCCGGCTGATCGCCCTGACGCAGCGGGTGTGGGTAGCGGAGCAGACGGTCACCGGAAGGACCGACCTCTCCGAAGCGGTGATCCGAAACTTCTTCAAGCTCATTGCCTATAAAGACGAGTACGAGGTCGCCCGCATGCTGACCGATCCGGCGTTCCTCGCATCGGTGAGGGCACAGGTCCCCGGTGGGGAGAATCTAACTTTCAAACTGCACCCGCCGATGCTGAAGGCGCTAGGTCGCGAGAAGAAGATCGGTATGGGCCCGCGTACTCATGTCGTGCTCCGAGTCCTCGCACGCGGCAAGTGGCTCCGGGGGACTGTCCTGGATCCCTTCGGACATAGCCGCATACGGCGGACCGAACGCCGTTTGGTCGCGCACTACGAACGAACGATCAACGACTTGCTCCAGTCCCTCACTTCCGACTCGTACGAACGAGCAGTGGCCGTAGCCTCTGCCCCTGAGCTGATTCGCGGCTACGAGGAGGTCAAGATTCGCAGTCTCGCAACGTATTCGGCGCGTCTGACAGAGCTCGGAGTGGAACCCCCGCAGCTGTCTCTCTGACCAACCACAGATACCCCGGCCGATGGCCGGGGCGATCTGTAACCGATGACGCGACTCAGGTGTAACCCATGACTCGACTCATCACAAAAGTGGAGCTAAGGGGAATGAACCCCGTACAACACCTGCGGAAATGGCCTCTGAACTGGGACGCATGTTCGGTAGCGAGGCATCGATCGCGATCCACATCCCCGATGACAGCTGCCCGCGCAGCCGCTCGCCGTCGACCTGGACCCTGAGAACGGCTGGCTCATCGCGCCGACGTTAATTGACCAGCTACCGTCCTGCTCACCGCGGCGTCACGCACAACGGTCCCATTGTCCTCTGGAGAACGGGGCGGCCAATAGTCGATACGGTGGGCGTCGCGGTCGTCGGGATCGGTTGTCAACCCCGACATCTGGGTATGCGCGACCTCACAGGCCAGCCAGTAACCGTCGGCGGAGTGTATGACCTTGGTGACCTGCCTTCGACGGGGAGCTCCGCATCGCGTGATGAACTGGCGGGCCAACCGCGCAGGAAGCCCTGGACGGCACGCAGGTAGCCGCCTTCGTCGACGAGGTACGCAAACACTGTCGCATCTGGTAACAGCGAATCCGCCGTTGCTGCGCGAATCCGTAGCGCCATCAACGCTCGTCCATGCTCTGCAGCCACATCTCCAGCACCGCCAATTGCCATAAGGCGTTGGCGCCCAAGGTGGTCCGCGTATCGTTCGGTGCGGCCAGAAGCCTATCCAGAGTTTCCCCGCGGTAAAGGCCGCGCGACCGCGCGGCGTCGTTGGTCAGCGAGTCACGCACCATGTCCATGATCTCGCCGTGCAGATGACGGATGCCCGGCACGGGGAAGTACCCCTTGGTGCGGTCGATCACCTGGGGGGGCAACAACGCTCGCGACGCATCCTTGAGCACGCCCTTGCCCCCGGACGCCAGTTTCAGCTCGGCAGGACAGGTCGCGGCGAGTTCCACGAAGTCGTGGTCGAGGAACGGCACCCGGGCCTCCAGACCCCACGCCATCGTCATGGTGTCGACTCGCTTGACCGGATCATCGACGAGCATCACCTGGGTGTCCAGCCGCAGCGCCGCGTCGACGGCGGTCTCGGCGCCCCGGCCGCTCTGGTGGGCCCTGACGAACTCCCAACTCGGATCTTCCTCGGTCACAGCGTATTCAGGAGTGAAGATGTCCAGCACGTCGGCGTGGCCCCGGTCGAAAAACACCCTGGCGTACGCCTCGGTCGTCTGCGCGCGAGCGACGTTCGCCAACGGCGGGTACCAGTCGTAACCAGCGAGGATCTCGTCGGCGCCCTGACCGGACTGCACCACCTTGACCGACTTGCTGACCTCCTCGGAGAGCAGATAGAAGGCCACGCAGTCGTGACTGACCATCGGCTCACTCATCGCGGCGATGGTCTCCGACACCGCGGGCAGCAGCCGGGAACTGTCGATGTGGATGCGGTGATGATCTGTGTCGAACGTCTTGGCCACCAGGTCCGAGTAGAAGTATTCGTCTCCGGATTCGCCCCCGACGGAGTCAAAGCCGATCGAGAACGTGGCCAGTCCACGCTGGCCCTGCTCGGCCAGAAGGGCGACGACGATCGATGAGTCGATGCCACCTGAGAGCAGGACGCCCACGGGGACGTCTGCGACCATGCGCCGCACCACCGCGGTGCGCAGAGCGTCCAAGAGCGCGTCCTGCCAGTGGCGAGGACTCCATGAGGCGCGACCCGGATCACGTTCGAAAACCGGTGTCCAGTAGACGGTGTCGGCGTGCGAACCGTCCGGCTGTATCACCCGTACCGTCGCCGGCGGCAGCTTGCGCACACCGCGGTACATGGTGCGGGGCGCGGGAACCACCGAATGGAAGCTCATGTAGTGGTGCAGCGCCGAACGGTCCAGTTCAGTGTCGACGTCTCCGGCCTTCAGCAGGGCGCGCACGGTGGAGGCGAACCGCAGCCGGCCCGGTCGTTCGGCAAGGTACAACGGCTTTATCCCGAGTCGGTCACGGGCGAGGGTCACCACACCCGTCGCACGGTCGGCGATCGCGAAGGCGAACATCCCCTTGAAGCGGTCCACGCATCGGGCGCCCCACCGGTGAAACGCCTTGATCACCACCTCGCTGTCGGCTGCCGAGAAGAACCGGTAACCGATGGCTTCCAGCTCCGTGCGCAAGTCCTCGTAGTTGTAGATGCAGCCGTTGAACACCAACGTGAGTCCGAGCTCGCTGTCCACCATCGGCTGGGCGCCGCACGCGGACAGGTCGATGATCGACAACCGTCGGTGCCCGAGTGCGATGGGTCCCTGGGCCACGACGCCGTCTGAATCCGGGCCCCGAGATTCCATCGCATCAGTCATCCGGGCCACCGCGCCGACGTCGGCAGACCGACCGTCGAAGCGGAGTTCCCCGCAGATACCACACACGTTGTGTTCCGTTCCCCTACGTCGATGCCTGATGACGTGGGTCGTCCCCGGTAAGTATCCAGGTGTCCTTGCTGCCGCCACCCGACGAGGAGTTGACGATCCGTGACCCGTGGGCCGCCACCCGGGTCAATCCGGCAGGCATGACCTCGGCCGTCACGTGATCCGTAGCGTCGGGACGCAGGTGCACGAACGCTCGCAGGTCAACGTGCCGAGGGTACATGCCCTCCCCGTCGAACGTCGGATGGGTGGACAGCGCGATCGTCTCCTGGGCGATGAAACGCTCGGGCTGGCTCAGCAGTTCGCGTCGACGAGCCTCGAGTGCTTCTTCCGTCGCTTCCGGACCGATGAGGACGCCGATTCCTCCGAATCCGTCGATGGGTTTGACCACGAGTTCAGCGATGTTGTCGAGCACATAATCGCGTTGGTCCCGTTCGGCGCAGACCCATGTGGGCACCTGCGCGAGTATCGGTTGCTCGCCGAGGTAGTACTCGATCATCGCCGGCACGTGCGTGTAAATCGCCTTGTCGTCCGCGATTCCGTTGCCGAGCGCGTTGGCGATGGTCAACGTGCCTTCGCCGACCGCGTCGAGTAGGCCGGGTCGGAGCGGAGCGCCGTCGTAGCCGGTGGACGACAGCAGCATGTCCTCGTCCATCCGCGCATACACGACGTCGACTGGGCGAACGTTGGAACCGCTGTGCCGCAACAGTTTTCCATCAGACACGGATAAATCGGAGGACTGCACCAGTGCAATGCCCAGCTCGGCCGCCAAGAAGGTGTGCTCGAACCAAGCTGAGTCATCCCAGCCGCCGGAGAGCAGCGCCAACGATGGTTGGTCTTCGCATCGCGCGGGCGCTGACGCTCGCAGCGTTTCCAGGAGCATCGCCGGCACCAAGTCGACGTCGGCGATCGCGAGAGGTCGTTTTACTTCGGGGAGATGTTTGGTCAACAGCCGGCGATTTACGACGGCGTACGCGATCCCCGACGGGATGCGCAGATTGTCCTCGAGCACCATCCAGTTCCCGGCACGGTCGCACACCAGGTCGGTGCCGCAGATGTGTGCGCGCACCGCGTCCCGCGACAATCGGCCCGCCGATCGGAACGCGGGCGCCCGATCCAGCGCATGTACCGCAACCACACCGTCGCGCACGATGGCCTGCTCGGAATAGACGTCACGTAGGAAGGCATTCAGCGCCTTTGCTCGCTGCCCCAGCCCTGCTTTCAGGTCCGCCCACTCGTCGGCCGCGATGAGTCGCGGCATCAGGTCCAGCGGAAACACCTGCGCACGGCTCTGGCCGCTGACACGGAAGGTGATGTTCTCGGCGCGCTGATCCTCTTCGACGTAGCTCTCGCGGGCCCGCAGCACGGCCACCCCCATGCCGGCGACGGACCGCAGAATCTCGTCGTATGCGGGCCGAGGCAGACCCTCGGTATCGACCGCTTCGTCGTAGCTCGGCGCGCGCTTGTCGACGGGATCGAACACGCGGTGGGGGTGATAGCCGAAGAGCAGCGTGGGGTCCTCTGTGACTGCGGCTGCCGCGTCGGGCCAGTGGCCCGCGGTTTCATCGATCAATTGGTCGACGACGTCGGTGAGGCGACCGCGCCTGCGCAGTGCCCTGCGCTGCCGCGCGGCTGAAGTGCCTGCGATCAGCACTCCGTCGGCCAGCTGGCTGACCACGTCCCAGTCCCCCGCCGCCTCCAATTGTGGACGCACCAGCCGCAGCAGTTCCGTCACCACTTCCACGGCGGGCCGGCCCTGCGGCCCCGTCACGTCAACGAGGTCACCTTCGAGCCCGGAGCGGGCGGCGCGCCACAGCGCCGCGCGACCCAGCGGTGCGGAGATCGCCAGGGCGGGCACCCCTGCGCGCAATCCCTCCGTCTCACGTTCGACCATTGCCCGAAACAGTCCAGCGATCAGCACGATGGTGTCTAGCGAAGGGCAGCTGTCGCAGACCCGAAGCTCGAGGGTCGGCGCCTCGACCGCAGGCCGGACGTCGAAGTACACCATGCCTTTGTCGGCGATCGCGCCACTGCTGACCAGGTCGGCGACCAGCTGGTCGAATTCGGCCGCCGACGAAACTGGCGCTGCCAGGCCCGTCGTCGGCCATCGCTGCCACACCAAGGTCCGCCCACTGGAATAGCCGGTGTCGGACCCGTCGGCCCAGAAGGGTGAGCTTGCGCTCAGGGCAAGGAGAGTCGGCACGAACGGCGCAACCCGGCTGGCGACCGCAACCGACTCGTCGCGGTCGTCGACGCCAATGTGTATCTGGGTACCGCAGATGAGCTGTTCGCGGGCCAGCAGCTGGTAGTCCGCCAGCATCTGCCGGTAGCGCGGGGTTTGAGTGACCTGCATCTCAGCTGGCACCGACAACGGCACCGCCCCCGCTGCGACCACGCCGATCCCGAGCTTCGTTGCGGCATCGGCCAGAGTTTTTCGGTGTCTTTGCAGATCGGCCCGCAGCCCATCGAGCGTGTCGACGACCTCGCTGTTTATCTCGACTACGCACCGCTGAAGCTCGGCCACGTAGCTGTCGGACAACTCGGCCAAGAGTTCCGGCGCTCGTGCGGTCAGGCGTCTGGTCTTGAGATCGACGAGATGGAATTCCTCCTCGACTCCCATCGTCCGTAGCGTCACGTCTGGCACTTACCCACGGTAATTGACGCTCAATACAACCGCGTAAAGCCGGACGCCGGTCCTCGGCAGTCATACGGATTGGGCGTACCACCCTGGCAGCGCGACATGCGCTTGAACCGTCAATGCGGTCCGTGCGGGTGCGAGGAGAGGGCAGGAGGCCCCCTTTTTGGTTCGCCAGTTGACGGGAAAGCTGACGTGACGTGCCCGCCTACAAATAGGAATTCTGAAAATCGGCCAAAAACTGTGGAGCTAAGGGGAATCGAACCCCTGACCTACTCGATGCGAACGAGAATTCCTGGGCGTTTGGCGGCTCAAGCTATGACGGTCGTACCGGAAGGCCCAGGTCAGAGCGTTGGGTCTGCGGGTTGCCGGAAGCCGCCGGAAATTCTGCTGCGGGTTCCCTGCGGGCTGGGACCGGAACCACCAGCAGCCAGCAAACCGTTTGCCGGACCAGTGCATCGCCGCCCTGTCGTGTAGTCGGGAGACAACAAGTTCAGCCTGGGATCTTGTACTCGCCGGTCGCGCGGTGTGCGGCCATAAGCAATTCGTGGTACGTGAAGCTCAGCTTCTCCATCGGGAACAAACCGTGCCGGTAGCAACTCAAGAGCAATGTCCTCAAGAATCGCCAGGCTGAAGCGCCGGTAGCGGCCTGCCGTTCGCCTCGGCTCAACCTTGGTGCCGTCAGGGAGGGTGAACTTGTTGTCACGGAGACCTTGGTCCAGCCAGCTGTAGGAGCGCCCGAGCATGGCTGCAGCCTCCCGGGCCGAGTATGTGGGCTCGATCCCGAGGGCGGCGATCTGAGCGGTGGGATCGGGTGACATTGACATAACCTCCTGCGCTGTGTGGCATTTGGTGGCGTGCAGTTGCGCACTACCTCCGCACTTTCAGACCGGAGTAAGCACAAATTACAGTCCAAGTGCCACAGGACAGATACGAACTCGGGGAGGCATTCAGGCACCCGGAGGTCCGGGCACTCAGGCTGTGAACTGCGGGTTCGTCTCACAAGGCTGCGCAGAACCTGCGCAGTTTCCGACATCAAAGTATGGCGCAGCGCCCTCGATGCGAAATGAGCATCAGCAACTGTCAAGGCCCGGCGGCATAACCCGCCTGGACCCCGTCCGGTGAAGAGAGGTGAGGTTAGGTCGTGGTGTGCTGGTCGGCTGAGTCGCTGGGCTCGATGACCGTTGTTTCCTCACTTGCCCGGGCGGTGATCTCGACGCGGCGCGGCTTGGCTCGTGCCGCCACCGGCAGGGTTACGGTCAGCACCCCGTTTTGATAGGTGGCGGCGATGTGGTCGGCGTCGATGTCCTCACCGAGGGACAGGCGACGCAGGTAACTGCCGGTGCAGCGCTCGGAACTCAGCCACTGCACGTCGACGCGCCTCGATCGGCCCGTCGATGTCGGGCGGATATCGGGTCGATGCTGTCGAGGTACCCACGCGACGCAAGGCCCATCAACTGGGCACAGCGCGGTGGGCTTGCGTCAGGCGGGGAAATGTCTCCTGACGCCGAGGCCACATTTCACAGCGCATCATGCACGCTTTGGTAACCACGTGGTTGTTGCTTCGAACGGCACTCCTTTTCGTCAGGAGCGCCGTCCGACTTGTGTTGGCCGAACTCCCGAGGCCCGTCGCGGTCGGCTCGCCGAAGCAAGCACACTGCGAGCTGGGTGATCAGACCGACTACGCGGATCGATTGGGACGCCGCGTCTGGATTACTAACCGCTCCAACCGGAATCGGTCGAATAGCTCGCAGCTATGGATTTGCGCAAGCCTTTGGGCTCGCCGTGTGAATACGTGGTTCGACCGCGAGAGATCGAACAATGTGCGCGTGCGAGACAACGGCCACACCGCGAAGGCGCGATTGGTGCGCTACGCGGTGAAAGTGCCCTCTGAAGCTAACTCCGGGGCGTAGAGCGAAGACATCGACGCGTGACGAGAACCGTCCCAGTGATGCCCGTGATGGCCACCGCTGTAGGCACCCAGGACGAATCCGCTCCAGAAGATGACGGCGACGATGAAAACGA
>NZ_JAVHWR010000229.1:0-13585 GCF_032159565.1 Mycobacterium sp.
TCAGCACCGCCGGCAGCACACCTTTGACGGGCCTCACCCGGCCATCGAGGGCCAATTCACCGAGCAGCAGGGTCTTTTCGAGCCGCCCCCATTCCTTCTTGCCGTGTGCCGAGAGCACCGCCGCGGCCAGGGCCAAGTCGAAGAACCCAGTGTCACTCTTCTACCTCAAAGAACGTCGGCCGCCGATGCAGATCGGCCAGTGTCCACGCGGTCCGGTGGATGCTCACCACAGCCGTGCTATCAGCTGACCCGTGTGAATTTGAATGGTCAGCTTGGCGGGCCTAGCGCGTCTGCAATGCGGTCCCGATCAGAACGATTCGGCGCGCGTCTCGGAACCTACGGGTCTACGCATGATGGTGGCGTTTGCGACAGCGAAATCGGCCCGCACGCTCCAGATTGGGTGCCGGGCCAAATCGCGCAAAGATCGAGGGAGATTGCCTTCGACGACGTGGCCCGCGATAAGGACCGCAGTCCCTAAGCCAAAAATCGCAGCGGCAAATCGAGGTCTACGAAGCAGCACCGCAACTACCGTCGGGACAAGCAAATAGTTTCCGACGGCCGCCGACCAGCGGTTGAACAGGGTGACATGCTCCGCCCGATGTTCGGCTGCGAACTCGCTATACGCCGACGCGACCATCACGAGAGCATCCCACAAGGGAGGCCGATCGCATAGCAAACGAAGGGCGGCGATGTGATACGGCAAAGGAAGAAACGGCTTTTACACATCTGCAATTCTGATGCCCTTGCAGTCACATACGCCGGGCCGTTGGACCTCCCGGTCACCAACTTCTCGTCGGGGTGGTCGTCCTATGCGGCGGGTGCAAACCGGCGTACATTTTGCTCATGAGTGCCGCGGTTGTCGTGGCCGTCTCGCTGCCGATCATTGTGGTGATCGCTCTGTTGATCGTTGCGGTGTTCGTGTCGGCGCGTGTCCATCGGCGTGAACCGGACCCGGCATCAATGCGCCGCTGGCGCGGTCAAGTGCAGAAAGAAGAGGCAATCGCCCTAAGCGGATGTCAAGACCGCCGGGGGAAAATCTGGCGCATCGCAGCGGTATTCGCTGCGACCGGCGCTCTGGCGTTGTCGGGGTGCACGAGCAACGTGAATACGAGCGAACCCACGACCCAGACGGCAACACCAACGGCGCAAGAGGAGCAAGAGAAGTTTGTCGTAGAACCGATGGCGGAGAAGACAGTCACCGAGTTGCCTGCCGGCCCGCTGTATTGGCACGTCGAGAATTTCCCCGCGCTCGCGGACGCCGAGGCGGCGGCTCGTCCGTTGTCTCTGGCCACCGACGTGGAGGGCAAGGTTTGGCTCTTTACGCTTGGTCCCAAGGGAGCGCCGACGCATGGTGGCAGCATGGTCACCGAGATCGGCCCCTTGGTGGACGTTTCCGCCCCCGAGTACCTGCTGCTCATCAGCCATGCCGTCGCGGCGCCAGGCGCCAAGTCCGGGGTGCACACGCATCCCGGCACCGAGGCGTTCTTGGTGCTGGAGGGTCAGTTAAGCCAACAGACCCCGCACGGGGTGAACGTTGTCGAAGCCGGCAAGACGCTGGCGGGCGGGCCCCCCGAGCATCCCATGGAGGTCACCAGCAGCGGCGGGGAAGAACTGCATTGGCTGATCATGTTCGTCGTGGATGCGAACAAGCCATTCGCGTCGGACGCTACGTTCGAGTGAGGCGGCTGCCGCTTTTGCAGTTCGGGTACTGCTCGTCAGCGACCGTCACTGGGGGCCGCACCGACAGCAGCGGCACCGATTGCCGCCGCAACCAGAAGAATACGAATCGCGTTCCGCACCCTTCTCGATGAATTGACATCCCGGTAACCGCCGGGAACGTAATTCACGCGAGTCCTGGTCACGCGCCGACCGCTGAAGACGTACGTGAGCACCGAAACCTCGGGCCGGAAGATATGCGATGGTGTGGTGCTTTTGGTCGCTTGCGCAACATGCAACCCTCACTCGGAGTTCAGTAGCGAGCTGTAGTCGGCCCGCCACCAACTCCCGACGGTGGCGGCCCGATGCATGTCGATGCATGTCGGTGGTTGTCGATACGGTTACCGACCATGAGCAACGCAGCGCCGTGGGCCTCAACCGCAGGCAACAAGTTCCGCGAAGTCGCCAGGTCAACCGAGAATGGGACGACCAACATCCTCGCCGAAGGACTGACCGCACTCACAAACGCCCTGAGAGAGCTGGACGCAAGCTCGAGAAGATCGACCAGCAGGTAGGGTCAAGCACTGTCGGCCGGCCGTGAGGAAATGGCGAACCATTGACGCGCGCCAGTTTCGGCGGTCGAACACTCCCTCCGCAGCATTTTCAAAGGAGGACATATGACGACCCCATCGGGGTGGTACCCGGATCCGTCCGGCGCCCCCGGCCAACGCTACTTCGACGGCACGCAGTGGACTGAACAGCGGATGCCGCCAGCAGCACCGGCAACGGTATCGGCACCGGCGCCCGCGAAACGGAAGAACATCATCGGGATTATCGCGCTCGTCGCGAGCATCATCGGAGTTATCTTCGCGTGTATTCCAGGGGCGCTTATCGTTGGGTGGGTATTGCTTCCCATCGCGTTCGTCCTTGGCATCGTTGGCCTGTTCCTCACTGGAAAGGCCAGGGGCACAAGCATTGCCGCGATCGTTCTCTCGACTGTCGGGACAGTTGTTGGTGTCGTCGTTTTCTTCACTGTCGTTTCGGATGCTTTCAAGGACAGTTTCAACGATTCGGATCTGTCGGCATCTTCTCCGACTTCGTCTGCTTCCGGGAAGCCGGACGGTACTCAGGCGGGTGGGAGCGACAACGGTAGTGAAGCCGGCAGTAGCAAAATCCGTTTTCCATCGGCGCAACAGTGAGTAATCAAGACTGGGACGTGACGCCTAGCGCCCCGCGTGAGGCGTGGGCCGAAATCACGAACGAAAACGAGTTCAACGACCCACCCGAAGCGGGCATGGAGTTCTGGATCGTGCCCGTCACGGCCACCTATAAGGAGACGACACCGGTAACACCAGGTTCGATATCCAAGTCAAGTTTGTCGGTTCGGATAACCGGACCTACGACGATTACTGCGGGGTCATCCCGAACACGTTGGCAGATGTCGGCGAGCTTTACTCGGGTGGTGAGGCCGCGGGAAACGTATGCGTAGCCGTGCCCGCCGGCGCTGACGGGCTGTGGTCCGTATCTACCGGGTTCGTACGTAAGCCCGTGTTCTTTCGGCCCGAATAACATGCCGGCCACTACGCCAAGCGTGTCGTCCGCGCGCCCAGAGTGGTAAGGCCACTATGTCCAGTCCTAACATTCGGCCGATGCTCGCCACGCTCGGCAAGCCAACTCACACGCTTCACGGACTTCGCTGGCCAACGCTATTTAATCGGCACTAAGTTGAAGCCGAACGCTTGCTGTGGCAAAAGCTGGCGGGCGCTTCCGTCGAGGCTACAAAAGAGGACGTAATTCTGGTCGTAAGGCAGTCCTACCGCAATTTCGCCCTCGTTGATTTGTGTGATTCGGTTCCGAAGCAGAGATTCCGACGAATAGTCGTCGATGCTGATTTTTGAGCCATTCGAGGTTGCCCCAAGGGGCATGCAAGTCTCACTGAAACGGCTACCAGCGAGCGGACCGAGGTCATTCAGGGAGCCTTTGGTGCAGACCGCATCCAACCAGTCGGTCGGCATCGTTCCGGTGACCGCCGGTACCCAAACGTGGTTGACGGGGAGGTTCGGGATGGTATTCACAGGGAAATTGGGCTGGGTGGTTTGGCTCCGCTGACGAATCCGGCTGCCCTGCAGATGATTCCACAATCCCACATCAGTACGACAGCGTTCATGTCGCTGCGCAACGTCGACCGGCTGCGGAAGATATCGGATGGTCGAGTGTGGGACATCGACACCGGCCATGACCTGATGATCACCGAACCGGAGAAGGTCGCCGAGTTGCTCGACGGCGTCGCCCGGCCTTTACCCAGCCGCTGAAAACCCACCGAAGCACCCGATTTGGTTTCGCGGCCGTAAAAAAACGGGTACTCGGCCCCGCGAGGAGGTCGAGATGAGCGACACGTCAGCACACGGAGTAGTCGATAGGGCCACCGACAGCAAGGCGTTCGAGTACACGGCGCGCGCCGGTTTCGCGGCCAGCGGTGTCCTGCATCTGCTCGTCGCCTTCATCATCCTGCGCCTCGCGTTCGGATCCGGCGGCAACGCCGACCAGTCCGGCGCGCTGGGCACACTCGCCAAGCAACCCGGCGGGGCGATCATGCTGTGGATCGCCACGGTCGGCCTGTTCGCCCTCGGCCTGTGGCGCGTCGGCGAGGCCATCGTCGGCTCCAAGCCCGGCGAGGGCTCCGGACGACAGCAGGACGACTCCCCTGCGTGGAAGCGCGTCAAGTCGCTCGGGTTGGCCATCGTCAATTTCGCGATCGCATTCTCGGCGGCGCGATTTGCAATGGGCAGCGGACAGTCGAGCGGTCAGCAGAACGCCGGGATGTCCGCTCAGCTGATGCAGTCCGGCTGGGGCAAGGCGCTGCTGATAGCAGTCGGAATCGGCGTCGCTGCCGTCGGCGGGTATCACGTCTACAAAGGCGCGTCGAAGAAGTTCCTCAAGGATCTGCGGGTGTCCGGCGGCACCGGGATCACCGCCGTCGGCGTGACCGGTTACGTGGCCAAGGGTCTGGTTCTCGGTGGCGCCGGGTTGCTGGTCATCATTGCCACCCTGCAGGCGGATCCGTCGAAAGCGGCCGGCCTCGATGCCGCGGTGAAAACGCTCGGTCAGGCGCCCTTCGGCAAGATCCTGTTGATTCTGGCCGCGCTCGGGATCGCGGCCTTCGGCGCGTACAGCTTCGTGCGCAGCCGGCACGGCCGGATGTAGCGCACCGGCCTACTGGAACGACTCGACGAGCGCGGCCAGCTGTCCCGGTGACACCGCGACCCCGCACTGGGCGCGCAGGTCGGTCAACGGTTTGGCGATGCCCTTCAGATCCAGGAATTCGCCCGGATGGCCCATGAAGTACGACTGCACGCTCGCCTTCGCCTCGTCGGTCGGCTGCGACCCCGCCTTGGTCAGCACATCGTCGGCACCAGGGTGAGCGGCCAGGTACGTGCCGGCGTCGGCCATCACCCCGCTGGCCGTGGAGGCGAGGCCGCTCGCCGAGCAGGGTGCGGCGCCTGCCGTCGGCAGCCCGACGGTGGCCGCCGCTGCGGCCGCCACCGCAAAGGCGGCGAAGGCGCCGATCACAGCGCGGCAGGTGGTAGCTGACAGTGTCATCGATGCTTCCTCGGTGTCGTCGGTCGTAGGTGATCTGTCCGGATTCGAAAACGTACGTACCCGCAGTATTTCAAGGTCAATCTCGAACGCGCCCGGCTACGGCCGAAGCGCCTGAGGGGAGGGGGTGGGTACGCCAGTCGCCTCATAGCTTTTGAATGCGCTTTGTTCCTCCACGGGGCAACCGTTTGAAGGGACTGGGAAGGGTATGTTCATTAGGTTATCCTCAGCTAAAGGCGCCGGCAGGCGCGGGAAGGACCGTCCGGATGCGACACGGCGCACGCGAGGAGCATGGAAAAGCCCGTTGGAGCCGGATCGCCGCCTTCATGTCGATCCTTGCCGTTGTGCTTGGAATGACCGCGTGCTCGAAGTCTGGCGACGGCGATGAACTGCTCATCTACAACGCCCAGCACGAATCCCTGACCAAGGAGTGGATCGACGCCTTCACCAAGGAGACCGGCATCAAGGTCACCTACCGCCAGGGCGGCGACACCGAATTGGGCAATCAACTGGTCGCCGAGGGGGAAGCCTCGCCCGCCGATGTCTTCCTGACGGAGAACTCCCCGGCCATGGCCGCGGTCGAGAAGGCCGGCCTGTTCGCCGACCTGAACCCCGACACCCTCGCCCAGGTTCCGGCGCAGTACCGTCCGGCCACCGGCAAGTGGACCGGTGTTGCGGCGCGCAGCACGGTATTTGTCTACAACAAGGCCAAGTTGGCACCCGATCAGCTGCCGAAATCCATGGCGGATCTTCAGCAGCCCGCGTGGAAGGGCCGATGGGGCGGCGCGCCCGCCAAGGCGGACTTCCAGGCCATCGTGGCGGCCTACCTTCAGCTCAGGGGCGAGGCGGCCACCGCGCAGTGGTTGGCGGGCATGAAGGCAAACGCGAAGATCTACAACGACAACATCGCCACCATGAAGGCGGTCAACGCCGGTGACGTCGACGGCGGCATCATCTACCACTATTACTGGTTCCGCGATCAGGCCAATACCAAAGAGGGCAGCGGCAATACGGCTTTGCACTACTTCAAGAACTCCGATCCCGGCGCGTTCCTCAGCCTTTCCGGCGGCGGTGTACTGAAATCCAGCAAGAAGGCCGACCAGGCGCAGCAGTTCATCAAGTTCGTCACCGGCAAGGCCGGACAGGAAGTGCTCGAGAACGGCGCCTCGTTCGAGTACCCCGTGGCAAGCGGTGTTCCCGCGAATTCGGCTCTGCCGCCGCTCGATTCGCTACAGGCGCCCAAGGTCGACCCCTCGACGCTGGACTCGCAGAAGGTGGCCGATCTGATGACGAAGGCAGGCTTGCTGTAGGTGGTCGCTCCTGTAGTCTCGCGCCCCGCGGCACCGGTTTCGCGATCGGAGACGGCGGCCCCGCCCGGCCCGCTGGTCTCGGCGACGGTCGCGATTCTGGTGGCCGCGACGTGCATCCCGCTCGGGTACGTCGTGTGGGGCGCCGTCTCTGTGGGGTGGACCCGCGCCTACGAGTTGGTGGTCCGCCCGCGGGTCGGTGAGCTGCTGTTCAACACCGTCGCGCTGGTCGTCGTCACCGTGCCGTTGTGTGTGGTGATCGGAGTCGGGGTGGCCTGGCTGGTGGAGCGCACGGACCTGCCCGGCCGGCCCTTGTGGCGCCCGTTGTTCGTTGCGCCGCTCGCCGTTCCGGCGTTCGTCAACAGTTACGCCTGGGTTGGTGTGATCCCGTCGCTGAACGGCTTGTGGGCGGGCGTGTTGATCACGACGCTTTCGTACTACCCGTTCATGTATCTGCCCGTGGCCGCGACGCTGCGCAGGCTCGACCCGGCGGTCGAGGAATCGGCCCGCTGCCTCGGATCCGATTCCGCCGGTGTGTTCTTCCGCGTGGTGCTGCCGCAGCTGCGACTGGCGATTCTCGGTGGCGGGCTGTTGGTCGGCGTGCACCTGCTCGCCGAATTCGGCGCCTTCGCCATGGTCCGGTTCGACACCTTCACCGTCGCGATCTTCCAGCAGTTCCAGGTCACCTTCGACGGGGCGGCGGGCAGCATGCTGGCCGGCGTGTTGGTCCTGCTGTGCCTGGTGTTGCTGTTCGCGGAGGCGGCCACCCGTGGCAGGGCGAGATACTCCCGCATCGGATCCGGTGCGCCGCGGGCTGCGGTGCCGGTCGTTTTGGGCCGCAACGGTTTTCCGGCGACGGTCGGCCTGGTGGTGCTGGCGATCCTTTCGATCGGTGTGCCTGTGTGGACGATCGTGCGGTGGCTGTGGATCGGCGGGACGAAGGTCTGGGATGTCGGCCAGATCGCCAACGCGCTCGGCCAGACCATCGCGCTGGCCGCCATCGCGGCGGCGCTGACGACGGTGCTGGCGTTCCCCGTCGCCTGGGTGGCCGTCCGGTCGAGGGGCGTATTGGCCCGTGCGGTGGAGGGCGCCAACTACATCACCAGTTCGCTGCCCGGCATCGTCACGGCGCTCGCGTTGGTGACCGTCGCCATCCACTTCGCCCGCCCGCTGTACCAGTCCGTGCCGCTGATCGTCTTCGCCTATGTTCTGTTGTTCATGCCGCGGGCCCTGGTCAACGTCCGCGCCGGCCTTGCGCAGGTTCCGCCCGGCCTCGAGGAGGCTTCCCGGTCGCTGGGCAGGTCGCCCAGCGCCACGTTCTTCCGGGTCACGCTGCGGCTCACCGCGCCCGCTGCCGCCGCCGCAGCGTCTTTCGTGTTCGTCGCGGTGGCAACGGAGTTGACGGCGACACTGCTGCTCGCACCCACGGGCACCAGAACGTTGTCGATGCTGTTCTGGTCGTTCAGCAGCGAATTGGACTACGCGTCGGCGGCACCGTACGCCTTCGCGTTGGTGGTGCTCGCCGTACCCGTGACGCTGATCCTCTTCCGGCAGTCGACGAAGGCGGCCGCGCTGTGACCACCATGCTCGATGTCCGGGGTCTGGCGAAGTCCTTCAACGGCCATACCGTGCTCGACCACATCGACCTCCAGGTGGCCACGGGCACCACGACCGCGGTCGTCGGATCGTCGGGCTGCGGCAAGACCACCCTGCTGCGACTCGTCGCCGGGTTCGAAACGCCCGATGCCGGAACCGTCACCATCTCCGGGCGCCAAGTGGCCGGCGCCGAACGCACGGTTGCCCCGCATCGGCGCAGCGTCGGCTACGTCGCGCAGGACGGTGCCCTGTTCCCCCACCTCACCGTCGGGCAGAACATCGCCTACGGCCTGTCCGGCGGCGCCCGCAGCCGCGAGGTCCGCAACCGCGTGGCGGAGCTGCTCGAGACCGTTTCCCTCGATTCCTCCTACGCATCGCGTCGACCACATCAACTGTCGGGCGGACAGCAGCAGCGCGTCGCGCTCGCCCGCGCCCTGGCCCGCAATCCGGTCCTGATGCTTCTCGACGAACCGTTCAGCGCGCTGGACACCGGGCTCCGGGCATCCACCCGCAAGGCGGTCGCCCGGTTACTCACCGACGCAGGGGTGACGACGCTGCTGGTGACGCACGACCAGGAGGAGGCGCTGTCGATCGCCGACCAGATCGCAGTCATGCGCGACGGCCGGTTCACCCAGGTCGGCGCCCCGCAAGACGTCTACCGCAAGCCGAATGACCGCTTCACGGCCGAGTTCCTCGGCGACTGCATCGCCCTGCCGTGCACCGTCGCGGCCGGTGTCGCGGACTGCGCCCTCGGCCGGGTGCCGGTGCAGACCTCGACCGGCGATGGTCCGGCAACGCTGGCGCTGAGGCCCGAACAGCTTGTGGCGACGGTGATCTCAGATTCGGCCGCGCACGTGAGCAGCACCGAGGACAACAGTCACGACGGCATCGGAACGGTCATCGGCACCGAGTTCCTTGGCCACGACGTACTGCTGACGATCGACCCCGCCTGCGACATCGCGCCGATCATCGTGCGACAGCACAGCCTCGACCCGCCCCCCATCGATGCCAAGGTCCGCATCGAGGTGATCGGTAACGGGGTCGTGCTGCGGTGAGCTCGCTCGTTGAACATTTGGGCGACCACGGCGACCGCGTCGCGGTACTGACCGAAACCACGTCGCTGACCTACCGCGAACTCGCCGATCGAGTGGCCGCGGTCGCGGCGGAACTGGGCGCCACCCGCAGGCTCGTGCTGCTGGAGACGCGCAACGACCTGTCGGCGTTGGTGCACTATCTCGGTGCGCTGGCCGGCGGTCACGTCATGTTGCCGATGTCGGCCGGGCGGAGCCACCCGGCCGTGCTGCGTTCGTACGACCCCGACGTCGTCATCGACAGGGACGGCATCCACAAGCGGCGCCAGGCAAGCGTCCACCGGCTGCATCCCGACCTCGCGCTGCTGTTGTCGACCTCGGGCAGTACAGGGTCGCCGAAGCTGGTCCGGCTGTCGGGATGCAATCTCGTCGCAAACGCGACGGCGATCGCCGAGTGCCTCGACATCCGACAATCCGACAGGGCCGCAACAACTTTGCCGATGTCGTATTGCTACGGCCTGTCGGTCGTCCACAGCCATCTGCTTTGCGGCTCAGGGCTGATCCTCACCGATCGCTCGGTCGTCGACGAAGAATTCTGGACGCTGTTCCGTCGGCATCGCGGCACGTCGTTCGCCGGGGTGCCCTACACCTTCGAGATGCTCGACCGGATCGGCTTCGAGGGTATCGATCTGCCGGATCTGCGTTGTATCACCCAGGCCGGTGGCCGGCTGTCGCCGGAACGAGTGCGCAGTTTCGCCGCCCTCGGTGAACGCAAGGGCTGGCAGCTGTTCGTCATGTACGGCGCGACGGAGGCCACCGCCCGAATGGCTTACCTGCCACCGGAACTCGCGCAGTCGCATCCCGCCTCGATCGGCAGACCGATTCCCGGCGGCTCGTTGCGCTTAGAGCCGGTCGAGGGATGGTCCGGCCCCGACGTCGGCGAACTGGTCTATCACGGGGCGAACGTCATGATGGGCTACGCGCACAGCCCGTCGGATCTGGCGCTGGGCAAGACGGTCGACACCCTGCACACGGGTGACGTCGCGCGCCGTTGCGCCGACGGGCTCTACGAGGTGATCGGCCGCAGCAGCCGGTTTTTCAAGCTGTACGGCCTGCGCATCGACCTGCAGCGAGTGGAGGCCGCCCTGCGCGAGGAGGGCGTGACGGCCTTCTGCGTCGACGACGCCGAGCGACTCGTCGTCGCCGCGGTCGGTTCCGATGAGCATGCCGTGCAGCGCATCACGGCGGCGGCTTCCGGCCTTCCGCCAGCCGCCGTCGGCGCCATCACCATGGCCGAGCTGCCGCTGCTGCCGTCGGGCAAGCCCGACTATCAGGCCGTCCGGGACATCGCGCGCCGCAGCAAGACCTCCAAATCACCCGGTGACTTGCGTGGCCTGCTCGCCGACGTCCTGCAGATCGATTCGGACATCATTCGCCCCGACCAGAGCTTCGTCGACCTCGGCGGCAACTCGCTGTCCTACGTGGCCATGTCGGTTCGGCTCGAACGGGCGCTTGGCCGGCTGCCGAGCGATTGGCAGCGCCGGCCGCTGGCCGAACTCGAGCGCATCACCCCACCCGAACGGCGATCGTGGCCGTGGCTGGGCGCGACACTGGAAACCAGTGTGGCGCTGCGCGCGGCGGCCATCGTGCTCATCGTCGGATCGCACGCCACCCTGTACGAGATGTGGGGCGGCGCCCACCTGCTGCTCGGAATCGCGGGCTACAACTTCGGCCGGTTCTGCCTGACACCTGTGGCCCGCATGGACCGGGTTCGTCACCTTCGCAAGACGATTGCGTGGATCGTCGTGCCGTCGGTGATATGGATTGCGCTCGCGCTTGTGATCACCAACGACTATCACTGGACGAACCTCCTGCTCGTCGAGAAGTTCTTCGGCCCGCAGGCCAGCATGACGGCGGGCAGGCTGTGGTTCGTCGAGGTGCTGGTCTGGATACTTCTCGGCCTGACCTTCGTGTGCCGGCTGCCCGCGGCCGACCGGCTGGAGCGGCGTCGACCCTTCGCGTTCGCGGCAGGCTTCCTGGTCATCGGGCTGGCACTGCGGTACGACCTGTGGGGTCTGCACTTCGGCCACGACGCGTGGTTCACAGTTTTGGTCTTCTGGTTCTTCGCGGTCGGCTGGGCCGCAGCGAAATCGTCGACCGGATGGCAGCGCCTCGCCGTGACGCTGGTGTTGGTGGTGAGCCTGCACGGCTACTTCGACAGCACGCATCGAGAGGTGTTGGTGCTGGCCGGATTCCTGCTGCTGATCTGGCTGCCTGCGATCCGCTGCCCGGCCTGGTTGACCGTCGTCGCGGGCACGGTGGCGGAAGCCTCGCTGTACACCTACCTGACGCACTACCAGGTCTATCCGTTGTTCGACGCGCATCCGATGTTCGGTGTCGTCGCCGCGATCGTCGTCGGCATACTGCTCACCAGGGTGCTGAACGCGGCGCGGACGTGGTTGCGCGAACGCAGCGAGCATACGGCTACTGCGGACTCGGTTCCCGCTCTGCGATAAGCCCTTCTTGCACCAGGGTCGCCGCGATGACGCCATCGGCCCGCACCAGGCTTCCGGTCACGACACCGCGCCCGCGCGCGGCGGCGGGCGAGCGGGTTTCCAACAGGTTCCACTCGTTCGCGCGGACGGGCCGGTGGAACCAGATCGACGAATCGGTCGTCCCGCTGCGGTGCGTGCGGGCCCTCATCGAATGCCCGTGCACCTGCAGCGCGGGATCGATCATGTACACGTCGGTGACGTATGCCGCGACGAGGGTGTGAATGGCGGGCTCGTCGGGTATCGGAACCGTTGCCCGCCACCAGAATCGCCGCACGAACTCGCCACCGGTGATCACGTCGGCGATCCTGATGTCCAGTTCGTCCAACGGCATCGACGGTGCGGGTCCTGCGGGCCCGCTTTCCGGCAGCGTGTCCGGATCGCCCGGCAAGCGCTCCCGATGACCGTGTTCGGGCCCGGGCAGCTCCACTGCAAACGACACCGACGACGTCGTAAGCAGCCGTCCGGCCTGGTAGGCGTCGACTCGGCGGGCCGCGGAGGTCCGTCCGTCGAACACCGGCGTGACCGTGTACTCGACGGGATCGCCCGCCGCGCCGCCGCGCAGGAACTGCAGGTGCATGTTGGTGGGCTGCCGGTCGGAGTCGACGGTTCGGCACGCGGCGGCCAGGCTCTGCGCCACGAACTGACCGCCGAACGCGCGCTTGCCGTCCGGGCCGCTGGCCGGCCCGATCCACGCGCCGTCGTCGGCGCCCGGTTCGAGCTCCAGCAGTTTGCGCAGCCGGCTCATCTGACGGTGCCCGACTCGGTGAGTTGGTCGATGTCGCCCGCGCTGAGCCCCAACCAGTCCCCGAGCACTCCCGCGGTGTCGTCGCCGAGCGCCGGAGCTGACACCGCCTGCGGGTAGTCGCCGTCGATCGACACCGGCAGCCCCGGGGCAAGGTATTCGCCGATTCGCGGTTGGTCGAGGGCGGTGAACAACGGGTTGGCCGTCACCCGTTCGTCACCGGCGACCTCCGCGAACGTCCGGTACCGCTCCCACAGAACCGATGACGCCGACAGCGCTTCGGTGACGTCGGCTGCGGTGTGGGCGGCGAACCACTCGGCGAACAGCCCGCTCAGCGCGTCGCGGTGCCGGTACCGCTGGCCCTCGTCGGTGAAATCGGCGTCGAGCGTGCGGGCAAGCGCGGCAACCGCTTTCGTCGTCCCGGTGAGTTCGGTCAGGTCGCGGAAGTGGCGGCGGGTGAGCGCCACGATCATGAACGACACGCCGTCGATGCTGGTGAACTGCTGGCCGTACTGGCCGTAGATCGAGTTGCCGATCCGATCGCGCGAGGTGCCGTTCACCATCACCTCGGTGAGGAAGCTGAGGTTGCCCGCGGTCGCCAGCGCGACGTTCTCCAGCGGGATGGAGATCCGCTGGCCCCGCCCGGAGGCGTCGCGGTGGCGCAGCGCGGCGACGACCGACAGCGCCGCGTAGATGCCGCACGTCACATCCCACGCGGGCAACACGTGGTTCACCGGAGCCGCGAGGTCTGAAGGCCCGGTCACCATTGGGAATCCGAGGCCGGCGTTGACGGTGTAGTCCACGCCCGTACCGCCGTCGGCACGCCCGGACACCTCGACGTGGATGAGGTCGGGCCGCAGCCTGGTCAGGGTGTCGTAGGAATGCCAGTCGCGCCCGGCCACATTCGTGATCAGCACGCCGCTGTCAGCGATCAGGCGCTGCACGAGGTCCTGGCCTTGCGGCGAGCGGATGTCCGCCGCCACCGACCGCTTGCCCTTGTTCAGACCCGCCCAGTAGATGCTCGTCCCGTCGTCGGTGACCGGCCAGCGGTGGTAGTCGGCGGCGCCGTCGATCGGGTCGACCCGAACAACCTCGGCGCCG
>NZ_JAVHWR010000003.1:0-27636 GCF_032159565.1 Mycobacterium sp.
TTCGGCCCGGTGGCGATGGCCTTCAACGTCGAGGGTGCCGACAAGCTCGTCGTCAACGGCGACGTGCTGGCCAAGATCTTCCAGGGTCAGATCACGAAGTGGAACGACCCGGCCATCGTCGCGCTGAACTCCGGCGCGACGCTGCCCGATGCGGACATCAAGCCGATCTACCGCTCGGATTCCTCGGGCACCACCGACAACTTCCAGAAATATCTGGCCGCGGCCGCGCCGGCGGCGTGGACCAAGGGTGCGGGCAAGGAGTTCCAGGGCGGCGCCGGTGAAGGCGCGCAGAAGTCGTCCGGTGTCGTCCAGGCGATCCAGGCCACACCGGGTTCGATCGGCTACGTGGAGAAGGGTTTCGCGCAGCAGGCCGGCCTGAAGATGGCCGCGATCGACAACGGAGGCGGGCCCGTCGACCTCACCGACGAGACCACCCAGAAGGCGGTCGACACCGCCAAGTTCAAGGCCGAAGGCATGGACCTGGCCCTCGACTTGAACGCGCTGTACGCGACCAAGGAAGCCGGTGTCTACCCGCTGATGCTGGCGACCTACGAGATCGTCTGCTCCAAGGGTTATGACCCGGACACCGCCGCGGCCGTGAAGTCGTTCCTGACGGTGGCGGCCAACCAGGGCCAGGCCAACCTGTCCGCGGCGGGCTACGTCCCACTGCCGGACGCATTCAAGGAGCGGCTGCTCAAGTCCGTCGACGCAATCGCGTAGTTACGTAGCGAGTCAGCACGACTACGGTGAGGATGGGTGCCGGAACCGATGACCGATAGGCTCGATGTGACTACGCCTAATCCAGCCGACGCGGGTTCGGGTGAAGTGATCGCTTCACCCTTTCCCGAGCCGGCCCCCATCTCTACCGACCCGTCGAAGAACGCCAAGATTCGACCCGGGGACCGGATCTTCCGCGGTCTGGCAGAAGGATCGGGCGTCCTCATCGTCGTCATCATCGCGGCGATCGGCGCGTTCCTTCTGTGGCGCGCCGTACCTGCGCTGACCCGCAACGAGGAGAACTTCTTCCTCTACAGCGGGAACTGGGTCACCACCGACACGTCGGCCATGAAGTTCGGCATTCTCGATCTGCTGCAGGTCACCGTGTTCGTGTCGGTGTTCGCGCTTGTCCTCGCGATGCCGGTGGCGCTGGGGATCGCGACTTTCCTCACCCAGTACGCACCGCGTCGGGTCGCGGGCCCGCTGGCCTACATGGTGGACCTGCTGGCCGCGGTGCCGTCGATCATCTACGGCGTCTGGGGCCTGTATGTACTGGCTCCGGCAATCAAGCCGTTCGCCACCTGGCTGAACCAGAACCTCAGCTGGCTCTTCCTGTTTCAGACCGGGAACGCCTCGGTGGCGGGCGGCGGAACGATCTTCACCGCGGGCATCGTGCTGGCGGTGATGATCCTGCCGATCATCACCGCGGTGACCCGCGAGGTGTTCATCCAGACTCCGCGCGGGCAGATCGAGGCGGCCCTTGCGCTCGGTGCCACCCGTTGGGAGGTCGTCAAGACGACGGTGCTGCCGTTCGGGTTGTCGGGCTACATCAGCGGCGCGATGCTCGGCCTGGGCCGCGCATTAGGCGAGACGATCGCGTTGCTCATAATCCTGCGCGGCACGCAGCAGGCGTTCGGCTGGTCGCTGTTCGACGCCGGCTATACGTTCGCGAGCAAGATCGCCGCTGCCGCTTCGGAATTCAACGACCAGTACAAGGCGGGCGCGTACATTGCGGCGGGCCTCGTCCTCTTCATCCTGACGTTCATCGTCAACTCGCTGGCACGGGCGGCCGTCGCCGGAAGGAGTAAGTCATGACGGCCACACTGGACCAGCCCGTCAAGGCGCCCACCTTCCAGAAGCTCAGCCTGCGCCGGAAGTTCACCAACAACGTCGCCACGGTGTTGGTGACGCTTTCGGTGGCGGTCGCGATGGTGCCGCTGGCGTGGGTGCTCTACACGGTGATCGTCAAAGGGTTCGGCGCCGTCACGTCGAGCACATGGTGGTTCAACTCGCAGGCCGGAATGACCGCCTTCCAGGCGGGTGGCGGCGCGTATCACGCGATCGTCGGAACCCTGTTGCAGGGCTTGGTGTGTGCGCTCATCTCGATCCCGATCGGCGTATTCGTCGGCATCTATCTGGTCGAGTACGGCGGCGGAACGCGGATGGGCAAGCTGACCACCTTCATGGTGGACATCCTCACCGGTGTTCCGTCGATCGTGGCGGCGCTGTTCATCTACGCGCTGTGGGTGGCGACGCTGGGCTTCCACCGGTCGGGCTTCGCGGTGTCGCTCGCCTTGGTGTTGTTGATGATCCCGGTGATCGTGCGGTCCACCGAGGAGATGTTGCGGATCGTCCCGATGGACCTACGCGAAGCGAGTTACGCACTCGGCGTGCCGAAGTGGAAGACGATATCGGCCATCGTGATTCCGACGGCGCTGTCGGGCATCGTGACGGGCATTCTGCTGGCCTTGGCCCGGGTGATGGGGGAGACGGCGCCGCTGCTGATCCTGGTCGGCTACGCCCAGGCGATCAACTTCGACATGTTCGGCGGGTTCATGGGATCGCTACCGGGCATGATGTACGACCAGACCTCGGCCGGTGCGGGTGCCAATCCGGTTCCGACGGATCGCCTTTGGGGTGCCGCGTTCACTCTCATCGTGCTGATCGCGGTGCTCAACGTCGGAGCGCGGTTCATCGCCAAGTTCTTCGCCCCCAAGAAGGTTTAGGAGTCACTCAGATGGCCAAGCGCCTCGACCTCAAGGACGTCAACATCTACTATGGGTCGTTTCACGCCGTGGCCGACGTGTCGATGTCGGTGCCGCCGCGCAGCGTGACGGCGTTCATCGGTCCGTCCGGCTGCGGCAAGTCGACCGTGCTGCGTACGTTGAACCGGATGCACGAGGTGATCCCCGGTGCGCGTGTCGAGGGTTCGGTGCTTCTCGACGGCGAGGACGTCTATGGCGCAGGTGTCGACCCGGTCGGCGTCCGCAAGACCATCGGTATGGTGTTTCAGCGGCCGAATCCCTTCCCCACCATGTCGATTCGCGACAACGTGGTGGCAGGCCTCAGGCTGCAGGGGGTCCGCAACAAGAAGACTCTCGACGAGGTGGCGGAGAAGTCCCTCAAGGGCGCGAACCTGTGGACCGAGGTCAAGGACCGACTGGACAAACCCGGCGGCGGGTTGTCCGGTGGCCAGCAGCAGCGGTTGTGCATCGCGCGTGCGATCGCGGTGCAGCCCGACGTGTTGTTGATGGACGAGCCGTGCTCGGCACTCGACCCGATCTCGACGCTGGCGATCGAGGACTTGATCGCCGAGCTCAAGCAGGACTACACGATCGTGATAGTCACGCACAACATGCAGCAGGCTGCGCGCGTGAGTGATCAGACCGCGTTCTTCAACCTCGAGGCGACGGGCAAGCCCGGCAGGCTGATCGAGATCGACGACACCGAGAAGATCTTCTCGAACCCGACGGAAAAAGCGACAGAGGACTACATCTCCGGCCGGTTCGGCTAGAGGGAGTCAGCACCACCCCCGGGAATAGCTCGAGGGCTGCGCCGTTCCTAACTGGCATGAGCAAAGCAGTGCGATTCGATCGGTACGGCGACATCGAGGTGCTCGAGGTGCGCGACGTCGAGCGACCTGCGCCCGGCGCGGGCGAGGTTCTCGTCGAGGTCAGAGCGGCAGGCATCAACCCAGGCGAGGCCGCCATCCGTAATGGCCTCATGCGCGACATCTTCCCGGCGACATTTCCGTCTGGACAGGGCAGCGACCTGGCGGGCGTGGTCGCCGAAACAGGCCCGGGCGTTGACGGATTCGCGGTGGGCGACGAGGTTCTGGGCTTTTCCGAGAAGCGGGCCAGCCACGCGGAGTTCATCGTCGTGCCCGCCGAGAATCTGACCGCCAAACCCGCGACGGTGTCGTGGGAGGTGGCGGGCGCGCTGTACGTGGCAGGCACGAGCGCCTACGCCGCCGTCCGCGCCGTCGGCCTCTCGGAGGGCGACGTGTTGGTCGTCGCAGGCGCGGCAGGAGGAGTGGGTTCGATCGCGGTGCAGCTCGCTGCCGACGCGGGCGCCACGGTGCTGGGCGTCGCGGGCCCGTCGAACGACGAATGGCTGCGCGGTCACGGTGTGATCCCAGTGAACTACGGCGACGATTTGGCCGAGCGTATGCGTGCGGCGGCGCCAACGGGGCGGGTCGACGCCTTCCTGGACTTCTTCGGTGGCGGGTACGTCGAGCTGGCGGTCGATCAGCTGGGCGTCGCGCCCGACCGGGTGGACACCATCATCGATTTCGCCGCCGCCGAGCAGTTCAAGGTGCGCACCGCGGGCAACGCGGACGCCGCCAACGCCGACGTGCTCGCAGAACTGGCGGCGCTGGTCGCCGACGGAAAGCTGGAGGTGCCGATCGCCGAGGTATTCGCGCTCGACGACGTCCAAAAGGCGTTCCGCTCCCTCGAGCAGCGGCATACCAGAGGGAAGATCGTGCTCCGCCCGTAGCGACGGCTAGCGCGGTGCGGGAAGTTCCGCATCCTCGGGGAATTTGCCCGTCGCCGAGAAGATGATCCGGCGGGCAACCTCGACGGCGTGGTCGGCGAAGCGCTCATAAAAGCGGCTCAGCAACGTCACGTCGACGGCGGCGGTGACGCCGTGCTTCCATTCCTTGTCCATCAGCACGGAGAACAGATGACGGTGCAGATCGTCCATCGCATCGTCTTCCTCGCTGATGCGCGCCGCCTTCTCCGGGTCCTTGGTCAGCAGCACCTCTTGGGCGCTGTTGCCGAGTTCGACTGCCACCCGGCCCATTTCGGCGAAGTAGCCGTTCACCTCTTCAGGCAGGGCATGCTGGGGATGACGGCGGCGGGCGATCTTGGCTACGTGTAGCGCCAGGGCCCCCATTCGATCGACGTCGGCGACGATCTGGATCGAGCTGACGATCGCGCGCAGATCGCCCGCGACGGGAGCCTGCAGGGCAAGCAGCACAAAGGCCGCTTCCTCCGCCTTGGCGCTCATCGCGGCAATCTGCTCGTGGTCGGTGATCACCTGTTCGGCCACCACGAGGTCGGCCTGCAGCAGGGCCTGGGTCGCTCGCTCCATCGCGACACCTGCCAGCCCGCACATCTCGCCGAGCTGGTGGGTCAGGGCGTCCAGCTGCTCGTGGTACGCAGTTCGCATACGCCCAGCCTAAGGGCTGGTCCAGTGAATCGTCACGATGTGCAGGGTGAACGAAGGGTGAATGCCCCCTGCATGGACGCCGCCGCCTCGGCTATCGCCTCGCGCTACTCGCAGGTGGTGTCGGCGGCGTTGGTGACCGAAAGGTCCTGCGGCAGCTGTGTCGGGGTGCTACCGGTGCCGTGGAGAACGTGGACCTGCACCGAAGAGCCACTCGGCTTCGGCGGGCTCACCGTGGCGAAGTCGGAGCCGAGCACCACCTGCACCGTCTTGCCCTTACCGTTGACGCGCTCGATCGTCGGCGCGGTGAAGGCGGATGCCACCGTGGCTGCGGCCTCTTCGTTACCCGGCGAGAAGAACACCGTCGTCGAAGTCAGCGGACCTGGATAGTCGTCCGGGGTCGTCACATTGAAGCCGTGCTGCTGCAATTCCGTTGCGGCCGTCGCTCCCAGCCCGTCTTCGCCCGTCGAATTCGACACCTGGACGGTCACCGACGTCGGGTCGGTGGTGACGGCGTCGACCATTTCGCCGGCGTCGGCGGACACCTTGGGTGCAGGCGTTTCGCTCGGCGTCGACTTAGGGGCCTGGTTGGTCAGCGACTCCGGCGTGCCCGGCACCGGTGTGTTATCCGCGTTGCGCTCCTCGGGCAGCGGATCGTCGTTGATGATCGCGTCGAAGATCGCGTGGGTGTCGTCTTCGCGCAGATGCTCGTTACCCCACTCGTCCATGTACCCCGTCGTGGGGACGGTGATGAAGGTGATCCGTCCGGCGGCGATGCCCTGTACCGACTGGCCCAGCTGCACCAGGTCCTTGGTGTTGATGTTGTCGACGAAGCTGTCGTCGATGAACTGGTTGACGACGTCGTTGAGCTTATTGAGAGAGAAGAAGACCTCTTTGGAGATCATCGAACGCAACAACGATGAGAGGAACAGTTGCTGGCGCTTGATGCGGCCGTAGTCACCGTTGGTTTCCGTGGTCACCTGGCGGGCGCGTACGTATTGCAGCGCGGTGTGTCCGTCGACGGTCTGCCGGCCGGCGCTGGCCAGCACGGTGCCGAGCTCGTAATCCTCCAGCGGAGTCGTGCTGCACACCTCGACCCCGCCGAGGGCGTCGACCATCTTGGAGAACCCGGAGAAGTCCACGGCCATGAACCGGTTGATAGACAGGCCGGACAGCTTCTGGATGACCTTGACCAGACACTTGGGTCCGCCGAACGCGTAGGCGGAGTTCAGCTTCGTCTCGGTGTACACCTCTTCGGGTCCGTAGCTGCCGGTCTGGTCGTCATATAACGGCCCGTACTCGCGGGTTTCGGGATTCCACGGCTCACACTTCATCGGCTCGATGTTGAGGTCGCGCGGAAACGACACGGCGACAACGCGTTTGCGATTGGCCGGGATGTTGACCAGCATGATGGTGTCGGACCGCGTTCCGCCGGCATCCTGGGTGCCGCCTGCGCCCATGTCGGCGTTCTGGCCGTAGCGGCTGTCCACACCGACAATGAGGAAGTTTTCGTCGCCGTACTGTGCGTTCGCGTCGACGATGTCGCGCGAACCCGGATCCAGTGCCGAAATGCGGTTGAGCATGTGGTTCTTCGACGACTGCCACTGCCACGCACCACCGGTCATCGCAAGCGCGAGCACGGCGAACAGGGCGGCAAGGGAGCGGCCCGCCAGCATGACCCGGCGGCGCGACTTGCGCTTCTTCGGCGGATCGACGGGCTCGGCGGACGGCTCGCCCACCCACTCCGGCCCGCCTCGTTCGAGCCGAGAGCGGCGCAACGCCGCCAGGTCGGGAATCTCGTCGGCGTAGGACACCGCGGGGATGACCTCGGTATCCGGGTCGGACGGTCCCGCGGGTCGCGGCTTCGGCCGGAGTTGCCTTGGCTGTCTGGAGCGCGGCTCGGACGATTGAGGCGGCGGCGCGGGCGGACGCATCAGCGGAGGTTCGGGTTTGGGCTCGGGCTCGGGTGCAGCGTGCCGGCTGGGCAGATCTGCAGGCGCGGAGCCCGTGACCTTGGCGATCAGATCGGCGACCGTCACGCCATCGGTGTGGCTGCCGGTCGGCGCAGGGGTGGCGGTGTCCTCCGGCTCAGCAGCCGAGTGGCGCTCCCACGGCGCGGCGGCTCGCGGTGGCCGGGGAGATCGGGTAAGCCACTGGTTGTCGCCGTCCGAATCGGACGCGCGAGGGCGACCAGGAGTGGCGTTATCGCCGTCACTCATGTGCCTACTGGCCTCCGACCCTATGAGCAGCGTGCGCGTCGGTGCGCATCAGCCACTGCGCTGCCGCCACCTGAGTTGAAGCGGCGATATCCGTGGCCCCGAGGGCGGGGCCAATAACGACAAGACTCATATCGTACTGAGAGATCCTGAGAGACGTAATGTCGAGATGGTCTCGGTTCACCCACCGGAATGCATCACATCGGCGCCGACGGGCACCGTGCAATCGTCCGGGTCGGCAAGCCAGCCGGCAGGCAGCGCCACCGAGGCCGGTGAGCCCTGCCGCCCGCGCGGGCCGGTGGCCGCCTCGGGGAACGCCACCTCGGAGTCCAGCTTCGCGAGGAGTTCGTCGAGTTCGGCCAGCGTTTTAACCAGCGCCAGTGACCGGCGTAGGCCGGCCCCGGCCGGAAATCCGTGCAGATACCAGGCGATGTGCTTGCGGATGTCGCGCATGGCCTTGTCCTCGCCGGAGTGGGCGCGCAGCAACTCGCCGTGCCTGCGGATGATCGCCGCGACCTCACCCAGTGTGGGCGGTATCACACTGTCCCTGCCTGCGAAGGCATCGGACAACTCGGCGAACAGCCACGGCCTGCCGAGGCAGCCGCGGCCGATGACGACGCCGTCGCAGCCGGTCGTGGCCATCATCGCCAGTGCGTCCTTCGCGTCGAAGATATCGCCGTTGCCGAGCACCGGAACGCTGGTGACGTGCTCCTTCAGCGCCGTGATCTGCTCCCAGTCGGCGGTTCCGGAGTAGCGCTGGGCCGCCGTTCGAGCGTGCAGCGCGACGGCCGCGGCGCCTTCCTCGGCCGCGATCCGACCGGCGTCGAGGTGGGTGTGGTGGTCGTCGTCGATGCCGATCCGGAACTTCACCGTCACCGGGACGTTCGACCCCTCGGTCGCCCGCACCGCGGCGGCCACGATCTGCCCGAACAGCCTGCGCTTGAAGGGCAGCGCCGCGCCGCCACCGCGCCGGGTCACCTTGGGAACCGGGCAGCCGAAATTCATGTCGATGTGATCGGCCAATCCGTCGTCGACGATCATCTTGGCCGCGGCGTAGGTGTTCTCCGGGTCGACGGCGTAGAGCTGCAGCGACCGCGGCGACTCGTCCGGCCCGAACGTCGTCATGTGCATGGTGACCGGATGGCGCTCGACGAGCGCGCGGGCGGTGACCATCTCGCACACATACAGCCCGCTGACCGTGCCGGCCCTGGCGAGTTCGAGCTCACGACACAGCGTGCGGAAGGCGACGTTGGTGACGCCTGCCATCGGGGCCAGCACGACGGGGCTGGCCAGCGCGATGGGACCGATCTGCAGCTGCGCGCGGGATTCGGTCAGTACGCCGATGACGCGAGAACCTTCTTGGCCTCCAGGCGCTCGGCCCTCTTGGCCTCGCGCTCCAGGCGCTTATGCTTGGCGACCTCGAACTTGTCGCACGTCTCCTCGAGCTCCTCGATGAGCACGCCGAGATCATCACGCATGCGGGCGGCCTCACCGGTGAAGTCCTCGCGCTCGAAGATGCGCCACTTCTTCAGCACCGGCCGCACCACGTCTTCCAGGTGGATCCGCGGGTCGTACACACCGCCGACCGCGATGATCACCGCCTTGCGGCGGAACTCCGGAACGGTGAACCCGGGCATCTTGAAATTGCGCAGCACGCGGTGCAGCGAGTGCATGGCCTGATCCGGTGCGATGTCGAAACCGGCCTCGCTGACGTCGCGGTAGAAGATCATGTGCAGGTTCTCGTCGGCCGAAACCCGTTGTAGCAGTTGGTCGGCGATCGTCTCGTTGCATGCCTTGCCGGTGTTGCGGTGCGAAACGCGGGTGGCCAGCTCCTGGAACGTCACATAGATGACGGAGTCGAACAGGCTCTCGGCGAAAAGATCGCCCTGCTGGTTCTGGCCCGGGCTGAAGCCGCGGGTCACCTGCTCGAGGCGCAGTGTCTCCAGCGCGACCGGATCGATGGCGCGGGTGACGACCAGGTAATCCCGCAGCGCGATGCCGTGCCGGTTCTCCTCTGCGGTCCAGCGGTTGACCCACTGGCCCCATGCCCCGTCCATCCCAAAGTTCATCGCGATCTCGCGGTGGTAGGACGGCAGGTTGTCCTCGGTCAGCAGGTTCTGCACCATGGCTGTCTGAGCGACCTCGGAGAGCGCCGACTGTCCGGGCTCCCAGTCCTGGCCGCCGAGGGCGTAATAGTTCTTGCCGTCCGACCACGGGATGTAGTCATGCGGGTTCCAGTCCTTGCGCATCGACAGGTGCCGGTTGAGGTTCTTCTCAACGACGGGCTCAAGCTCATGCAGCAGGTGCAGGTCGGTCAGGTTTTCGTGCATCAGCCCTGCGTTCTCCTTTAGGGGTGGGACCTGCCGTCATTCGGTGGACGAAGGCCTATTAGATCTATCTGTATCTGTTGGTTGCAGTGAATATATCTGTGTAACCCGGTGACATCAAGTTGCACGATACGTGTCGCTGCGTCGGAAAGGTCACGGTTCGGGGGCCGGTCGGCACCCGGTTTCAGGCCTGCCCTACGCGGCGTTATTGCTCGCGGGTTGCGCCGGTCGGCGGTATGGTTCCTGCAGGCAGTTCACGAGAAATCGAACCGCGCCTACACTCTCGGCAACCGTTGACCTTAGACATAGGTGGGCACGTGAAGAAGATCATCATTTCGACCAGCGCCGTCGGCGCCGCAGGGATTGCGATGGGCGCACTCGGACTGTTCGGCGCGGGCACCGCATCCGCCGCGCCGGACGTGGTGGGAATGACCTACGGCGATGCTGTTACGAAAATCGAGGATGGCGGCGGCACGGCGAAGATCGCGGTGACCGTCGGCGACCGCCAGGACGCGATGGGTGACTGCCTCGTCACCAGCGCCACCGATGCTCCGTTCGTGCGCGACTCCGGGGGTTCATTCGGACACGCCGACAGCGAAGTCCTGCTGGCGCTGAATTGCAACCGCGGTGCCGCAACGGCCACCACTCCTGGCGCCTCGGCAGCCAGCCCGGAGGGTAAGGACTTCACCGCCAAGGCCGAAGCGGCTGCGGCGCAGGGATAGAGCGAGCAAGGCGTACTCGCTGACGTCGGTGCGATTTGAGGCGACACCGCCAACCAGGACAACCCGACCGGGTAGTCACGCACGCCGTGGACCATGTGACGGGCGGGTAGGTCTCAGTAACTCGAAACCCTGTTGAGCACCATGTCGACGCAGTGGTCGATGAACTGCTCGCGGGTGGCGCTCAGGCGGCCGTCCAGGTAGGCGATGAAGAGTGCGGTCAGCGCGCCGAGCAGGCCGGTGGCCGCCATGGCCTGGACTGCCGGCTGGCTGATCTCCGTGATTCGGGTGACCTTGCGTTGCAGCAGCTCGATGAAGCTCGGCATCCAGTTCGCCCCCGACCGCGTCAGTATCGGCTCGACCGTCGGCGCGAGCAGGAGAACTCTGCCGCGGGTCGGGTCATCGACCATCAGCGCGACGAACCGTTCGACCGCGTCGTGGGCGCTGGTGGACGACGACAGGGTGGACATCGCCCGCGCACAGACATCGTCGTAGACGGCGCGGACGAATTCGTCGCGGTCGGGAAAGCTTTCGTAGAAGTAGCGTTCGGTGAGCCCGGCCGCCCTGCACACCGCTCGCACGGTGAGTGCGGGCCCGCTCTGACCGCCGAGCAGGGCGACGCCCGCGTCGATCAACTCGCCACGGCGCAGCGCCTGACGGTCCTCGAGCGGTACGCCCGACCATCGGCCCCGTCGTTGACCCGCAGCCACATCACTCCTAGAATCATGGTGACAACGCACGTAGTCAGAAATGCGTCTGACGCCGATCGAAAGCCGACCAGTGACCCAAGATACTTCTGACGCCTCCCCGGTGACCAGCGGAACCGCGCCTGCGGCCGCCGGTTGCCCCGTGTCGGGAGGCGGCTACGACGCCTTTCAGGCACCGCTCGGGCCCGACTCGCTGACCTGGAAGTACTTCGGCCAGTGGACCGGCATGTTGCAGGGCAGCTGGGCGGGTTCGATGCAGAACATGCATCCCCAGTTGGGTGCTGCCGTCAAGGACCACTCAATCTTCTTCATGGAGCGGATGCCGCGGTTGTACCGGTCGGTGTATCCGATCGGCGGCGTGGTCTTCGACGGCGACCGCGCGCCGAGGACCGGCGCCGAGGTGCGCGACTACCACATCGGCATCAAGGGCGTCGACGAGCAAGGGCGCCGGTACAGCGCGCTGAACCCCGATGTCTTCTATTGGGCGCACGCCACCTTCTTCAAGTCCGTCCTGCTGGCCGCGGAACGGTTCAGAGGAGGACTGACTGAGGCGCAACGGCGGCAATTGTTCGACGAGCACGTCGCGTGGTACCGGATGTACGGGATGAGCATGCGGCCGGTGCCCAAGACCTGGGAGGAATTCCAGGAGTACTGGGATCACATGTGTCACAACGTGTTAGAGAACAACTGGGCGGCACGCGAAGTTCTCGATCTGTCCACAATGACAAAGCACCCGTCGTTGGAATGGATCCCGGACTGGATGTGGCGGATCAACCTGAAGGTGATGGAACGGTTCCTGCTGTTCGTCACCGTCGGCCTCTACGATCCACCCGTTCGCGAACTGATGGGCTACACATGGTCGCCTCGCCGGGAGTGGCTGCATCGTCGCCTTGGGAACCTGGTGCACCTCGTCACCAGGCTGACGCCACAACGCACGATGATGCACCCGCGCAAGCGCAGCGCGGTCGACCGTGCGAGTGGACGGCTCCCATCGGAGGCGCCGTTGGTGGAGACGCCTGCGCGCAACCTGCCGCCGGTCGGGCATCGTGACAACGGGATGCACTACTGCCCTGACGTGTAAGCGGCGTGGTCGACTGGTCACGGGCGCGATAACCTCAGGACCGTGCAGGCGCCAGACGCTCTCGGCGGCCGCTACGAGTTGCGGGGGATTCTAGGCCGCGGCGGGATGGGCGAGGTCCGCGACGGCTGGGACACCCGGCTGCACCGGCCCGTCGCCGTGAAGCTGTTGCATCCTGCGTTCAGCGTGCACGCTGACAGCCGCCGGCGCTTCGAAATCGAGGCCCGCGCGGCCGCCGGTCTGAGCCATCCTCACATCGTGGCCGTGCACGACAGTGGCGAGCACGCCGGAATGCCCTTCATCGTGATGGAGCGGCTGTCCGGGCGGTCGCTGGCCGACGAGCTGACGGCCGGCCCGCTCCCGCAGAGACGGGTTCGCACGATCCTCGACGACGTGTTGTCGGCGCTCGCGGCCGCGCATGCGGCCGGAATTCTGCACCGGGACATCAAGCCGGCCAACATCTTGTTCACCGCGTCCGGTGATGTGAAGGTCGCGGACTTCGGTATCGCGAAAAGCGCGGAGACGCCGGCCACGATGAGCGGGCAGATCGTCGGAACGATGGCCTATCTCAGCGCCGACCGGGTGGCGGGCCGCCCGGCGACCGTCGCCGACGATCTGTATGCGGTCGGTGTCGTCGGCTACGAGGCGCTGTCCGGGCACAAGCCGTTCCCCCAGGAGAACCTTGTGGCCCTGGCGCGGGCGATCGCCGAGGACGTGCCGCCGCCGTTGCATGTCTGGCGGCCCGACGTGGAACCGGCGCTGGCAGCGACGGTCGAAAGGGCGATGACCCGCGATCCGCAGTGGCGCTTCACCAGTGCCGGGGCGATGCGCGCCACACTTGCCGCTGTGCCACAAGCGAATTCAGGCCGGCCGCCGACTCGGGTGCTGGACGTGCCGTTGCCGCCGGAGACCACGATGGCCATCGCTGCGCCTGTACCTCCGAGCCAGAAGCGCAGGCTGGTTGTCTTCGCGGCCGTGCTGTTCGCGATCGCCCTTGCGGCGGTTGTGGTGTTGTTCGAGTCTGCCTCGCCGTCGACACCCGAACCGGCGGCGACCACCACCTCGCTGCCGCCGTCATCGACGCCGTCGGTGTTACCGCCACCCCCTCCGGCCCCGCCGTCTCCCGCGCCGATCGACGAGGGGCCGCCACCCAAGAAAAAGGGTCACGGCAACGACCACAAAAGGGGCGATTAGGCAGACTGCGCCATGAGCGCGCCGCGCCCGGCTAGATTCCGATCAGTATCCCGCTCGCGCAGAGGAGCGCACGATGGCGGCTCGGAATTCAGTTCTGGTGACGGGCGCGTATGGACTGGTCGGCAGGCCGCTCGTCGAGCGACTCGTCGCGGAGGGGTGCGCCGTGACCGCCACCGCGCACAAGACTGTCAAACCGTCGCTGCCCGCAGTGGTCGACGTGCGCTCGGTCGATCTGACGAAGCCGGATCAGATCAGCGCCCTGCTCGCCGAGGTGTCCCCGTCGGCCATCGTCCATCTCGCGGCCTGCATCCCGCCGATGTGCTACGCCAACCGTGCGCTCGCCCGGGCGGTGAACGTCGATGCGACCGCCGCGCTGGTGCGCGCCGCGGAAGCGATGCCGTCGCCTCCACGCTTCGTGCACGCATCGAGCATGGCCGTGTACGGCAGCCGCAACCCACACCGGTTCGCCGACCTGCTCACCGCTGACACCCCTCCGGTGGCGTCGGAACTGTATGGCTGTCACAAACTGGAAGCCGAAAACATCGTCCGCTCATCGGGTTTGGAGTGGTCGATCCTTCGACTCAGTGGCGTTATCACCCTTGAGCCGCTCATCGACTACGGCGATTTCGATTCGTTCTACCTCGGTGCGTTGATGCCTCAAGACAATCGTTGTCATTCCGTCGACGCCCGCGACGTCGCATCGGCGTTCGCCGCGGCAGTCACCACCGATGCAGTACGTGAGGTCTTCATGATCGCTGGTGACGACTCCCACAAGTGCCGCCAGGCTGAATTGGGCCGCATAGGCTGCGAGGCCCTTGGGATAGGCGCGCTGGTACTGCCCGGCCGTCCGGGTGATCCCGACAGCGACGCCGATTGGTATCCCCTGGACTGGATGGACACCACCCGCTCCCAGCAGGTGCTGTCGTTCCAGCGGTACTCCAGTTCGGAGTCGTACGAAGAGATCCGTGCCAGAGCAGGCTGGAAGACCCGGGCGCTTCGGATGGCAGCGCCGATGATGGCCGCTCGGATGCGACGTCGAGCGCCGTACTACAAGCAGCCGGGTCAGTACGCCGATCCGTGGGGCAGGATCCGCCAGAGGTGGGGCGACCCCGCGCCGGACACCGTACGGCAGGCCCAGCCGCCGGACATGTAGGTCGTCGTCGACGCAATACGAACGGTGTGGTGCCCCCACCAGGGCTCGAACCTGGGACCTGCGGATTAAGGCCGATCAATCTCGTTGTCCGCGATAGTGCTGAATTATCCTGTCGTGCAACATTCTTCGTAGGTTTGGTACCCCGTTGGACTTTGGCGATTCTTGACGAATGTTGGTCATTGGCGATGAATAAACGATGACCTGCGTCACGCCGGATTAGAAGCGCGATGGATTCGGAGGTGTCGATCTGGATGAGCGTCTGCGCACCACCGAGCCCTTCAATAAATTTGCGCTGCACCTTCGGAGCGAGGGCACGACCTCGCCGGTAACCCTTCCTGGACTGCATCGCCTCGAGGCCATCGGGCACCGCGATCCAGCTTGCGTCGGATGAGACTGTCGCGGCAACGCGACTGAGCCGAAGGTCATGGCGGCGTGCTTCAACGAGGCGGTATTGGTGGAAAGCAGTTCGGAGGCAATGAGCCAGCGCCGAGGCCCTCTGGTCGGCGTGGACCTGCTCAATGCACGCATTTTCGTCTGCTCACACGGCGCCGCAGCTGGCTTTCCGCGCGCATCGAGCAACGGCATCTGCATCGGCAGCCCACGAAGGCGTTTCGAATGCCAGGCGACTCGATCCAGCCCAGCATCGGCGCACCATCCCGAAGCCGGTACATATGCACCCGGGCGGCCAGCCAGGCTCTTGATCGCTAGGCGCAGCGTGCTCGCGCAACTCCGGACGTTGTACCCACCGCTGCGCTAATACGTGCGCGAAGCATTCCCAGCGTAAAGGACCTCAGCAAATTCCGGCCGCTTGCATAACGCCGCTCATGATCGTTGCTGACGCAGTTAAAAAAGTTTTCTGGTCATTCCCAAGCGCTTTCCGGATCGGAATGGTATCCGCCGCGATCGAGTTATTCGCAGCTCGGGTTACGAATTGGGGAAATTCAGCGTCCACGCTCGGCTGTGGATTGCCGCGGAGCAAGCAGCTCGTCGCTGTCGGGGCGGCTGAGCACCGATCGATCGCTGGCTGCAGCGGCCCATGACAGCCCTGAACAGCTGTATTCCGGCCAACGACGAATCTTGGACCGCTCACCTTCCTCCGCCGGTGATGCCGCAGAAAACCGAGGAAACGACTTGGCGAACCGCAGAACCGTTTTAGAGATGTCGTAATAGCCGGTAGCCCACCTGCCGGTCTTGCTGGTCTAAAACATGGACCATTCGGACCATTTTTCGGCCAATTTTGGCTTCGCATGGGTAGCTAGCTATTGTGCGCTACATTCGCTCAAGACCGAATAGTGATGCTTGACACATCGCCTAGCAAAGCATTACAGTTCGACTACTCAGAGTTCAGATTATCGGGTTAGACAGGGGGCGGGCTCGGGTCTTTGAGGCCCGATTATTTCAAGGATGCGTTTTCGACAATTCGATACGCGACGGCAGTTCATATCGCGGTGTCCCTCTAACGGTTCACCGAAGACTAAGGAGATCAGTCCATGAGAAATCCATCAACCCCCTCGCGCCATCGCCACCGCAAGCAGCCCCAGCAACGGAATTCAATGATCAACCGCGCGATTGGTGCTGGGCTTTTCGTAGCCGCTGCGGGGGCCGGTGTCTCGGTTGCTCAGGCGTCGCCGGCTCTTTCCGCCACACCTCAGGAAGCGAGCGCTGCCCGGGGAAGTTTCATCAACTTCGGTGGCGGTAATGGCACTGGCACCCGTGGAGGTTTCTTCAACTTTGGCGGCGGTAACACTAATAGCCAAAACACCAGTGGCAACACGTTCGCCAGTAGCACCACTACCGGCAACACGTTCGGCAACACGTTTGCCGGGAACACCATCGGGAACACCTTCGGGCGAAGCACCGGCGCCACCAGTGGCCGCACTACCGCCGGCACGACCGGCACCACCGCGATTTCCACCACGACCACCACGACCACTGCCCCTACCACGGGCAGCACGACTACCGGCACTACGGGCACTACCGGAACAACCACTGGAACGACCGGCGTCACTAACCAAAACAGCAATGGCAATACGTTCCTGAGCACCACCACCACTGGAAACACCTTCGGCAATACCTTCGGCTTCAACACCGTTGGCAATACCACTGGTCGCAGCACTGGCAACACCAGCGGCGTTTCCAGCAGAACCGGCACCCCTGGCACCACCGCCGGCTCCACTACGACAACCACCGCCGCCCCCACCCTTTAACCGGATGTGAGCACGTGGTTGCAATAGACACACACAAAAAAGATAGGGATCTGCCGACCGTCGCCCATGGGGCGGCGGTCGGCCGCGGATCTAGGGGTTCACGGTTCAAGGGTTCCCAAATCCGCGAGGGAGCGATCAGCGCGCTCATCGTGTCGGTAATCCTCATCGGTGTGGTGTCGAACATGCCCAATTCTGCGATCAAAGCGGCGTTGGCGCCGACCCTGACACCGATCGCAGTCGGAGCCGGACTCGACCAGTTTTGGGGGATGTATGCGCCCGATCCACCAAGTCGCCTGGAGAACCTGGAGGTGTACGTCACGATGGCCGATGGCAGCAAACGACTGTGGATGTTGCCGACTCAATACGATCAAGTCGTGGGAGTGGCGGTGTCGCATCGCTGGCGGAAACTGAAGGAGAGTCTGTTGTCGGAACCGCAGATCCGTCCGCAGCTCGCGCACTGGGTCGTCCATCAACTGACCGTTCCCGCGGAGCGGCCTATCCGTGTCTACATGATTTTACGGACCGAGGTTTTGACGCCTCCCGGTACGAGCGGCCGAGGAGCGACCGGCGTGGACACCCTGTACGACGAAGATTTGGCAGCAAACTCATGAAGGACAACGGCCACAGGGCGGGGTGGCGACCCTCAGCGATTGGCGAATGGTGGCAAGGGTTTTGGTTTCGACCCGAACCCACGTACACCCTCGGGTTAGTCAGGATCGCCTTCGGTGCACTCGCTGTGCTGTGGACGTTATGGCTTCTGCCGATCCTGCATGACATGTTGGGTCCGCACGGCGTGGTGCCCGACCAGCACCAGCCGGCCACCCCGGGCAACTGGGGCTTCTTTGAAGTAGTGACGAGCGACCAAGCCATATTGATCGGGTGGGCCGTGCTGCTGGCGTCTGCCGTCGCGCTGACTCTCGGATGGCACAGCAGAGTAGCGGCTGTCCTGGTCTTCGTTCTGATCTTGTCCTTCCTGCACCGCGATCTCTGGGTCTTTAACGCCGGGGATTCCGTCGTTCGCATCATGGCGCTTTTTGTTGCACTGTCGCCCTGTGGCACCGCGTTATCGCTCGATCAGCGCCGCAGGACGGGATCATTTTGGTCCGCTCAGTTGCGACCCATCTGGGCGCTTCGACTGATGCAGGTTCAGCTGTCGATTATTTACCTGTCCTCGGTCGTCATTAAGCTGACAGGCCAGACGTGGCCCCAGGGAACTGCCGTCTCCTACGCGTTACGGCTCGTCGATATGCAACGCCTGCCCTCGCCGGAATGGCTCACCACGAATGCGTTGATCATGAATGTTGCGACGTGGGCAGCTCTGGCGACCGAGTTGGCGATCGGGGTACTGGTCTGGAACAGGCGGCTTCGGCCGTGGGTCCTCGCAGCCGGTGTGGTCATGCACCTGACGATCGACATCGGCATCATCATCGGGATCTTTAGCTACGCGATGTTTGTGTTGTATCTGGCGTGGGTTGCCCCCGACACGGTGAAGCGCCTACCGGATACCGTCAAACGAGCGGTCACTAAGTTGTTGGAGCGCCTGCGCCACAGGCGCTCCAACCCGCCCACAAACTCGCGGCATCGCCGCGTCGAACTCCCAGCGCTGCGATCAGACCAGGACGGCAGCCCGTCAGCAGTCTTCAACAGCGCAGATGCCGTTAACGGAGAGGAGCATACGGCGGCCGATGTCGACTGGCACGTACGGGCACTTACCCCTGTAGCCGCCACCGGCGACAACGACGGTGAGCTGGCAAGTCCGGGGGGCTTGGGGAGCGACAGGGGCGTCGTGTCGTCGTAATTAGTCAGGCCCCACTTGCGGCTATCGGTCTGTTGGTACGCGTCGACGGCACGGTGGGCAGAAGCCGGGAACGAGGTCAGGGTTCCGATATGCAAAGGACGACATTGGTAATACGACGACCCATCACCGTTCACGTACGTGTGCGCTGGCTGCTGCCCGCTGCTGCCTTTGCCTTGATCGCGGCCGCCCTCGGCGCTTGCGCGTTTGAGCACTCCAAATTGGCCGAACCTAAAGCTTACGACCGGTGCGTGCAATCCACTAGCGACGGCTTTGGCAACACCATCGTTGGCAACACCGTCGGCAACACCGCTGGCGGCCCCGATGGCCAGGGAAACACCTTCGGTAATACCATTGCTGGCAACACTGTCGGGAACACCACTGGAATTACCACTGGCAACACCAGCGGCCCTGTGATCATTGGTCAAACCAATTCTCACTGTGGTGCTGCGTCCTAACCGGCGGACAGCGGGACGATGGGAAGAGTAAGTGCGAGGGGTGATGTGCGCGGACGTGGCTGAGAGATTATTGCGTAAATTGCCGCGCTTATCGCAAATTGCAACAGCCGGCGATTCGTGGTTGCGCCTCGCAGTCGCCGTTGCCATTCCGTTTACCTCGATCTCAGTCGCGCTCACCTAGTGGCGGTTCGAACGGACGCTTACCGTAAAGACACCGGGGAATTCGTCCACACACGGAGCACCGAAGCCGGCTGCGCTCCACGCGGGAATCACGCGACGCCCCCTCGCCCCACTCGTTTGTACGCCACAGGCAGGCCGCCAATTAGACTTGCTCCCTGCCCCGGGCCGGCCCCGACCAGGATCGAGATCTGGGAGGTGTGACTCGTGTCACCGGCGGCCGACTCTCCTTTGAGGCAAAGACCTGCAGGCGGGGGGTGCGGTCGAGAGGAGTCTGTAACGGCAGCGGCACGGCCGACTTCGCGGGCAGAAAGCGTGCTGACGTACTTGGATCGGAGTTCCTCTCCGACCAGGTCTCGCTTCACGCAGCGCAATTCTGCAGCTGGCTATCTTTCGAAGGAGAAACTTGGCGCACAGCCCAGCTACCTGCCCAAATATCGAATTCTGCTGACCCGGGCCAAGTCAAAGAGTCGATTAGGCAGCTAACGCGCCTCGCCCTTCGGGGACCGGTGTGTGCGTGTGCCAGTGGACAACCGTCGCGTCGGCCATCGGTCTACGCTAGCGCAGGGCTGAGGCCTAGGTAGCGCGCAGCCAAGACGCTAATTAGCCTGTATAGCTACGGACTGAACTAACGGTGGCCCCGTTCCGACCCGTCCCTATCGAGCCGAGGGCTGAGGTGGCTCGAGGTGGGTCGTGTAACCGCGGTGGTTTGCGCGCGCAATTGCGCGGCCCAGTAACTCGACAATTTCGAGCCCAAATACTTCGCACAGGAGGTACATCTGAACCACATCTGCTGGCCGGTCGCCGTTCTCGAGCCGCTGAATTGTCTTTGCGCTGATTCCTGATTCCGCTGCAAGGGCTTCACGGCTCATTTTCACGCGGGCGCGGGCAGCCCGTATCTCATCCCCAATCATTTTCAGAATAGATCTCTGTGTAGAGGGATTCATGGTGCTCCGAATAGGTTCAGAATCACCGGGGGCCGGGCCCCAGTTCTCCACTTGTCATAAGAGAATTGGATCCCCGGCTAGGCCGGCCCCCCAACCTAGACGTAGATTACTGCGGCGGAGGCCAATTGTCACGTGACTTTGGAGGCGGCTACGCCTTGTATCCTTACCATTGCTGGCCGCGGACCAGCTAATCGGCGAATCCAACTTCTACGCCTACGGACTAGACGCTTTCCCGAGCACGCATTGGGCCAGGGGCAAACATGCGCCAGCCTCGCTTCCGTTCCGGTTTACAACACCCCGCTATTGACCGGCGCCCGTGCCATGTCAAGCGGGCCGAGAAGGCATTGGGTAGCCGCGCCGTGATCGATCAGGTGCTGGGCGTCATCCGCAGCCGCGCCGGCGGCGGCGCAGAGAGCAGTTTCATCCACCTTCGGCATATAAGCCAACAGATATCCGCCGGAGAATGCCGCCGCGGCGTCGTCGTCGAGGCGCCGTGCGGCAATGCGGTGGTGTTCGGTGTCGACGGCGTGGACGCGCCAGCGGTTACCGTTGCGCACGGGAGCAACCGACTTGTCCCTGTCGGTGGCATCGAAGATGCCGATGGTGGGGTCGTTGCGCCGGGAGATGATCAGGTTCCCGACGCCGATGCGTTGTGCGCGTGCTGCTTTCACGGTCGGCGCGTCGGCGCCGACGATCTGGTCGTGCAGGCGGCGGTTGAGAGCGTCGGCCATCTCCGTGGTGTCGCATATTAGCAGTGCATCTTTGCCGGCGGAGGTATCGACCTGGTAGGCGACCAGCGCGTGGTGGGCCATGGCTGTCTGGTGAGCGCAGCGCAGGATGGTGGGCGCGGTACCAGTTCACGGCTCGCCGCACGGGTGAGGGGCCACCGTCTCGTAAAGCGAGTGAGGCGGCGGCCCAGCCATTGATTTTCCGCGTTACAGGCGGAATCGAAGCTTGAATCGAGGTTCTCCTGCTGGTCAGGATGGGCAAAACAGCGCTCTATTGGACGACCTGAAGCGCCTGCACTGGCGACTTGGCCGCGTGGGTCCCCGCGGGTCCAGGGGTGGTTGGGGCGCGGTTTGCAACAACGTGGCGACTTCGAACTGAACATGGCCGACCACATCGACCACGACCGTGATCGATGCCCACCTACGATGAACCTCATGAACGAGGATCTCGCCGTCGCCGACGTTCCTTTCACCCATGACCCCTGGGTAGCTGCACGGACCCGCTACGAAGAGATGCCCTACCGCCGCGTGGGAACCTCCGGCCTGCTGTTGCCGGCGATCTCACTCGGCCTTTGGTACAACTTTGGTGACAATCGTCCGTTCGATACGCAACGCGAAGTGCTTCGCTACGCCTTCGATCGCGGCATCACGCACTTCGATCTCGCGAACAACTACGGGCCGCCGTACGGCTCGGCGGAGGAAAACTTCGGCCGAATGCTGCGACGGGATTTCAAGCCGTACCGCAACGAGCTCATCATCTCCACCAAGGCGGGATGGGATATGTGGCCTGGCCCCTACGGTCAGCTCGGTGGCCGCGCCTATCTGCTGGCAAGCCTCGACGAGTCGCTTGACCGGCTTGGGCTCGATTATGTCGACATCTTCTACTCGCACCGCATCGACCCGAAGACACCGCTCGAAGAGACCATCGGCGCACTCGATACCGCGGTGCGGGCGGGCAAGGCTCGCTACATCGGCATCTCTTCGTACTCGGCCACGAAGACAGCAGAGGCAGCGGCGATCGCGCAGCGGCTCGGCACCCCGCTGGTGATACACCAGCCGTCGTACTCGATGCTGAACCGCTGGATCGAGGGTGATCTCATCACGGAGCTCAACAACGTCGGCATGGGTGCAATCGCCTTTACCGCGCTCGCCCAGGGTCTGCTCACAAACCGCTATCTGGACAAGCCCGCTACCGACGTTGCCCGCGCTACCGAGCGTCCGACCTTCGATGACGAGCTGGTGACCGACGAGGTGCACGCGCGGCTGCAGGGCCTGGCCGGAATCGCCAAGCAGCGGGGACAGTCGCTGGCGCAACTGGCACTCGCCTGGGTGCTCCGCGACCCGACCGTCGCCTCCACTCTCGTCGGCGCATCCAGCGTCGCTCAACTGAAGGAAAACCTCGGCGCGCTCGACCACCTGGAATTCACGCCCGAGGAGCTGAGCGAGATCGACCGTTTCGCTGCAGATTCCGGCATTGACCTATGGCGGGAGAGCTCCGACCTGTAGTCGGATACCGGCGAGCAGCACTGAACGCCGTCTCGAAATAGACCATATTCGAGACGATTCCGTTCACAGACACCCGTCGCCGATTCGTGGTCGCCATGTCTCAAAGTCGATCTCGACGCATGAAAGGGGCCCGCGGGTTTACAGTCCGCGATATGCCGCTTGCAGGGATGTCTGCTTTTCCTCGATACACCGCTATCTGCGATCGCGACTTCACCGCGTGCCACCATGTGTCCGCGGCCGATCAGCCCGACCCGGTCACGGAGCGGCATGCTCTCACTACGCTGCTGGACTCACTCAAGTACAGGTGGTGCGGGCCCTGACCGCCGACGACCACTCGGTGCTCCCAGCTGACGCCGCGCAGGTGGCGCATTTCACGCGTCGCTGAGTGCCGAACGGCAACTGCTGTTGGACGGGATAGTGAACCGTCGGCCGCCTATCGAGCGTGACGTTGCCTCCAGTCAACCTCACCCCGTTATCCTTCGCGCAGGAGCCGAAGTGCGCTATCTGGATCGCCTTATCGAACGGCTTGAACGTCGCTTCGCGAGCCACTGGCGAGGGCGCGAGTAGCGACCGCGGAACGCTGTTGAACGGTGGCACGAGACGAATTCCTGACTGGCGTTTGCTAATCAGGAACTGATCCAGCCTGCGACCGTCTGCTGAAAGCCGCGGCGATCCCCACGTTCACCAGTAGGAGGAATCGCATTCGGCCGCTGATTCATCGAGTGTTCGAGGGTGCCGCTGCTGACCTACCGCTCCTCTGAGGCGATAACTGTGGCTTGAGCGTCCCCGGAGTGCCGAGCACCCCGGCCAACCAGGGCAGCGCAGCAGCCCACGCCCTCCCGGCGAAAGGCCAATCGTGCTCGCCGGGCACGGTCGCGACGGTGCACTCGATGCCGTTGGTTAGCGCGAGTCCGCACAGCGTGTTGGCGGCAGCATCTTGCCCTGAGACAATGGTGAACACTCCGGACACTCCTTGATAGGGGCCATGTTGGGTAATGACCGTGGAGGGATCGAACCGGGACCACGCCTCGACGCTGCCGCCGAACAGCCTGTCGATGGTCTGCGCCTTGGTACCGGAGTTGGGGCTCAAATCACCGGCGAGGTCTGCGAAGGCGCTAAACAGCTCGGGATGCATGACCGCCAGATCAACGGCACAGGTGCCGCCAGCCGAGAAGCCGGCGACACCCCACTGAGCCCGTTGTCCGCTCACTCCGAAGTTGGAGATCATGAACGGGACGATGTCCTTGGTGAGATGGTCGGCCGCATTGCCGCGGGGACCGTTCACGCATTCGGTGTCGATGTTGAAGGCGCCGCCGGAGTCGACGAACACCAGCACAGGAGAATCACCGCCGTGCGCGGCGGCGAATCCGTCTGCTGCGCTGACCGCATCGCCGGCGCGCACCCAATCAGACGGGGTGTTGAACTCACCGCCGATCATCATCACCACTGGCAACGGCGGCGGCGGATTGCTGGCGAACCACGCCGGCGGCAGATACACGAGTTCTCCGCGATGTTTGAATCCAGACGCCTGAGCGCCGATGTTGACCGGCACCACCACCCCCTTACGTGGCTTGACCCCCGTCAATTGCATGGCGGTGACGGTCGCCCGATCGGTTTGATTGGGCAACGGACCCGCGCTGATCTGTGTCCAGAGGGCGCGCACCGTCGGGAAGTACCCCACCCACTGGTTGAGCGCCAGCGCTGCGGCGAGTAGACACAGCGGCACTGCCATCACCGATACGCCGCGCCGCATCCATCCCACGCCTCGCCACCCCGACACCATGAGCGCCATGGCTGAGCAAGACAGCCCGATCCAGATCCACAGCGCCGCTGGCGCTGGATCCCCGGCCACGCCGACCGACCGGACATACCAGTGCGCCCACAACGCCATCGCCAACCCAGCGGTCACCGTGACCGGCAGCCACAGCATCAGCCAGCGCCGCGATCGGCCACCGAGCCCGACCGCCAGCATTGCTGCACTGAAGGCCTGCACCGTCACCGGCAGCCAGCCATGCATCAACGACAATCGCCCCACGTCGTGACGCCATGGCCCGAAAGCCGTTGCGACGCTTGCCACCGTCGCTGCAGTTAACGCGGCCACTGTGATGAGCGCGTGCGGTCGACGGCCGCTCCACGACATTGGTTGGACGGTGTTCGCCGCGGTCGCGGTCATCGTCGGGAGCGCCCCCACTGCCGTACGACCCGCCACCTCGATCCGCTTAATTGTCCGCCGCTGCGCCCACAAAGTAATTTTATGGTGCCCCACAACCACTGAGTATCCGCTGAAAAAACCTGACATCGATGGGCGGGCTATTGGGCCTACGGTGCCCCTCGTATAGCGCCGACGAGGATGCGAAGCGTGCCGCACGCCTGGATTCGTAGCTCGTGCCTAATACACCAATTTTCCTGCGCGTGGCTGTTTCTGGCCGCTTCACCCGTACGACGTGAACCTCGATAGGTGTGGCCGAGTGGACCAGCAGCTGCGCACAAACCCTTCGCTTGCGCATACGGTATCGAGGATCCTCGATGTCGCGAAGCTGGGCGTCCGGAAATCAGAGGTGACAATCGACACTTGGCCGGGTACCTGCGTCCTGTGGCGCGCTTGTTTCGCCGATTATCACTTGGGTTTGGCAGACGCTGCCGCCGCCGCCGCGGACCGGCCCTCGGGACTGCCAAGCGAGTTGCCGGGGATAGTGGCCGATGCCACCGCTTGGTCGCAGTTGAGGGATACCAGCGTCTGGTTCGTCGGCGAGCCGCTGCTATTGGGTGGGGGAGGCCGGGATCTGTCCCGCTGGTTGAACACGATGCAGTTCGACCAAGCCAACCGGTCACCGACGGTGGCCGACACTACCGGTGTGAATCCGGCTGAGCTTAGTGCGGAACTGGCGTCGCCGTACTTCTGGCCCACCACGTTGGGCGAGGTCTTAGCCTCGGCTGTTGCGGCGACGGCGATGCCCAGGGCAGCGACAGCAGCGGCAATGGCTGCGGCCAATGGTGCGTGTTTGGTCATGAATGTTCCCTGGTACGTGTTGGGGCGTCAGTGACCGGCTTTGACCGAGGGCACTGCCATGGAGACGGCCGGCATCGAGGGCCCTGTCGTCGCAGTGGCGGTGTTGCCTAGTGTCATGCCGGTGAGGACGGGTTGAGTGAACGTGGTGTTCATCGGGGCGCTACCCGACCCGGCCAGTGGTATTTCGACGGTCGTGGCCGCCGGTGGGGTCGCGCAGAGGCTCAAGACTCCTAGCGTTGTCAGTGCTGCAGCCCCGACAAGAATGCCCAGCAGCTTGGCGCGTGCGCACAAGGCGGTTTTCAGGTGCTTAGCGAGCATGACGCCAGTCTCGCGCCGAAGCGTTGATAGGAAGCTGAGACGAGTCTGGGACTTGAAGGCCGGTTCCTGAGGAAACGCTGGGAGCCGAACAATCCGACTTACCGTAGCGTCGTCAGGCTCACCGCCCGCGTCCGGTCCGGCTAGGTAGGCGGGATGTCACTTCGCGCAAGCTCGTTCATGTTCCGCGGCTCGCCGTATGTGGTGACGCTGTGACTCGATTTGGAGATCAGGCGCGGCAAACGGTCGACACAAGACCCCACCAGCCGCGCCGGTCATGGTGCCGTGCGCGTTGGAGACCGCAACGTTGCCGTGAGGACCAGCGACGTCGACCGAAAACGTCGCCGCTTCTTGGATGCCCGGACCGTTGCCAAGGTCGGCACTGACCGACACGCCGGGACACAAGTTCGGGTGATGACATGTCCAAGCGGGTCGAAGCCGGCGCTTAGGGGATTGATCTTCACGTCGTCGAGAAGGATGTTCGGCGCGGTGAAGCTGAAGTTGATGCCCACTCCTAAAGACCAGGGAAATCCAAGCTGATGGCCGAGCTCAAGCGTCTCTTCGAACTTGTCGGCAGCCAGACCCCCCCCGGTTGTACACGGGTGGAACCACTCGCGGGTCAGGCGATTGCGGTCCAAGGAGAACACCCATTGAGAAAGGTTCCCATTGCTAGATCGTCAGGGTCTGCGCCAAATCAGCGCTGAGATAACGCCGGCAACGTTTGGGAGCGCAACCCTGCTTGACGTGGTATGTCGATGGGTTCGCTATTCACTGAGTGCCGGGGACTTGCTACGCACGAGTCACTCAGCGTTTCCTCAGCGCTGCTCTGCGATGGTGACGCAGGTGCTACAAGTGCCGTCGGTTTTCAGAAATTGCCGGTGCGCCGATGCAGCCGAATACCGGCGTTGCGAATGTAGCCCGCACGACAGGGGAGTTCGTCCGGTGAAAGTCCTGCTGGTGGAAGACGAACTACATGTTGCGGCCAGTCTCAAAGTCGGTTTGCGCGCAGAAGGCTTCGTCGTCGTGCACGCCGAAACCGGGACAGAGGGATTATGGCAGGCCACCGAGAATCAGTTCGACGTCATCATTTTGGACATAATGCTGCCCGGTCTGAGCGGCTACGAGATTCTGCGGCGAATTCGCGAGCAGCAGATCTGGACACCAGTGCTGATGCTCACCGCGAAGGACGGCGAGTACGACCAAGCCGACGCGTTCGATCTTGGCGCCGACGATTACCTGGTCAAGCCCTTCTCGTTCGTGGTGCTGGTGGCTCGATTACGAGCATTGGTCCGCCGCGGCGCACCGCAGCGTCCCGTCGTGATGACCGCCGGCGATCTCGTCCTCGATCCGAGCCGGCACCTGGTGACCCGCGCGGGGGTGCCCATCGATCTGAGCCCCCGCGAGTTCGGCGTGCTGGAATTCCTGATGCGCAACACCGACGCAGTGTGCACGAAAGCCCAGATCATACAGAACGTGTGGGACGAGCACTTCTCAGGTCCCGACAATGTTGTCGAGGTGTATATCGGTTATCTGCGACGCAAAATCGATGTGCCCTTCGGTACGAACACAATCGAGACGGTTCGCGGAGTCGGCTACCGTTTGCAATCGGGCAACTTGGCTAGCGGCAACTGAACCGTGACTAATGCACCCCCTCCGGGGTGCTCATCGATTGTGACAACGCCACCGTGCGCAGTAGCGATTTCGGCAACGATAGCCAAGCCCAGCCCAGTGCCACCGGTGGTGCGCGCACGGTCGGTCTCCAACCGGACGAACCGCCCGAAGACTCGCACTCGATCGGGTTGCGGGATACCGGGGCCATCGTCGGCGACAGTCAAGATCGCGTACTCCCCAGAAGGGCGTACGGTGCACGCGACGCGTGAACGGGCATGCCGCACAGCGTTTTCCAGCAAGTTGCGCACCAGTCGGGAAATTG
>NZ_JAVHWR010000004.1:0-60032 GCF_032159565.1 Mycobacterium sp.
CGCAACGGCCGCACCCTGGCCAGGGTGATCGCGGGCGCGAGGTTCGTCGTCGTGGACGGTATGGGCCACGACCTGCCGGAGCCGGTGTGGCGCCCCGTCATCGAGGCACTCACCGAGAACTTCGCCAAGGCCGACTGACTGCTAGCCGGGCAGACCTTGCTCCTCGGACGGCAGCGGAGCGGGTCCGGTGATCGACGGCGTCGCTTCGGTCGCCTCCGGCGTCGACGGCGGCGTCGTGCGGTGCTTACGTTCGCGCCTGCCGCTCACTGAGGTTGCAGCGCAACGCCTTTTGTCTCGGGCAATGCGACGGTACACACCAGGCTGACGAGCACGACGGCCGCCATCATCACGCCGATCGCGGACACGCCCCATGTCGCCAGCAGTGGCGCGGCGATGATCGTCGGCACCGCGCCGCCGACCAGTCCCGCAAGGTTGAGCGACAGGCCCGCACCGCTGTAGCGGTACCGCGTGCCGAAGATCTCGGGGATGAACGCCGCCATCGGCCCGTATGAGCTCGCGGCGACGGCATACGTGCCTGACATCGCCAGCGCGAACCACGCCGCATTGCCGGTGTCGATCAGCGGCATGACGACGAACGACCATGCAATGCCCACCGCCAACGCCGCGATGATGACTCGGCGGCGACCGAAGATGTCGCTGGCCATCGCGCTCAGCGCGTTGAACACCACCACGATCACACCGCCCAGCAGCCCCACAGCCAGAATCAGATCCGGCGAAAAGCCGACGTGGTTATGGGCATAACTCATGAAGTAAGCGTTGGCCAGGTAGCCGAGGGTGAAGAAGCCGATCATGCTGCCCGCAGCGAGAACCACCTCGCGCCGCTGGTTGCGGAAGAGCGCGGTCAGCGGTGTGACCGGCGCGCTCTGGCGGGCCTTCTGCGCGGCGAACACCGGCGTCTCGGCCACGCTCAGCCGCACGTACAGCGCGATGGCGATCAGCACGGCACTGAACAGGAACGGAATCCGCCAGCCCCAGTCGACGAAGGCTCGACTGCCTTCTCCGATCGTCTGGTTCACCACCAGGAACAGCAGGCTGCTCGTCACGAGGCCGCTGCCGACGCCCATCTGGGTGAACATCCCGTAGCGGCCACGGGCTTCGGCGGGTGCGTACTCGGCGGACAACAATGCGGCGCCCGCCCATTCGCCGCCGACCGCGAACCCCTGCGCGAGGCGCAGCGTCAGCAGGATCAGCGGTGCGGCCATGCCGATCGTCCCCGCACCGGGCACCAGCCCCACCGCCAGCGTGGAGGCGCCCATGATCAACAGGGTGGCGATCAGGGTCGACTTGCGACCGAGCCGGTCGCCGAAGTGGCCGAAGAACGCCGCACCAATCGGCCGGGACAGAAACGCCGCGGCGAACGTGGCCATCGACGCGACGGTCGCCATGGTCGTGCCGAGGTGCGGGAAGAACACCCTGGGAAACACCAGCGCCGCCGCGGTGCCGTAGATGTAGAAGTCGTAGTACTCGATCGCGGACCCGACGAAGCTCGCCATCGCGACGCGCTTCATCGAGCTGCCCCGCGGTTCGGTCAGTATCGCTGCCATCTTCGCTCCTCGGACGGGTCGGTTTCATCCGAAGCTATGGAGCTGCAGCGGCAATGGCTCGCTTGTGCTCACTACCCGCGGTATCCAGCGATGTTGCGGTTGTGCGCATTGTGCTCAATGGAGCGCGGCCGCCACAATCGCAGGTCACTGTGACCGGCTCCACAGGTTTTCGCGGGTCACGGCGGATTTTGAGAGACTGCTAGCTATGAGTCCGACTAAGCACCGCGAGGTGGCCAAGCTTGACCGGGTCCCGTTGCCCGTCGAGGCCGCCCGCATCGGAGCGACGGGTTGGCAGGTAACCCGCACCGGCGCACGGGTCGTCACCAAGCTCGCCGGCCGCGGCTCACTGCAGCAGAAGGTCATCCGGGAGATTCCGCAGACATTCGCGGACCTCGGGCCCACCTACGTCAAGTTCGGCCAGATCATCGCGTCCAGCCCGGGCGCGTTCGGCGAACAGCTCTCCCGCGAATTCCGCAGCCTGCTCGACCGGGTACCGCCCGCCGACACCGGCGAGATCCACAAGTTGTTCGCGGAGGAACTCGGCGACAAGCCCGAGAACCTGTTCAAGAGCTTCGACGAGGAGCCGTTCGCGTCGGCGTCGATCGCTCAAGTGCACTATGCGACCCTGCACACCGGCGAGGAGGTCGTCGTCAAGATCCAGCGGCCCGGCATCCGTCGCCGCGTCGCCGCCGATCTGCAGATCCTCAAGCGCGGCGCGCAGCTGGTCGAGCTGGCCAAGTTGGGCCGCAGGCTGTCCGCGCAGGACGTTGTCGCCGACTTCGCCGACAACCTCGCCGAAGAACTGGACTTCCGCCTCGAGGCGCAGTCGATGGACGCGTGGGTGTCGCACATGCACGCCTCGCCGCTTGGCCGCAACATCCGGGTGCCGCAGGTGTACTGGGATCTGACCAGCGCGCGGGTGCTGACGATGGAACGCATCCAGGGCGTACGCATCGACGACGTCGCCGCCATCCGAAAGAAGGGCTTCGACGGCACCGAACTCGTCAAGGCGCTGCTTTTCAGCGTCTTCGAGGGTGGGCTGCGGCACGGCCTGTTCCACGGCGACCTGCACGCGGGCAACCTGTACGTCGACGACGACGGGAAGATCGTGTTCTTCGACTTCGGCATCATGGGCCGCGTCGACCCGCGCACCCGCTGGCTGCTCCGCGAGCTGGTCTACGCGCTGCTGGTCAAGAAGGACCATGCCGCGGCGGGCAAGATCGTCGTGCTGATGGGCGCGGTCGGCAACATCAGGCCGGAGGCCGAGGCCGCCAAGGACCTGGAGAAATTCGCGACGCCGCTGACCATGCAGAATCTCGGCGACATGTCATATGCCGAGATCGGCAAGCAGCTCTCCACGCTGGCCGACGCCTACGACGTCAAGCTGCCGCGTGAGCTGGTGCTGATCGGCAAGCAGTTCCTCTACGTCGAGCGCTACATGAAGCTGCTGGCACCGCGCTGGCAGATGATGAGCGATCCGCAGTTGACGGGCTACTTCGCCAACTTCATCGTCGAGGTGAGCCGCGAATACGAGGAGCCCGAGGAATCCCCCGAAAGAGATGGAGTCGAGGCTTAAGTGGACGTTCGCACCGGCACCGCCAACTCCGGCGATATCGACATCTACTACGAGGACATGGGCGACCCGAACCATCCTCCGGTGTTGCTCATCATGGGCCTCGGCGCGCAATTGTTGTTGTGGCGCAAGGGATTCTGCGAGAAGCTCGTCGACCAGGGTCTGCGCGTCATCCGGTACGACAACCGCGACGTCGGGCTGTCGACGAAGCTGACCGGCCGCCGCACCGGCGCAAAGCTGCTGCCCCGAATGGTGCGCTCGTTCCTCGGCATGCAAAGCCCGGCGGTCTACACGCTCGAGGACATGGCCGACGACGCCACTGCCCTGCTGGACCATCTCGGCATCGACGGCGCGCACATCGTCGGCGGGTCCATGGGCGGCATGATCGCCCAGATCTTCGCGGCCCGGTTCCCCGAACGCACCAAGACGCTCGGCATCTTGTTCTCCAGCAACAACCAGGCGTTCCTGCCGCCGCCGGGATACCAACAGCTGCGGGCGCTGTTGCAGCGACCGGCGGACTCCACGCAGGAGGCGATCATCGCCAACGCGATCCGGGTCGCCGGGATCATCGGCAGTCCGGGCTATCCCACGCCGCAGGAGCGGCTGCGGGCGGACGCGATCGAGGGCTATGAGCGCGCCTACTACCCCGCGGGCATCGCACGACACTTCGCCGCCGTCCTCGGCAGCGGCAGCCTGCAGCACTACGACCGCCAGATCAACGCGCCGACGCTGGTCATCCACGGCAAGGCCGACAGGCTGATGCGCCCGTTGGGCGGCCGTGCCATCGCCCACGCCATCAAGGGTGCACGGCTGGTGCTCATCGACGGCATGGCCCACGATCTACCCGAGGAGCTGTGGGACCAGATCGTCGGCGAACTCAAGACGAACTTCGCCGAAGCGCCCTGATCAGTCACGTTTTGCCGATTCGGAGCTGACCCCGAAATCGGCTAGCATTCCGATGCGGGGAGGCATCCGGGGTTGATCTATGGTGCGTCCCCCGGGGCGGATCCTCCACCACGGCTTTTCGGGGGATGCCTTCCGCAATAGAGAGGCAACATCGACATGGCCGATAAGGGCAAAGCAACCCTGAAACCGCACTTCGAGGACGTCCAGGCGCACTACGACCTGTCCGACGACTTCTTCGCGCTGTTCCTGGACCCGTCGCGGACCTACAGCTGCGCATACTTCGAGCGCGACGACATGACGCTGGCGGAGGCGCAGCAGGCCAAGGTCGACCTGGCGCTGGGCAAGCTCGGTCTCGAGCCGGGCATGACGCTGCTCGACGTCGGTTGCGGCTGGGGCTCCACGATGATGCGGGCCATCGAGCGCTACGACGTCAACGTTGTCGGCCTGACGTTGTCGAAGAACCAGGCCGCCCGCGTCGAGAAGGTCTTCGCGGAGTCGGACAGCCCAAGGACCAAGCGTGTCCTGCTGAAGGGCTGGGAGGAGTTCGACGAGCCCGTCGACCGCATCGTGTCGATCGGCGCCTTTGAGCACTTCGGCTTCGACCGCTACGACGACTTCTTCACGTTCGCCTACGAGGCGCTGCCCGACGACGGCGTCATGCTGCTGCACACCATCACGGCGCTGACCGGCCAGCAGATGGTCGACCAAGGTATGCCGCTGACCTTCAACTTCGCGCGTTTCGTCAAGTTCATGATCACCGAGATCTTCCCCGGTGGCCGGCTGCCGTCGGTCGAGAAGGTCAGCGACCACAGCAGCAAGGCGGGCTTCACTCTGACGCGCCGCCAGTCGCTGCAGCCGCACTACGCCCGCACGCTGGACATCTGGGCCGCGAACCTCGAGGCCAAGAAGGACGAAGCGATCGCCATCCAGTCCGAAGAGGTCTACGAGCGGTACATGAGGTACCTGACGGGCTGCGCGGACGGCTTCCGGGTCGGCTATATCGACGTCAACCAGTTCACCCTCGAGAAGTAAGCAGCATCGCCGGCGCCGTGTATGGTGCCTGCGAACAGGACGGAGTCCAAGATGGTCGAGAAAACGGCCGCATCCACGAAGAAGCGGCAGAGCGTCGACGAGGTGCGCGCGCACTATGACCTCTCCAACGAGTTCTTCCAGCTTTTCACCGACCCGACGGTCACCTACAGCTGCGCGTACTTCCCTCGTGACGACATGACGATGGAAGAGGCGCAGATCGCCAAGCTCGATCTGAGCCTTGGCAAGCTGGGGCTGAAGCCGGGCATGACGCTGCTCGACGTCGGCTGCGGCTGGGGCTCGATGATGAAGCGGGCGATGGAGCGCTACGACGTCAACGTGGTCGGTGTGACGCTGAGCAAGAACCAGCACGAGTACTGCCAGAACGTGCTCGCCAACGTTGAGACGAACCGCTCCTACAAGGTTTTGCTACAGGACTGGGCGGAGGTCAAGGAGCCCGTCGACCGGATCGTCATGATCGAGGCGCTGGAGCACTTTGGATTCGAGCGCTATGACGACTTCTTCAAGTTTGCCTACGATCTGATGCCCGACGACGGCGTGATGATGGTTCATTCGATCACCGGTCTCACCCCGCCGCAGATGGCAGAGCGTGGCATTCCTTTGACGTTCTCGTTCGCCCGGTTCATCAAGTTCGTTCTGACCGAGATTTTCCCCGGCGGCCGTTTGCCGTCGGTCGAAAAAGTCGAGGAGCATTCGACGAAGGCCGGCTTCAAGGTGACCCGCATCCAGTCGCTGCAGCCCGATTTCGCCAAGACGCTCGATATGTGGGCCGACGTGCTGGAATCTCGCAAGGACGAGGCGATCGCGATACAGTCCGAAGAGGTTTACGAGAGGTACATGAAGTTCCTCAGGGGGACCGCCGACGGTTTCCGGACAGGATATGTTGACATCAATCAGTTCACGCTCGAGAAGTAATTCAATAGAACCGCCAACAGGCACCTTATGAACGGCTCTGGGGCCGTAGGGCCGAGTATGGTGCCGATCAAGTCAGGAACCCTGCCTGTCAGGATTCTGATCAATTACCGGGAGGCAAGTTGACGGACATGTCGGTAAAGGTGACCGACCCGATGCGGCCGCATTTCGAAGAAATCCAAGCTCATTACGATCTTTCCGACGATTTCTTCGGGCTGTTTCAGGATCCGACTCGCACATACAGCTGCGCATATTTCGAACGCGACGATATGACGCTCGAGGAAGCCCAGGTGGCGAAGCTCGACCTCAACCTGGACAAGCTCGACCTCAAGCCTGGTATGACGCTCCTCGACATCGGCTGCGGTTGGGGCGCGACGATGAAGCGGGCGATGGAGCACTACGACGTCAACGTCGTCGGTTTGACGCTGTCCAAGAATCAGCATGCGTATTGCGAGCAGCTGCTCGACGCCGTCGACACCGACCGCACGCACAAGGTGCTGCTGCGCGGATGGGAGCAGTTCACCGAACCCGTCGACCGCATCGTGTCGATCGAGGCGTTCGAGCACTTCGGTTTCGAGCGCTACGACGATTTCTTCAAGAACGCCTTCAACATCCTGCCCGACGACGGGCGGATGACGATCCAGAGCAGCACCGCCTTCCGGCCCGAGGAATATCATGCTCGCGGGAAGAAGCTGACGTTCGATCTGGCCCGGTTCATCAAGTTCATCATCACCGAGATCTTCCCCGGCGGCCGCATCCCGACCGCCAAGATGATGATCGAACACGGCGAGAAGGCCGGATTCGTTGTGCCCGAATGCCTCTCCCTGCAGGAGCATTACGTCAGAACCCTGCGTACATGGGCGGACACTCTGGAAGCCAAGAAGGACACGGTCCTGCAGGTGACGACCGAAGAGGTCTACGACAGGTATATGAGGTACCTGCGCGGCTGCCAGAATTACTTCGCCGACGAGATGCTCGACTGCAATCTGGTCACGTACCTCAAGCCCGGCGCCGCCGCCTGACGTGTGGCAGGCGCCTAGTGCCTGCCCAGGCTCCCGTCGAGGTACTCCGCCCGACATGCGCGTCGAGCCAGCTTGCCGCTGGTCGTCCGCGGGATGACGCCCGCTGCGACGAGCAGGGTGTCGTAAACGTTGACGCTGTGTTTGCGCGACACCGCGCGACGGACGGCATCGAGAATGGGTTGTGGGTCCGCCCGGCCCGCTCCAGGGCCCCGTTCGGCCACGATCACCAGTTTTTCGCTGGTGTCCGTCGAGGATACGCCGGGTAGCTCTCGTGCCGGGACCGAGAAGGCCGCCACGAAGCCGGCGCGTATCGCGTGGGACGACTCGGCCACGGTCGCCTCGATGTCCTGCGGGTAGTGGTTGCGGCCGTCGACGATGACCATGTCCTTGATGCGGCCGGTGATATACAGTTCGCCGTCGATGTAGACGCCCAGGTCACCGGTGCGCAGCCAGGTCGCGTCGGCGTCGGCGCCGTCGGCATGGCTGCCGGTGTCGAGCCGGGCCTGCAGCTTATTGCCGAAGGTGAACTCGGTTTCCTCTGGATGCGCCCAGTATCCGCGCCCGATGTTGTTCCCGTGCAACCAGATTTCGCCGACGCAGTCGTCCGGCAGTTCCTCACCGGACTCCGGGTCGACGACGGCCGCCCACTGGCTCACCGAGACCTGGCCGCACGACACCTGTGGAAGGGCATTCGGCGTGCCGGGTTCGACCTGCACCGCCCGTCCGGCGCCCAGCTGCTCGCGATCGAGATATACCGCGGTCGGCTCGGTGTAGGGACGGATCGACGAGACGAACAGCGTCGCTTCCGCCATGCCGTAGGACGGCCGGACGGCGGTTTTGGAGAGGCCGTGCGGCAGGAACGCGTCGGTGAACTTGGTGATGGAGTCGAGGCTCACCGGCTCCGAGCCGTTGATGAAGATGACGTTGCTCAAATCGATCTCGTTGTCCCTGGGAAGGCCGCGCTGGGCAACCAGCTCGAAGGCGAAATTCGGTGCAGGCGAGACGATGTGGCTGTACCGCGACGTGGCGTGCAGCATCTGGATCCAGCGCCCCGGCCGGCGGACGAACGCCATCGGCGACATGAAAGTCAGGTTTCCGCCGTAGAGGACCGGGAAGCCGACCATCATCAGGCCCATGTCGTGGTAGAGCGGCAACCAACTGGCGCCGTTGATCTCGAAGTCTCCCTCGAGTCCAATGGCGAAGACCATTTGCAGGAAGTTCGTTCCGGCGGCGCGGTGACTGATCTCCACGCCGGTCGGCACGCGTGTGGAGCCGGAGGTGTACTGCAGATAGGCGATGTCGTCGGATTCCAGTTCCACCGGCGCAAACGTCGATCCCACTGAGTCGGGGATGGCGTCGACGGCAATGATGCGGGGCCTCTTTTCGCGCGGCATCAGCCGAACGAATCTCTGGACTGCATCGCTGGCGGAGGTTGTCGTCAGCACGACCGCAGGCAGAGCGTCGGTCAGCACGGCATCCAGGCGCTCGGCGTGGCCAGGAAGCTCTGGCGCGAACAACGGCACCGCGATGCTGCCCGCCTGAATCGCGGCGAAGAAGCTCGTCACGTAATCAAGACCCTGCGGGCACAGCAGAGCCACCCGATCACCGCGAGCGGTCACCTGCTGAAGCCGGGCCCCGATGGCTCTAGAGCGGGTGCCCACCTGCTTCCAGGTGAGCTCGAGCGGCTTCCCCCCGTCCGGCAGATGGCTGTAGTCGAGAAAGCGGTAGGCGAGGACGTCGCCGAAGTCTGCGATGTTCCTGTCGAGCAGCGCGGAGAGGTTCATGCCGTCTGGCAGCGCGATGCGACCGTTCTCATCCAAGTAGGGGTCGGTTTTGGGCCGACCCGCTCTTGGACGGGCAGCGCTATGCACAGGAGCACTTTCCATAAGCGCAGTCTAAGAGATGAGATGCGTCAGTCGTGAATCGGCGCGGTCGAATCGTTGAGATTGAAGTGTCCCTTCGCCGAGCCGATCTGGGGAAACATGACAATTGTCTTTACTTCTGACACATCGGCACCAAAGCGGCAGCTTCAGACAAAAAGATGAGACGTTCTGCCATATTTTTGGGGTGGCCGCGAAACGGCCGCTTTCGCGTCTCGACCTGGGTTTCAAACCACGTGACCTGGCTATTAGGTTGCGTATCTCCGGGGAGGAAGCCGCTTACATGACGAAGCAACTCACACCGCACTTCGGCGAGGTGCAGCAACACTACGACCTTTCCGACGACTTCTATCGGCTGTTCCTTGACCCTACCCAGACCTACAGCTGCGCATACTTCGAACGCGACGACATGACGTTGCAAGAGGCTCAGGTGGCCAAGATCGACCTTGCGCTCGGAAAGTTGAACCTTCAGCCCGGCATGACGTTGCTCGACATCGGCTGCGGTTGGGGCGCCACCCTGCTGCGCGCAATTGAGCGGTACGACGTCGACGTAGTCGGCCTCACGTTATCCGAAAACCAAGCCAAGCACCTGCAACGCACCTTCGACGAGATGGAAAGCCCGCGTTCGAGGCGGGTGCTGCTCGAGGGCTGGGAGCGGTTCGACGAACCCGTCGACCGCATCGTGTCGATCGGGGCGTTCGAGCACTTCGGCAGCGACCGCTACAAGGCGTTCTTCGCCAAGGCCTACGACCTGTTGCCTGAGGACGGCGTGATGCTGCTGCATACGATCGTTCGCGCCACGCTGGCGGAGCGCAGGAGGCGAGGCGTGGAAACCACCGCGGAGCTGGTGCACTTCTCCCGCTTCATCCTGACCGAGATCTTCCCTGGCGGGTGGCTGCCGACGATCCCGGTCGTCGAGGAGCACGCCGTGCGCGCCGGGTTCGACGTGTCCCGCGTGCAGTCGCTGCAAATGCACTATGCGAGAACGCTGGACATCTGGGCTGCGGCGTTGGAGTCCAAGCGGGACGAAGCCATCACGATCCAGTCGCTCCAGGTTTACCACCGCTACATGAAGTACCTGACGGGCTGCGCAGACCTGTTCCGACGGGGCGTGACCGACGTGTGTCAGTTCACTCTGGCCAAGTAGCACCGCGAGCTGAGGGCCTCGCACCGCGAGCTGGGGGCACCTCCCCGCGTGCAAGGGGGAGCGTGTCTGCTTCGCGACACGCCGCAATTTCTCTCGTTCTGCGCACGCTCGCGCCTCGCGAGGGTGCGTGAGTGATCGCTCGCAGAGCGAGCTGTTGTCGGATTCCGGGCGTCTCGTTCGTCGGACGGGTAGAGAGTGGAACACAGGGTTCCGCTCGCTATGTGGAAGGTCTCGACGATGCACTACTTCGCCTTGCTGATCAGCCCCGAACGCGCTCTCACCCCAGAGGACGGCGCGGCTGAAATGACTGCTTATCAGGATTTCCATGCCACGGCCGCCGCGGCCATCCGTGCCGGCGATGCGCTGCGGCCGGCGGTAACCGGTGTGCGGATCACCGGTGGGCCGGATTCGCCGACGGTCACCGACGGTCCGTTCGCGGAGGGCGCCGAAGTGGCCGGCGGCTACTACGTTTTCGAGGCCGACAACCTCGACGAGGCGTTGGCGCTGGCCGGTGACATACCCGCCGCGAAGTACGGTGCCGTCGAGGTGTGGCCGATGGTACATTTCTCGCCCGCACGTGTTCCGCTGACGAGCGACAGCTGGCTGGCGCTGCTGCTGGAACCGGCCGGCAACGTGGTCGAGCCGGGCGGTCAGGACTGGGACGAGGGCATCAAGGCGCATGCCGAATTCGGCAAGATCGCCGGCGATCGCGCGGTGGGTGGCGCGCCGCTTCACCCGCCGACGACCGCGACGACGGTGCGGGTGCGCGACGGCGAGGTGCTGTTGACCGACGGGCCGTATGCCGAAGGCGCAGAGGTGGCCAATGGGTTCTACTACATCAACGCAGCCGACCGCGACGAGGCGATCAAGGTGGCGTCGATGATTCCGGCGACGACGGTCGAGCTGCGACGGCTGGCCGGGGTCTCCGGACTTTAACCCTGGATGAGACACCTGGACAGCGTCTTTCGGCGCGAATGGGGTTCCACTGTGGCGGCGCTGGCGCGCTGGTCTGGTGACCTTTCCGTCGCCGAGGACGCTGTGCAGGAGGCTTTCGCGGAAGCAATGCGTGCATGGCCTCGCGACGGCGTCCCGGACAATCCCAGCGGATGGATCATGACGGTCGCACGTAATCGCGCGTTGGACCGGCTACGGCGCGAGTCCGCACGGCCCGGAAAGGAACTCGCCGCAGTGGTGGACGACATCGTGGCCCGCACCGATCGCGCAGGCATTCCGCACCCGGTTCGCGATGACGAGCTGCGAATGATGTTCACCTGTGCGCACCCGGCGCTGGACCGGGCTTCTCAGCTGGCGCTGACCCTGCGGCTGATCTCCGGCCTGACAGTTGCCGAGATCGCGAGGGCGCTGCTGCAGTCCGAAGCTGCGGTAGGACAGCGAATCACTCGGGCCAAAAGCAAGATTCGGCACGCGAACATTCCACTGCGGGTTCCGCCCGCCGAGCTGCTGCCGGAGCGCACCCCGCATGTGTTGAGCTGCATCTACTCGGTGTTCACCGAGGGTTACTGGTCGACCGCAGGGCCCTCGGCGATCCGCGACGAGCTGTGCGACGAGGGAGTCCGGCTCGCGGGTGAGCTGTGCGAGCTGGCGCCCGCGACCCGTGACACCCATGCGCTGGCCGCCCTTGTCCTGCTGCATGATTCGAGGCGGCGCACTCGTGTGACTACCGACGGTGCGCTGGTTCCGTTGGACGAGCAGGACCGCAGCAAGTGGGATCGCGGGCGGATCGCCGCCGGACTGCAGCGCCTGCAGCTGGCCGCGGGTGCGGAGGGGCCGTATCTGCCCCAGGCGGTGATCACCGCGATTCACGCTACGGCGCCCACCTGGGATCAGACGGACTGGGCGACGATCTGCGCGGCCTACGACCGGCTGCTGGCGATCACCGACTCACCGGTGGTGCGCGCCAACCGCGCACTGGCGATCGGGTTCCGAGACGGCTTCCCTGCCGGCCTGGCCGCACTGGACCAGGTGGCCGACGATCCGCGGCTGGCGCGGTCGAGCACCGCGGCCTCCATCCGTGCCGATCTTCTGCGGCGGGCGGGCCGCACCGACGATGCGCGCTTCTGGTACGAGAAGGCGGTGTCGCTTGCCGGCTCCGACCCGGCGCGCGCCTTCCTGACCCGCCGCATCACCGAGTGCTCCAGGTAGCGGCTTCCCGTCGACCCTGCACGCTGACCTTCCCGCGAGCGTGCGCAGTCGCAGAAATCTTGGCGGCGTGTCGTGTGCAGACACGCACCGTCGCGGTGCTAGGAAAGCGGAACGTCGAGGATGGGCTGGCCGACGTCGGCGTCCGGGCCGTCGAAGTGCCACCACTCCCCCGAGTACACCGACAGCCCGCCTGCGCTCATCCCGTCGCGCAGCCACTTTCGGTTGGCCTGCTGCTCGGCAGTGAGGCCGTCAGTGGCGAAAGCTTTTGCCTTAGCTGAGAAGTCGTCGAATCCGGTGCCCATGTCGATCGGCCACCCGTAGTGCCCGTCGGCCAGCGTCACGTCGACCGACCGGCCCGACTCGTGGCTGCGCGCCGACGTCCCGGGGCGCGCCACCCAGTTCTGGTCCGGCACGGCGTCGAACAACTCGCCCTGCACCGCGTGCGGGCGATAGCAGTCCCAGAACACCAGCTTCGCCCCGTGGGCACGGAATGCGTCGGCGGCTTTCGCGAGCCCCGGCACCAGCGACTCGTGCACCAGGCATCGTGCGTCCGGCGGATACAGCGGCTTGCCGACGAAGTTGTCGGCCGTCGCATAGCGCAGGTCGACGGCAGCGTCGGGGACGACGCTGCGAATGTCGACGAACCCGGCCTGCGCCGCAGTCGCCGGCGTCGCATGCGCCGTGGGGGCCACCGTCACAGCCGCCGCCACCAGCACCGCGAGCGTGCACGTTTGTACGAAATTCCGCGGCGTGTCGCGTGCAGACACGCACGCTCGCCGGAACAGCTTAGGCCTCGGCGAAGTTACGGGTCACCGACGGGTCGACGTGAATGCCAGGGCCGGTGGTCGTCGAGACGACGATCTTCTTCAGGTAGCGACCCTTCGACGACGACGGCTTGGCCCGCATGATCTCGTCGATCGCGGCACCGTAGTTCTCTGCCAGCGCCGTCTCCTGGAACGACGCCTTGCCGATGACGAAGTGCAGGTTGGCCTGCTTGTCGACGCGGAAGTTGATCTTGCCGCCCTTGATGTCGTTGATGGCCTTCGTCACATCGGGGGTGACGGTGCCGGTCTTCGGGTTCGGCATCAGGCCACGCGGGCCGAGGATGCGCGCGATGCGGCCGACCTTGGCCATCTGATCGGGTGTGGCGATCGCGGCGTCGAAGTCCAGGAAGCCGCCCTGGATCTTCTCGATCAGGTCGTCGCTGCCGACCACGTCTGCGCCTGCGGCCTCGGCCTCATTGGCCTTGTCGCCGACGGCGAACACCGCGACGCGGGCCGTCTTACCGGTGCCGTGCGGCAGATTGACGGTGCCGCGCACCATCTGATCGGCCTTGCGCGGGTCGACGCCGAGCCGGATGGCGACCTCGACGGTCGCGTCCTGCTTCTTCGACGACGTCTCCTTGGCCAGCTTGGCGGCCTCCAGCGGCGTGTACAGCCGCTCCCGGTCCACCTTCTCGGCGGCTTCGCGATATGCCTTGCTGTTCTTGCTCATTCGTTTCTCCTGGTTCAGAGGTGTGGTTGGCGGGCCGAAGCTGGCCCTCCCACGGGGATCCAGCGGACTACTCGACTTCTGTTGTCGGGTCGGTCCGCCTTCGGCTACTCGACCGTGATCCCCATCGACCGGGCGGTGCCGGCGATGATCTTGGCGGCCTGATCGATGTCGTTCGCGTTCAGGTCTTCCTTCTTCGTCTCGGCGATCTCGCGCACCTGGTCCCAGGTCACCTTGGCGACCTTGGTCTTGTGCGGCTCGCCCGAGCCCTTCGGCACGCCTGCGGCCTTCAGCAGCAGCTTGGCCGCGGGCGGCGTCTTCAGCGCGAAGGTGAAGCTGCGGTCCTCGTAGACGGTGATCTCCACGGGGATGACGTTGCCGCGCTGGTTCTCCGTCGCGGCGTTGTACGCCTTGCAGAACTCCATGATGTTGACGCCGTGCTGGCCGAGCGCCGGACCGACCGGCGGGGCGGGGTTGGCCTGCCCAGCCTGGATCTGCAGCTTGATCAGCCCGACGACTTTCTTCTTCGGGGCCATGGTTGTTGGTGTTCCTCTCTCGTTCTCGGTGATTTCGGCGCGCTCGCGTGCGCTCAGCGCACGTTTCCGCGCCGAAATCGCTAGATCTTGGCGACCTGGTTGAAGGTCAGTTCGACAGGTGTCTCGCGGCCGAAGATGGACACCAGCACCTTGAGCTTCTGCTGTTCGGCGTTGACCTCGCTGATGGAAGCGGGCAACGTCGCGAACGGGCCGTCCATGACGGTGACCGACTCGCCGACAGTGAAATCCACCTCGATCGGCGCGCGCTCCAGGGTCGCCTCGGAGGAGGCGGCACCCGAAGTGCTCTTGGCGGCCTTCTTGGGCTGCCCCTGCGGCAGCAGGAACTTCACGACGTCGTCCAGAGTCAGCGGGGACGGCCGAGATGTCGCACCGACGAAGCCGGTGACGCCGGGGGTGTTGCGCACCGCGCCCCACGACTCGTCGTTGAGCTCCATGCGGACCAGGATGTAGCCCGGCAGCACCTTGCGGTTGACCTGCTTGCGCTGGCCGTTCTTGATCTCGGTGACCTCTTCGGTGGGCACCTCGACCTGGAAGATGTAGTCGCCGACATCCAGGTTCTGCACGCGGGTCTCGAGGTTGGCCTTCACCTTGTTCTCGTAGCCGGCGTACGAGTGGATGACGTACCACTCGCCTGGCTTGAGGCGCAGCTCTTTCTTCAGCGCGACGGCCGGGTCTTCGTCTTCGTCTTCAGCTTGCTCCTCAGCAGCCTGTTCGGCCGGAGCCGGGGCGTCGTCGGAGTCGACCGGCGCGTCCTCGACGGCCTCTGCCGCGGTGGTCTCCTCAAGAGACTCGGCGGCCTCGTCTGCGATCACCGTCGCAGGGTCCGCGGCTTCAGCGAGCGCGTCGGACACGCTGGCGGCCGAATCGCCGTCGAAGCTAGTCACTTGTCAGTCCTCTCAATATCCAAGTCAGGTCAGCCGAACACCATCATCACGAGCTTGGCCACGCCAAGGTCGACCAGACCGATCACCGTCACCATGAACGCCAGGAAGAACAGCACGACCATGGTGTAGGTGGCCATCTGCTTGCGGTTCGGCCAGATGACCTTGCGGAGCTCGCCGATGACCTCGCGCAGATAGTTGATGACATACGCGATGGGGTTTCGACGCGGCCCCTTGACGGCCTTCTTTGTCTTCTTCTTGCTCTTGCCGACATCCTCGAGCGCGACCGCTTCCTGGGCGCCTGTCGAGGTGTCGGCGTCGTCGGCACTGCCGCGCCGCGACCGCTTGCCGGTGGGTCGGGTCGGCTGCGTCACCACGGAGCCGGTGCCTTCGGGCTCGTCGCTCACCGCATGCCTTTCGTCTGTGTTGTGTGGAGGTCACCTTCCAGTGTCCACACTTGTCGAGTATTCGCCTTCAGCAGGGGCGACAGGACTTGAACCTGCAACCTGCGGTTTTGGAGACCGCTGCTCTGCCAGTTGAGCTACGCCCCTTCAGCGACGGCACTGCTGGCAGGCCATCAATCCCGTCCGGGACTCACACAATTCGCGCGCTCCCCGATCGGCCGATCTTCAAACCGACGGACAGCGCGCTTGACTGGGTAAATCCCGAGGTCCGAGTGTACATCGGCCCAGGTCTGTGTTACTAATCCGGCTTTGCTTCGCCGTCGACGTCCGACCCCGCCGTGGCCGGCTCCGCGTCGGGCGTCGGCGGACCGGCCGTCCGCACGACCTGACCGGTCTCGAGGTCGTACTTCAGCGATATCGAGTTGTCGCCCTCGTGGCCCATCAGCGTCGTGTACGCCTCCAGGTACAGGTCCCCGTTCTCGTCGAGCGCCAGGTTCCTGGTCTGGACGATGTCCGCGCCGAACCGTTCGTTGACGGAGATGACCTCCATCCGGCCCCACACCTTGTCGCCGGCCAGCATCGGCTTGTGGTACAGAAACTTCTGGTCGACCTGCACGATCTGCATGGTTTCGAAGCCGGTGTCGACCTTCCGGAAGAAATCGCGTTGCATGAGCAGCGCCAGCGTCGAGATGAAGGTCGGCGGCGCGACCAGCGCCTGGTGGCCGAGGTCGGCGGCGGCAGCCTCGTCGAAGTGCGCCGGGTCTTCCGCCTTGATCGCGGTGGCGTACTCGCGGATCTTCTCGCGGCCGACCACGAAGTAGTCGGGGTACTCGTGGACCATCCCCAGGACGTTGGTCTTGATCGCCATCCGCTACGCCAGCTTCGCGGATGCGATGGCGCGGCCGAAGATCTTCTTGCCACCAGAGGTGGCCGAAATCGCGATGGTGACTGATTTCGTTTCGGGCTCAACGGACTTCACCCGGCCGTTGAATACGATCTCGGCGCCGACGCCGTCATTGGGCACGGGCACGACGGCGGTGAAGCGGACGTTGTACTCGGTCACGGCGGCGGGGTCGCCGACCCAGGAGGTGACGTATCCGCCCCCCAGACCCATGGTCAGCATGCCGTGTGCGATCGCGGTGTCCAGGCCGACCTGCTTGGCGATCTCATCGTCCCAGTGGATCGGGTTGAGGTCTCCGGACACGCCCGCATAGTTCACCAGGTCTTGCCGCGTCAGCGGGATGACCTTCTCGGGAAGCTGGTCGCCCACGTTCACCGAATCGAACTCACGCAGCGCCATCGCTAAAGCCACTTTCTTCTCCGTCCGAACGACCCGCGAGGGTCGTATAGGTCTCCTGCACGACTTCGCCATCCTGGTTGGTGACGATGATCTTGGTCACGATGATGTCCGCGCCGAACGCCTGCCTGATCGAGTGGACGTACACATCACAGTAGAGACTGTCGCCCGCCTTGATCGGCTGGACAAACCGTAGCTCCTGGTCGACCTGGACGATCTTCTCATCTGCGATCGCGATGTTGTTGCTCTTGAACATCGCGAGTTGCGCCTGATAGCCGAACACCGAAATGAAGGTCAGCGGCGCCAGCAGAGCGTCATGGCCAAGGTCGGCGGCGGCCTCCTCGTCAAAGAAGGCCCGGTCGTCATTCTTGACGGCCACGGCGTATTCCCGGATCTTTTCCCGCCCTACTACGTAATGGTCCGGGTACTTGTAATGCAGCCCGACCAAGTCTTCAGACAGCGACATGCTTAGCCAACCTACCTAAGTCAACGACCCGTCGGCAAACTTCGCGCGCTGTGTTGTTAACGCGATTCCTTGTGAGGCTGATGCTTCCCACAGTTGGGACAGAACTTCTTGAGCTCGAGCCGGTCGGGATCGTTCCGCCGGTTCTTCTTGGTGATGTAGTTGCGGTGTTTGCACACCTCGCAGGCCAAAGTGATCTTCGGCCGGACGTCGGTACTGGACGCCATGTCAGCTGCCCTCTTTCACACGTTCTCGTACTTGTCTTGTAGCGATGGCCGGACTCGAACCGGCGACCTAACGATTATGAGTCGTTCGCTCTAACCGACTGAGCTACATCGCCCTGCGTCGCCAGAGGTTGCGCAACATCTCCCGTCGCTCCGCTCGCCCCGGTGTCCACCGAGCCCCCTAACGGAATCGAACCGTTGACCTTTTCCTTACCATGGAAACGCTCTACCGACTGAGCTAAGGGGGCCTTGCACCACGAGTCAATCCCCGAGGGCCTTAAAGAGGGTACATTCTCGCGGTTTGCGCCGCCAAACCGCTTAGAGCCCGACGGTTACGCCCTCCGAGAATGGGCCGTCGTGCAACTCGATCGACTCGGGGTCGGTGCCCACCGGCACATCGAAAACCACCGCCGTGTCGATCGTATCCCCCGGGCTCAGGTCGGCGAGTGTGTTGCCGAGGTAGATCCAGGCTTCGTCGTCGGACCGAAACTCTGTGGTGCCGTCGGAGAGCTTGTTGAACGACGCGAAGAACGTCTGCGGTTCGGTGCTGACGTTGGTGACCGTCATCTTGACGAGGACGTACTCGCCCTGCGCGGCCTTCTGCAGGTCGGGGAACCCGGCGTCGGCGACGACGGGCGCCCGCTCGATACCGGCGACGACGAACTCGAAGTTGCCGTCGCGCACCGGCTCACCCACGCTTCGGGCCTGGTCCTCCAGCGTCGGCGCCTCTTGTCCCTTCTCGGGTTCCGCGGCGACAGACGTGCCGGCCGACGCGTCGGACGGCTTGTGGGTGACCGTCGCCTTGCCGACGTCGGTCCTGAGCGTCATCACCACGGCGGCGGCCCCTACGACGACGAGAACGACGACCGCGGCGATCACGCCGCCGATGACCTTCCCTTTGGCGCCCGACCCGTCGGGGTCCGGATACCAACCAGCGGGTCTGGTCACGACTTGCGGCCTTTCGGTGAGCTAATCAGTCACAGCCCCCCACCGGACACTAATGCAGGTCCGCGCGCCGCAAAGCAATAACGAACCGGTTTGCCGGCGCCGAGCGGCCGGTCCGGGTTGTGATAGGACAGACCCATGCCGGAGACGCTTCTAGCCGCGGAAACCCCTCGGGTCGCGGTCTACCTCGACTTCGACAACATCGTTATCTCCCGCTACGACCAGGTGCACGGCCGCAGCTCCTTCCAGAAGGACAAGGCGCGTGGGCTGGAGAAGGACAAGCTGACCGCGGCCACCGTCGACATCGGGGCCATCATCGACTTCGCGTCCTCCTTCGGGACGCTGGTGCTGACGCGGGCGTACGCCGACTGGTCGACCGACATCAACGCCGACTACCAAAGCCAGCTCGTCGGCCGGGCCGTCGATCTCGTGCAGCTGTTCCCGGCGGCCGCGTACGGCAAGAACGGCGCAGACATCCGGCTCGCCGTCGACGCGGTCGAGGACATGTTCCGGCTGCCGGATCTGACGCATGTGGTGATCGTCGGCGGGGACTCCGACTACATCGCGCTCGCACAACGCTGTAAGCGGTTGGGCCGCTATGTGGTTGGCATCGGCGTGGCGGGCGCCAGCAGCCGATCGCTCGCGTCGGCCTGCGACGAGTTCGTCACCTACGACGCACTGCCGGGCATCCCCACAATGGCTCCGCCCGCGAAGAAGGCCGCCCGGCGCACGAAATCGAAGGCGCCCGACGACGAGCCGGAAGCCGCGGATCCGCAGGCCGCGGCCACGGGCCTGCTGGAGCGGGCCCTGCGCATCGGCCACGAGAAAGACGACGCCGACTGGCTGCACAACTCCGCGGTCAAGGCGCAGATGAAACGGATGGACCCGTCGTTCTCCGAGAAGTCGTTGGGCTTCCGATCGTTCAGCGACTTCCTGCGCTCCCGCAGCGACGTCGCCGACCTCGACGAGAGCAGCACCACCCGCATGGTGCGCCTGCACCGCGAGAATCAACTCTCCCTAGGCTGACCACATGAGCGACCGAAGACGAGCGCGAGTGAGGATCGCAGCGAGGCACGAGCGAGGACCGGTGGGCCCACGTCCGCAGGGCAGGGGACGAGCGGGAGTCGAGAAGTGAGCGATCGCCTGTACTTTCGGCAGCTGCTGTCGGGCCAAGACTTCGCGAAGTCCGACGCAATCGCCGCGCAGATGCGCAACTTCGCCTATTTGATCGGCGACCGCGAGACCGGCGACACCGTCGTCGTCGATCCGGCGTACGCGGCCAACGACCTGGTCGACATCCTCGAATCCGACGGCATGAAACTGTCCGGCGTACTGGTTACCCACCACCACCCCGACCACGTCGGCGGTTCGATGATGGGCTTCGAGCTCAAGGGCCTTGCCGAACTGCTGGAGCGCCAGAGTGTGCCCGTGCACGTGAACAGTCATGAAGCGGACTGGGTTTCCCGAGTCACCGGCATCGCTCGCAGCGATCTGACCGCACATGAGCACGGCGACAAGGTCAACGTCGGCGACATCGAGATCGAGTTGCTGCACACTCCCGGCCACACTCCCGGCAGCCAGTGCTTCCTGCTCGACGGCCGGCTGGTCGCGGGCGACACGCTGTTCCTCGAGGGCTGCGGCCGCACCGACTTCCCCGGCGGGGATGTCGACGAGATGTTCCGAAGCCTGCAGCAGCTGGCCCAACTGTCCGGCGACCCGACGGTGTATCCGGGGCACTGGTATTCGACGGAGCCGAGCGCGTCATTGTCCGACGTCCGCCGCACGAACTACGTCTACCGGGCCAGCAATTTGGACCAGTGGCGAATGCTGATGGGCGGCTGATCTCACAGTAGGGTTCTGACCACGGTGATGCCGCCGTGTCGGAACGCCCGCGGGCGACCAATGGGAGGGGACCCACTCGATGACGACACCGCCCACGCCCGCAGGCTGGTATCCCGATCCCGAGGCGGTCAATCAGCTCCGGTACTGGGACGGCGCGGCCTGGACCGAGCATCGGTCCCCCGCGCAAGAGCCGCCCGTCGAGCAGGTGCCGCCGCCCGCCGCCGAAGGTGCCCATCGCGCTCCGGAACCCAGCCCCGAGCCGTTGTCGGTGACTGAGCAGCCGACAACCGGGGTGCCACTGCGGGAGTGGTCGTTCGAGCCGCCACCCCTCGAACCGGAGGCGACGCCAGAGCAGACGTGGGCACACGAGCCGGCGTCGACGCCGGAGTCTGTATCGGTACCGGAGTTCACCCCGGAACCGCCGCCGCTTCCACCGACCGAGCAGCCGACGACGAAGGTGCCGCTTGACAATTGGACTTCCGAGCCGACGCCCGAACCGGCGCCCTATGCCGACGCAACCACGCCGACGCCCCCCGAGCCGCCCGAGGTCGAGCCCCCCGCGGGCACCGAACCGCGGGAGCCGGTCGACAACCGCAAGCTGATCGTGGGGTTCGGCGGCGCCATCGCCGGGCTGCTGCTGGTGTTGGTCCTCGCGGCCGTGTACGCGTTCGTCATTCACAAGCCCGAATCCGCGGACGTCACGTCACCGACTACCGAAACGACAACGGTCACAAGGGAAAAGGCGACGACGCCGGGGGAGAATACCGCGGCCGAGTCGCCGGCGCCCCCGCCTGCCGCAGGCGCGACGGACGGCCCGCTGACATTCGCGGTCACCGGTGTCGAGCGCGGCACCACCATCACCGACTCCGAGAACGAGTTCCTCACCAAGGACGCGCAGGGCGAATTCGTCGTGGTGCGTCTCAACGTGCAGAACACCGGCACCGATCCGGGTCAGTTCCTCGGCACGTTCCAGAAGCTGAACGCGGCCGGTCAGGTGTACACCATCGACGACGAGGCCACGTTCTACGTCGGCGGCGGATTTGTGGACATCCCGCCCGGCGGTGAGGTCCAGGTCGGCCTCGCCTACGACGTGCCGCCCGGCACCTCGCCCGAGTCGGTCGAATTGCACGCCGATCCGACGAGCCCTGGGGTCGTGCTGCCCGTCGCTTAGCCGACGATCGTCCCTGCGGTTGCTATGTAGCAGAACAATCTGGCGCGTTCGGCCAGTCTTGAATGAGTACAGCAACGGATCGGAGCGGCCCGCGCGCAATGGTGTGGCGAACGCCGTAGCGTTGGCCCACGATGGTGACCTGGGCAGATGAATCTGCGGTTGCAGCGATATGACGCTGAAGTCCTGCCATCGACAACTGAATCCGTGCTGATCGCGCCCATCCGCCAAGGAAATCGAAGAGCCCAGACATCGAGTAGTGCAATACGCAAGACACGACCGGACAGGCCTGGCAAACTTTCACTGTCAACGTCTCCAGCCTGTGGGACGTGTGGTCAGGGAGTTTGCTATGAAGAACATCGTGTTGTGCTTCGACAGCACCAACAATCGTCCGGGTTCTCGTGACGCGACCAACGCCGAAATCTTGTTCCAGCTGCTCGACGCCGGCGCCGACGACCGCCAGCTGACCTGGTACGACGCGGGTGAGGCGGCGCTCAGCTCACCGCGACTCTTCAACCCGGCCGCGCGCCGCTGGCGCGACAATGTCGCGGCGGCCGCCCGCGACTCCGTCGTCGAGGCGTACTTCTTCCTGATCGAGAACTGGGAACCGGATGACCGGATCTTCCTGCTCGGCGCCGGACGCGGCGCCTACTGCGCACGGACCCTGGCCAGAATGCTCGGCACGGTCGGGATGATGGCCGACCGCGAGGACCACTTCGTGCAGTACGCGCTTGCGGCATACGCCTTGCCCGCTCAGAGCCGCACGACATCGGAATGGCGGCAGATTCACCAGCTGGCGTGCGCGCTCGAGGAGCGCAGTGACGTCGCCGTGCCTGTGCACTTCCTCGGAATGTGGGACACCGTTAAAGTGCCTGGCACGCCGTCGCTTCGCGACGACGACTGGTTGGGTAACGTCGTTTCGGGCCGGCACGCGGTCGCCATCGACGGCGGATCCGGGCCGTTCGGTGAATGCCGGATCGGGCGGGACGACGACACCATCGAAGAGGTCTGGTTCCGCGGCGCCCACTGCGACGTGGTCGGCGGCCCGAACGCGTACTGGCCGCTGGCCGACATCACGCTCGACTGGATGCTCGACGGTGTCGTCAAGGCGGGCGCCATCGTCCGCGCCGGGGAGATGCCGTGCGCTCCCGCGCCGAGCGAGCGGGATGCACTCGCCGAGCGCGCGCCATCGCTGAGGTTCCGCAACATGCCTGAGCACGCGCTCGTGCACGCCAGCGTCGACATGTATGTGCGGGCGCACTCCGACTACTGGCGGCGGCTGCCGAGGCACATTCTGTGGACCGATCTGGATTGGGCCGCACGCGCCGAGCGACTGCCCGTTCCCGACACCACGCCTCTGGCGAAAGCCCAGCCCGATCCCGACGAACTCGCCGCTGTCGCGTCGTAACGTCGGCAATCTGTGCGAACGAGACCGTGAGGCACTTCTGCCTCAATTAACTCACCAGAATTGCTACTGCAGCAAATCCTTGTAATGTGCGCTTCTCGAATGCTGTTCTCTCAGCAGACCGTGGTATAGACGACGCGTGGGAATTACGGAATGGTTCGACGACCGCGCCGGCGATATTGCGGGCTTATCCCCCGGCGCGTGGACGGCGATGGCGGCTTGGCTTGCCGTCTGCGTCACCATTGCCGCGCTGGTATATGCGTGGCGGCAGTTCCAGTCGTCCAAGCTCGAGAGCGAAGACCTGTCGCAGCCGAATGTGGCGATGTTCATGGAGCCGTGCGCGTCGGATTGGCATCTTGTCGAGCTGGTGGTGAAGAACTTCGGCCAGAGACCGGCGTATGGAATCCAATTGGAATTCGCATCGCCGCCGACGGTGCCTCGCTATGAGAGCGCCGATGCCGACAACTATGTCGACATCGTTCCGCTGAAGCTGCCCGCGGAGATTCCCTATCTCGCTCCATCGCAGGAATGGCGCACGGTGTGGGATTCGGCGCTGGATCGCAAGCAGCTGGGCGAATCGATCGGGTCGCGGTTCGCCGGTGCGGTCACGTTCTACGACCAGCCGAGGTCCTCCCGGCAGGGTAAGGCGAAAGTGAAACCGCATCAGTACCGCACGCCCGCCGTGCTGGACTGGGCGACGCTGCACCCGGTCGAGCGGCTGGAGCTGTTGACCAGCCACGACCTGGCGCGTCAGGAGAAGCAGAAGCTCGAACTGCTGCGCGGTCTGCTGACCTACTACCACTACGCGACGACCGAGAGCCGCCACGAAGTGCTCCAGGCCGAGATCAACAAGATCAACGCCGCCGCCAACGAACAGCGTGACCGCTACCGCAGCCACTTCGCCGTCGCGCAGGACGCCCAGCAGCCGAAGACGCCTGCGGCTCCGGTGGCGGTCGAGGAACTTCCGTCGCAGCCGCAGCCACGGTATGAGGTAGCGCCGCCGCAGCGACGGTATGACGGCCTGCCGCCGGAGTACGACGATCCGCCACCCCCGTACGACGATGAGCCCCCCTATGACGACGACGATGCCCAGACCCGGGTGATCAACGGCAGGCATCGCCGCGGCCTTGGCGGCTGACGCGCCGACATTCGGCGCTTGGCTTTCGTAACATCGTTTCGTAACATCGATCTGAAACGAAAGCCCACGTCAAGGGAGGCCCGATGACCAACCCGGTGAACTACGAGCTCAACGAGTCCGTCGCGACGATCGCGCTCGACGACGGCAAGGTCAACGTACTCGGGCCGACGATGCAGGCCGCCATCAAGGAGGCGCTGGACCGCGCCGAGAACGACGACGCAAAGGCCGTTGTGCTGGCAGGCAATCAGCGCGTGTTCAGCGGCGGATTCGACCTTTCGGTCTTTCAGTCCGGCGACGCGCACGCTGCCCTGGCGATGCTGGCGGGCGGCTTCGAGTTGTCCATCCGATGCCTGACCTTCCCGAAACCGGTCATCATGGCCGCGACGGGCCCGGCCATCGCGATGGGCTCGTTTCTGCTGCTGAGCGGCGATTACCGCATCGGCGCCCCGAAGTCGCGCTGTCAGGCCATCGAGGTGGCCATCGGAATGACCATTCCGATCTCCGCGATCGAAATCATGCGGATGCGGCTGACGCCTGCCGCGTTTCAGCGCGGCACGTCGATGGCGTCGACATTCGTCGGCGACGAGGCGATCGCCGCCGGCTGGCTCGACGAGATCGTCGACGCGGACAAGGTGCTGGCGCGCGCGCAGGAGGTGGCGGTCGGGGCCGCCGCGACGCTGCACGCAGGCGCGCATCTGGCGACCAAGCTGAAGGCACGCGAATCCGCGCTGACGGCGATTCGCGCCGGAATCCACGGCCTGCCTGCAGAATTCACCGCCAGCTAGGTCACTGCGATGCCCAGGGCGAAGCAGCGCACGCCCGAGCTCAGGAATCGGGTGCTCGACGTGGCGATCACCACGCTCGGCGAGGAAGGCATCGCGCGGTTCACCACACGACGGGTGGCCGAGCGGGCCGGCACGTCGGTGCCCGCGGTATACGAGCTGTTCGACGACAAGGCCGGCCTGGTGCGGGCGATGTTCTTCGAAGGCTTCCGGCTGCTGGGCGCCGAGCTGGCCAGAATTCCCGAGACAGACGACACGCTCGGGGATCTCGAGCGGCTGGTGCCGGTGTTCCGGCTGTTCTGCCGCGCATATCCGAAACTGGCGCAGGTGATGTTCTCGCGGCCGTTCGCGGACTTCGAGCCGGGCACCGACGAACTTGCTGCAGGTGCGGCCGTCCGCGAGATCTTCGTCGGCCGCATTCAGCGGTGCGTCGACAAGGGCCTGCTGGGCGGCGACCCGACGGATATCGCGCACGTATTGCTCGCTCTCGCACAGGGTTTGGCGGTGCAGGAGGCGGGCCGGTGGCTGGGCACGTCGGCCGAGATCGAGCGCAGATGGAAGGTCGGAGTGACGTCAGTCCTCGACGGGTTCGGCCGGGCGAATTGACGGAAATGGGTGCCCCGAACGAGATCACTGTTGACGGAACGACTTTGCGCGCTGAGACTCGTCTCGGCGAGGTGCGCTGCCCTTTGACGCGTAGGTCTGTACAATCAGGACGTCCGAAGTCCTTAACACTGCCCCACCGCGCTCCTGCCGGAGCGCAGAGATTCATCTGAGGTTAACAAGAAGGGGCGGAGTCCTCCCGCAGTAGTCGTCCACCTCGAAAAGAATGGACGATGGTCGCACCTCAGCGGCTCAGTCAGCGTCTGCACGCCGGTTCACTACGCGCACCACCGCGCGTCGAACCGCCGGAGCCAAAGGAATTGTCGTGAGCACATTTACCGAAACCATGTACATCAACGCCCGTCGCAGCCTCAAGGGCATGGTCACGGGTGAGCCCCACGCGCCGGTCCGGCACACGTGGGCGCAGGTACACCAGCGAGCCAGGCGCGTTGCCGGTGGACTCGCCCGGTCGGGCATTGGTCACGGAGACGCGGTGGCGGTATTAGCCGGTGCTCCGGTGGAAATAGCGCCTGCCGCGCAGGGTATTTGGATGCGTGGTGCGAGCTTGACAATGCTGCACCAACCCACTCCGCGAACGGACCTCACTCGGTGGGCAGCGGAGACCACAGGCATCATCGACATGATCCGCGCGAAGGCCGTCGTCGTCTCCGACCCCTTCATGCCTGCGGCGCCTGTGCTGGCCGGCCTCGGACTGAGAGTGCTCACCTTCGACGAACTGCACTCGAGTATGCCGATCGACCCCGTTCACACCGACGACGACGATCTGGCGCTGATGCAGTTGACGTCCGGGTCAACGGGCTCTCCCAAGGCGGTCCAGATCAGCCATCGCAACTTCGTGGCCAATGCGGAGGCGATGTTCACCGGGGCGGAAGTCGACCCGGATACCGATGTGATCGTCAGCTGGCTGCCATGCTTCCACGATATGGGTATGACCGGTTTCCTGGCCGTGCCAATGTATTTCGGGGTTGAACTGGTCAAGGTCACCCCGATGGACTTTCTCCGTGACACCTTGTTGTGGGCCAAGTTGATCGACCGATACAAGGGCACGATGACCGCCGCCCCCAACTTTGCCTACATCCTCTTCGCCAAGCGACTGCGCAATCAAGCGTCCCCGGGGCAGTTCGACCTGTCCTCATTGCGGTGGGCGCTGTCGGGGGCTGAACAGGTCGACCCGGCCGACGTGGCCGAGCTGTGCGAGGCGGGCGCGCCATTCGGGTTGCGCCCTGAGGCCATTCTGCCCGCCTACGGCATGGCGGAGACGACGGTGGCGGTGTCGTTCACCCAGTGCGGCAAAGGCCTTACCGTCGACGAGGTGGATGCCGACCTGCTCGCGGTGTTACGCCGGGCTGTCCCGGCCACGCACGGCCGCACCCGACGGTTCGCCTCACTCGGCCAGCTGTTGAAGGGTCTCGAAGCTCGCGTCGTCGATGTGGACGGCGCCGTGCTGCCGGCACGCGGCGTCGGTGTGATCGAGGTGCGCGGTGAACCCGTGACGCTCGGATATACCACCGCGGCGGGATTCGTGTCGGCACAGGACGACGACGGTTGGTACGACACGGGCGATCTCGGCTACCTCACCGAGGCGGGCGATGTCGTGGTGTGCGGTCGCCTCAAGGACGTCATCATCATGGCGGGCCGCAACATCTATCCCACCGACATCGAGCGGGCCGCCTGCCGAGTCGAGGGTGTGCGGCCGGGCTGTGCCGTGGCGGTGCGGTTGGACGCCGGACGCTCACGCGAATCCTTCGCAGTGGCCGTGGAATCCAACTCTTACGATGATCACGAAGCGGTGCTTCGCATCCAGCACCAGGTCGCGCACGAGGTGGTTGCCGAGGTCAATGTCCGCCCGCGCAATGTCGTCGTGCTCGAGCCGGGGATCATTCCCAAGACGCCGTCGGGAAAACTGCGACGCTCACATGCACTGGCGCTCGTCGACTGATTGCCCTGACCGGCGAACGACCGGGTGACGTCCATCGCCATCTGCGATGGACGGAGCCACAACAACCACGTCATCCCGCTGGGAGATGATGGTGGCATGACCGATGTACGGGGCCGGGTGTGGCGGGGCGGCAAGGCACAGGACGACTTCGACTTCTCCTCGATCTCCGACTATCTCGTCGAGGACGACACCCTGGTATGGTGTGACATCTTCGACTCGGACGAGTCGACGCTGTCGGATCTCGCACAGGAACTCGGGTTGAACAACTGGGCCGTCGAGGACGCCGTCGGTGAAGCCGAGCGCACAAAGGCCGTCGTGTACCGTTCGCACACCTTCTTCACGGTGTATGCGGTCTCGAGCAAGGAACCCGCCGACGACTCCGACTCGACACTGGCAACCCACCGGATCTCCGGGTTCGTGCTGCCGCAGGGCCTCATCACCGTGCGGTTGTCACCGTGGTACGACATCGAGACGGTGTCGCGGCGCTTCGACGAGCTCGGCGGGCAGGAGTACGGGGTCGGCGCGCTCGTGCATGGCCTGCTCGACGTCGTCGTCGACGGCCATTTCGAGGTGGTGCAGGCGCTCGACGACGGTATCGAGGGACTCGAGGACGACCTGTTCGAGAACAACACGCCGCGGGGTGGACTGCAGCGCAAGACTTTTCGGCTGCGCAAGGACCTGGTCGAGCTGCGCCGGGTGGTGCTGCCGATGCGCGAGGTCGTGAACTCGATTCAGCACCGCAGGCTGGACGCGAAGACAGCGCCTGAACTCGACCCGCTATACGCCGACCTGTACGACCACGTGCTGCGGGTGTCGGAGTGGACGGAGTCCTTGCGGGACATGGTGACAACGGTGTTCGAGACGAATTTGTCGTTACAGGACGCCCGGCTGAACCAGGTGATGAAGAAACTGACGGGTTGGGCGGCGATCATCGCGGTGCCAACGGCGGTCACCGGGTTCTACGGGCAGAACGTGGAGTACCCGGGCATTGACACGGTCGGCGGCTTCATAACGAGCACGGCGGTGATCGTTGTGCTTGTGCTGCTGCTCTATTGGGTGTTCAAGCGTCGCGACTGGCTGTAGCCCTGTGGCGCCGTGGGCAGACCGAGGTGGTCCTTGATGTCGTCGATCTTCGCCTCCAGGCGCTCCATGTCTTCGGCGTCGGCTTTGAACAGCCAATGCTTGGCGCCGAGCAGCAGGATGGCCTGGAATACCAACTGCAGCCACTTGCTCTGCCAATTCTCGAGCGTGCTGGCGAAGAATGCACTCCAGTACTCAGACCAGACGAACGACTGACCGTGGGCCGCCTGATCACTGCGGAACTCACTCAGTTGGAAGAAGAATTGACCGAGCCAGGAGCCGACGAATAACAGCAGAAGCACATAAACTGCGCCCCACCGGCGGAATGTCGCATGTCTGCCCCTTTGGTCGACGGATCGTTTCGATCTGAAGCCGGAGTTGCCGTTCTCCACATCGACGAACGATCGTCGTAGGCGAACGCGGTCAACCAGGGATGGGTGCGTGCGACCGGAGCAGTCGCCCGCCCGTCTCGTAGTCATCGTCTGAGTTGAGGCTCAGGACGCCGGCGATTTCACCGCCGCATCCATACCAAGCCGTGAATCCGTCGCGGCGGTCGACGAGCCTGGTGAGGTCACATCCGTCACCCCAGCCCCGATACTTGAGGACGGATTCGCCTATCTGGCAGGAGAATTCGGGAACTGTCTTCCAGGAGTCCGAATAACCGGCGGCTACGGTGCCCGCGATACGCCCTTGCTCTGTGGCGTCGTGCCAGTGTTCAGACGCCACTCGCCGTCCCGCGGTGACGTTGTAGGCAAGGGCGACGTCGCCTGCGGCGTAGACGTTCGGCGCCGAGGTGTGCATGCGCTCATCGGCGAGGACTCGGCCGCCTTCGGTGACGAGACCAGCCGCGGTGGCGAGCCTGCTGTCGGGTCGTACTCCGGTGGCGGATACGACGAGGTCGGCCTCCACCGTCGCACCGCTGTCCAGAGTGACTCCACGGTCCTCGACTGCGGCCACAGCCGTCCCACCGATGAATCGAACACCGATGTTGGACAACATCTTCGCCACGCGCTCACCGGCGTCGAAACCGAACCTGCGGTGCACGGGCACCGGCTCGGGCGCGACGAGCGTGGTCGCGACGCCGCGGACAGCGAGGCAGGACGCCGCCTCGCAACCGATCAGACCGCCGCCGACTACGACCGCCGAATCGGAATTTCTGGCGGCCATCCGAAGGACGACGGCGTCGGCGAACGACCGCAGGGACAACGCCGCCTCGCCGCCGGGAACCGCCAGCGGGACCGGTGTCGCGCCGGAGGCCAGCACCAGGTGCCAGTAGCCATAGCGCCGGCCCGCCGCGGTGACGACTTCGCGGTTCTTCAGATCGATGTGGTCGACGGTGATGCCGCGGTGCAGTTGGATGGCGTTCTGCACGAACCAGGCACGGCTGTGCAGGTCCAGCTCGGGGTTGCGGCCACACAGGTAGGCCTTGCTCAACGGCGGCTTGGCGTAGGGCAGTGCGGGGTCGCTGGCGAGGATGCGAACCGGGATCTTGGGGTGCTTGCGGCGGAACGTTTCGGCAGCGGTCAACCCTGCCGGACCACTGCCGATGGCGATGAAACCTGGTGCCACCACACTTCAGGGGTACCACCGCGGCGGCTTTGCTACTCCAAACGGTCAGGCTTTGGTCACAACCAGGTCAGACATCGGTGGGCGTGATGCCCCACACCAGGCAGAACGTGTGCCCGGCCGGGTCTCGAAACACCCGGAACCGGTCTTCGCCTTCGGCGTCGGTGACTCGCGTGGCGCCCAGTGCCAGCACCTCGCGCTGCGCGCAGTCGATGTCGTCGACCGCGATGTCGAGGTGAAACTGCTGCGAGCCACGGGGGTCCGGAAATCGTGGCGGCTCATGCTCGGGCGACAGCTGAAACGCCAGCCGCCTGCCCTGCGGGTCGGTAACCACCGACCAGGTCTCGTCGACGTCTTGAATGGTGCCGCCGAGAACATCACCGTAGAACTTCGCGAGCTTGGCGGGATCCTTGGTGTCGAGCACCACGGAGCGGAGATTTCCGATCATGGGGTCGGTGTTGCCATCTTGCCGGATCCACAAACGGTCACCTGCAGTTGTTTCCGCCGCTTCTCGGTAGGTGTGCACAACTTCTGCACGTTCGACGAAGCAGTCGGTCCCGCGTCCGGATTGTGGGACCATCTGCGCATGAATCCCGAGGACGACCCCGAGGCCCGGATCAGGGAACTCGAGCGCCCGCTCAACGATCAGGCGCAGGCGAGCGAACTCGGTGGCGGGCAGCCGGGCAGCACGGCGTACCTGCCGCCGCCGACGACGCCATATACCCCGCCCGACTACAACACTCCGGCCTACGGCAACCAGCCGCCATACGGCACGCAGCCCTACGGGAACCAGCCGTACAACGCGCCGTACGGTGAGCCGCCGCGGAAATCCTCCGGCGGCATTCCCTGGGTGGTGTTCGGGCTGATCGCGGTGCTCTTCATCGGTGGGATCATTGCCGGCGCCGTCGTTTACACCATGAGTAACAGTGGTGGGTCGAGCGTCTCGAGTAGCGACGGATCCATCAACATTCCGACGTTTCCGTCGATCGAGATACCGAACATGCCGAGCATCCCGGCGGCGCCGGGGGCACCGGACACCGATCCGAACGTGCTGATCGGCGTGCCCGGGCAAGATCTCACCGTCTCGGGCATCGATGAGAACAAGACCATCACCTGCAACGACGCGAACGTGATCGTCAGCGGCATCCGCAACACCGTGAACATCACCGGGCACTGCGTGAAGGTCGGCGTCTCCGGCATGAACAACATCGTCACCGTCGATGCCGCGGACGCGATCGGCGCGTCGGGGTTCGACAACCGGGTCACCTTTCGCTCCGGTTCGCCGGACATCGACGCCGCCGGATCCAATGTGGTGGAGCACAGCTGACGGTGATCCTCGGCCCGTAGCGATTGTGCGCAATGCGCCAATAATCGCAACGGAAGTTGTCAGACTGGCGACACGAGGATTTCGTCGCTGGGGGCCACAATGTCTGACACCGGTTCTGCGCCCGCCGAACCCGCGCGTCACTCCCGTCTTGCGGTAGTTGTCACCTGGTTGGTAAGTGCGGGCATCCCGCTATTGGCAATCGGCTTCGGAAGCTGGCTGCTGGCAGCCAACTTCCGCGCGGCCGGTCCGGAATTCCTGTTGCGCTACGTATTCGGCGAGCGCGACACGGAACCGCTGACGCGCGGGCGGGACGTGGCCAATGCCGCCGATCCGCAGGCCGATCTGGCCTCCGACATTCACGATGTGATTTCGCGCGATTGGTTCGTCATCGCCGGGTATTTCCTCATCCTCGTCGCGTGCTCGCTCATCTTCGTCCTGATCATGCTCGCGTTCTCGAATTCGGCGAGAAACCTCAGCTTCGCGATCTTCGGAGCGGTCATCGTCGCGACCGTCATGGACATCGCGGAGAACGTCCTGGTTCTGATGGCGACGAATCCGCCTGCCTTTCCCAACCGGCTGCACGACGAATTCTGGATCGTCGTTCCCGCCGCGGTCGCGACGGTGAAGTGGTGCGCGCTCATCGTCGCGATGTGCGCGGTGCCCGCGGCGATATTCGCCGTCTGGCGGTTGATGGTGTCCTACATATCTCGCCGGGTGCGCCGCAAGAACGGCAAGGAGTGGTGGGACAGGGCGCTCAGTGTGCCGCAGCCGGCCCCCCGGTCCGATCAGGACGATGCCGAGAACTCATGGCGCCAAGCGTATTACGTACCGGGAGCCGACGACCTCGTCACCGTGATAGACGGTCCGGCCGTGAAGGTGCCGAGAACACCCAGCGCCTTGTGCCTGTCGGGTGGGGGGATTCGATCGGGCTGCGTGGCGATGGGTGCGATGCAGACCTTGTCGCGTCGGCCCGAAGGGGACGAGCCGGCGCCGTGGGGCGGCGCCCCGATGCTCGACGGGTTCGACTACGTCATCTCGGTCTCCGGCGGCGGTTACACCTCGGGCGCCAGGCTGATGGCGATCCAGAAGGCCGATGAAGGCGGGCCCGCTGTGGAGAACGGCCGACAGCTCACCCTCGCCGACCGGTTCAGCCCGGGCTCACCGGAATTCGCCTTTCTTCGCAGCAGATCCAGTTACATCGCCGACTCACCGATCGGATTGGTCAGGGCACTGGCCGAGGTCTTCAAGAACCTCGTGCTGTCGGTGCTGATGCTGGTGCTGGTGGCGGTGATCTTCGGCTGGGTGTTCGGCTGGTTCGTGGCACGGCTGCCCTTGGCCGCGTTCGTGCCGTCGCGGGTCGGAACACCGCCGGACGCCGTGCATCTGCCCGCGCTGGACCATCACCTCACGGTGGCCGCGGCCGCCGTCGCGATACCGGTGGTGTGCGCATTGGCGCTTGGCGGGCTCGCACTGCTCTGCGAATACGCCACCACGCGGCGGTCGGTCACGGTGTTCAAAAACCAACTCAACTTGGCCGCGAGTGCCGTCACCCTGCTCGCGGTCGTAGTGTTCGCCGTCACGATGGCACTGCCGGCGCTGATGTGGCTGTGCGCGCCGCTGTCGCCGAGCGCGGACAACAAGGCCCCGCCCGTCGCGGCCTTCGGCGGCTTCGCCGCTGTGTTGATCCTGCAGTACGGCGCGACGATCATCTCGATGGTTACCAAGAAAAAGGAGGAGTCCGGCGAAGGCCGCGTCTCACGCATTCGAAAGATGCTGCCGCCCGGTGTGGTTCAGCTTCTGATCGTGCTGCTGACGTTGACTGTGCTCGTCATCGCGTGGCTCCTGGTGGTGGGCATCGCGGCCGCACAGGTCTTCGGCTGGCTGACCCGCAACGGCGACAGCCTTCGGCCGGTCCCCCACTGGCTGTGGATCTTGCTCGCCATCGCGTTTGTCGTCACGATCCTCAGCTGCGTCGACGTCACATCGCTGAGCCTGCACCCGTTCTATCGCGGACGGTTGGCACGAGCCTTCGCCGTGCGTCGGATCGGTGGCGAGGCGCAGGGCTACAAGGCCGAGGAGGGGACGTGGCTGGACAGCTACGGTCGCGCCGGAGACGGTGGGCCGAAGTTCGTGTTCGCCGCGGCGGCGGCGCTCTCCGGTGATGCCAAGCCCGCGCCGGGGCTCAACGCGGTCTCGTTTGTGTTGAGCGCGGACTACATCGGCGGCCCCGCGCTCGGATGGCTGGACACCAGCGAGACGATCGCGATCTCGTCGTCGCGCATCAAACGCGACCTGACCGTCCAGGCCGCGGTCGCGATCAGCGGTGCGGCGTTCGCGTCGGCGATGGGGCGGATGAACAAGGGTTTTCAGTCGCTGCTGGCGGTGTCGGGAGCACGGCTGGGAACGTGGTTGCCGAACCCGGCTTTCGTCAAGAACGCGAAAGACAATGCGTCACAACCGCTCTACCCAAAGGCGTTGCCGTCAGTGCGCGGGGCGGGCTACTTCTACCGGGAGCTGTTCGGGATCAACCGCAAGCAGGCGCGTCTGGTGCAGGTGACCGACGGCGGCCACTACGAGAACCTGGGGCTCGTCGAGGCGCTGCGGCGCCGGTGCAGGCTGATCTACGTCATCGACGGCGGAGGTGACACTCCCCCGCTGCTGTCCGGTTTGTCGGACGCGATCCGGCTGGCCCGATTCGAGCTCGGCGTGGAGATCGAACTCGACGAGCGTGGCGACTACGGCGTCCCCAACCTGGCGCCCGGATCGGCGGAGCCGTTCGGCGCCGGGCACGCGTTCCACTCGCTCAACAGCAGGGTCACCGCAGGCGCGGTGGTGCGTGGAGTCATCAAGTACCCGGCCGCTGCGGGCATGGACAACCACAACGTCGGGCTACTGATCGTCGCCAAGGCCGTGTTGTGGCAGGACCTTCCCGACTGGGTACTGACGTATGGCGCGGGCAAGAGCGGCGAGAGCTTCCCGAACGACAAGACGTCCGACCAATGGTTCAACGAGGCGCAGTTCGCGGCCTACACCGAGGTTGGACGGCGCATCGCGGTCAAGGCGCGCACGGTGCGCTCACACGAGGAGCAACCGGTACCGCCCAAGGCGCCGGCACGCGAGAGCATGCTGGTCGAAGCCGACGGCCAGGGCAGCTGACGCTCGGCTCAGCCTCCAGACCCATCGGTCGCCAGCAGGTCGCCGACCGTCGAATCGTTGCCCGGTGCGGCCGCGGTCATCATCGTGTGATGTGCGTCGTCTGGGTCGGTCTGTGGAGGAACGACAAGCAGGAAGATCTGCTCTCGTCCGAGGCCGAGCACTTGGAGCGTATTGGCGGGTTGGAGGCGATATCCGTCGAGTCGAATAGTTCGCCCGCCGGTTACCAGGCGCTGTGGCACCTTCGCCCATTCGGCGAAGTTGTAGAGCACGCGATCGATAGGCCCCAGCCGTACCGACAGCACGGCCAGCAGGTCTGGTAGCTCATGGGTGAGGTCGTCGCTGCGCGGCCACCATGCCCCATCAACGTGGCCCGTCGACGGCGCCTTGGGTTTCAGTCGCAGCCGAGGCGTGTGCTCGGGCCCCATGTGGTCCTCACCGGTGGCTGCGCGACCTGCGCGTTGTCTCATACGACTTTCCCGTCCTGACCGTGAACACGGCGGAATATTCGGATCTGGGAGGCGCCTGTTCAGGAGATCACGGTCGACGTATCGCGCACCGGAGTAAATGTGCCCAAAGAATCAGCGTCTAACGAGATGCGTTGCGCTTCAGCGATTCTGCTGTCAAGAATTGCCGGGGAGATGATCAACCATTGCTGGCCCGAGATAGCGGAGCCTGGGTGGTCCCGGTCCTTCGAGGATACGCCTCGGCGCGGTTAACGGACGGGAACCTGAAGCGCCCTGAAACGCATTGTGGGCTGGTGGAAAACCACCAGCCCACACGAGTTAACCCCTTGCTATACGGCGGTTACGCCGACCGCCTGAGGACCCTTGGCGCCCTGTTCGACGCTGAATTCGACTCGCTGGTTCTCTTCAAGCGACTTGTAGCCGTTCCCCTGAATTTCGGAGTAGTGAACGAACACGTCCGCTGCGCCGTCGTCCGGAGCGATGAAGCCGAAGCCCTTGTCGCTGTTGAACCATTTCACAGTTCCCTGCGTCATACCTTTTTCTTCTTCCACTTTTCAACAGATGTCGATGGACATCCGCATCAACGGTATCACGGCCGGGCTGTCTCATTGCTTTCGTTTGGGCCGGAAAGCGTTTCGAATCCTTGCCCTTGTGCCCGATCTCCGATGTGGGTAGAGGGCTCTGCGAGCGGCCAGTGCCGCCGGTGCCGACGTCGCACGCCCATTACCGCAGCGTACGGCTCCGTGGCATCGTCCTGCCAGCCAAAGTTCTGCAGGTCGACACGTACTGCCTTCGCACCGGCGATCGGGGCATGAGCCCGGGCCACCCCGGACCCGAGGTCGTCACGTTGATGTTCGCCGAGACAGGTTTGAGCGCACCGGGGACTGATCCGCCGGCCCCGAGGGCGCGTCAGCAGGCGCAGCGCGAGATGAAGGCGCCGGTGAAGATCGCGATGATGAGGGCTTCGGTCGTCAGGCCCATCACTGCCGTCACCACGACGGCGGAGATCGCCACCACGAAAATGGCGGCCATCAGGATGGCCCACCACATGTGTGCATGGCCGCCGCGCCGTGCGGCACGCGAGCGGCTGAGCTGGGACGCAACCACAGCACCGTTGTGCGCTTCAAGCATGTGCCGCCCTTTCACTGTGATGACAGACACAATATATCGCCTAACGTGACGTGACTCACAACTTGACCGCCAATTCGTGATCATGGCGCTGCGCGCCTCTGAGCGACAATGTCGCTGCGAGTCTCCGGGCGACGGCGGTCAAGTAAAGGTGGCAGCGTGAGCAACACGACGACATGCGCGATTGTCGGGGGCGGGCCGGCCGGCCTGTTTTTGGCATTGCTGTTGGCGCGCGCCGGTGTCGAGGTCACCGTGCTCGAGAAGCACGCCGACTTCCTGCGCGACTTCCGCGGCGACACCGTTCACCCCGTCACCATGCGCCTGCTCGACGAACTGGGCCTCTTCGAGAAGTTCGATCACCTGCCGCAGAGCCACGTCGAGAAGGGGCAGTTCGACGTCGGCGGACGTCTGGTCACCCTCGTCGACTTCGGCCGGCTCAGGTCACAACCCCACCCGTATGTGGCGATGGTGCCGCAGTGGGATCTGCTCGACCTGATCGCCGACGCCGGCCGAGCGGAACCCACCTTCACACTGCGAATGCGGCATGAAGCCACCGGGTTGTTGCGCGACGGGCACACCGTCACCGGTGTGCGTTATGAAACTCCGGACGGCCCTGGCGAACTGCGGGCCGACCTCGTCGTCGGCTGTGATGGGCGCACGTCTGTCGTCCGCCGGGACGCGGGGCTGCCGGTCCGCGAATACGCTGTCCCGTTCGACGTGTGGTGGTTCCGATTGCCGCGTGGCGGGAACGCGCAGTATTCGCTCATTCCGCGCACCGCGCCCGGGCGAGCGCTGATCATGATCCCGCGCCACGACTACTTCCAGATCGCCTACCTGATCCCCAAGGGAAGCGACGCAGACTTGCGGGCCCGGGGGCTCGGTGCGTTTCACCGCGAGCTCGCCGAGTTGATACCCGAAACTTCGTCGGAGGGCATCACGTCGTGGGACGACGTGAAAGTCCTCGATGTGCGCCTCGATCGCCTGCGCCGTTGGCATGACAAGGGCGTGCTGTGTATCGGAGACGCCGCACATGCCATGTCGCCTGCAGGAGGGGTCGGAATCAACCTGGCGATCGCCGACGCAGTGGCAGCCGCGGGCATTCTGGCCGAACCGCTTCGGACACATCGCCTTACGACCAAGAAGCTGGCCGAGGTACGTCGGCGTCGAATGCTGCCCACCGTGGCCACGCAGACCGTGCAGCGCATCGTGCACAGCCGTCTGCTGCTACCGGCGCTGCAGGGTCACGAGGTGCGACCGCCCGCGGCGTTGACGCAACTGGTCGAGCGTGTCCCTGCGCTGACGGCCATCCCTGCCTACGTCGTCGGCGTGGGTTTGCTGCCCCAGCACGCGCCGGATTTCGCCCGGCGCTAGGTCTGCGTAGGCAGCACGTGCTCACCGGATTTGTCGGTGCTCAGGCACAGCGAGCAGATGTGTCCCTCGTGCACGGCTGACTTCATCATGTCCGGACGCTCGTAATCATGGTGGCAAACATGGCATTTCAGCGTCTCGCCGGACGGGTTGCCGAGGTCGTCGTACATCGGTAGGTCGATGCCGTCGTCGGTCCGGCGCAGGTAGTACTTGCCGCGCGTGGCGACCGCGACGATCGGCGGCAGGACCAGGCCGAGGCCGATGGCCACCAGCGGCGAGTACGGCCGGATGGCTTCGCCGAGGCCGCCGAAGAAGGCGATGACTGACAGACCCGCGGCGATGAGCATCGAGCCGAACCCGACGGGGTTGAACGCGTAGAGCATGCCCCGACGGAACTCGGGCTTCTGGGGTGAGAGCTTCAGCAGGTATTTGTTGAATACGATATCGCTGGCCACCACGACGACCCATGCCATACCGCAGTTCGAGTAGAACCCGAGAATGGTGTTCAGGAAGCTGAACATGTTGGCTTCCATCAGGATCAGCGCGATCAGCAGGTTGACCCCCAGGAAGACGATGCGTCCGGGGTAGTGCTTGGTGACGCGGGTGAACGAGTTGGTCCACGCCAGCGATCCGGAGTACGCATTGGTCACATTGATCTTGATCTGGCTGATGACCACGAGCACCACCGCCAGCGTCATGGCGAGCCAGCCGGGCAGGAAGTTCTCATAGATTTCAAGGAATTGGTGCACAGGCTGGTTGGCGATGCCCGCGCTGTCGGCCACATTCGCGATCAGGTAGACGGCCAAGAACAGACCGACGACCTGCTTGATGGCGCCGAAGAACACCCAGCCGGGGCCGGCAAGGATCAACCATGTCCACCAACTGCGCTTGTTCTCCGGGGTCTGCGGCGGCATGAAGCGCAGATAGTCGTTCTGCTCGGCGATCTGGGCGATCAGTGACAGACACACACCGGCGGCCAACAGAGTCGACCCGAGATCGAAACCGCCCTTGCCGTTCTCGCCCTGGTAGGCGAAGAACTGGCTGACTGACTCGGGATGGCTGATGACCAGGTAGACGAACGGTGCGACCATGAGGATCAGCCACAGCGGAGTCGTCCATACCTGGAGTGTCGAAAGGACTTTCATGCCGTAGATGACCAGAGGGAAGATGATCAGCGTGGACGCCGCGTAGCCCAGCCACAGCGGTATCCCGAGGCCGAGCTGGAGGCCCTGGGCCATGATCGAGCCCTCGAGCGCGAAGAAGATGAACGTGAACGTCGCGAAGATGACGTTGGTGACGACGGAGCCGTAGTAGCCGAAGCCGCTGCCACGGGTCACCAGGTCGAGGTCGATGTTATAGCGCGCCGAGTAGTACGCCACCGGGAAGCCGGTCAGGAAGATCACTACGGCGAAGATCAGAATGCCCCAGAGCGCGTTGGTTGTGCCGTAAGAGATCCCGACGTTGGCACCGATGGCGAAGTCCGCCAGGTAGGCGATTCCGCCAAGCGCCGAGATGCCGACGACGCGCGTTGACCACTTGCGGTAGCTCCGTGGAGCGAAGCGGAGTGTGTAGTCCTCGAGCGTCTCTTTGGTCGCCGTCATCGTGTCGAGGTCGGCCTCGACAACCTCGGCGACGCCTTCGTTGCTGAGCTCCTGGGTCATTCGGCGAACGTAGAACGGGTTTGTTTCCGAACCGTGACGCCGATGTTCCGCAGTGTGAAATGGCCCTTGTCAGAAGTATCAGCGCAGGCACACCCGGGTGGCATACCAAGTCGCCGTTGGGGGAACTACTCAGTCATGCCGAATAGGCTCTTGAGGGCTCTGCACCCGCACATGTCGGCCGCCGACGAGCGGTTCGGGGTGCGGCTCGGCGCAGGACTGGCCGGAACGCTCGTCGCCGCAGCGAGCTTCGCGCTACTGCTGGTGCTCGTTCGGGCCGGCTGGAAGCCATTGCGCAGCTTTGACGTCGGCACGGCACAGGCATTTCGCCGGATCGACGAATCTCATCCCGAACTCGTCCGCACCGCCGAGACCATCAGTCGCGTCTTCGACCCGAACGTGTTTCGGATCGCGCTGACGGTCATCGCGCTGATCTATCTCATACGCGGCGAACGTCGCCACGCGACATGGCTGGTCGTCACCGTGTTCGGCGGCGCAGGCCTCGGCCTCGGGTTGAAATTGATCGTGGGCCGGGCTCGTCCCGTTCTTTCTGATCCGGTTTCGGCAGCGCCCGGTCCATCGTTTCCCTCTGGTCACGCGCTCGGCGCGTCGATCGGGTGCTGTCTCTTCCTGTTGCTCGGGCTGCGGTTGCTGTCCCGCCGCGGCCGCATCGCCGCCGTTGCCGCAGCAGTCCTGGTCGTCTGCGCCGTCGCGCTGGCACGTGTGGTGCTCGGCGTACATTTCGCCAGCGATGTGATGGCCGGCGTCATGCTCGGCATCTGCTGGGTCGCCGTGACGACGTGGGCCTATGTGGCGTGGCGACGCGAGACCGGGCAGCCGGTAGAGCGGCCCGCTGACGTGGGTAGCGCCGAGCAGCCGGTGCGCTGAGCTGGGACTTCACCCGTCAAAATTTGACAGTTGAGTAAATCGGCGCGCGACCGGGTACTTCTCATCCGTGCGCTCGAAGAGTGTCGGGGGCGTAGCACGGGATGTCGGGTGGCTTGTCGTCCCGGCCGTCTGTCTTGTCGCGTTCATGGTTGCAGTGGGTTACCTCGTCACGCACGTATTGCCGGCTAGCGCCTTCGGCAGGTGGGATGCGAGCATGCCGGGGCGGCTGGTCGAGCACCGCCAGCAGGGTGGTGTTTCGGAAAGCAAGTTCATCACCATGCTGTCGGCCACGCCGACGATCATCGTGGCGACGGTGCTTGCGGCGGTGGTGTTGCGCTGGATGTTCGGCCGATGGCGTGAATCCCTGGTCGTCATCTATGCGGTGGCGGGTGAGACAGCCGTCTTCATGGCGACGACGCTGTTCATCGAGCGGCCGCGACCCGCTGTGCCGCATATGGACCAGGCGCCGCCGACGTCGTCGTTCCCCTCGGGGCATACGGCCGCGGCGATCTGCTTCTACGGCTCGGTCGCAGCGATCGCCGTCTGGCACAGCCGGCGGCGTTGGCTGACGGTGGCGGCCGTGATCCTCTGTGCGGCAGTCCCGCTGACCATCGGGGCCAGTCGTGTGTACCGGGGCATGCATTACCCGACCGATGTGTTCGCCGGTGCCATGCTGGGGGTGATCTGGTTGAGCATCGTCGTCTTCTATGTGCGGAGTCATGACGCCGGTGGCCGCCGCCATGCGGCCGTCGATGCCGACAGGAGGCTGGTGAGTGGCTGATGCGCGCGGCGATCATCATCAATCCGGCTAAGTCGGAGGTGGGGGCGCGGGAGCAGATCGACGGCACCCTGACCGCCGCAGGCTGGTCGCCGTCGCTGTGGCTGGAGACGACGCCTGAGGATCCCGGCCGCGGAATGGCGGAGGCCGCTGTCGCGGCGACTGTCCAACTCATCGTGATCTGCGGCGGCGACGGCACCGTGATGGCATGCCTGAGTGGGCTGGCCGACAGCGGTGTGCCCGTCGCGATCATTCCTGTCGGCAGCGGCAACCTGCTCGCCCGCAATCTCGGAATTCCGCTCGGGCTTGACGAATCTCTGGCGACCGCGGTCGACGGCATGGACCGTCGCATCGATCTGGGTCGACTCGGCGACCAGCCGTTCGCGGTGATGGCCGGGATGGGTTTCGACGCGGCGATGATGGCCGACACCAGCGAAGGCATGAAGCGGTTCGCGGGATGGCCGGCCTATGTGGTCAGTGGCCTTCGCCACCTGAGGGATCCGGTGATGCAGGTGCGGATATGCATCGACGACGGCCCGATGTTGCGACGGTCTGCACGCACGGTGTTGGTGGGAAACGTCGGGCAGCTCGAGGGCGGCATCGAGCTGCTCCCCGACGCCGCGGCCGACGACGGTCTGCTCGACGTGGCTGTCGTCGCGCCTCGCACGCTTCGCGACTGGCTTCGGGTGGCCTACCGGATCGCGCGCCACCGCAGGCACGACCGGCACCTGGAACGCTTTACGGGACGAACGATCTCGATCGAGGCCGACCGGGTGGTGCCTCGTCAGATCGACGGCGAGGTCATCGACGAAGGTCGCCGCATCGACGTCCATGTCGAGCCCGGCGCGCTCGTGGTGCGCGTGCCGCAGTCGGCCGCGGCAGCCGCGTGACCGGTTAGGAGGATCCGAATGGGCACTTCGACGCGCGTGCCGGAGACCGTCACCATCTCCGGTGACGAACTCTCGGCCGACGACGCGGTGACCGCGCTGCGGCGGTACGGGCGATGGAACCTGATGAAGAACTCGTTCATCCGGTTCCGGTATGCCGACGGCTTCTCCCACTCCCGGGCGCTGGCGCTGCAGTTGTGTCTGTCGTTCATCCCGTTGATCATCGCGGTCGTCGGGCTGGCCAGCGCGGTTCATCAGCAGAAGGTGGGGCAGGTGATCATCCAGACCGTGGCAGGGGTATTGCCCGGCAAAGATCAGAGCGACATGGTGCAGCAGGCCGCGCAGCGCACGCATGACCAGGGCGTGACGGGCGGCCATCTCGCGTTATGGCTGGGTCTGCTCGCCGCCGTTGTCGCGCTGACCACGGCGATGGGGCAGATCGAGCGGGGCGCGAACCGCATCTACGGCATCGAACGCGACAGGCCCGCGCTGCGGAAGTACGGCCGCGCACTGCTGATGGCGATGACGGCCGGACTGCTGCTTCAGCTTGGATTCCTCGTGATCATCGGCGGTGACGCACTCGGCGAGGCGCTTGCGGCGGCATATGGCTGGGGCGACACGTTCCAGTCGCTTTGTACGATCGGAAGTTGGCCTGTCGGAGTGCTTTTGGTGTTGGCGTCGTTCACCGTCGTCATCCAGCGCGCGCCTCGACGACGGCAGCCGGGGTACTCGTGGTTGGCATTCGGGGCCGGGGTGTCGCTTCTGCTGTGGCTGTTGCTGACGGGGCTGCTCGCGCTGTACGTCGTCAAGAGCGGCTCGTTCGGCAGCACCTACGGGCCGTTGACGGGGATCTTCGCGTTGCTGTTGTGGGCGAACCTGTCGTCGGTCGCGCTGTTCCTCGGTGTCGCGTTCGCCGCGCAGCTCGAGGCGGTACGCGCGGGCGCACCCGAGCCGACGACGGGGGATCCGCTGGACGGTCCGTCGTCCCCGCCGCGTGCAGAGCGCACCGTCGAGGAGCCAGGCATGGCCGTCACGCGTTGAGCGCGCTGCCCTGACGCCATTCCTTCCACGGCACGGTCCAGTCACCGCCCTGCTTGATGGTCAGCGAGGGCCCGCCGGTGTGGTGGACCTCGACGACGTCGCCGGGGACGGAGAAGTCGAAAAACCATGCGGCGTTCTCGCCGTTGAGGTTCAGACAGCCGTGCGACGTGTTCGTGTTGCCCTGCGCCCATACGGTGGCGTTCAGCTGGTGAAGATAGATGCCGTCCATGCTGATGCGGGTGGCGTACGGGATGGTCTCGCGGTAGCCGAGCCGCGAGCCCGTCGGCAGCCCGAAGGTCGAGGAGTCCATGATCACCGGGTTGGCCTTGTCCAGCACGGTGTAGGTGCCCGGCGGGGTCCAGAACGACAGCGTGGTGCCGCCGATGGTCTCGGTGCCGCCCATGCCCATCGATGTCGGCATGGTGCGGACCAGCTTGCCGTTGTCGAACACGCTGACCTGCTTGGTGGTGTCGTCGGCGATGGAGACGTGCGCGTTGCCGATCTTGAAGGCGACGTGCTGGTCGTCTTGGCCGTACATGCCGTCGCCGAGCTCGGCGCCGTAGATGTCCGCGGTGACGTCAACCGAAGTCCCTGGTGCGTAGTACTTCTCGGGCCGCCAGTGGGCCTCTTTATCGTCGACCCAGTTCCATGCTCCCGCGACGGGCGGGTTGGTGGTGACGTGCAGGCGCTTCTCGGCGGCGACCTTGTCGGTGATGGCTTCGTCGAAGTGCGCGACCACGACGGTGCCGACGCCGTAGGTAGTGCCGTCGACGAGCGAAACACCGGCGATGGTGTTGAGGTTGACGGCGGTTTCGTAGTCCGGCGTCAAGGTGGTGAAGCTGGACGTCTGACGTGACGGCATGCCGCCGGGTCCGCGGGCGACGACGGTCATGGTGTAGGTCCGGCCGTAGCCGAGTTGTTCAGTCGGGTGCCAGCCCTTCTTGTCGGGTGTCAGCGCGCCCGGGACCGTGGTGCCGTTGTCGTTGACCATCTCGACGTTGACGATGCTTCCGGAGAAGGCGGCGACGGAGACCGGTGCGGCGGGATTGACGTCGTCGGCCTGTGCCTGCGGGAAGACACCGATTGCAGCGGGTTGTGGAGGCGCCGGTTCAGGCTTGGCGATGGCCTGCGCGGCGCTGGCGACCTGGCACTGGGTGGAGCACTGCGCGGTGGTGTCGGCGACATCTCCGGCAAGCAGCACCACCGCCGCCACGACGGTGGCGACGGAGCCGATTCGGACGCGACGAGACCAGGGCAAAAGTACTCCAATGTGGGTCGGCGTAAGCCGGATAATCGATCGGGTTGATTCCGACCGGATCCCCACTATAAGGGGTCCGGAAACGCGCCGACCCCGGTAATGGGTTAAGCGTCGGTATCGAGTTCGAATACGGGGATAACGCGGTCGGTGCGCTTCTCGTAGTCGGCGAACCCGGGTGCGCGCTCTTTGACGATCTCGAAGATCCGGTCGCGGTCGTCGCGGTCGTCGCGGTAGTTCGCGGGCGGCGACACGCTTGGGTGGGTCGTCGCCGACCTCGACCTGGACGTCGGGGTGGGCTCTGATGTTGAAGACCCAGGCGGGGCTGCTGTCGCGGCCAGCCGCGGAACCGACGATATAGATCTTGTCGTCGATGTCGAAGTAGCCGACCAGGTTGAGGCGCTCTGCGCCGCTGTTGGCGCCCTTGGAGGTCAGAAGCAGCAGCGGGAACCCAACTGCCCGCCCACCTTGCCGCCGTTGCGGCGGAACTCCTCGATGTTGCGTTCTTTGAACTCACGCTCGGAGGCCACGTCGTCGTCCGGCATGCGTTCATCGTGGCACGGATTCGTCGGGCGACGTGATCCCATCAGGGCGGCGGGGGGCTTGGCTTCTCGCCGACGCCGATCGTCAGAGTGACCAACATGGCGCTGGACGGATCGCCGGTCACCGTCGCAAGCTCGCCATCCCAGCCGTCGCCGAACACACTGTCTTTCTCCAGCGTTACGTTCGACATGTTCTGCACGCTGGCCGAGTAGCCCTTGTCGTAGTCGAACACCTTCTTGCACGCACCTTCGGGCAACGCGACCTGTGAAGTGAGGCGGGCGTTTTCGCCTGCGACTGCCGCGTCGAGCGAATCGAACACCTCGAAGTGGATGTGCGGCCAGCGCCCGGCGTCGCACGCGGGGAAGACCGAAGTGAACGACACCCGGCCGTCCTGCCCGGCCACTTGAACGCCGCGGAGGTAGTTCTTGTCGGCGGCATCCCCGCTGTAGAGCGAGTAATCGCCTGCCCGGTCGCAGTGCCAGACGTAGACGGCCATGCCCTCGCCCTTGGCGCAGTCCCTTGTCGCGTCCAACACCGTCAACTCGATGGTCGTCTGAACACCCTCGGCCCAGCCGGACAGGGCGCCGAAGCTCGACCGGATGTCGCTGCGGACGACGCCCTCCTCGCCGAGGACGTTGGGGCCGTTCGACCGGTCACCGGGATGCGGTCCGGCGGTCTCGGGCGGCGTCGTCTTCGGGCAGGCGCCATCGGCCGCACTGGGCGTCGCGGGCGGCTTGGCCGTGGGAGTGGCCCTGTGTTCGGCGCGGCCTGGTTGCCTGTTGGGGTTGGCCTTACCGGAGCACGCCGCCACCAAGGTCGAAGCACCGGCGACGCCGGCCAGCTGGATGACGCGGCGGCGGGACAGGACATGCACGAGTCCACAATGCCTCGCACTCCTTTGCATCAGCTGTGACGGTGGTCTGTGGCGATCGGCCTAGGATCGGCCGGGTGAGCCCGCAGCGCATCGCCGTCATCCCGGGCGACGGGATCGGCACCGAGGTGATCGCGTCGGCCCGCGCGGTCTTGGACGCCGTGTCGGCCCGGCACGGGATCGATCTTGCCTACACCGAGTTCGACTGGTCCTGCCAGCGGTACGAGCGCGAGGGCGCGATGATGCCGCCCGACGGCATCGAGCAGCTGCGGGAATTCGACGCGGTCTTCCTGGGTGCCGTCGGCTGGCCTGGTGTGCCCGACCATGTCTCGCTGTGGGGCCTCCTGATCCCGATCCGGCGGGCGTTTCGCCAGTACGTCAACCTGCGACCGATCCGGGTGTTCGACGGCGTCCAGAGCCCGCTGCGGACGGCGGGCGACGTCGACTTCGTCGTGGTCCGGGAGAACGTCGAGGGCGAATACAGCGAAGTCGGCGGCCGGGTGAACCGCGGCTTCCCCGACGAGATGGCGGTTCAGGAATCGGTGTTCACGCGGGTCGGGGTGAGCCGGATCGCGGACTTCGCGTTCGAGCTGGCGCAGAGCCGCCGCAAGTACGTGACGTCGGCGACGAAGTCCAACGGCATCGTGCACACCATGCCGTTCTGGGACGAGGTGGTCGCCGAGCGGGCGTCGCAACATCCGGACGTCCGGTTCGACAGCGAGCACATCGATGCACTGGCGGCGAAGTTCGTGTTGCAGCCGGAGCGGTTCGACGTCGTCGTCGGGTCGAATCTGTTCGGCGACATACTGTCCGATCTTGCGGCGGCCGTGGCGGGCTCGATCGGCATCGCACCATCGGCGAACCTGGACCCGACGAAGCAGTACCCGTCGATGTTCGAGCCGGTGCACGGCTCGGCGCCGGACATCGCCGGTCAGGGCATCGCCAACCCGGTCGGAGCGGTGTGGACGGCGGCGTTGATGCTCGACCACCTCGGGCACTCGGCGGCGGCGGCCGATGTGGTGGCGGCGATGGAGTCGACGCTGGCGAAACCGGAGACCCGCACGCGCGACCTTGGCGGCAGCGCGTCGACGGTGCAGGTGACCGATGCGCTCGTCGCGCAGTTGGGCTGAGCCAGTTAGCTTTCGGCGACAGTCCAGTCGTACGGCAGGAATTTGCCGTCGAAGGTGACGACGACGCGTTCGCCGGCGGGGTGCGGCTTTTTGTCCATGGTGACGCTGAAGTTGATCGCGCTCATGATGCCGTCGCCGAACTGCTCGTGGATCAGCTCCTTGAGCGCGCCGCCGTAGACCTGAAGGGCTTCGTAGAAGCGGTAGATGGTTGGGTCGGTCGGAACTGCAGTCGGCAATCCACCACGCATGGGCACGGCCGCAAGCACCGGCACCACGGCCTCGTCGAGGCCGAGCATCTCCGCCAGTTTCTTGCCGAGCTCGGGCGGAATCGGATGTTGACCCAACAGCGCGGACGTGGTCCAGACGACGGGCCTGTCGACGGCGTCGGCGAGCTGTTGCCAGGTCAGCCCCTTCGCCAGCCGGGCGGCGACAATCTGTTCGGTGATCTCGTCTCTGGTCATGGGACCATGATCGGCCGATCGGCGGCCGACCGCTCGGCAAGCGAGGCGCAATATTGCGCCCACGGTCGTGATTTCGCCGCTTCAACGACCATGGCTGCAATATCGGCGGCGCGGGTGTCGAGCATCTGGCTGTGACAGTCGGACCGACCCCATATCGTGGCCATCAATGGCGCTTCACATCCATCGTGCTGAACGCACCGACCTGCTTGCCGACGGACTCGGTGCCCTTCTCGCCGATCCGCTGCCCGATCCATTCGCCGAGGAGCTCGTCGTCGTCCCGGCCAAGGGCGTCGAGCGGTGGCTCAGCCAGCGGCTGTCGCACATCCTCGGCCGCGGCAGCGGGCAGGACGGCGTCTGCGCCGGTATCACCTTCCGCAATCCCCGCTCGCTGATCGCCGAGATCACCGGAACCGCCGACGACGATCCCTGGCATCCCGATTCGCTCGTCTGGCCGCTGCTGGAAGTCATCGACGCCAGCTGCGACGACAATTGGTGCAAGCCACTGGCCACCCACCTCGGCCACTTCGAAGCCGGCGAGGAGCGTGAACTCCGCATGGGGCGCCGCTACGCCGTCGCGAGACGCCTGGCCGGGCTCTTCGCCTCCTACGCGCGGCAGCGGCCGCAATTGCTCATCGACTGGGAGAACGACGATGCCGGTGACATCGACCCCGATCTCGCCTGGCAGCCACCCCTGTGGCGTGCGGTGCTGAATCGCGTCGATGCCGATCCGCCGCACATCCGACACGCCAAAACTGTTGCCACACTGCATGAGTCGCCGACCGGCCTGCCTCAGCGCCTATCCCTCTTCGGCCACACCCGACTTCCCGGCACCGAGATCGAACTGCTCGAAGCGCTGTCCACCCACCACGATATACACCTGTGGCTGCCGCACCCCAGCGACTCCCTGTGGCAGTCCCTCACCGACACCCAAGGGCAGATCCGCCGCCGCGACGACACCAGCCACCGCGAAGTCGGCCACCCTCTGCTGGCCACCCTGGGCCGCGACCTTCGCGAACTGCAGCGCGGCCTGCCGACCGACTCACAGACCGACGAATACCTCGGCAGCCACCGGCGGCCGGACACACTTCTGGGTTGGCTGCAGTCCGACATCACGGCAAACGAGGTGCGACGCGACGGCCGGACACTGGACCCCGACGACCGTTCGGTGCAGGTACACAGCTGCCACGGCCCGGCACGTCAAATCGATGTTCTCCGAGAGGTTTTGCTCGGTTTACTCGCCGACGACGAGACGCTGGAACCCCGCGACATTCTCGTCATGTGCCCCGATATCGAGACGTACGCGCCGCTGATCGTCGCCGGCTTCGGCCTCGGCGACATGATCAGGGGCGTACATCCCGCGCACAGGCTACGGGTGCGCCTCGCGGACCGCTCGCTCGTGCAGACCAACCCGTTGCTCGGCGTCGCCTCACAACTGCTCGCGCTCGCCGGCGGCCGGGCCACCTCCAGCGAGGTTCTCAACCTCGCGCAGGCCTCGCCGGTGCGGGCGCGCTTCGGGTTTACCGACGACAACCTCGAAGACATCACCCGTTGGGTGCGGCAGGCCAACATCCGCTGGGGCTTCGACCGCGACCACCGCAAGCCGTACGGCGTCGACTTCGTGCAGAACACATGGCGATTCGGCATCGACCGCGTCCTTGCCGGCGTGGCCATGTCCGACGACTCTCGCGGCTGGATCGACACCACGCTGCCACTCGACGACGTCAGCTCCAACCGCGTGGAGCTAGCTGGTCAACTCGCCGAGTATGTCTACCGGCTACAAAAAGTCGTCGAGTCCCTCACCGGTGCAAAGCCCCTGCAGGAGTGGCTGACCGCCCTGGAGAACGGCATAGACCGGTTGGCCCGCGTCGACGACGACGACGCCTGGCAGACCAGCCAGTTACAGCGCGAATTCGCAGACGTGCTCAGCGACGCAGGCCGCCGCGCGAACACCAAGATGCGTCTGGCCGACATTCGCGCCCTCCTCGACCGGCACCTCGCGGGACGCCCGACCCGGGCCAACTTCCGCACCGGCACGCTGACGGTGTGCACGATGGTGCCGATGCGTTCGGTGCCCCACCGGGTGGTCTGCCTCGTCGGGCTCGATGACGGCATCTTCCCGCGGATCGGCGTGGTCGACGGCGACGATGCGCTGGCCCGCGACCCCATGACCGGCGAACGCGACATCCGTTCCGAGGACCGGCAACTGCTGCTCGACGCGATCGGCGCCGCGACCGACAAGCTCGTCATCACCTACACCGGGGCCAACGAATACTCCGGCCAGGAGCGACCGCCCGCGGTACCGCTGGCCGAATTGCTCGACACCCTCGACCTGACGACCGAGAAGAAGGTACGCGACACGATCGTCGTCAAACATCCGTTGCAGCCCTTCGACACCCGCAACGTCATCCCCGGTAACCTGATCCCCGGCAAGCCGTTCACCTTCGATTCGACCGTGCTGAACGCCGCACGTGCCCGCTCCGGCGATCGCGCCGGAAAGCCGGCCTTCATCTCCGGACCGCTTCGCGCTCCTCCACCCGACGACGTCGTGCTCGCCGATCTTGCCGCGTTCTTCCGCGATCCGGTGAAGGGCTTCTACCGAGCACTGGACTACACGCTGCCGTGGGACGTCGACGGGGTCGAGGACGCGATGCCCGTCGACATCAACGCGCTCGAGGAGTGGACGGTCGGCGACCGGATGCTCGCCGACATGCTGCACGGCATGGAACCCGACGAGGCGCGCGACGCCGAGTGGCGACGCGGGACCCTGCCGCCCGGCCGGCTGGGGTGGCGCAAGGCCACCGAGATCCGCGACCAGTCAACCCTTCTCGCCGACACCGCCCGCGCCTACCGCAACACGAAGGCCGAGGCGGTGGACGTGGACATCGACGTCGGCGGCCGGCGCCTGACCGGCACGGTGTCGCCCGTCTTCGGCGACAGGCTCGTCTCGGTGACGTATTCCAAACTCGGCGGGCGCCATCTGCTGCAGGCGTGGATTCCCCTGCTGGCGTTGCTCGCTCACGATCCGAGCCGCGACTGGGCGGCGATCTGCATCGGGCGCGCCAAGAAAGGCACCACCCCGCAGGTGGACACGCTGCGCCGTCCCGCAGTCCCCGCGGTCGAGCTGCTCTCCGACCTCGTGGCGATGTACGACGCGGGCCGTCGCGAGCCCCTGCCGCTTCCACCCAAAACGTCGTATGCCTGGGCGGAAGCGATACACACCCACGGCGACCCTGAGCGGGTGGCGCGCTACCGGTGGAAGTCCGACCGCTATCCCGGTGAGGATGCCGAACCGGCGCATGTCCGAACGTGGGGCCATGGCGCGTGGCTGAAAGTCCTCATCGACGCGGGCCTCGACGAGTACGCCTGCCGGCTGTGGCTGCCGATGCTGCGAGCGATGGACTGACGATGGACAACTTCGACCTGCTGGGCCCGCTGCCCGCTGCGCTGTCGACCACGGTCCTCGAGGCAAGCGCAGGAACGGGCAAGACGTTCGCGCTGGCCGGTCTGGTCACGCGATACATCGCCGAGGATGAGGCGACGCTGGACCAGATGCTGCTGATCACCTTCGGGCGGGCGGCGACGCAGGAGCTCCGCGACCGAGTCCGTCGCCAAATCGTGGACGCTGTAATGGCTTTCGACGACCCGGCTGCTGTCGGCGACAATCAGGTGATCGCCCGCCTCCTTGACTGCAGCGACGACGAGCGAGCCTTCCGCCGTCAGCGGCTCCGCGATGCACTGGCGTCCTTCGACGCCGCGACCATCGCGACCACGCACCAGTTCTGTCAGATGGTGCTCAAGTCCCTCGGGGTGGCCGGCGACTCGGACTCCGGTGTCACGCTGGTGGAGAGCCTCGACGAGTTGGTCGCCGAAATCGTCGACGACCTGTACCTCCGACACTTCGGCCTCGAGCGCGACGATCCCCTGCTGAACCACACTGACGCGCTTCGGCTGGCGCGCGAGGTGGTCAAGCATCCCGCGACGGAGCTGCGGCCGAACAACCCCCCACCGGATTCCCGCGCCGCCGTGTGCGTCGGCTTCGCGAAAGACGTTCTCGCCGAACTGGAAATTCGCAAACGGCGACGCGGCATCCTCGGCTACGACGACCTACTCACCCGGTTGGCCGATGCGCTGGAAGCCGACGACTCGCCGGCCCAGCTCAGGATGCACCGGCGCTGGCCGATCGTGATGGTCGACGAGTTCCAGGACACCGACCCTGTGCAGTGGAAGGTCATCGACCGCGCGTTCACCGACCGCTCCACGCTGATCCTGATCGGTGACCCGAAACAGGCCATCTACGCGTTCCGCGGCGGCGACATCGTCACCTATCTGAAGGCCGCGGAAACCGCCGGTGTGCGCAAGACGCTCGGCAAGAACTGGCGCAGCGACGCCGCACTGGTGAACCGGCTGCAGACCCTGCTCGGCGGGGCAGAGCTCGGAGACCCACGGATCATCGTCCACGAGGTCGACGCGCAGTATCACGGTTCGCGCCTGGCGGGCGCGCCGTGCGACGACCCGTTCCGGCTACGCATCGTGAAGCGTGAGCCGTTCGGCCGCAAAGGGACTCGGACCATCGGCATCCCCGATCTGCGCGAGCACATTCCGAAAGATCTGGCCGCCGACGTCGGCGAGCTGCTGACGAACGGTGCCACGTTCGACGGCAGGCCGTTGGCGGCGCGCGATGTCGCGGTGATCGTCGAGAGCCACAAGGACGCCCGTGCGTGCTACTGGGCACTCTGCGACGCCGGCATCCCGGCGGTGTACACGGGCGACTCCGATATCTTCACCTCCGAAGCCGCCGAGGACTGGCTCTGCCTGTTGGAGGCGTTCGACCAGCCCCACCGCCCTGGCATGGTGCGCGCGGCCGCGGCGACCATGTTCTTCGGCAAGACCGCGGAGGACCTCGTCGAGGGCGGCGACAAGCTGACCGACCACATCGCGGAGACGCTGCGGGAGTGGGCGGGGCATGCGCGCGAACGCGGTGTGTCCGCCATTTTCGAGGCCGCACAGCTGCGCGGCATGAGCGACCGCGTGCTGTCGTGGCATGGCGGCGAACGACAGATGACCGACCTTGCGCACATGACGCAGCTGCTGCAGGAGACGGCCCATCGCGAGCACTTCAGCCTGCCGTCGCTGCGCGACTGGCTGCGGGAGCAGCGCGAAGAGCGAAGTGGCGCAACGGAACGTGCGCGTCGGCTCGATCACGATGCGGCCGCCGTGCAGATCATGACGGTGTGGGTGGCCAAGGGCCTGCAGTTCCCGGTGGTGTACCTGCCGTTCGCGTTCAACCGCTATGCCCCGCGCCCCGAGCTGGTGTTGTTCCATGACGGCGATCAGCGGTGCCTGCACGTCGGCGGCATCGACAGCCCCGACTTCAACGTCGTCTCGGCGCTGGGCCGGAAAGAGGACGCGAGCGACGACAGCCGGCTGATGTACGTGGCGATGACGCGGGCGCAGTCGCAGGTCGTCGCATGGTGGGCGCCGTCGTGGGACGAACCCAACGGCGGGCTGTCGCGGCTGCTGCGCGGGCGCCGACCGGGCGAGGCTGCGGTGCCGGATCGCTGCTCGCCGGACAAGATCTCCGACGACGACGCAATGCTGCTGTTCAAGGAGTGGGAGGCGGCAGGCGGTCTGGTCATCGAGGAGTCCGTGGCGCGGCCTGTGCCCGCGATGGTGGCCGACGAGCCGCGCGGCGACCTGGCTGCGCGGCATTTCCACCGTCAGATCGACGCCGCGTGGCGACGGACGTCGTACTCGGGGCTGATCCGGGCGGCGGAGGCGACGCCGGTCAGCAGCGAGCCGGAGGTGATCGAGCTCGACGACGAGGTCGCCGAGATTCCGCTGACGACGACTGCGGTCGGTGCTGATGTGCCGTCGCCGATGGCGGATCTTCCGATGGGCGCGAAGTTCGGCACGCTGGTACACGCTGTGCTGGAGACCGCCGACCCCTTCGCGGCTGATCTCGCCGCCGAGTTGGAGGTGCGGATCCGGGAACATGCGGCGTGGTGGCCGGTCGACGTTCCGGCGCCCGAGTTGGCGGCCGCGATGGTGCCGATGCACGACACTCCCCTTGGCCCACTGGCGGACGGCTTGACGCTGCGGCAGATCGGGCTGCATGACCGGATGCGCGAGATGGACTTCGAATTCCCCTTGGCAGGAGGCGATTTACGCGTCGTGGTGCCGGAGATCCGGCTGTCGCACGTCGGCGAGTTGGTGCGTGCGCATCTGCCGAAGGACGACCCGCTGGCGTCCTATGCCGACCGATTGACCGGAGCGGCGCTCGGCGGTCAGCCGTTGAAAGGGTATCTGTCGGGATCGGTGGACGCGGTGCTGCGTATCGGCGACCGGTACGTGGTCGTCGACTACAAGACGAACTGGCTCGGCGACCCGGCGGAGCCGCTGACGGCCGCCGACTACGGCAGGCCGCGGCTGGCCGAGGCAATGCTGCATTCTGATTACCCGCTGCAGGCGCTGTTGTACAGCGTTGTGCTGCATAGGTTTCTGCGGTGGCGGCTGGCTGGGTATGCACCCGGCAAGCACCTGGGCGGCGTGATGTATCTGTTCCTGCGCGGCATGTGCGGCCCCGACACACCGGTGGTCGAAGGGCACCCGGCAGGGGTGTTCAGCTGGCAGCCGCCGGCGTCGCTGATCACCGCCGTGTCGGACCTGCTCGACGAGGGCAGGGCCGCATGACAACGATGGAATGGCGGCAGGCTCTTGGTGCGACGGGGCTTCTGCGGACGTTCACCGACGCGGAAGTGCTGGAGGCGTCGGATGTCCATGTGGCACAGCGGCTCACCGCCTTGGCGAAGGAGCCGGACGAGACGGTCGCGCTGGCGGTGGCATTGGCGGTAAGGGCGCTGCGCAATGGTTCGGTGTGTGTGGACCTGCGGTCGGTCGAGCAGCAGGTCGGCGTCGAGGGGCTGCCGTGGCCGGAGATCGACGCGTGGCTGACCGCGATCGAGGCGAGCACGCTCGCCGGCACGCCGCCGGCAGTGCGAGTCGAGGGTGATCTGCTGTACCTCGACCGGTACTGGCTGGAAGAGCAGCAGGTCGCCGACGACGTGCACACGATGATCGGGCTGAAGCCCGAGAAGGTGTCGCCAGACATCGACCGATTGTTTCCGGCCGGGTTCGAAGAGCAGCGATTGGCCGCGAAAATTGCGTTGTCACAGGGCTTGACGGTGTTGACGGGCGGCCCGGGCACGGGTAAGACCACGACGGTGGCGCGGCTGCTCGCGCTGCTCGCCGGCGGAACGCGGTTGCGGATCGCGCTTGCAGCGCCGACGGGAAAGGCGGCGGCTCGATTGCAGGAGGCGGTGCGACTCGAGGTCGGCAAGCTGGACAAGACAGACCAGCAGGCGCTGTCGGGAATGCACGCGACGACGCTGCACCGTCTGCTGGGCAGCCGACCGGACACGTCGGCGAGATTCCGGCACAACCGCAGTAACCGACTGCCGCACGACGTGATCGTCGTGGACGAGACGTCGATGGTCTCGTTGACGATGATGGCGCGGCTGCTGGAGGCGGTGCGACCGGATGCGCGGCTGATCCTGGTCGGCGATCCGGATCAGTTGGCGTCGGTGGAAGCGGGCGCTGTGCTGGCGGATCTGGTCGACGGGCTGGACGCGTCGAAGCTCGCGGCGCTGAAGACGCCGCACCGCTTCGGCGAGTCGATCGGCGCTTTGGCGTCGTCGATCCGGGCAGGTGACACCGACGGCGCGATCGAGGTGCTGCGTGCGGGTGGTGAGCACATCGAGTGGATCGACACCGATCAGCCGTCGGAGCATCTGCGCAGGGTGCTTGTGCCGCAGGCTCTCCAGCTGCGCGAAGCGGCGATCCTCGGGAATGCAGAGGCGGCGCTGGCGACACTGGATGAGCACCGCCTGTTGTGTGCGCATCGACGGGGGCCGTACGGGGTGCGGTTCTGGAACCGTCAAGTCGAGCGGTGGCTGGCGGAGGAGACCGGTGAGCCGATCTGGTCGGACTGGTATGCGGGGCGGCCGGTGCTGGTGACGGCGAACGACTACGGCCTGAAGCTGTACAACGGCGACACGGGTGTCACGCTGGTGCGCGACGGTGTGTTGCGGGCGGCGATCGCGGGAGCCGAACCGCTGGAGTTCGCGACGAGCCGGCTGTCGGATGTGGACACGATGCACGCCATGACGATCCACAAAAGTCAGGGCAGTCAGGCCGACGAGATCACCGTGCTGTTGCCGCAGGAGGATTCGCGACTGCTCGTGCGGGAGTTGTTCTACACGGCGGTGACGCGCGCGAAGGAGCGTGTCCGCGTCATCGCGTCGGAGCAGGCGTTGCGGGCGGCGGTCGAGCGGCGTGCGGTACGCGCGTCGGGTCTGGCGCGACGGCTGCGGCGATGACACGGAGTTCGCCGGCGGCGGCCAGTAATCTGTGCTCATGGCGGGGCTGACCGACGGGCTCGTCCTCACCGACGAGTTTCGCCAAGCGCTCGAATTGCTGGCCGGCGGCAGGCATGTCTTCCTGACCGGCAAGGCCGGCACGGGCAAGTCGACGCTGATCCGCCATTTCATGGCCGAGACCGACCGCAAGGTGGTCGTCGTTGCGCCGACGGGCATCGCGGCCTTGAACGTCGACGGGTACACCATCCACCGGCTGTTCGGTTTCCGCACGACGACGACGCTGGACGGTGTCCGCAGCGGCGAGTACCGGCCCGGCCGCTTCGCCAAGACACTCGCGTCGCTGCAGACCCTGATCATCGACGAGGCGTCGATGATGCGCGCCGACGTGTTCGACATGGTGGCGTCGGCACTGTCGCGTTTCGGTCCGGACCCGGGTACGCCGTTCGGTGGCGTCCAGCTGGTGTTGGTCGGCGACCTCTATCAACTGCCGCCGGTCGTCACCGAGGACGAAGCGCACTTCTTTTCGACGACGTACGAGACGCCGTACTTCTTCTCGGCGCACAGTTTCCGCCGCGACGACTTCCCCACCGTCTCGTTGACGACGGTGTTCCGTCAGCTCGGCGACGACCGGATGACGGCCATTCTGAACGAGATTCGCGAAGGTGTCCTGCTAGGGCACGCCCAGGAGCAGCTCAATGCCCGCGCCGATGCCGATTTCGTTCCGCCCGACGACGAGTTCTGGCTGACGTTGGCGCCGACCAACCGCCTGGTGACGGCCCGCAATCGTCAGCAGCTCGAACGACTGCCGGGCGACGAATTGGTCCACCACGCACGGGTCTACGGAGACCTGTCGCTGTTCGACCCACCCGTCGAGGAGACGCTGCGGTTCAAGGTCGGCGCTCAGGTGATGCTGCTCAACAACGACCAGAGCGACCGATGGGTCAACGGCACCATCGGCCGGGTGATGGGCGTCGACTACGACCGCTACGGTGCCGTCGTCGAAGTCGAGTTCGCCGACGGGTCCTGCGCGGACGTGACGCCGTACTCCTGGGAGGCGACGCGACCCGTGGTCGGGGGCGGCTCATTGGGCCGGGAAGTGATCGGCTCGTACACGCAGCTGCCGTTCAAGCTCGCGTGGGCGATCACGATCCACAAAAGCCAGGGGCAGACGCTGGAGCGTCTGGTGGTCGACCTGACCGGCGGTATGTTCTCGACGGGACAGCTCTATGTGGCGCTGAGCCGCTGCACCTCGTTGGCCGGTCTCGTCCTGAAACGTCCAGTGCTGCCGAAGGATTTGAAGACCGATCGTCGCATCGCACGGTTCCTGCGAACATCAGTCGTCGACTCCGGCGCGCGCCGATACTGCGCGATCGGAATGTTGACGGTGGGCGACGAGGGCCGGATGTCGCGACCGCGACCGGTCGAACTGGCCGTCGCGTTCGACGACGACACGGCGGTGACGACGCTGATCAACCCGCAGCGGGATCTCGCGGATGCGCGGAAGGCGTTCGGTATCAGCGTCTCCGACGTGCTGCTGGCGCCGACTGTGCGGGAGGCGTGGGCGGTGATAGCGCCGATGCTCGCGGGATGCACACCGGTAGGCGCCGGAGTGGACGAGACCCTGGGCCTGATCGATTTCGAGCTCAAGAGGCTGGGCTATGTGACAGCGATGCCGCTCGGCGTCGAGCTGCGCGGCGCGCGGGTGTCGGGCCGGACAGCGCTGGAGCGGGCGCAGTCTGCGCTGGAGGCGCATCGCGGGCTGAGATCGGAAGAGGGATCGTCGGCGTTCGAGGAACCCGAACCGGCGGAGTCGCTTTCGGGTCTGCTGGTGAGCCGCGATCACTCTGTGCCGACACCGACGGCGGATCACCTGCCGGGATTGTCGGCACTGCTGCGCGTCAGCAGGGACGTCGGCGCGGTGGTGCTGGGCGGAGTGCCGGCGTCGTCGCTGCGCAATGGTGGCACGCCGTGGGATGCGGCCGCGCGGCAGTCGGTGGCGGACCAGCTGCGGGCAGCCGCTGCGCGGGCCCAGCTGCCCGCGGAGGTGGTGGCGCGACTGAACGAGGCGTCCCAGTTGCTGGGTGTTGAAATCGTTCCGCAGTCATTGTGTTTCGAGCGCGACGACATCGCCGACGTGTTGGTGCCAGGAGCACGCATCTGCTTCACGGGCACGGTGCAGGACAAGGCGGGTCGCATCGTCGAGCGCTGGGAAATGGAAGAGCTGGCCGCCTCGGCCGGGCTGAAACCAGTGAGGTCGGTATCCAAGACGCGCTGTGAGGTGCTGGTGACAGCCGAGGCGGGCAGTCAGTCCGGGAAGGCGCGCAAGGCGCAGGAATACGGCAAGGCGGTGTTCACCGCGGACGAGTTTCTCGCCTGGGTGACGAAGTTGGCGGCGAGACAGTGAGCGCTACACGTTCTCGCCGCCAACTCGGTTTCACCTAATACCGCTTTGCTGCGCGGTAGTCCAGGCCGAGCAGTACCGGCCAGTCAGTGTCCAAAACCCGGACCGAGCGTACTGTTCGACGCGTGCAGGTCGACGCGATGACGGTTCCGCAGCCGCTGGGCAAGGCCGGTGACCTGGCCAGACGGGTGCAGGACGCGGGCTTCTCGGGCTTGTTGTTCACCGAGACAGGTCGGACCGCGTACCTCAACGCGGCGGTGGCTTCGCAGGCGGCACCCGGTCTCGAGCTGTCGACGGGAGTTGCGGTGGCCTTCCCGCGCAGTCCGTTCGTGACCGCGGCGACGGCGTGGGAATTGCAGGAGTCGACGGGCGGGAAATTCCGGCTTGGACTGGGCACGCAGGTGCGTACCCATGTGGTGCGGCGGTACGGCATGGAGTTCGAGCGTCCGGGCCCGCGACTGCGCGACTACGTGCGGGCGGTGAAGGCGTGCTTCCGTGCGTTCCGGACGGGCAAGCTGGACCATCACGGTGATTTCTACGACCTCGACTTCATCACGCCGCAGTGGAGCGCAGGACCGATCGACGCGCCGGATCCCAAGGTCGACGTCGCGGCGGTGAACCCGTGGATGTTGCGGATGGCAGGCGAAGTGGCCGACGGCGTGCATGTGCATCCACTCGGCGAACCGGGCTACATCGCTCGCCACGTCCTGCCAAATGTGGCTGCGGGTGCGCAGAATTCGGGTCGCGACCCGTCGGACATCGCGGTCATCGTGCCGGTGCTGACGATCGTGGGCGACACAGACGAAGAACGGGACAAAGAGCGCGAGAGTGTCCGATTCAGCATGAGCTTCTACGGAAGCACGCCCAACTACTCCTTCATCTGGGACGACGCAGGTTTCGACGGCACGACGGCGCGGATTCGCGAGAAGCAGAAGGCGGGCGACTTCGAAGGGATGGCGGCGCAGATCACCGACGACCACATCGCCACCTTCGCCACGGAGTCGACGTGGGACGGCCTGGCCGACGCGCTGAAAGAGAAGTACGACCGAACCGCAACGCGCATCGTGCTGTACAACGCCCTCGGCGATGAGGAGCGAGTCGAGCGATATGGCGTTGTCGCTCAACGCCTATCGGGCATGTGATACGGACTGTCCAGGCGGTCGGCGGATGCGATCTCGGTGTCGATCCACGCGTCGTCGATGCCCTACATGATGTGTTCGGTGCCGACCACGCAGTGCCGCATCAGGGCGGCTACGACGTCTGAGAGAGGCCCGTCCTCGTTTGCGCCCTGGCGGTGGGCGAAGTATGCCCGCACTGCGCGGATCTCTTCTTGCAGTACCTCGTCATCGGTCATTTTCTGTCCCCCTGCCGTGGGCCGCTTGCCGGAATGAACAGGACGCTATTGCGCAGCGTTTGGGGTGGCGCGAGTAGTCGACTACCCGAACGGGCGGGGACGCCGCCGTCTAAGCGTTTTCTCGAATAGTGCAGCAGAATGGCCGACCAAGGCTGAACTGGTGCTGGCCGCATTCGTCGAGGGCACCCGGCACGTCGCGGTCGACCCCGACACCGGCACGCTGCGCGAGGATCTACTGCGGCTGGGAGAGCAGATCACCGCTCACGTCAGCACCCATGCCAGCACAATTCGGGCCGTGCTCGTGGAGGTCTCCCGGAGCGCCGAGCTCGACGCCATGATGCAGGAACAGTTCTTCGACCAGCGAAAAGCCCTGATGGCACACGTCCTCGAGCGGGCGGTCGATCGCGGCGAGATCACGGCCTCCGCCGTCACCGAGGAATTCTGGGACATGTTGCCCGGTTACCTGATCTATCGATCGGTCCTCGCCGGCCGTGTCCCGTCGCGGCGCACCGTCGAAGGCCTCGTCGACAACCTGCTCATGCCCGGTCTCACCCGCCACAACGCCCCGAGGGAGTGAGGGTCAGCGAACATCTGTACGGCTTGTGCGGTCCGGTCCCGTACCGTACCGTCAACTAAGTTGATATAGCTCGGCTGCTCGGAAATGTCGTCCCGTCCGTAAACGTGTCACCGCTCCTCGAAAGGGTAACGGATGCAACGGTTTTCGCTCGGAAGCCGATTATTGCGACGGTGGATGCTCCTGGTGGCGGTGTTGGTCGTCGCGATCGCGGGATTCGCGGTGTACCGCCTCAACGGCATCTTCGGCTCGCATGACGTCACGTCCACCCCCAGCGGCGCCGCCAACGACATCGTGCCGTTCAACCCCAAGCACGTCGTCCTGGAGGTCTTCGGCCCGCCGGGCACGG
>NZ_JAVHWR010000080.1:0-63415 GCF_032159565.1 Mycobacterium sp.
TGGCCGCGGGCATGGAACCGGTGGGTGCCGTCGAGCTGGGGTCCCCGGAGCAGATGCATTCCGAGCTCGCACAGGTTGCTCATGCCGCGTGCACACGGCCCGCACCGACCACACGCGGGAATGAAGCTCAGCACCACCGAATCCCCCTCGGCGACGTCGGTGACACCCTCGCCGACCTCGACCACGACACCGGCACCCTCGTGTCCGCCGACCACCGGCATCGTCATGTGCAGGTCGCCGGTGACCAGGTGCTCGTCGGAGTGGCACATGCCGCTCGCGGTCATCTTCACCATCACCTCGGCGTGCTTGGGGCCGTCGAGGTCGATCTCCTCGACCTCCCACTTTTGATTCAAGCCCCACAGCACGGCTGCCTTCGTCTTCATCGACGTTGCTCCTCGAGGTTCGGTGTCTCCAGGGCCGATTATGGTCAACTGGCAGACTTTCGTCTGTGACATCCAAACGCGGTCTGGTGCTGGCAGGTGGGGGACTGGCGGGTATTGCCTGGGAGATCGGCATCCTGCGGGGCATCGAGGACGAGTCGACGGATACGGCGCGCGCACTGCTGGAGTCCGACGTCACGATCGGCACGTCGGCCGGTTCGGCCGTCGCCGCCCAGCTCGGCAGCGGACTGCGGCTCGACGAGCTCTACGACCGCCAGGTCAAGGGTGCCTCCAAGGAGCTCGACCCCGACGTCGACATCGACGACATCACGCAGCTGTTCCTGGTGGCGCTTTCAGATCCCGACGCGACGACGGCGCAGAAGCTGCAGCGCATCGGTGAGGTGGCCCGGTCGACGGCCACGGTGTCCGAGGCGGTCCGCCGCGAAGTGATCGCGCAGCGACTGCCGAACCACGACTGGCCGGACCGCGAACTGCATATCACCGCGATCGACATCGGGACCGGTGAGCTGGTCGCCTTCGACCGGAGCTCGGGTGTCGAGCTGGTCGACGCCGTCGCCGCGAGCTGCGCAGTGCCGGGCGCATGGCCCCCGGTGACAATCGGCGAACGGCGATACATGGACGGCGGCGTCGGCAGCACGATGAACATCAAGCTGGCGACGGACTGCGACGCGGTCGTCGTGCTGGTGCCGTCAGGGAAGGGAGCGCCATCACCGTTCGGCCGTGACCCGGCCTTGGAGGTCGACGGCTTTCCCGGCCGCGCGCTGGGAGTGTTCGCCGATGACGACTCGTTGGCGGCGTTCGGCCCCAACCCGCTCGACCCCGCCTGCCGGGAGCCGTCGGCTCGCGCCGGGCGTGCGCAGGGCCGCCGCGTCGCCGCCGAGGTCGCCGCGTTTCTCGCCGGCTGATCAGCCCGCCAGAGCCTTGATCGCCTGCGCAGCCAACTCGTGGCCGATGTCGATGACCTCGGCAGCGCGATGGAATTCCAGGCTGCGGCACGCGCTTCGGGGCACTTCGATGAGCAGGTCCGGCGGGTACGCCGCGAGGGTATGACGGGCCAGGGCGGCCTGTGCGATATCGATGGTGCGGTTCATCACCTCGAAGCTGCCCATCTTCGGCACGGCCGCCTCTCTCCCGCTGTCGACGAGTTCGTCGTCGCTGTCGGATTCGGAGACCGGTTCGGCGTCATCGTCGGCGTCGTCGGAGGCAACGCCGAACCTGTTCAGCATGGTGCTGGACTCGAACAGCGATGAGGTGCTGCGCCACATCCTGTTCCACCATTCCGTCGTCGCGCGCGGTTCGGCTTCCGATGGTTCATAGCGCCCGTCGGCCTCGCTGCCGCTGAGGCTGACCGCGATGGTGAGGTCGGCGTTGACGGCCGCGATCGGCGCCATCGGCAGGGGATCGAGGATCCCGCCGTCGGCGAGCAGACGGCCATCGAGGATGTGCGGTGTGATGACGCCCGGAATGGCGATGGATGCCCGGATCGCCGCATCGACGGGACCGCGCTGCAGCCAGACCGACTTGCCGGCGATCAGGTCCGTCGACACGGCCGTGTACGGGATCGGCAGGTCTTCGATGGTGACATCGCCAAGGATGTCGTGGACCGCGTCGAGAATCTTCGCCGCGCGCAGCACTCCGGCGGCGGCGATCGACGGGTCCAGCAGGCGGAGCACAGCGCGCTGGGTCAACGCTTTTGCCCAGTCGGCGAATTCGTCGAGCTTGCCCGCCGCCTCCAAACCACCGACAAGCGCACCCATCGACGACCCGGCGATCCCGACGATCTCATAGCCGCGGGCGTGCAGCTCGGTGATCACGCCGATGTGGGCGTAGCCCCGTGCACCCCCGCTGCCGAGAGCCAGCGCCACGCGATTGCCAGCCATGCGTCCATTTTGCGCCGGCCGGCCACTCCGCCGAGCAGGGATGTGGACAATTGGCCCATGCGCCGTCTCGGCAGGCCCACGCCGCGCGACGTGCTTGCCGGCCTCGTGACCGGACTCTTCTCCATACCGGAGGGGATCGCCTACGCGAGCATCGGCGGGTTCAACCCCGCCGCCGGCCTCTACTCGGGTGTTGTGCCCGGCATCCTCGCATCGGTCTTCGCCCGCACGGCGTTGATGGTCACGACGCTTACCAGCGCGATCGCGCTGTCCTCGCGCAGCGTGCTCGCAGAAAAGGGCCTTGACCCGGCCGACCCGGCGAACGTCGCCGCGCTCGCCGTCGTCGTCGGTGCCGTCATGTTCGTATTCGGGCTGCTGCGCTTCGGGTCGATCATGAACTTCGTCAGCAATGCCGTCATGACTGGATTCAGCACCGGCATCGCACTGCAGATCATCGCGGGCGTGCTGAACGACGCAACGGGCTATAAACCGCAGAGCGGCAACACGATCGGCAAGTTCGTGGATGCGCTCGCCCATATCAGCCTATGGCATCCGGCCGCCGTCGCCGTTGCGGCGGGGGCCGTCGCGGTATGGGCGGTTTTCCACTTCATCAAGCCGCTGAAATCGTTCGCCGTCTTGCTGGCGCTGGTCGTCGTCTCCGCGGTGGTCGCTATTGCGCACATCGACGTCGAAACCGTTGGCGACATCGCGACGATCTCGAATTCACTTCCCCCGCTGACCGTTCCGAATTTTGCGGTATTGCCTCAGCTGCTGGTCGGCGGGGTCGCCGTTGCGCTCGTCGCGCTGGCGCAGGCCGCAGGAATCTCCGCGACCGTTCCGAACCCGGACGGCAGCCGCAGCAAAATGTCCGGCGACTTCACCGCCCAGGGTGTCGGCAACCTCGCAGGCGGCTTCTTCGGCGCCCTGCCTGCCGGCGGCTCGCTGTCGCGTACCGGGATCGCGACATCGGCTGGCGCGCAGACCCGATGGGCCGGAATCTTCGCAGGCATCTGGCTCGCGCTGCTGGTCTTGATCGCAGGGTCGACCGCCGAGATCATTCCGATGCCGGTCATCGGGGGACTCATTTTCGTCATAGGTCTCGAGCTCGTCGCAGGCAGGCTGCCCGACATCAAGCTGGTGTTGCGCGTCGCGCCGATATCTGCGATCGCGATGCTGATCACCTTCGCCGCCACCACCCAGCTGCCACTGCACACGGCGATCCTGATCGGCGTCATCACGTCGCTCGTCCTGTACGGCGTCAAGGCCGCGCAGTCCGCTCAGCTGGTCGGTCTGCAGCAGACCGACGGCGAGCACTTTGAGGTCGTCCCGGTTCCCGCACACTGCCGAAGCAACGATGTCACCGTCCTGCATTACGCGGGCGTCGGGCTGTTCGCGGAGGTGGCTCGCATCGACGAGGAGTGGCCGAAGGCGGAGGACTCCACCAATGCCGTCGTCGTGCTGAGCATGCGCATGCTGCCCGACGTGCCGTCCTCGGTCGCGATCAAGGCGCTACGCCGGTGGGCGGGTGAGCTGCAGGCGCGCGGGGGCCGCTTGATCGTCGCCGGTGTCACCCCGGCCGCACACAAGATCCTCGAGCGGGGCGGGCTGGTGGATGTGCTCGGCTCCGACGGCATCGTGCCCGCCACGGATCGGGTGTTCGGTGCGCTCGACGAGGCGGTCGCCCGGGGCCGGGACTGGATCGCGAGCCGCTGATAGCCGACTTTCTCGCAACCGTGATTCGAATTGTCAGCAGAGCGAGTCCGCGCCCGCCTGGACCGCGACGATGACGGCCGCTTGGCGGGCGGGGGAGAGCTGCGCCCACGGGGTGTTGTAGGTGGCCGGACCGGGCGGTGTGTTGGGGTCCTGCAACATCTTCAGCAACGGCTCCACCTGCGACTTCCGGTCGCCGCCTTGCTGGTCGATCCAGACCTTCGCGGCCTGGCAGGCCTGCGAGTACTCCTCTTCGGTCGACTCGGCGTCCGCCCCGACGGCTGTGGTCGCGCCGCCCGGCGCAACCTCGACGGCGCCGGGTGCCGGGGTGTGGGTTTCCGAGCTGGTCGCGGTCGTTGTGGTGGGCGCCGCCGACGTGTGACCGCCCTCGCCGCCCGACGAACATCCTGCGACCGCGAGAGCCGTCACCGTGGCCGCGGCACAAAGGAGGTAGAAGCGCATGCTGCCAATCTATGCAACACTCGCGGACGTGATGGAGGGGATCTGGTCTCGGTGGTGTTGTCCGGCGTAGCCGCCGCCCCCCGACCCGTCTGTCACTTCTGGAGTGTTCATGGTCTCCGCTCTTTCTGTACCCTCCCCTGCTGCTGCGCCCGCCCGCTCCGCCCCCACCCGCCTGCGCGTCCCTGACCTGCTGCAGGCCGTCGACCAAGCGGCCGACGGCATGCTCAGCGGCCGCTACGACCATCTGCTGCCCGCGGACGGGCTGCCCGTCGACGACCGCTGGTACACCCGCATCCACGGCGACGGCGAACTGGACGTCTGGCTCATCAGCTGGGTCCCCCACCACGCCACCGAGCTGCACGACCACAGCGGCTCACTCGGTGCGCTGACGCTGGTGTCCGGCGCACTGGACGAATTCCGTTGGGACGGTGAGGCGTTGCGGCGCCGACGGCTCAATGCAGGCGACCAGGCGGCCTTCCCGCTTGGCTGGGTGCACGACGTCGTATGGGCGCCAGGACCGGCGCCTGCGCCTGCCGCTCCCGTTACGCCTACGCTGAGCGTGCACGCCTACTCACCGCCGTTGACGGCGATGTCGTACTACGAGGTGACCGACCGGAACACCCTGCGTCGCAACCGAACCGAACTGACCGACGGCCCGGAGGGATGAAGAACTGATGGCCAGCCGTATCGACAAGGTGCTCGACGCCGCCCGCGCCCGGCTCGATAGGATGGCCGCCGAGGCCGTGCCCGGTGCACTGGAGCGCGGCGCGGTGCTCGTCGACATCCGTCCGCAGGCGCAGCGCGACCGCGAGGGACACGTCCCCGCGGCACTCGTCATCGAACGCAATGTGCTGGAGTGGCGCTGCGATCCGACCAGTGACGCCAAGCTGCCGGAGGCCGTCGGCGACGACGTGGAATGGGTGGTGCTGTGCTCGGAGGGCTATACCTCCAGTCTGGCCGCGGCGTCGCTGATCGATCTCGGGTTGCACAGGTCGACCGATGTGGTCGGCGGGTATCACGCTTTGAAGGCCGAAGGCGTTCTGGTTTAGCGCACGCGAGGACGCGAGGAGCGGGACAGGTTCAGCGCACGCGAGGAGCGAGACCAGTTAAGCGTTCTCGTCGTTGGACAGCAGCGGGCGCAGGCGCTCGGTCTTCTCCGGCGTCCATCCCGGCGGCTGCAGCACGGCGGCCCAGCCGTTGGCGACGTCCTTGACATAGACGTGGCCGTGCCCGTCGGGGACGTCGACCGCCACCGCCATGTCGGCGGACACCTGCAGGAACGTGACGATCGGAATCCACTGCATGCGCCCGGACAGGTCGTAGCCGCGCGGCTCGCGTAGCCAGTCCGGTTCTTGGAAGAGCAGGTCGGGGTTCCACCACGCGATCGGATCCGACGCGTGCTGAAGGTAGACCGCACGCGGCTTGCCCCACGGGTCGGCAGGGCGGCCGAGATTGTCCGGTCGCGCGACGAAGCGGACGTTCTCGCCCTTGTCGAAGATCGGCAGCCACTCCGGCGATCCCTTGTCACGGTTATGGGTGAGATCGGCCCAGATCGTGTTGTTGAACGTCGGACCGGAGTAGAGGGCGCCGTCGGTGCGGGCGACGAGATTGTTCAGCGACAGGAACGGCGCCTCGCCGCCGAACGAGCCAAGGCTCTCGCCGAACACGACGAGCTTGGGCCGCTGCCCCTCCGGCATCTTGCGGATCAACGCATCCACGGCCTCGAATAACGCCTGACCGGCCTGTCGGGCGTTCTCCTTGTCGACGAGGAACGACAGCCAGCTCGGCAGGAACGAATACTGCATGGACACGATCGCGGTGTTGCCGTTGTACATGTACTCCAGCGCTGCTGCCTCGGCCTCGTTGATCCAGCCGGTGCCGGTCGTGGTTGCCACCGCGACCACGTCGCGGTTCAGGCCGCCCTCGCGCCGAAGCTCTTCTGCGGCAAGCGCCGCGGTCGCTTTGATGCCGTCGGCGGAATGCAAGCCCGCATACGCGCGGATCGGCTCGGTCGCGGGCCTGCCGTTGAACGTCGTCAGCTCCTGGACCGTCGGTCCCGCCGACACGAACACCCTGCCCTGGTGTCCCAGCGACTCCCAGCTTGCCAGCGACTGCGGCCCGCCGGAGCGCAGCGGCGACATCGGCGCCGGGAAATCCGGATCCGTTTCGTCGTTTACCGCGGCGAAGGTCTTGTTCAGGTAGTTCATCCCGACGCGGACGACGACACCGTTGAGCAGCGCGATGCTCAGCGCAAGCAGCAAGACCAAAACGATGACCGCCGAAACGCGCGGTGGGGCAAAGCGATTCAGTTGCCGAACAAGGAAGCGCACAAGCTTGCCGATGAGCTGACCGATCTCGACGAAGATGAACAGCACGAGAATGGCGAGCACTCCGGTCAGCGGGTGGTCCCAAAACGTCATTCGCGGCACACCGTTGAGGTCGCGCACCTCGTCCTGCCAGACGTGGAAGTAGATGATCATCAGGATCTGGCCGATGATGCCGACGACGACCACAGCCAGCCACGCCCAGCCCGGCGCGTGCGGGCTGGCGTCCTTCGAGAGCATGTACTGCACCAGCCAGACGAGGAAGACGCCGATCCCGTAGCCGATCGCGCCCGCCGCGCCGCTGACCAGTCCCTGGAACAGTGGACCGCGGGGCAGCAGGGAAGGCGTCAACGACAACCAAAGGAACACCACAGCCAGGACGGTCCCGGTGAACGTGTAGTGCCGTTGCCACCAGGTCGTCTTCTTTTCCGGTGGTTCGTGTTGCGGTGGTGCTTCTTCCGTCGCCTCCGCGCTGTCTATCACGAAGGCAGATTAGCTGTGGGTGAAGTTCGGCGGGCGTTTCTCGCTGAAGGCGTTCATGCCCTCGGTCTGGTCGGCCGTGGCGAACGCCGAGTGGAACAGCCTGCGCTCGTACAGCAGGCCCTCAGCCAACGACGACTCGAAGGCGCGGTTGACGGCCTCCTTGGCCATCCGCGTTGCCGACAGCGACATCTGAGAAATGGTGGTGGCAACGGCCTTTGCCTCGCGGATCAGCTCGTCGGCGGGCACGACGCGCGACACCAGGCCGCTGCGGTCGGCTTCCTCGGCATCGATGGTGCGACCGGTCAAGATGAGATCCATCGCCTTGGCCTTGCCGACGGCACGGGTCAGCCGTTGCGAGCCGCCCATGCCCGGAAGCACGCCGAGCTTGATCTCGGGCTGGCCGAACTTGGCGGTGTCCGCGGCGATCAGCACGTCGCACATCATCGCCAGCTCACAGCCGCCGCCGAGTGCGTAACCCGCGACCGCGGCGATCAGCGGCGTGCGCACCGCGGCCAGCTTCGTCCAGGTTGCGAAGAAGTCCTGGCCGAACACGTCGCCGAAGGACAGCTCGGACATCTCCTTGATGTCGGCGCCTGCCGCGAACGCCTTGTCGTTACCGGTGATGATGATGGCGCCGATTCCGGGGTCGTTGTCGAATTCGGCTGCGGCGGTGGTGACTTCATGCATCACCTGGCTGTTGAGGGCGTTGAGCGCCTTCGGCCGGTTCAGTGTGATGGTACCGACGCGCTCTTCGCGGTCGACGAGAATGGTTTCGTAGCTCTTGTCGGTCATGGCTTCTCCTCTGGGAAGGTCAGGTCGGGGTTCTGCGGTGCGAAGTACGCCTCGACATCGGCCTGGCTGACCGCCGCAGGCGACGGCGGCGACCATTTCGGGTTGCGGTCTTTGTCGATGACCTGTGCCCGGATGCCTTCGACGAGATCGTGGCTATTCAGCGACCCACACGACGTCCGGTACTCCTGGCGCAGCACGTCTTCCAGAGTGTCGAGCTTGGCGGCGCGGCGCACGGCTTCCAGCGCGACAGACAACGAAACCGGGGAGCGCGTCATGATCAGGTTGGCCGCGTCGTTGGCCGGGCCCGCGTCGTGCCCGCGCAGTGCGGCGACGATGTCGGCGATGGTCTCGCCGGCGTAGCACTCGTCGATCCATTCCCGTTGTGTCAGCAGTTCGCTCGCCGGAGGCTCGGTCGCGTGCGCGGCCAGCGCCGCGTCGATGCCGTCGGCGATGATCGCGTTCTTGAACTGGGCCAGCGTTTCGTGCTCGACGAAGTGGTCGGCGAAGCCCATGGCGATCGCGTCACCCGCGCCGAACGGTGCACCCGTCAGCGCGGCGTGATGGCCGAGCAGACCCGCTGTACGGGAAAGGATGTAGGTGCCGCCGACATCGGGGATGAACCCGATACCCACTTCGGGCATCGCCATCTTCGTGGTGTCGGTGACGACGCGGACGCTGCCGTGTGCGCTAACGCCGACGCCGCCGCCCATCACGATGCCGTCCATCAACGAGACGAAGGGCTTGGGGTAGCGCGCGATCTGGGCGTTCATCCGGTATTCGTCCCACCAGAACGAGCTGGCGACGCTGTGATCACCGCGGGCGCTGTTGTAGACCTCCACGATATCGCCGCCCGCGCACAGGCCGCGCTCGCCCTCACCGGAGAGCACCACGACGCGAACGGCGTCGTCGTCCCGCCATTCGGTCAGCGCCTCAGAGACCGCTGAGACCATCGGATGGGTCAATGAGTTGATCGCCTTGGGTCGGTTCAGGCTGATCAGGCCGGTTCCGCGGTCCACGGTTACTAGGACATCCTCGTTTTCGCCCACAGTTATGCAATGTAGAACGTTGCCCTCAGATAGCCGGCCCCGGGTAGTCTTTCCTGTGAAGGAGCTGGGAGCGTTTCTCGGGAACTGGTACCAGTGACCGATCGTTGAATAGGTGTTCGTCAGCAGGCGAACGACAGCACAGGAGAGGAACCGACGGTGCGCGAGAGCAGCAACCCGGTATTTCGATCCCTGCCTAAGACGCAGGGTGGTTATGCGCAGTTCGGTACCGGAGCCGCGGGCGCCGGTACGGCCGCAGTCCATGCCGATCCGTATGTGACGCAGTATCCCGACCGGCAGCAGGCCGGGGTTTCGCGTCCGATGACCATCGACGACGTCGTCACCAAGACCGGTGTCACGCTCGCGGTGTTGTCGGCCGTCGCGGTCGTCTCGTACTTCCTGGTCGCGGGCAACACCGCGCTGGCGATGCCGTTCGTCTTGGTCGGCGGGCTCGGCGGCCTGGCGCTTGTGCTCATCGCCACGTTCGGCCGCAAGCAGGACAACCCGGTGATCGTGCTGAGCTACGCCGCGCTCGAGGGATTGTTCCTCGGTGCGATCTCGTTCGTGCTCGCAAACTTCTATGTGTCCGGCGCCAGCGCCGGTGCCCTCATCGGGCAGGCGATCCTCGCCACCATCGGCGTGTTCGTCGGCATGCTCGTCGTCTACAAGACCGGCGCGATCCGCGTGACGCCGAAATTCACCCGCATGATCGTTGCCGGCATTTTCGGCGTGCTCGTTCTGGCGCTGGGCAACTTCGTGCTGGCGATGTTCGGTGTCGGCGGCGGTGAAGGCCTCGGCCTTCGCGGCAACGGCCCGATCGCGATCATCTTCTCGCTGGTGTGCATCGGCCTGGCGGCGTTCAGCTTCCTGCTCGACTTCGACGCCGCCGATCAGATGATCCGCGCAGGCGCGCCGGAGAAGGCCGCATGGGGTGTCGCGCTTGGCCTGACCGTCACACTGGTCTGGCTCTACATCGAGATTCTGCGTCTGCTCAGCATCTTGCAAAGCGATTGACGATCCACTACACGAAAGCCCCCGGCATGCCGGGGGCTTTCTTTTTGCGCCCTCCCGCCGAAACTGCTCACAGATCGCATTTCGTCCACAGATCGCGATCTGCCCGCAGGCTCGGCGACGTCGACCCGCGAGAGTCGAGTCATGTCCATGCTCGACGGGCCGTTTCTCGGCAGTGAAGCAATAGAGCGCAGGCTCGTTCGAAAGCACGAGCTGCGGTCCCGCTATCGCAATGTCTTTCCCGATGTCTACGTGTCAAAGGATGCCGCGCTGACGCTGGATCAGCGAGCCAAGGCAGGTTGGCTGTGGTCTCACAGGCAGGGCATCATCGCCGGGCTGACCGCGTCAGCCCTACATGGAGCGAAATGGGTCGACGATGACGCGCCCGTTGAGTTGATATGGCCCAATGCCCGACCCGCCCGCGGATTGCGCACCTACGACTATCGGCTCCGGACAGATGAATCCCGTGTGCGCGACGGAATGCGTGTGACGACTCCTGCGCGTACAGGTTTCGACGTCGGCCGGCGTAGACCGCTGGATACGGCGATCGCCAACGTCGATGCACTCGGCAACGCCACAGGGTTGACGGCCGCGGAAATTTTCCGCGTCGCAAGACGTCATCGCGGATCGCGGGGGCTTCGTCAGCTCGCAGACGTACTGGATCTGTATGACCCGGGGGCGGCATCACCGAAGGAGACGTGGTTGCGGCTCTTGGTCATTCGGGCAGACTTCCCGCGGCCGCGGACGCAGATACCGGTGTTGAGCGCGGACGGCGGTCGACGGTACTACCTCGACATGGGTTGGGAGCACTTGATGCTGGCCATCGAATACGACGGCGAGCAACACCGTATCGACTCCGTTCAATACGCCTACGACATACGGCGCTCGGAGGACCTCAGCGAACTGGGATGGACGCGGCTGAGGGTCGTAAAAACGAATACCGCCGCGGATGTCGTACGCCGACTCGACCGCGCATGGCGCTCGAAACTGCGGGAGGATCGCGAATTCCAGTGAGATTGCGATCTCACCGCAGTTTCGGCGCTTGGAAAGATCAGGAAAGGCGCTCGATGATCATCGCCATGCCCTGGCCTCCGCCGACGCACATCGTCTCCAGGCCGAACGTCTTATCCTGCGTGGTCAGGTTGTTCAACAGCGTGGCCGTGATGCGCGCGCCCGTCATGCCGAACGGGTGCCCCAGCGCGATCGCGCCGCCGGAGATGTTGAGCTTGTCGTGGTCCATGCCCAATTCACGTGCCGAACCCAGCACCTGCACCGCGAACGCCTCGTTGATCTCGTAGAGGTCGATGTCGTCGATCGTCATGCCCGCGTTGGCGAGTGCCTTGCGCGTCGCCTCGATCGGTCCGAGGCCCATGATCTCCGGCGACAGGCCACTCACGCCCGTCGCGACGATCCGCGCCAGTGGCGTCAGCCCGAGCTCCTTGGCCTTCTCGTCGCTCGTCACGATCACCGCTGCCGCACCGTCATTCAGCGGACAGGCATTGCCCGCGGTGACCGTGCCGTTCGGCCGGAACACCGGCTTCAGCTGGCTGATCTTCTCGTAGGTGGTGCCCGCCCGTGGTCCGTCGTCGGTGCTGACCTGCGACCCGTCCGGCAGCGTCACCGGCGATATCTCGCGCGCGAAGAAGCCGCTGTTGATCGCTTCCTCGGCACGGTTCTGGCTGCGCACGGCCCAGTGGTCCTGCTCTTCGCGGCTGATGCCGGTGTAGAGCGCGACGTTCTCGGCGGTCTGGCCCATCGCGATGTAGACGTCGGGAAGCGCGCCGTCTTCGCGCGGGTCATGCCAGTCCTCACCGCCCGCGGATGCGGCGACCGACCGCTCTTCGGCATCACCGAACAGCGGGTTGTGCGAGTCGGGCCAGCCGTCGGAGGTGCCCTTGGGGAACCGCGACACGGTTTCCACCCCTGCGGAGACGAACGCGCTGCCCTCGCCCGCCTTGATCGCGTGGAACGCCATCCGCGTGGTCTGCAGCGACGAGGAGCAGTACCGGTTCACCGTCGTACCGGGCAGGAAGTCGTATCCGAGCTCGACGGCGACCGCACGGCCGACGTTGAAGCCGGCCTCGCCGCCGGGCTGCCCGCAGCCCATGATCAGGTCGTCGATGTCCTTCGGGTCCAGCGAAGGCACCTTGTCCAACGCGGCGCGCACCATTTGCGCAGCCAGGTCGTCGGGCCGCATATCGATCAGCGATCCCTTGCCCGCGCGGCCGATCGGTGAACGTGCGGTCGCGACAATGACGGCTTCTGCCATGACAGCTCCTCAGTAGTGGCTTACTGGAAACCTAGCGGGCGGCCACCAGCACGGGTGCGGGGACCCCAGTCGACCGCCGCCACAACCGGCTGACCCCGCCGAGCCGCGACAGCAGCGTGTCAACGTCGGCCGTGCGCGTCACCAGCGGCGACTCCTGCTCGGCCGCGATGGTCAACTCTCCCAGAGCATTACAGAGCGCGGGCAGCAGTTGCTTGGCGGCCAGCGCATAGCCGGCGCCCGACGGATGAAACATATCGTCGGAGAACAGCACATCGGGCGCCTGCCGGAACTCGGGAGTAAGCAGGTCGGCCAGCGGCACCGGGACGCCACCAGATGAGCGCACCGCCGAGGCCTGGGCGCGGGCCAGTCGCAGCCCGATGGTGCGGGCAATAGAACGCAGTGGCTGCGGAATGGCGGTGATGACTCCGAAATCCGGGCATGTGCCGACCACGACGACGGCACCGCTGGCCCGCAACCGGCGGACCGCCGCGCCCAGTCGCCGCGCCGACGGTCCGATTCCGTGCAGCTTGGTGACGTCGTTCGCGCCGACCATGATCATCGCCGCGTCCGGCGGCGGGCCCGCTACGAACATGGCGTCGATCTGGCCCGCCAGCCCCTTCGACGTCGCGCCGACGATGGCCTTGGTGCTCAACCGGATCCGCTTGCCCGAGGCCTCGGCCAGATTGCGTGCGATCATCACGCCCGGTACCTCCTCGGCGGTGCGGGCGCCGTAGCCGGTCGCGGTGGAGTCGCCGAACACCATGAGGTGCAGGTCAAAGGGCACTCCGCGATGCCAGCGCTCGACCGGACCTCCGTCGGGCGGATATACGCCATCGGCGCGTGGCGGTACGTCCCACGACTTGGGAATGACGCGTCGGGCCTGGTCAGCCTGGCTGCTCAGGTAGGTGCGAGCTCCGACGTAGGCGGAGCCTGTCGATGCGAGCGCGGCAGCGGCCGCCAAGGCGGCTGTCGACCGGCGCGGTGCGCGGATCCTCACGAGCCCAGTTTATTAGCGAAGTTTGGGGTTATCCGCGTGGCGAGTCCCGTTCGGCGGTCACGGTGCGGTATCAAGTCCGGTATCGAATCAGTTTCGTTGATTGTTGAACTGTCTAACGATGTCAGGCTAAGTTACCGGGGTTGGCCGAGAACAGCGCCACCCAGGGCACTAAAGCGTCGTAGGAAGTGGTGGCGATGACGGCACCAAGTAAGGTTCCCAGCACGCCTCGTGCTGCTATCAACGCAGCTAGAGGGTTCAAGCCGCGCAAATTTCCCGTCAGTGACGGAGCGCCGGTAGAGATCGTCGAAGACGGTCCCAGCCTGGGCGGACGGTTGCTCGCACTGGCCGCGATGATGACGATCAGGCCGTCTCTGGCTATCGGCAGCTACGCTCCGCGGCTGCCGTGGCCGTTCGGGGTCGTAGATGTCGCGTGTCGCGTGCTCAGGCCCGCACCGGGCACCGTCAGGGCAACGATCGGGCTGCCCAACTGCAACGCCCAGCTCGTCCGCGCAGCGGGCGTGCTGCCTGCCGACGGTAAGCGCCGCGTCGTGCTGTACCTGCATGGTGGCGCGTTCCTCACCTGTGGCGTGCACAGCCACGGACGGCTGACCGAGACGTTGTCCAAGTTCGCCGACAGCCCCGTGCTCGTCGTCAACTATCGGATGATCCCCAAGCACTCCGTGGGCCAGGCGCTCGACGACTGCTACGACGCCTACAAGTGGCTGCGTCTGAAGGGCTACAACCCCGAACAGATCGTGTTGGCCGGCGACTCCGCGGGCGGCTACCTGTCCCTCGCGCTGGCCGAGCGGTTGCAGCAGGAGGGTCTGGCGGGCGAAACGCCGGCGGCCATTGTCACCCTGTCGCCGTTGTTCGAGATCGACAACGAGTCACGGGCCAACCATCCGAACATCCATTCCGACGCGATGTTCCCGCCGAAGGCGTTCCACGCGTTGGTGGAGCTGGTCGAGGCTGCCGCGGCGCGCAATGTCGTCGACGGCAAGCCCGAGGAGGTGTTCGAGCCCCTCGACCACATCGAGCCCGGCCTTCCGCGCACCCTGATTCATGTTTCCGGCTCAGAGGTTCTGCTCAGCGACGCGCGTAAGGCCGCCCGCATGCTGGCCGCCGCAGGCGTGCCGGTGGAGGTCCGGGTCTGGCCGGGTCAGATGCATGTATTCCAGATCGCCGCACCTGCGCTGAAGGAGGCCACCCGGTCACTGCGACAGGCAGGCGACTACATCCGAGAGGCGACCTGGTAACCGTTCGCGCGGCCTGACACGATGGGCGTATGCGGATCGCCCGGCACGTCAGTGAACTCATCGGCAACACCCCTCTGGTTCAGCTGAACTCGGTCGCCCCCGCGGGCGGGGGCAGGGTCGTCGCGAAGATCGAGTACCTCAACCCGGGCGGCAGCGCCAAGGACCGTATCGCGGTGAAGATGATCGACGCCGCGGAGGCCAGCGGCGAACTCAAACCCGGGGGCACCATCGTCGAGCCGACGTCCGGCAACACCGGTGTCGGCCTGGCGCTCGTCGCCCAGCAGCGCGGTTACAAGTGTGTCTTCGTCTGCCCGGACAAGGTCAGCGAGGACAAGCGAAATGTGTTGCGCGCGTACGGCGCGGACGTCGTGGTATGCCCGACGGCGGTGCCGCCCGACCATCCGGACAGCTACTACAGCGTGTCCGACCGTCTGGTCGAGGAGATCGACGGTGCGTGGAAACCCGACCAGTACTCGAACCCGATGGGCCCCGAAAGCCACTACGAGACGACGGGACCCGAGATCTGGAACGACACCGACGGCGAGGTGACCCATTTCGTGGCGGGGGTCGGCACCGGCGGCACCATCACCGGCGCAGGCCGGTATCTCAAGGAGGTGTCGGGCGGCAAGGTTCGCATCATCGGCGCGGATCCGGAGGGTTCGGTGTACTCCGGTGGTTCGGGTCGGCCGTACCTCGTTGAAGGTGTCGGCGAAGACTTTTGGCCGTCGGCGTACGACCCGAGCGTGCCCGACGAGATCATCGCCGTCTCCGACGCGGACTCATTCGACATGACGCGCAGGCTCGCCCGCGAAGAAGCCCTGCTCGTCGGCGGATCCTGCGGGATGGCGGTGGTGGCCGCTATCGAGGTGGCCCAGAAGGCGGGACCGGACTCGCTGGTCGTGGTACTTCTGCCAGACGGCGGACGCGGTTACCTGTCAAAGGTTTTCAACGATGCGTGGATGTCGTCGTACGGATTCTTGCGGAGCAGGCTCGACGGGTCACTTGAGCAGGCCACGGTCGGCGATGTGTTGCGGGGCAAGTCCGGTGCGCTGCCCGATCTGGTGCACACGCATCCGTCGGAAACCGTCCGCGACGCGATCGGCATCCTCCGCGAATACGGGGTTTCCCAGATGCCGGTCGTCGGCGCCGAACCGCCGGTGATGGCGGGCGAGGTTGCTGGCAGCGTATCCGAGCGTGAACTGCTGTCCGCTGTATTCGAGGGCAGGGCCAAACTGGCCGACGCTGTGTCCCAGCACATGTTGCCGCCGCTGCCGTTGATCGGCGCAGGCGAAATGGTGAGCCACGCGGCGAAAGCGCTTCGCGACTGCGATGCCGTGATGGTGGTGGAGGAAGGCAAGCCGGTCGGGGTTCTGACCCGGCACGACCTCCTCGGATTCCTCTCCGACGGGAGCGCCCGGCGCTAGCCCTCGGCTAATCGGAACTACGGCTGAACGCTGCCCGACAACTCGCGGCACGGTTTTGCCGAACCCCCTGTTGTGAGCAACTTCTCAGGTACATTAAGCACGCTTCATCCCAGCTGATGATCTGGAAGGCGCCTATGACCGACCAACCGCCACCTCCTCCTGGTAATTACCCGCCTCCGCCTCCGCCTCCTCCGCCCGGGAACTACCCGCCGCCGCCACCACCGCAGGGTGGGGGCTTCCCGCCGCAGCAGGGTGGAGGATTCCCGCCGCCGGCCGCACCGGGCGGCGCGTTGCCGAAAGAGGCTTATACGCCGTGGGCGACGCGTGTGTTGGCGTACATCATCGACTACATTCCGGTCGCCATCATCGAGGGCATCGGCTGGCTGTTGTTGATGGGTACCCGCGAAACCGCCTGCGTCACCGACACATCGGAATACGACCTGGGTGAGTTCTGCGCCAACGGCGCGTCGACGGTCGGCCAGGTGTCGATCGCGCTCACCGGCCTAATCGCTCTCGCCTACGTGATCTGGAACCTGGGTTACCGCCAGGGCACAACGGGCTCGAGTATCGGCAAGAGCATTATGAAGTTCAAGATCGTGAGCGAAAAGACCGGACAGCCAATAGGTTTCGGCATGTCGGTCGTCCGTGAACTGATCTACCTGGTATTTGCAGGCCTCTGCGGCATCATCTGGCTCATTGCAGTCCTGTTCCCGTTGTGGGACGTGAAGCGGCAGACGCTCGTGGACAAGATCGTCTCCACCATCGCCGTTCCCCTGTGAGAACGCGCGCTTACCCTCGGAAGGTTCGATGACCAATCCACCACCTCCCCCTCCGCCCGGCGGCGGCTACCCACCGCCGGGACAGGGCGGTTACCCACCGCCGGGACAGGGCGGTTACCCGCCGCCGGGACAGGGCGGCTACCCACCACCGCAGCAGGGCGGCTATCCGCCTCCGCCCCCGCCGGGTGGTTATCCGCCGCCTCCCCACCAGGGTGGTTATCCGCCGCCTCCCCACCAGGGTGGCTATCCGCCTCCGCCGCCGGGTGCACAGAGCTATCAGCCCGCCCAGTCCGGTTATCCGCCCGCCGGTACGCCGGGTTACGGTGCGGCACAAGGGTTCAACGTCGGCGAGGCGTTCTCGTGGGCGTGGAACAAGTTCAGCAAGAACGCGGGCCCGCTCATCATCGCGACGCTCGTATATGGCCTCATCGTCATCGTGCTGCAGGTGATCGTCAACCTGTTGCAGGCGGCGGTGAGCCCCGGGGTGAGTGACTACAGCTCGAGCGGAAGCGGTTTCTCGTACTCGTGGAGCAGTTCTTCCATGGGTCTCACCGGCATCCTCATCTCGATCGTCGGATGGTTTGTCTCGCTGATCGTCGGTGCCGCAATCCAATCCGGCTACATCAGCGGTGTGCTGGACATCGCCAACGGGCAGCAGGTATCGGTCGGCTCGTTCTTCCGGCCGCGCAACATCGGCCAGGTCATCATCGCCGGGTTGATCGTCGGCGTCATCACGACAATCGGGTTGTTCCTCTGCGTCATCCCGGGCCTGCTCGCCAGCATCATGCTGCTGTTCACCGTCGTCGCCCTCCTCGACCGCAACCTTTCAGCGGTCGACGCGGTGAAGACGAGCTTCGACACCAGCAAAGCCAACTTCGGCAACGCGTTCCTGACATGGCTGGTCGGGATCGCGATCGTGTTTGTCGGCGCGATCCTGTGCGGCGTCGGCCTGCTGGTCGCCGTTCCCGTCGCCGCGTTGTTCCTGGTATTCGCGTGGCGCAGGATCAGCGGCGGTCAGGTCGCACCGCTGACGCCCTAGTTCGGTTCATCGGAAGGCGCTGACACCCGTCAGCGCCTCTCCGATCACCAACTGGTGCACCTCGGATGTGCCCTCGTAGGTCAACACCGATTCCAGGTTGTTGGCGTGCCGGATCACCGGGTACTCCAGCGTGATTCCGTTGGCGCCCAGCAGGGTTCGGCATTGCCGCGCAATCTTGATCGCTTCCCGGCAGTTGTTCAGCTTGCCGAAGCTGACCTGCTCGGGCCGGATGCGTCCGTCGTCCTTCAGCCGGCCGAGATGCAGTGCGAGCAGTTGCGCCTTGCCCAACTCGACGGCCATGTCCGCGATCTTGGCCTGTGTCAGTTGATATCCCGCCAGCGGCTTGTCGAACACCTCCCGGGTGCCCACGTATTCCAGTGCGGTTTCCAGGCAGTCCCGAGCGGCGCCGACGCTGCCGAACACGATGCCGAACCTGGCCTCGGCGAGGCAGGCGAGCGGACCCGACAAACCCCGCGCCTCGGGTAGTTGCGCGTCTGCGGGCAGCCGCACGTCGTCGAGGTGCAGTTCGGAAGTGACCGACGCGCGCAGCGACAGTTTGCGCTTCATGTCGGTGGCGGTGAAACCCGTTGTCCCGGCGGGCACGAGGAAGCCGAGCACACCCTCCTCGGCGCGGGCCCACACCACCGCGACATCGGCGACCGAGCCGTTGGTGATCCACATCTTCGATCCGTTGAGGACCCAGTCGGAGCCGTCGCGGCGTGCGGTGGTGCGCATGCCGCCGGGATTGGAGCCGAAGTCGGGCTCGGTCAACCCGAAACAGCCGATGGCGTCGCCGGTGGCCATCGCGGGCAGCCAATGTTCTCGCTGCTCCTCGCTGCCGTGCCGATGAATGGCGAACATCGCCAGCGAGCCCTGCACCGACACCAGGCTACGCAGACCGCTGTCCACCGCTTCGAGTTCCTGACAGACCAGCCCGTACGCGGTCGCCGTCGAGCCGCCGCAGCCGTAGCCCTCGAGATGCATCCCCAGCACGCCGAGCTTGCCCAGGTCGGCGGCCAGCTCACGGACCGGCACCTCGCCCGCCTCGAACCAGTCGGCGATGTACGGCCGCAGCCGCTGCTCGCCGAACCGGCGGATGGTCTCTCGCAACTCCCTGTCCTCGGGCGTCAGCATCGAGTCGAGGTCGAGAAGGTCATCGATCCGGGCGGCAGTGCTCATGGTCCATTCCTACACCCCGAAGTAGAGCGGCGACACGGGCGAGTGGCGTAGTCGATTACGCAATGCCGCCCAGCTGTGCGGGCAGTCGGCAGGTCACGAACCGCGGACGCGGGCGGCTCACCGCGCTGCAAGGAACGGTGTCACCGATGACGACCGTTCAACAATCCGATGCGACTCCCGGCGTAGCCGTGGAGAGCTGCGACGTCTGTGTCGTGGGCGCAGGCGTCGCAGGGCTCAACGCGTTGTTCGTCGCCAGCCAGTATCTGTCGCGGGACCAGAAGCTCATCCTGGTGGATCGGCGGGCACGCGTCGGTGGCATGTGGGTCGATACCTATCCGTACGTGCGACTGCACCAGCCGCATCCCATGTTCACCGCAGGCGACATCACTTGGACACTCGGCCGGAGTCGCTCATATCTGGCGACCCAGGGTGAGGTGCTCGACCACTTCGCGCACTGCCTCAACGTCATCAAGGCGCGCGTGCGGGTCGACGAATTCTTCGGCTGGGAAGTCGAGTCCCAGGACGAGACCGCCGGGATCGTGCGGGTCACCTGCAGATCTTCTGACGGTCGGCGCCTGGTCATCGAGACGAAGCAGTTGATCAAAGCCTATGGCTTTCAGTGCAAGCCGAACGACCCACTCGAGCTGTCGAGCGAACGCGTTCAGTCGGTGTCACCCAACTTCTGCGATATGCGGACTGACGACATCGGCGCGAGCGACGACCCGGTCTGGATCATCGGCGGCGGAAAGACGGCGATGGACACCGCGCACGCGTTGATCACCTCGTACCCCGGCCGCGAGGTGAACCTCGTCGCGGGTTCAGGCACGTACTTCCTGCGCCGCGACCAGATTCTTCCGACCGGTCTCGCAAGATGGTGGCGCGGCAAGTCATTCAACAGCCTCGCGATGGACGTGGCGCATCGTTTCGACGGTACCAACGAGTCGGCTGTGAACACCTGGTTCCGCGATACATATGGTCTTCACCTGACACCGCAGACCGGTAACTTCCTGCTCGGGCTGATGTCGGACTCGGAGAGCAAGACCATCGCCGCCGGCTTGAACGATGTGGTCATGGACCATCTCGAGGACGTCGTCGACCGCAATGACAGCACCGACCTGGTGTTGCGCAGCGGATCCACCAAATCGATCCAGCCGGGCAGCTGGGTCGTGAACTGCACGGGATACCTCAACTACGACGACCGCCCCTATGAACCCTATGTCTCTCGCAGCGGTGCGGTGCTCTCGATCAATCCGCGTTCCGTCACGCTCCAATTGACCACGTTCATGGCCTATTTCATGACGCATCTGATGATGCTCGGCAAGATCAGGGACGTCCCGTTGTATGAGCTCGATGCGATGGAGCTGCGAAAGAAGGCGAATTCGGCGTTCCCGCTGGCACTTTTCGCACTCAACCTTCACAACTCGAGCCTTATCTTCGAGGCAGCGCCCAATAAGGTGTTCTCGCAATGCGGGATCGACTTCAACAACTGGCATCCGTTGCCCCGGCGCACGCTGGGTACGGCGCGGTTCATGCTCACGCACCGTCGTGAACGCGAGCGGTACCGGCGCACGCTCAACGTCGTGCGCGAGCGGTTCGATGTGCGGTGCGGCCCGCTGGACCTAGGCAGTCGGGTGCGCAGCCAACCACTCCAGTAGAAGATCCGACACCTCGTCGGGCCGTTCGTCGACGATCCAGTGCGAAACGCCCTCGAAGGTCTCGAAGCGGTACTCGGCGTTCACGTAGTCGGCGCAGAGCCGCGCACCCTTCTCCTTCAGAGCGATGTCATCGTCGCTCCAGACGTACATCGTCGGCACGGTGACCCTTCTGGCTAACTTTCGCGGGTCACTGCGCCCCATCGCGCGGTACCAGTTCAGGCGGGCGGTCAACGCACCGGGCTCCCGCATCGCCGTGACTTCGGCTTCGGCCAACTCCGTCGAACCCGCAGGCTTCGATTCGACGAAGCCGGCCATGGCGCGTCTGCTCAGCAGCAGCCGTTCCGGGAGCCACGGTAGCTGGAAGAAAAGCATGTACCACGACGCCAGCGCCTGGCGACTGGTCCTGACGGCCTTCAGAAACGCGGCCGGGTGCGGAACCGAGAGCGCCGTCAGCGTGAGCAGGCGCTCGGGAAAACCTTGTGCGACATACCAGGCGACGGCTGCGCCCCAGTCATGGCCGACGACATGCACGCGTTCCGCACCGCTGGCATCGAGCAGCGTCAGTACATCGTCTACCAGATCGTCGGCGCGGTAGTCGCGTCTCCGCTTCGGCCGCGCGCCGGGGGAGTAGCCGCGCTGCAGCGGCGCCAGACAGCGGTAGCCCTTGGCGGTCAGACGGTCGATGACCGGCTGGTACATCGCGTTGGTCTCGGGGAAGCCATGCAGGAGAACGACCACCGGCCCGTCGGCGGGTCCGGTATCGATTAGCTCGAAGACGAGGTCGCCGCGGCGGAACTGTTCCATCGGCTGACGGTAACCCGCCGGGCACGCCTCGTTACGCTGGGCGGTGATGAGTGAGAACAGCAGGTGGCAGGGTCTGGCCACCAAGGCCATCCACGCGGGTTTCCGGCCTGACCCGCAGACCGGCGCCGTCAACGCCCCGATCTACGCCAGCTCGACATTCGCCCAGGACGGCGTGGGCGGGCTGCGGGGCGGGTTCGAGTACGCCCGCACCGGCAATCCGACCCGCGCAGCGCTGGAGGCATCGCTCGCCGCGGTGGAGGAGGCGACCTTCGGGCGCGCGTTCAGCTCGGGGATGGCCGCAACCGACTGCGCGTTGCGGGCGGTGCTGCGTCCCGGCGATCACGTCGTGATGCCCGACGACGCCTATGGCGGCACCTTCAGGCTCATCGACAAGGTCTTCACGCAGTGGGGTATCGACTACACGGCGGCGGCGCTGTCCGACCTCGACGCCGTTCGGGACGCCATCACACCTGCGACCAAACTGATCGTGGTCGAGACGCCGACGAATCCGCTGTTGTCCATCGCCGACATCGGCGCCATCGCCCGTATCGCTGCCCCGTCGAACGTAAAGGTGTTGGTCGACAACACGTTTGCCTCGCCTGCGCTGCAGCAGCCTCTGTTGCTGGGCGCAGACATCGTGTTGCACTCGACGACCAAGTACATCGGGGGGCATTCCGACGTCGTCGGCGGGGCTCTGCTGACCAGCGACGCTCAACTCGACGAGGCTTTCGGATTCCTGCAGAACGGCGCGGGTGCGGTGCCGGGCCCGTTCGATGCTTATCTGACCATGCGCGGGCTCAAGACGCTGGTACTGCGCATGCAGCGGCACAGCGACAACGCCGCAGTGGTCGCCGAGTTCCTGGAGAACCATCCCGCGATCGAGACCGTGCTCTATCCCGGCCTGCCGAGCCATCCCGGCCATGTCATCGCCGCCAAGCAGATGACGGGCTTCGGCGGCATGGTGTCGGTACGGCTGCGCGGTGGAGTCGACGCTGCGCGTGACTTCTGTTCGCGGACAGAGGTTTTCATCCTTGCAGAATCGCTCGGCGGGGTGGAGTCGCTGATCGAGCATCCTGGCGCGATGACGCACGCGTCGACGGCAGGTTCGCAGCTGGAAGTGCCGGCCGATCTGGTTCGGCTTTCTGTCGGCATCGAGGACGCCGCTGACCTGCTTGCCGACCTGGAGCACGCACTAAGTTAACGCGCTGCGCATCGCCGATGCGGTGACTGCGAGGTTCATTTCGGGCAGCCCCGTCTCGTACTCGTCGATCCAACTACCGCTGGCGATCTCGCTGGCGCGCATGTGCACCCACCGCCAGCCGCGGTCGTTCAGGCTGAGCAGCGCGCCGAGGCCGTCGACGGCATGCAGCAGCGACACGATCGCCGCTGTCGGCGGTGTCGGTGGTTCCCTGTCGAACAGGGCCGCCAACAGCGCTGCGCGAGCCTGTCCCAGCCGTTCACGGTTGATCACCGGCCACGACGCAGGACGGCCGAATCGCTTGCTCTGCACTTGAACACGCCGGATCTGTCCGGTGTGCTCGAGGTGGCCTGCGATGTTGTCCTGGACTCGACGGCTGAGTTTGGACACCGCGGCCGCGGGAGTCAGCGGCCGCCGCGCCAGCAATTCGAACGCCGGGTTCATGACCGGATCCAGCGGCATCGGCCCCGCCAGCGCCACCAACTTGCCCGGCGGGACGGGTTCGCCGTTCACCGTGGGCCTGACGCGGCACAACAAGGCCAAGTCCAGCAATACAGCGCCCGACAGCACGCGACTGCGTCGGGACCGGTCGAGACCGGGCTGCGAGTCGGCGTTGTCCAACAGCAGTAAAAACAAATCCTCGGCGATCTGCGCCACGGACGGACTTTAACGTGCTGGCTCAGCCCCGGTGCCGTCAGGAGTGGTACGGCTCGGCCTTGACCAGCGTCACCTTGACGGTGTTGCCGTTGGGCACCGTGTAGGTGCGGCTCTCGCCTTCCTTGGCGTCGATGAGGGCACTGCCCAGCGGAGAAGCGGGCGAGTACACCTCGAGCTTGCCGTCGCTGACACCCTCCTGGCGGGTGGCGATCAGGAAGGTTTCCTTGTCCGACTTGTCGTCACCGTAGAAGACGGTCACCACCGAGCCGGGCAGCGCCACACCGGACTGCTTGGGCGCCTCGCCGACCTTCGCGTTGTTCAGCAGCTCCTGTAACTGGCGGATCCTGGCCTCCTGCTGGCCCTGCTCGTCGCGCGCGGCGTGATAGCCACCGTTCTCCCGCAGGTCGCCCTCTTCGCGACGGTCGTTGATCTCCGCGGCGATGATCGGCCGATTGGAGATGAGCTGGTCGAGCTCTGCCTTCAGCCGGTCATGTGCCTCCTGGGTCAGCCAGGTGACTTGAGTGTCGGTCATATCGTCGCGCTCCTGTCTTCGTCTTCGCGCTGTTCGCCTGAGAAGTCCATGTATTTCTTCTGCTGGGAGCCAGGTATGTATTGCCACATCGGCCAGCACCTAATCAGCGCGCAAAAGCAGCAATACACGGTCCCAGCAGGAACCGTGTATCGCCCTATGTTACCACCGCTACGTCAGTACCTTTTCTTGAATTCGCTGTTCGCCGTTGGTTGCCTGACCAGCCCGGCACCGGTATCAGGACGCCATCAGATAGGCCGGCACGTCGGTTCCGCAGCCGTAGACATCCCCGACCGCCGGGGGCCGGGTGGACTTGACGGTGGTGGTGATATTGACCGTGTCCTGCGACGACGGCGGCACCAGCACTTCCCGCCGTCCGGTCTCGCTGCCGTCGACGGACCGGGCCCGGACAATGCAGACCACTGGACGCGACGGGTCTTCCCGGGTGACCTTGATCGTCACCGATAACGTCTCGCCATCGACCAGCTGGTATCCGCCCAGTTCGCCCTGCACATCGCCGCTGCCCAGCCGCTGCGACGCCACGATCGCGATGACCACCCCGGCCACCAGCACGACCGCGGTCAGGCCTATCGCCCACCAGCGGCGTGACCGGCGCGACATGCGCTGCCGCCCGTAACGGGCTGCTGGACGATCAATCATGTCGGGTTTTCGGTGCCCCATCGGTCGGCTACATCTACTAGGACTGGAACTATAGGACTACCGAAATGGTTGAAACGTGTCGACATGATGAGGAACCAGTTGAAGCAGCTGCGGTTGATGGCGGTGCACGCCCACCCGGACGACGAGTCCAGCAAGGGTGCAGCCACCATGGCCCGTTACGCCGCCGAGGGCGCGCGGGTGATGGTGGTGACCCTTACCGGTGGCGAGCGCGGTGACATCCTCAACCCTGCGATGGACCTCCCCGACGTGCACGGCCGGATGGCCGAGATCCGTCGCGACGAGATGCGCATGGCCGCCGAGATCCTCGGGGTCGAGCACCACTGGCTCGGCTTCGTCGACTCGGGGCTGCCCGAAGGCGACCCGATGCCGCCGCTGCCCGACGGGTGCTTCGCGCTCGAACCGCTCGAGCTTCCGACCGAAGCGTTGGTGAAGGTGATTCGCGAGTTCAAGCCGCATGTGATGACCACCTACGACGAGCACGGCGGCTATCCGCACCCCGACCACGTCCGCTGCCATCAGGTATCTGTCGCGGCCTATGAGGCCGCCGCCGACTACTGCCGATTTCCCGACGCCGGTGAACCGTGGAATGTCTCCAAGCTGTACTACAACCACGGCTTCCTGCGGCAGCGGATGCAGGTGCTTCAAGACGAATTCGTCAAGCACGGCCAAGAGGGGCCCTTTGCCAAGTGGCTCGAGAAGTGGGATTCCGACGACGATCTGTTGATGAAACGGGTCACCACCCGGATCGATTGCTCGGATTACTTCGCCACGCGCGATGAAGCCTTGCTCGCGCACGCCACCCAAATCGATCCCAAGAGTTTCTTCTTCACCACGCCAATGGAGTGGCAGAAACGACTATGGCCCACAGAGGAATTCGAGCTGGCACGTTCGCGGATTCCGGTCAGCCTGCCGGAGACCGACCTATTCGCAGGTATCGAGCCCGACGATGACTGACACCCTGGTGACAATCGCCGGCCTGCTGGCCGACGAGGCGCCCAAGGACACCGGGCCGGACTTCGGCAAGGCCAGCCCGTTCGGTCTGCTGATCGTCGTGCTGCTGCTGATCGGTACCTTCCTGCTGGTGCGCTCGATGAACCGGCACCTCAAGCAGCTGCCGAAGTCCTTCGACGGCAGGAATCCGGCACCTGATCGGGTGGCCGACGGTGAAACCGTCGAATCGGACACCGACGGCAAAGCCGTCGAATCGGACACCGACGGCGAAACCGTCGAATCGGATACCGACGGCAAAGCGCCGTAATGGCGATTCCGGGCAATCGGCTCGTCGAGGCCACCAGCCCCTATCTGCGCCAGCACGCCGACAACCCGGTGCATTGGCGTCAGTGGGCGCCCGACGCGCTGGCCGAGGCGGCGCAGCGGGACGTGCCGATCCTGCTGTCGATCGGCTACGCCGCCTGCCACTGGTGCCATGTGATGGCCCACGAGTCGTTCGAGGACGACGAGGTGGCCGACGTTATGAACGCGGACTTCGTGTGCATCAAGGTGGACCGCGAAGAGCGTCCCGACATCGACTCGGTCTACATGAACGCCACCGTCGCGCTGACCGGGCAGGGCGGTTGGCCCATGACCTGCTTCCTCACCCCCGACGGCAGGCCGTTCTTCTGCGGCACGTACTACCCGAAACCGAACTTCCTGCAGTTGCTCGCCGCCGTCAGCGACACCTGGCGCAACCGCCGTGGTGAGGTCGAGCGGGCCTCCGACCAGATCATCGGTGAGCTGCGGTCGATGGCGTCCGGGCTACCCGGCGGCGGACCCGAGGTGCAGCCCGCATTGTGCGACCAGGCCGTCGCCGGCGTGCTGGGCGACGAGGATGTTGAACGAGGCGGCTTCTCAACCGGTTCTCGAGGTGCGCCCAAGTTTCCACCCTCGGCGCTGCTGGAGGCGCTGCTGCGCAGCCACGAACGCAAGGGCGAGCCCGCGCCGTTGACGGCCGTCGAACGCACCGCCGCCGCGATGGCCCGCGGTGGCATCTACGACCAGATCGCAGGCGGCTTCGCCCGGTACAGCGTCGACGACTCCTGGGTGGTGCCGCACTTCGAGAAGATGCTCTACGACAATGCGCTGCTGCTGCGGGCCTACGCGCACTTGGCGCGGCGCACCGGAAACCAGTTGGCGCGCAGAGTAACCCGCGAGACCGCTCGCTTCATGATCGACGAACTTGGCGCCGACGGAATGTTCGTCTCGTCGCTCGACGCGGACGCGGCAGGTGTGGAAGGCCTGACCTACGCATGGACGCCCGGTCAGCTCACCGAGGTGCTCGGTGGAGACGATGGGCCTTGGGCCGCATCCCTTTTCGGCGTGACAGAAGCGGGCACCTTCGAGCACGGCAGCTCCGTGCTGCAGCTGCCCGCGGACCCCGACGACCCCGGGCGATTCGATCGGGTGAGGACCGCCCTACTGGCCGCCCGGTCGATCCGCCCGCAGCCAGGCCGCGACGACAAGGTCGTCACGGCATGGAACGGATGGGGCATCACCGCGCTGGCCGAGGCGAGCGTTGCACTCGACGAGCCCGAATTCCTCGACGCCGCAATGCGATGCGCGCGGGTGCTGCTCGGTCTGCACATCGCAGACGGTCGGCTGCGCCGCGCCAGCCTCGGCGGCCGCGTCGGCGACAGCGCCGCGATCCTGGAGGATCATGCGACGCTGGCCACCGGACTTCTCACATTGCACCAGATCACCGGCGAATCAGCGTGGCTGGACGCCGCCACCGGACTGCTCGACACCGCGCTTGAGCACTTCGCCGACCCCGAGCGCCCCGGCCGTTGGTTTGACACCGCAGACGACGCGGAGCGGCTCTTGGTCCGGCCTGCCGACCCGCTGGACGGAGCGACACCGTCGGGCGCCTCGTCGATCGCCGAGGCGTTGCTCACGGCCGCCCATCTGGTGCCCGCGCCCCGAGCAGACCGGTACGCGACGGCCGCGGCGGAGTCGTTGGCGACGGCGACACCCGTGCTGGCCAAGTTGCCGCGATCGGGCGGCCACTGGCTGGCCGTCGCCGAGGCCGCGGTACGCGGTCCCATCCAAATCGCCGTCGCGACACACGATTCCGACTCGGCACTGCTGCGTGCCGCCCGTGAGCTGGCGCCCGGCGGTGCGGTGGTCGTCGGCGGCGCCGCCAACTCCTCGGAGCTGCTGATCGATCGCGACCGCATCGACGGCGCCGATGCCGCCTACGTGTGCCGCGGACGGGTGTGCGACCTTCCGGTCACCACCGCCGGGGATCTCGCAGCTGCTTTGGGTGCGGCCGTGTAGCGTTCGCCGCATGTCGACGCCCGAAGACAACGCCAAGACCGTCAAGCGCTACCTCGAGCTCGCCGCGCAGGGCAATGTCGAGGCCATCGTCGAGCTCTACGCCGATGACGGAACCGTCGAGGATCCTGTCGGCAGCGAGGTGCACATCGGGCGGCAGGCGATCCGCGGCTTCTACTCGCAGATCCCCGACACGGACAAGTCGACCGAACTCGACTCGCTGCGCACCCTCGGCAACGAGGCGGCGTTCTCATGGGTGCTCATCATCGATCTGGGCGAAGGCGGAGTGCGCATCGAGATCATCAGCACCATGACCTTCAACGAGGACGGCAAGATCGCTTCGATGAAGGCCTACTGGAGCCCGGAGAACATCAAGCCCGCATAGCGATTTCGGCGCGTTAATCGACGCTGAGCGCACGCGAGCGCGCCGAAATCACAGTCAGTCAGCCGCTGAAAACGGCGAACCACATCGCGACGTAGTGGCAGATCGCCGCCACCGCCGTGCAGGCGTGGAAGAACTCGTGATGGCCGAACGTCGCCGGCCACGGGTTGGGCCACTTGAGGCCGTACAGGACGCCCCCGACGCTGTAGAGCGCGCCGCCGACGATCAGCAGGACAAGCGCCGCCACGCCGGCGCCATCGAGGATCGGGCCGACGAACCACGCCGCCACCCACCCCAGCAGCAGGTAGAGCGGCACGCCCACCCAGCGAGGCGCCGACGGCCAGAACATCTTGAGCAGAACACCGGCGAGCGCCCCGCTCCAGACGATCCAGAGCAGCACCATGCCGCTCTCGGACGGCAACGCCAACAGGGCGAACGGCGTGTAGCTGCCCGCGATGAAGATGAAGATCATCGAGTGGTCGGCGCGCTTCATCCACTTGCGCAGCGTCTCCGACTTCCAGTTGATCCGGTGATAGGCGCCGCTGACGGCGAACATGGCCACGATCGTCAGCGTGTAGATGAGCGTCGCGAGCCCGGCCCGTGTTCCGACCATCGCCCAGGACACCGACACCAGCGCCGCGCCCGCGATGAGTGCGACGACGGCCGCGTAGACATGGATCCAGCCCCGCGCCCTCGGCTTGCCGATGGCATGGGCAACCCGGTCGACGACGGCCTCGGGAAAGTCCTCGGCGCCGTCACCTGCCCGCTGTGTGCGATCGGGTTCTTCGGTATCGATCGAGGCGCTCATGTCACCCCCATTGCCTCTCGGTGATTCTCGACCGCCACAGTAGTCTGGATTTTCGTGGAGATCATTCCCGCTCGTCTCAAGGAGCCGATGTACCGGCTCTACGAGATGCGGCTGCGGCAGGGTCTCACGGCGTCGAAATCCGAACTGCCCCGCCATATCGCGGTGCTATGCGACGGCAACCGGCGATGGGCCCGTGATGCTGGTCACGATGACGTGAGTTACGGCTATCGGGCGGGTGCGACGAAGATCGCAGAAATGATGCGCTGGTGCCAGGAGGCCGGCATCGAGATGGCCACCGTCTATCTGCTTTCGACGGAGAACCTTCAGCGCGAACCCGAGGAACTGTCGTCGCTGATCGACATCATCACCGACGTGGTGGAGGAGATCTGTGCGCCCGCCAACAGGTGGAGTGTGCGAACCGTCGGCGACCTCGAACTGCTCGGCGAGGAGCCGGCGCGGCGGCTGCGCGACGCCGTGGAATCGACCAACGGCCACGGCGGCTTTCATGTGAACGTCGCCGTCGGCTACGGCGGGCGGCAGGAGATCGTCGGCGCGGTGCGGGCGCTGCTCGGCAAGGAGGTCGCCAACGGCGCGAGCGGCGAGCAGTTGATCGAGGCGGTCACCGCCGACGCGATCTCGGAGAACCTGTACACCTCGGGTCAGCCCGATCCGGATCTGGTGATCCGCACGTCGGGGGAGCAGCGGCTGTCCGGATTCCTGCTGTGGCAGAGCGCGTATTCGGAGATGTGGTTCACGGAGGCCTACTGGCCGGAATTCCGGCGGGTGGATTTCCTGCGTGCGCTTCGCGATTACACCGCACGGCACCGCCGGTACGGCCGCTGAAGGTTCCCCAGCGGCATGCCACACTTGAGCCATGGCGGCGCTGTCGGCGTTGGTCTTCTCGCTCAGCTGGTGGTTGGGCCTGTATCTGCTGGCCCGTGATCCGCGCAAACCGGTGCTCGTGCTGGCCGCCGCTGGTCTGACGAGCTTCGCGGCGGTGGTCGCTCTCGACGCCGTGCGGGTCGTCAGCGGTCTTCATGCGCTCAGCAGCATCGAGATCTATCTGGTCGCGGTGCCCGGCATCGCCTGGTTCGCGGTGCTGCTCGAGTTGTCCCGGCCGCACGACACCGCGCGCAGCAGGGCGGGTGAGATCGCGCTCATCGCGGGTGTGGCCGCACTGGTGTTCTTCGGCGCCGCGATGGCGGGCACCGTCGACGGTCCGCTGCGGATGGGCCACTGGGTGATGTTCGCCGTCATCTCGCTGTCGTCGCTCGGCGCGATGCTGCGAGCGGTGTTCGGGCCGTGGCAGCCGAGACCGGTCGTCGGCTACATCGTCGTCGCCACGCTTTTCTTCGCGCTCGGAAACGCGATACTCGTCATCCCGCTCGGCCTCGTGCCCAGCTGGCTCGCACTCGCGTCCACCGGGTGCGACGTCGTCCTGCTCGGCGTCGCCGTCGCGATGTGGGACGCGTTCGACGAAGGCCAGGCGCTGCGCGGCGACATGCTGCGTTCGTTCGTCGCCACCGGCGTCGTGGTCGTGCTGTTCGGTGGGCAGGCGCTGGTCGGTATGGCGTTGACGGGTGAGCAGACGGCGCTGACCGTCCTGCTGTTCACCAGCATCGCGATCGCGGTCTCGATCAACGTGCTGGCCGATCCGCTGGCCGGCCTGCTCGACCGGCTGGCGTTCTCCCGCTCGCCGGGCCTGCGCGCCGACCGCGCGACGCTGCGCCGCACCGAGGCCGCATTGCCGCTGCGGTCGGCGAATCCGCTCTCCGACATCGGCGACGAGAGCTTCGTCCGGCTCACCCGCCGCGCGCTCGGCCACTATGGTGACCTGTCCAAGCTCGTCGCCAGCCCGCTGACCGCATTGCCGATCATCGACGAGCGGATGGCCGCCCGCGGCGCACCCGACCAGCCATTGGAACGGGCCAACGAACTCAGGGCCCTGCTGGCCGACCGCATCGCCCGGCTCAAGCCTCGCGACGGCGGCGACTTCGGCACCACCGAGCAGTGGCGGCATTACAACGCGCTGTATTTCCCGTATGTCGTCGGCGTGCGGGCCTACGCGCAGAACGCCACCGCCGCCGGCCTCGATCCCGTTGCCCGGCAGGCCTGGCAGTGGTTCGTCACCGAGGTGCCGCAGCGGTCGCTGCACAACTGGCAGAACGCCGCCGCCCGGCTCATCGCCGCCGATCTGCGCGGCAACGTCGTCATCGCACAAGACGCATAACACCGCTTCTACCTGCGGTTGGCAGTAGCTGGCAGCGTCTGGCGTCGATCTGGCAGTGCGTTGGCGGGCAACATCGGTGCCATGACCGCCATCACCACCCGGCCCGCCCGGGACGCTCGATCCGATGTCGCCGCCGGTGCGGCAACAGGTGACTCACTGTTGCGTTTCGCACTGCGCGCCGACGCCACTCTGTGCGGGGCGCTCGGATTGTTCGTCGCCATGGCCGCCGACCCGTTGTCGCGGCTCTCGGGTCTGTCCGCCACATCGGAATGGATCGCGGGTGCGGCGCTCGTCGGCTACGGCGCCGCGCTGTATGTCGCGGCCGGCATCCGGCATGTGCGACGCGTCGGCGTCGGTGTGTTCGCCGGCAACGTCGCGTTCGCCGTCCTGGTCGTCGTGGTGCTGACCGCGGGCTGGTTGCCGCTCACGGCGCTCGGCGTGGCCTCGACGATCGCCTTCACCGTCGTCACGTTGGCCTTCGCCTACGCCCAATACCTCGGAGTGCGCCGTCTGGCGTGACTCCCTCATGGCTGGGCCGGAGTCGATCCGTTAGAGGTTGCGGCGTCGACTCCGGCTCCGGTCCAAGGAAACCCACCAAGAAAGGAAAATCATGACCGCGATCAGCACCCCCCGGCTGAAGGAGTCGAACGACTCACTGCTTCGCTTCGCGATACGCGCCGACGCGATCCTGTCCGGCCTCGCCGGTATCGCAGGCATACCGCTCGCGGGCTGGCTGGCCGAGACGTCGGGCACCACCAAGGCGTTCGAGTATTCGATGAGCGCATTCTTCATCGCCTACGGACTGGTGGTCCTTGCGCTCGCCGCCAGGCCTTCGGTCCGCCGCACGGGCATGGTGCTGGCAGTCGGCAACCTGTTGTACACGGTCGCCAGTGTGGCCCTTGTGCTTGCGGATGTGTTCCCCCTGACCACCACCGGTGTGGTGCTGACGCTCGCCACCGGTGTCTACACGCTGGTGTTCGCCGAACTGCAGTACCAAGGCGTGCGACGCATCAAGCGCTGACGTTCACTGCCGAGCAGACGCAAACTCGCACAAATCGCCGAGATTTGATGCGAGTTTGTGTCTGCTCGCGTCTCTAGAGCTTGCGCAGACGCAACCGGTTGATGGAGTGGTCGGCATCCTTGCGCAGCACGAGCGTCGCGCGCGGACGCGTCGGCAGGATGTTGTCGATCAGGTTCGGCCGGTTGATGGAATTCCAGATGTCGCTCGCCGCGAAGACCGCCTGATCGTCGGTCAGGGTGGAGTAGTGGTGAAAATGCGAGGCGGGGTCGGCGAACGCGCCGGCGCGCATCGACAGGAACCGGGAGATGTACCAACCCTCGATGTCCTCGATACGCGCGTCGACGTAGACCGAGAAGTCGAACAGGTCCGAAACCATCAGCGCCGGACCGGTTTGCAGCACGTTGAGTCCCTCCAAGATGAGAATGTCAGGATGTCGAATCACCTGCTTCTCGTGGGGGACGATGTCGTAGAGCAGGTGCGAATACACCGGCGCACAGGCGTATTCGGAGCCCGACTTCACCGCGGTGACGAACCGCATCAGCGCCCTGCGGTCGTAGCTCTCCGGAAAACCCTTACGGTGCATCAGGTTCCGACGGGTGAGTTCCCCGTTCGGGTACAGGAAGCCGTCGGTGGTGACGAGGTCGACCCGAGGATGGTGCTCCCATCGGGCCAACAGCGCCTGCAGCACACGCGCGGTGGTCGACTTACCGACCGCAACGCTGCCCGCGACCCCGATGATGAATGGCACGGGCCGGTCCGGGTTCTGGTGAGGTTCACCGAGGAACTCCGAGGTGGCGGAGAACAGCCGCTGGCGTGCCGCAACCTGCAGATGGATCAACCGGGCGAGCGGCAGGTAGACCTCTTCGACCTCGAGCAGGTCGACCTTCTCACCGAGACCACGCAGCTTGATCAGCTCTTCCTCGGCCAGCTTCAGCGGCGTCGACATGCGCAGCGCACGCCATTGACTCCGGTCGAACTCCACGTAGGGGCTCGGCTCGCTCAGCCGCGGCATGTCGTCAGTCTTGCAGTTAGCGTGGTCGTTATGGACCCCGGCACCCTGATCCGCGAATATCTGCTGCTCGGCCTGCGGTTCGACCGGATCGAAGAAGGCTACGTCGACTCCTTCACCGGCGACCCCGCGCTGCGCGAGGCCGTCGCGTCGGAGCCTGCGCCCGACCCCGCTGACCTGGCCCGGCAGGCGGACCGGCTGTTCGCCGAGCTGGCAGGCGTGCCGCGCACGAACGGCTCGTCGGCATTCGATGACGCACGCGCCGACTACATCGGCGCCCATCTGCGCGCGCTGGCCTGTGCCGGAAAGAAATTCGCCGGGCAGTCCGTCGGTTTCGTCGACGAGGTCGACGCCTATTTCGACGTGCAGATCAGCAAGGGCGATCCCGACCGCTACCGCGAGGCGCACGCCCGCCTGGACGAGGCGCTCGGCGGCACGGGTCCACTGGACGAGCGGATGGCTGCCTACCGCAGCGCCGAGGAGATCCCGCCGGAACGGCTCGAAGAATGCATCCATGCGTTCTCGAGCGCGCTGCGCGACCGGGTTCGCGCCGAGTTCCCGCTGCCTGAGCGCGAGACCATCGATTACGAGGTGGTGACCGACAAGCCGTGGTCGGGATTCAACTACTACCTCGGCGACTACCGCTCGACGGTCGCGGTGAACGCCGATCTGCGCCAGCAGATGTCCAACCTCCCGCGCTTGGTGGCCCATGAGTCGTATCCGGGCCATCACACCGAGCACTGCCGCAAGGAGGCCGGGTTGGTGGCCAAGCGAGGGCACGCCGAACAGACGCTGTTCCTGGTCAACACTCCGCAGTGTCTGATGGCCGAGGGGCTCGCCGACCTGGCGCTCGATGTCGCGATCGGTCCGAAGTGGGGAGCGTGGGCCGGCGAGATCTACGCGGATCTGGGCCTTCGCTTCGACGGGGAACGGGCGGAGGCGGTGTCCGAGGCGACGGCGGCGCTGGCCGATGTCAGGCAGGACGCCGCACTGATGCTGCACGACGAACACCGCGACGTCGACGACGTGGTGGCGTTCCTGCGGCGCTGGCTGCTGGTCAACGACGAGCGAGCCAGGCAGTCGCTGCGGTTCCTGTCGTCGCCGCTGTGGCGGGCCTACACCAGCACCTACGTCGAGGGCTACCGGCTGCTGCGGGCGTGGCTGGACGACCGGCCGGCCGGTGTCAGCCTCACCGAGCGGTTCGGCAGGCTGCTGGACGAGCCGCTGATCCCGTCGGCCCTGCGCGCCGCCTGACTGGATGTGCTGATTCGTCTGCGACACGCCGGTCAGGCGTCCGAAACCGCCCGGTCGACGCGTTTCTCGGGGGACGTAGGCTGACAGGCATGGCTGCCGACCCCGTCACCACCACCGCCCCCGCTCCTGGCGCCGAATATGCCGAGACGGCCAGCGCCGCATACCGCGACATCCTGCAGATCATCGAATCGGTCGAGCCGCGCATCGCCGCAGCGACGCGCAAAGAGCTTGCCGATCAAAGGGATTCGCTCAAGCTGATCGCCAGCGAGAACTATGCCTCGCCCGCCGTGCTGCTGACCATGGGCACCTGGCTCTCGGACAAGTACGCCGAGGGCACCATCGGGCACCGCTTCTACGCCGGCTGCCAGAACGTCGACACCGTCGAGACGGTCGCCGCCGAGCACGCCGAGCAGTTGTTCGGATCGCCACACGCCTACGTCCAGCCACACTCCGGCATCGACGCCAACCTCGTCGCGTACTGGGCGATCCTGGCCACCAGGGTGGAAACGCCCGGCCTGGCCGAAGCCGGCGTCAAGAACGTCAACGACCTCTCCGAGGCTGACTGGGAGAAGCTGCGCGTAAAGCTCGGAAATCAGCGGCTGATGGGCATGTCCCTGGATGCCGGCGGGCACCTCACCCACGGCTTCCGGCCCAACATCAGCGGCAAGATGTTCCACCAGCGCAGCTACGGCACCGACCCGCAGACCGGCCTGCTGGACTACGACTCCCTGGCCAAGGCCGCCCGCGAGTTCAAGCCCCTGATCCTGGTCGGCGGTTACTCGGCATACCCGCGGCGGGTCGACTTCGCCAAGCTGCGCGAGATCGCCGACGAGGTCGGCGCGACGCTGATGGTGGACATGGCGCACTTTGCGGGCTTGGTCGCAGGCAAGGTGTTCACCGGCGACGAGGATCCGGTGCCGCACGCCCACGTGACGACGACCACCACACACAAGTCGCTGCGAGGCCCGCGCGGCGGCCTCGTACTCGCCACGCCGGAGTACGCCGACGCCGTCGACAAGGGTTGCCCGATGGTCCTCGGCGGACCGCTGTCGCACATCATGGCCGCCAAGGCCGTCGCGCTCGCCGAGGCTCGTCAGCCGTCGTTCCAGAGCTACGCACAACGGGTCGCCGACAACGCCAAGGCGCTCGCCGAAAGCCTCCTCAAGCGCGGTGCGACGCTGGTCACCGGTGGCACCGACAACCACCTCGTGCTGCTCGACGTGCAGTCCTTCGGGGTGACGGGACGACAGGCCGAGTCTGCGCTGCTGGACTCCGGTGTCGTCACCAACCGCAACTCGATACCGCACGACCCGAACGGCGCCTGGTACACCAGCGGTATCCGGCTCGGCACACCGGCGCTGACCACGCGTGGTTTCGGGGCCGCCGAGTTCGACCGGGTGGCCGAGCTGATCGTCGACGTGCTGACCAACACCGAGCCGAGTTCGACGGGCCCGACTGGGGTCTCCAAGGCCAAGTACAAACTGGCCGACGGCACCGCCGAACGCGTGCACGCGGCGGCCGCAGAGCTGCTGGCCGCCAACCCGCTGTACCCGGGCCTGACGCTGTAGTCCGACACACGCTCACCCGATTTCGGGGAAGGTGTGAATGTGGGTTACGGTTACTTTTATGGCACAGAAACCTGTAGCTAATGCGCTGATCCTCGAGTTGGAGCCGGTCGTCGAACAAAATCTGAACCGGCATCTCGACAGCGAGGACATCTGGTTCGCGCACGACTACGTGCCCTTCGAGCAGGGCGAGAACTTCGCGTTCCTGGGCGGACGCGACTGGGAGCCGTCGCAGGTCACGCTGCCCAAGCACGTCACCGATGCGCTCGAAATCCTGCTCATCCAGAAGGACAACCTCGCCGGCTACCACCGCGAGTTCGTCTTCAGCTTCCTGCTGGAGGACAAGTGGGGTCGCTGGCTCGGCCGGTGGACCGCCGAGGAGCATCTGCACGCGATCGCGTTGCGCAACTACCTCGTGGTGACCCGCGAGATCGATCCGGCCGCCAACGAGGACGTCCGCGTCGAGCACGTGATGAAGGGCTACCGTGCGGACACCTACAGCCAGGTCGAGCGCCTGGTGTTCATGGCGTTCTACGAGCGCGCCTATGCGGTCTACTGCCGCAACCTCGAAGCGCAGATCGCCGAGCCCGTGCTCGAGAGCCTGATGGGCCGGATCGCCAAGGACGAGGAGCGCCACGAGGAGTTCTTCGGAAACCTTGTCGCGCATCTCCTGGGATCCAGGCGCGAGGAGACCATCGAGGCGATCGCGCGCCTCGCCGCCGACCTCGAGGTTATCGGCGCCGACATCGACGCCTACCAGGACAAGGTGAAGGTCGTCGCGGACGCGGGCATTTTCGACGAAGCCACGCTGCGCCAGGTGATCTCCGACCGGATCACCGCGTGGGGTCTGGTCGACGAACCGCAATTGCGTCGGTTGGTCAACGCCTAAGTTGCTGGCCGGTTAATCCGGCGCGCCTGCGCGTCACGCTTGCCGTCTCGGGAGTAGCGTCGTTTGCGATGGCTAGCGACATGCTCTGCTGTCCGGGCGGTACCGATCGACTCGACTCGAAAGGGCCGGCCCCGGCCCTGGTTCCGCAGTGTCCGCCGAGAGGTTCGTGCGGGGCCGCGCGGGCTCCGGTCGACGACGATGCGGCCCTGTGCCGTTGAGGAGTCGGCCGATTGCTCAAGGAGCGCTACGTGACCGATTCCTCCATCCGGACCTACGTTCTCGACACATCGGTGCTGCTGTCCGACCCCTGGGCCTGTACGCGATTCGCCGAGCACGAAGTGGTCGTCCCGCTGGTAGTCATCAGCGAGCTGGAGGCTAAACGCCATCATCATGAGCTAGGTTGGTTCGCCCGGCAGGCGCTGCGCCTGTTCGACGACCTCAGGCTAGAGCACGGTCGGCTCGATCAACCGATTCCCGTCGGTACGCAGGGCGGGACGCTGCACGTCGAGCTGAACCACAGTGACCCGTCCGTCCTGCCCGCGGGCTTCCGGACCGACAGCAACGACTCGCGGATCCTGACCTGCGCGGCGAATCTGGCCGCCGAGGGCAAGCTGGTCACGCTGGTGAGCAAGGACATTCCGCTGCGCGTCAAAGCCGGTGCGGTCGGCCTGTCCGCCGACGAATACCACGCTCAGGACGTCGTCACGTCGGGCTGGACGGGAATGGACGAGATCGACGTGTCGTCAGAGGTGATCGACCAACTCTTCGCAGACGGTGAGATCGATCTGGAGGATGCACGAGATCTGCCGTGCCACACCGGAATCCGGTTGCTCGGTGCGAACTCGCACGCGCTCGGCCGGGTCAACCCCGACAAGCGGGTGCAGCTGGTGCGCGGCGATCGTGAAACGTTCGGATTGCGCGGCCGCTCCGCCGAACAGCGGGTCGCGCTGGATCTGCTGCTCGACGAGTCCGTCGGCATCGTCTCCCTCGGCGGCAAGGCGGGCACCGGCAAGTCTGCGCTGGCACTGTGTGCGGGTCTGGAAGCGGTGCTCGAACGGCGCACCCAGCGCAAGGTCGTCGTCTTCCGCCCGTTGTATGCGGTCGGTGGCCAGGATCTCGGTTACCTGCCCGGTAGCGAGAGCGAGAAGATGGGCCCGTGGGCGCAGGCCGTGTTCGATACCCTCGAGGGACTGGCGAGCCCCGCGGTGCTCGAAGAGGTGCTCGCCCGCGGCATGCTCGAGGTGCTGCCGCTGACGCACATTCGCGGACGCTCACTGCATGACTCGTTCGTGATCGTCGACGAGGCGCAATCGCTGGAGCGCAACGTGCTGTTGACGGTGTTGTCCCGGCTCGGTGCGGGCTCGCGGGTGGTGCTCACCCACGACGTCGCGCAGCGCGACAACCTGCGTGTGGGCAGGCATGACGGTGTCGCGGCGGTGATCGAGAAACTCAAGGGCCACCCGCTTTTTGCCCACATCACGCTGCTGCGCAGCGAGCGCTCGCCGATCGCCGCGCTGGTGACCGACATGCTCGAGGAAATCAGCCCCGACGCACTGCCCTGATCGGGCGATTTCGGCGCGCTCATCGATGCTCAGCGCACGGGACCGCGCCGAAATCACTCAGCCACCGCCGGTAAGCTGCGGCCGTGCAGAAGCGACGCGATAACCGGGCCTGGCAGTACGGCCTGATGGTCGTCGGCGTGGTCGCCGCCGTCGCCGTGGTCGTGTTCGCGTTGCTCACCGGCCACGCCAAGCGTGAAACCCCCGATGACGTCGACTGCGCTGCGGTGAAATGCGTGGCATTGACGTTCGACGACGGGCCGGGGCCCTACACCGACCGACTGCTGCAGATCCTCGAGGACGACAACGCGAAGGCGACGTTCTTCCTGATCGGCAACAAGGTCGCCGCGAATCCCGATGGTGCCAAGCGCATCGCCGAGGCCGGCATGGAGATCGGCAACCATACCTGGGAACACCCCAACATGACCGCGATCCCGGCGCAGGACGTCCCAGCTCAGTTCAGCAGGGCCGGCGACGCCATCGAGGCGGCGACCGGCCAGCGACCGAAACTGGTGCGCACCGCAGGCGGACTGGTCAACGACCAGGTGCTCGCGGAGGCCAGGAAGCAGGGCTTGGCCGACATCAACTGGGACGTCATCCCCTTCGACTGGATCAACGACGCCAACATCGCGGCGACCCGCTACATGCTGATGACTCAGATCAAGCCGGGATCGGTGGTGTTGTTCCACGACACCTACTCCAGCACAGTCGATTTGGTGTACCAGTTCATTCCCGTGCTGAAGGCCAACGGCTACCACCTGGTGACGGTCAGTCAGATGCTCGGTACGCGTGAACCCGGCAGTAGCTACGGGGCCCGCGACAACGGCCCGCCCGCCAACGACCTGCACGACATCGCGGTCGAAGAGATCCCGTCGCTGCCCAACACGCCGTCGCCGGCGCCGATGCCGAACTTCCCGATCACCGACATCCCCGGCGCCAACTCCGGCGGACCGAACAACGGCACCTAAGCGTCGCCGGGTTTCACCTTCGCCATCGCCAGCACGTCGAGCCGTTTGTCCAGCTCGTCCTCGGACAGCTTGTCGCCGATGAGCCCGCGATCGATGACCGTCTGGCGGATCGTCTTCTTTTCCTTGAGCGCCTGCTTGGCCACCGCCGCCGCTTCCTCGTATCCGATCGCGGAGTTCAGCGGGGTCACGATCGACGGCGAGGACTCGGCGAGCTCGCGCAGCCGCTCCTCGTTGGCCACCAGGCCGTCGACGCAGCGGTCGGCGAACAGCCTCGAGACGTTCGTCAGGATCTTGAACGACTCCAGCACATTGCGGGCCATCATCGGGATGTACACGTTGAGCTCGAATGCGCCGCTGCCGCCGCCCCATACGATCGCGGCGTCGTTGCCGATCACCTGCGCGGCCACTTGGGTGACGGCCTCGGGGAGCACGGGATTGACCTTGCCGGGCATGATCGAGCTGCCCGGCTGCAGGTCCGGCAGCTGGATCTCGCCGAGACCGGTCAGCGGGCCCGACCCCATCCACCGGATGTCGTTGGCGATCTTGGTCAGCGATACAGCGATGGTGCGCAGTGCGCCGGACGCTTCGACCAGTCCGTCACGCGCCGCCTGAGCCTCGAAATGGTTTGTCGCGACGCGCAACTCGGCCAGACCGGTTTGCTCCTTCAGTACGGCGACCACTCGCTCGTCGAAGTCGTCGGGCGCGTTGAGGCCGGTGCCGACGGCGGTACCGCCGATGGCCAACTCGCCCAGGCGCGGCAGCGTGGCCTTGACGCGTTCGATGCCCGCCTCGACCTGGCGCGCGTAGCCGCTGAACTCCTGGCCCAACGTCACCGGCACCGCATCCATCAAATGCGTGCGACCCGACTTCACCACGTCGCGCCACTGCCGGGCCTTACCCGCCAGCGACTCATGCAGCACCTCGAGCGCCGGAATCAGATGCCGCACAGCGGCTTCCGTCGCCGCGATGTGCGTCGCCGTCGGGAACGTGTCGTTGGACGACTGCGACATGTTCACGTCGTCGTTGGGGTGCACCGAAACGCCGTCCTGCGCAGCGATGCCTGCGATCACCTCGTTGGTGTTCATGTTCGAGCTTGTGCCAGAGCCGGTTTGGAACACGTCGATCGGGAACTGGTCGTCGTGGCGACCGTCGGCGATCTCCGCGGCGGCGGCGATGATCGCATCCGCCCTGTCCGGTGCGAGCAGCCCGAGATCCTTGTTGACCTGTGCGCAGGCGCCTTTGAGTAGACCGAGCGCGCGGATCTGCGTGCGCTCCAGGCCCCGTCCCGAAATCGGGAAGTTCTCCACCGCTCGTTGCGTCTGCGCGCGCCACAGCGCGTTGATCGGCACCCGGACCTCGCCCATGGTGTCGTGTTCGATGCGGTACTCAGTGTCGACGGCGCTGTCGGCGCTCATGTGTGCCCTTCTTGGTGTGGTGATTTACGGCAGTGGCTGGAAAGCGTTGCTGTCGCCGGTGAAATCGATAGCGGAGTACTCGTTGAGCTTCGACAGCCGGTGGTACGCCTCGATCATCCGCACCGTGCCCGACTTGCTGCGCATGACGATCGACTGGGTGGTGCAGCCGCCGCCGTAATACTGGACACCCTTGAGCAGGTCGCCGTCGGTGACGCCGGTCGCGCAGAAGAAGACGTTCTCGCCGGAGACCAGGTCCTCGGTGGAAAGAATCTGCGCGAGGTCATATCCGGCGTCGATGGCCTTCTCTCGCTCTTCGTCGTCCTTCGGGGCCAGCTGACCCTGGATGGCGCCGCCCATGCACCGAATCGCGGCCGCGGTGATGATGCCTTCCGGTGTGCCGCCGATACCGGCGAGCAGGTCCGTGCCCGAGTTCGGCCGGCAGGCGGAGATCGCACCCGCAACGTCGCCGTCGGTGATGAGCCGAATCCTGGCGCCGGCCTCTCGGACTTCAGCCATCAACTGCTCGTGCCGCGGCCGGTCGAGGATGCACACGGTCATGTCCGACACCGACAGATGCTTGGCTTTGGCGACCTGGCGGATGTTCTCTCCGATGGGCGCGGTGATGTCGATGGCGTCAACGGCCTCGGGTCCGACCGCGATCTTGTTCATGTAGAAGACCGCCGACGGATCGAACATCGCGCCGCGTTCCGCGACGGCCAGCACGGAGATGGCATTGGGCAGGCCCTTGCTCATCAGCGTGGTGCCGTCGATCGGGTCGACAGCGAAATCGCAATCCGGCCCGTCGCCGTTGCCGACCTCCTCGCCGTTGTAGAGCATCGGCGCATTGTCCTTCTCGCCCTCGCCGATCACCACGACGCCGCGCATCGACACCGTGTTGACCAGCTCGCGCATCGCGTCGACGGCGGCGCCGTCACCACCCTCTTTATCGCCGCGGCCGACCCAGCGGCCTGCTGCCATCGCGCCCGCCTCGGTGACCCGAACGAGCTCGAGGGCGAGGTTGCGGTCGGGGGCTTCTCCCCGGGCTGGACTCATGCCTCGGCTCCCGCTCGTTTCGATCCTCGCTTCGCTGCGATCCCCGCTCGCGCTCGCCTTCGGGTGCTCATGGCAGCGATTCTTCCATTCATCGGTCCGCCTGTGGGAGCTGGGATACTGGCTCTTGTGACCCCAGAGCCGGAACCCGCTCCCAGACCCGCGAAGCCTCGGTTGCTGCAGGACGGCCGCGACATGTTCTGGTCTCTCGCGCCGCTGGTCGCGGCATGCATCGTGCTCGCGGCCGTGCTGGGGATGTGCTCTTTCGCGCCGGGCGGCCCAGGTCCGAGACCGGCGCCCGACTACGACGCACCGGCGGCATTGCAGGCCGACGCCGACGCGCTCCGCATGCCCATCCGGGTGCCTGTGCTGCCCGAGGGCTGGCATTCCAACTCCGGTAGTCGCACAGGCATCGATGCGGGCCGCACCGATCCGTCCGGGCAGCCTGCCCGCGCGGTGTCTTCGACCGTCGGCTATCTGACGCCGACCGGGATGTACATGTCCTTGACCCAGAGCAACGCCGACGAGGAGAAGCTGGTCGGCTCTATCGACCCCGACATGGTGCCGACCGGAACGCAGAACGTCGACGGCGTGCGATGGGTGTCATACGAAGGCGGCGGCACCGCCGAACCGCTGTGGACGGCGCGGTTGAACGGCCCGACCGGAGTGGCGCAGATCGCGATCAAGGGTGCCGGTGGTACCGATGAGTACCGTACGCTGGCGGCGGCGGTCCAAAAGCAGCCGCCACTGCCCGCGAAATAGGAGCCGCCATGACCGCGCAGGACCCCAACGTCGCCGGCCTGGCGGCTCCGGAAGCCGATCTGACCGGATGGACGGCCGCGCCGTTCACCGCCGCCGGCTACACGCACGACGTGTACCGCAAGGGCGACGGGCCCGGCGTGGTGCTGATCCCGGAAATGCCAGGCCTGACTCCGAACGTGCTGGCGTTGGGCAATCACTTGGTGGACAACGGTTTTACTGTCGCATCTCCATCGCTGTACGGCACGCCGGGTGCTGCGGCACTTCGGCCCGGTGCCGTGCCGGTGATGCTGCGCGGTTGCGTGGCAAAGGAATTCGCGGCGTTCGCGACGAACGCGGACCGGCCGGTGGCGCACTATCTGCGGGCGCTGGCCCGCGATCTCAACGAGAAGACGCCGGGTAAAGGCGTCGGGGTGATCGGCGAGTGCTGGAGCGGCGGGTTCGCGCTGGCGGCTGCCGTGGACGACAGCGTGATCGCGCCGGTGCTGAGCCAGCCGTCGTTGCCGATCGGGTTGACGGCGAAGCATCGTCGCGATCCCGGGCTCTCCGAGGAGGAACTGAAAGTCGTCGAGCGGCGTGCCGCCGATGAGGGGCTGTGTGCGCTGGGTCTGCGTTTCAGTGAGGACCGGCTGTCGCCCAGCGAGCGGTTCAAGACTCTGAAGGCCCGGCTTGGCGACGCGTTCGAAGTCATCGAGATCAGCTCGAAGAAGGGCAACGGGCACGACTTCGGCAAGATGGCTCACTCGGTGCTCACGCTCGAGGTGCGCGAGCAGCACGGCCATCCCGCCTACGAGGCGCGCAAACGCGTCGTCGAATTCCTCACGGAGCGTCTGGTTTAGCGGCGTCTTTCGCGTCCGGCTGGGATTTCGCATCGTCGGGATCGGGGGCCTCGGGTTCTGCTCGTCTGGCCCTGCGCGTCAAGCGCCGCAATGAGCGCTTCTTCCGCTTGGACTTCTCGGTGTCGTCGTCATCGTGCTGTTCGAGTGGAACGCCCTTGTACACCGCCAGATAGACGCTGATCGTTGTGACGATCACGATCATCAGGACAGGTCCGATGACGATGCCGAACGCGCCGAACATTCCGATGCCGGCGAACACCGACAGCAGCATCAGCGCAGAGTCGAGGCGGGCCTCCCGCGGTACCAGGATCGGCCGGAGGAAGTTGTCGATGTTGGTCACCACGATGAGGTGGAACAGGATCACGAAGATACCGCCGAACACATTGCCGAACAGCATCATTCCGATGCCGAAGGGAATCGTGATGACACCGCTGCCGAGCGGGATGACCGACAGCGCGCTCAGAATTATGGCGAAGATGAAGAACCCGTCGTGGAAGCCGCCGATGTAGATCGAGATAGCGCCCGCGACACCCTGGCAGACGGCGATGATGAATTGTCCTCTGACGGTGCCGTTCACCATCGCGCCCATCTTGGCGAGGTAGAGGTCGGTGACCTCCTCGCCGAGCGGGTTGAGCTGGCGGATCAACCGCTGCACGGCATCTTTGTTGGTCAGCAGCGAGATGAAGACGTAGAGGAACAGGATCGCCGCGGTGATCCCCCCGATGAGGCCTCCGGCGGCGCCCTGAAGCGTGTGCAGCAGCCACTGCCCACCGTTTTGGCCGACGGCCGTGATCGCCTTGCGGATCATCTCCGGAGTCACCGTGATGTCGGCGAACGGCACCCGCGAGAGCAGTTCGTTGACGAGTTTCAACGTCTTGTCGCCGAGCGTGGACATGTCGGTGCGCTCGACCCACTCGGCGACGCTCTTGACCATCTCGCTGATCTGGACGACGGCGATCAGCCCGATCAGGCCGACCGGCACGATCACGCTCGCAAAGGCAGCCAGCAGGGTGACCGTCGCCGACAGTCCCGTCCCCAACCGCTTGTTGAGCCGGTCGTACAGCGGGCTGAAGAGATAGGCGACCACTGCGGCGACCACGATGAGGATGAAGTACGTGCGCAGGAAGTAGGCACCGAACAGGATTGCGATGACCGTCGCGACCGCCAACGCACGCCGCTGTGTCAGCGTGAACTCGGTCTCCATCGCGGGCACCCGCATACCGTAACCATGGGCGCGGTCCGGCCGTCCGGTTTGCTCAGTGAGAGCCCGACTTGGCTGCCGTCTGGTGGGCTCGCTGGCCGGCGATGAAGCGAATCGACGCGCGCTGCATCAGCCCCGGCGCCAGCCGCGCGAACAACCACTGGGCGTGGGCGCTGCGCGGTTTCACCAGCAGCGCCTTGTTGCGTTCGACGGCCTTCAGCACGTCCCGTGCGAGGCGGTCGGCGGGGTAGGCGGACTTCGCTCCCTGGCCTTGGAGGAAGTAGTTACGGCCGTCGAACCCGCCGATGGCGCCCTTGTCGAGAAGGGGTGTTTCGATGGCCGATGGACACACGGCCAGCACGCCGATCCCGTGCGCGGCCGCCTCTGATCGCAGCGCGAGCGACAGCCCGACGATGGCGTGTTTCGTCATCACATAGCTGGTGATTTGACCCGCCGCGGTCAGCCCTGCCATCGAAGCCGTGTTCACGACGTGGCCCCGGCCCTGCCGGACCATCTGCGGGTACGCCGCGGCGACGCCGTGCACGACGCCGCGGATGTTCACGTCGATGATCGCGTTCCACTGGTCGAGGGTGAGCAGTTCGGAGTCGCCGCCCCACACGATGCCTGCGTTGTTGAACATCAGATCCAGCCGGCCGGTGCGGTTCACCACGTCGTTCACCGTTGCCTGCACCGCCGCCGCGTCCGTGACGTCGAGGCGATCGGGACGCGCGCGAGCACCAAGCGACGAAGCGGTGCGCTCGGCGGCGTCGCCATCGACGTCCGTGCACACCACGTCGGCGCCCGCGGCGACAAGCGCCCGGCACAACGCCGCGCCGATGCCGGACCCGGCGCCGGTGACGATCGCTTGCTTACCGGTGAGAGCAATGCTTGCCGGTTCTTCGGCCGAGCGCCTCATCACTGCGTCTCTGCGAGTTTCATGACGTGGCCCAGCACGTCGGGGTAGCGCTTGAGGTGCGCTCCGCCGTTGAGGTCGAGCACCTCGCCGGTGAGCCACGCGGACTTCGGCGAGCACAGGAAGACGACCGCGTCGGCGATCTCCTCCGGCTTGCCTGCGCGGCCAAGGGCGGTGTTGTCGATGTAGTCCTCGACGAGACCCGGTACCAGGTAGGAGCCTTCGGTCAGCGGGGTGTCGACGAAGCCGGGGGAGATCGCGTTGACACGGATGCCCCGCGGTCCCATCTCCAGTGCGGCGACCTGGGTCAGCATCGACACGCCCGCCTTGGCCGAGCAGTACGCGCTCATCCCGACGGCGGCTTGGCGTCCGTTGAGTGAGCTGATCGTCACCAGCGAGCCGCCCTCGCGCAACTTCTGGCCGGCGTACTTGGCCACGATGAACCCGCCGTTGAGGCAGACGTCGACGACCGAGCGGAACTCGTCGACGGCCAGCTCGGTGATCAGCCCGAGGCTGCCGAAGCCCGCGCAGTTCACCACGACGTCGAGCGGGCCGATCTGCTCGAAGAGTCGTTGCACAGAGGCCTCGTCGGTGACGTCGACTTCCGCTGCGGTGTGCGGCTCGCCGAGTTCACTCGCCCGGGTTCGAGCGCCGTCGCCGTTGCGGTCGGCGAGGGTCACGCGGCAGCCGTCGGCGGCCAGGGCGCGTGCGGTAGCCCAGCCGATGCCGGACGCCGCGCCGACGACGACGGCGATCCGCTCACTACTGTCGCTCATCCAGTTTGCCTTTCGACGGCGGTGGAACGCGTTCCAACTTAGCGCTTTGACACACTCGATCCGTGACCGATCTGAAGATGTCCGAGTCGATTTCCGTCGCGGCGACACCCGACGAGTTGTACGCGTTGGTGTCCGACGTGACCAGGATGGGCGAGTGGAGTCCGGTGTGCCGGGCGTGCTGGTGGGACGAGGGCGGCGGGCCCACGGTGGGCTCCTGGTTCACCGGCCGCAACGAGTCCGCGGAGCGGACGTGGGAGACCCGTAGCCAGGTGGTGGCCGCCGAACCCGGTCGCAGGTTCGCCTGGCAGGTCAACCACGGCTGGGTGCATTGGGCGTACACGTTCGAGCCGGACGGTGACGGCACACGGCTGACCGAGAAGTGGGAGTTCCTGCCTGCCGGCATCGCCGGTTTCCGCGAGCGCTATGGCGAGGACGCCGACCGGGAGATCGAAAAGCGCCGCGACGCGGCCAGAAGCGGCATTCCCGAGACGCTCGCCGCGATCAAGAAGGCGGCCGAAGGCTGAGGGCTAAACGCGGGAGGGCGCGGTCACCCGGAACACCTCGACATCCTCGCCGAGACCCTTGAGCTGCTGCGCGCCCAAGCTGTCGAAGCGCAGCCCGGATCCGGCCGAGAGGTCGCGGACGGTTCGGCTGGCGAGCACCTGATCAGTACCAGCCATCGCTCCGATCCGGGCGCCGACATGGACGGCCACCCCGCTCCACTCCTCGCCGCGCCGCTCGCATTCGCCGGTGTGCACGCCGACCCTGATACGAATTCCTCTGGCGGCCAAAGCAGGAACCATGTCGAGGCCGCAGCGGGCCGCCTTGGTAGGACCGTCGAAGAGCGCGAACATGCCGTCGCCCGTGTGCTTGACGCGGCGGCCGCCGTACTTCTCCAGCAGCCAGTCCACGAGCTTGTCGTGCGCGTCGAGTTGATGACGCCACTGCGTGTCGCCCTGTGCGACGAGCTGTTCGGTGGAGCTGACTATGTCCGTGAACAACACCGTCGACAGAATGCGCTCTCCAGGGTCCTCGGCGGGCCTACCGCGCGCGAAGTTCACAATGACCGCCGCGAGTTGGTCGTCCAACAACGAATGCGGACCCGGCGACAGTTGTTGAAACCGGGCGTTCGGCATGGCCGCCGCCAATGCCCTCGCTCCATCAATGGGAGCGACCACGTCGCCAGGTCTGGCCATGACAAGGGTCGGGGTGTGAACTGAGCCCACCACACCGCCCACATCGCACGCGATCAGCGCTTGTAGCAGCATGAGGGTCATCGTCGGGCTGGCACCCGACCGCTGCGCCCGTCCGTAGAACTCTCTGAAGCCCGGTATGTCCGCGATCGGCCCGAAGAACATGTCCACGAGAGCGCCTTCGCCCCAACTGGATTCGATCTCCTCGGCCATCGCTTGGCTCTGCTCGGCGGTCCAACCCCACGGGTGATCCGGCAACTCGGGGCTGAACCGCATCATCGTGCCGTAGAGCGCCAGCGACTGGACGCGCTCCGGATACGTCGCAGCGAACAGAATGCTCAGAGGGCCCCCTTCGGACATACCGAAAAAGGCGGCGGTTTCGACTCCGACGGCATCAATCACCGCATGCAGATCATCCATCCGCTCGTCGAGGGCCGGTACATCGGTGACCGGATCCGACAGCCCGGTCCCGCGCTTGTCCCACAGGACCAGCCGGACGCCGCGGGTCAGTGCCTCGATGAACGCCACAAACGGCATTGCGGGGTCGACCCACTCGTCGACGTGGCTGAACCACCCGGGGTTCCACACCACGGTCGTGTCGCCCTCGCCGAGCACGCGATAGGCCAGCCGGACCGAGCCGTTGCGCGCGTAGTGGACTCCGCCGTCCTTCACCCTCACATACTCACAGCAGCGAGCCGGTTTATCCGCGCATTACACAACGAAAGCCGATGTGGCTCATGCCGGTGTCGACCATTTGGGGCCTGCGAGCGGCGGGCCGATACCGCAGGCAGTAGGTGTCGGCGCACAGGAACGAGCCGCCCTTGATCACCCGGCGCGGCACGCGGAACTGCGGCTGTCGCGCGTCGTAGCTGCCCGCCTCGCAGCACGGGTCGCCTTCGCGGGAGTCGGTGTACCAGTCGGTGGTCCACTCCCAGACGTTGCCGGCCATGTCGAACAGGCCGTACCCGTTGGCGGGAAAGCTGGCGACAGGGGCGGTGCGGCCGTATCCCGGAGCGGGGCGCCACGGGAAGTCCCCGTGCCAGTAGTTGGCCAGCCGCTGGCCGGCCTGCTCGGGCTCATCGCCCCAGGTGTACACCGCCGCGTCGAGGCCGCCGCGCGCGGCGATCTCCCACTCCGCCTCGGTCGGCAGCGCGAGACCCGCCCACTGGGCATAGGCTTCGGCGTCCTCGTAGGCGACGTGCACCACCGGATGGTCCATGCGCTTGTCGATCGATGAATGCGGTCCGACGGGGTGCCGCCATGACGCGCCGGGTGTCCACGTCCACCAATGGCTGATATGCCGCAGGTCGACGGGACCCGAGGTGCGGTGGAAGACCATCGACCCAGCCTGCAGGTTCTCGGCTGGTGCGTCGGGGTAGTCGGCGGGATCGAGCGGTCGTTCGGCAACGGTGACATAGCCTGTGGCATCGATGAATTCGGCATATTCGGCGTTGGTTACCTGGCGCGCCTGAATCCAGAACTCGTCGACGCTGACCGTTCGCGCAGGCCCTTCCTCGGCATCGTGGTGGTCGGATCCGACCACTGCAGTCTGCGCCGGAATCCGCGCCATATCCTCACCGAGATCGACGATTTGGCGACTTTTACTCGCACTTTCTCGCCCATACGTTGGTTTGGGCGGATCCTTGTCAGTCACTGAAGACGGTCGCCCAGTCGTTCTTCATGCTGATCACTGTCCAGCCGAACTGCTTGGCGTGCTCGAGCGCGCGCTCTGCGCCTGCGGTGTAATCGAACTCCCGCTCCCCGTCGTCGTGCAGCACCACCAGACGCAGTGACGCTGCTCCGGGCCTACCCGAATACATCAACATCTCGTCGTCGCCGTTGGAGTTGCCCGCGGCAAGAATCGGACGGCGGCCGACGCGGTTCCAAATGCGCACCGGCTTCTCCGGCCCGTCGTCGAAGACGTCGAGCGCGGGTTGGATCAACAGGTCACCGTGGCCTTCTGCGCCGTCGAACTTCAGCCCCTGCGAGCTGCCGACGACCCGTTCGGGCGGGACCCCGTAGATGGCGCTGGTGATCGGACGCATGAAATCGCGGCCGCCGCCGGACACGATGTAGCAGGTGAAGCCATTCTGCTCGAGATAGCGCAGCAGTTCCACCATCGGCGCATACGTACAGTCCTGGTACGGACGCCCCAGCGTCGGGTGCTTGGCCTGCGAGTAGAACGTGGCGACCAGGGCGGCGTGATCCTCGACAGTCATCGACTCATGCAGGGACATCACCGCGCCTGCAAGTACTTTCAGGTCAGCGTCGTCACCCTGGTAGTGCTTGGTGATGGCGCCGCCGAACCAGTTCAGGTCGCCGGTGCCGGCGGCCAGATACGGCTGCTGCCCGGCCAGCGACGGATCGGCGCCGGCCTTCTCACTGAGCCTGCGGACGATGAAGTCGAGTTGGATGTACATCGGCTTCTCGCACCACAGCGTGCCGTCGTTGTCGAAGACTGCGACACGGGCGTCGGGGGCGACGAAATCCGGGGCGCCCTCGGCGGTGATACGGTGCACGAAGTCGACGATCGCCGACTTCGTGGCTCCGTCGTTCCACGAAGTGAGTTCGCCCACGCTCAGCCGCCCCGGGATGCCAGGAACTTGTTGAGTTCTTCGACCGCATGGTTGATGGTGAAGGTCGCGGGCTCCTGCCGTGGCGGGAATTCCTTGAACGTTTCGAGGAATTGCGTCGCGATGGCCGACCCATAGAGCACCAGGTAGATGCGGTCGATCAGCCAGTCCCAGTATGTGTTCGACGTGATATCCGCACGCTCGAACGGGTCGGTTCGCAGGTTGAACAACTTCGGGGCACGCAACGGGGTGAATGGTTCGAACCAGATCTGCAGGGTGCCTCGGCAGCGCTGCTCTTGGAACACCACCTTCCAGTTCTCGGCGCGGATGCCCAGCACATCACAGTCGTCGGAGAAGTAGATCATCCCTCGCCGTGGGCTCTTCTCCACCTCACCCGTCAGGTACGGCAACAGGTTGAATCCGTCGATATGGACCTTGTAGCTCATATCGCCGGCCTTGTGTCCCTTCTTGAGCTTTTCGACGATGTCGGGTTCGCCGGCGGCGGCCAGGAACGTCGGCAACCAATCATGATGCTGGACAATCTCGTTGGAAACACCGCGTGGCTTGATCTTCCCGGTCCACCGAATCATCTCCGGAATCCGGAAGGCGCCTTCCCAGTTGGTGGCCTTCTCACTGCGGAACGGTGTGGTCGCCCCGTCCGGCCAACTGTTGGCATGCGGCCCGTTATCCGTCGAATAGACGACGACGGTGTCCTCGGCGATTCCCAGTTCGTCTACCAGATCGAGCAACTGGCCGACATTGCGGTCGTGATCGATCATCGTGTCGTGGTAGGGCGATTGCCAGCGGCCGGCCTGGCCGAGGCTCTCCGGCTTGGTGTGTGTCCGGAAGTGCATGTGCGTCATGTTCATCCAGACGAAGAACGGTGTGCCGTCCTGATGCTGGCGGCGGATGAAATCGATGCACGCGCCGGTGGTTTCGTCGTCGATGGTCTCCATCCGCTTCTTGGTCAGCGGTCCGGTGTCCTCGATGCGTTGTTTGCCGACCGGGCCGTACCGCTCGTCCACCTCGCCGGAATCCTTATCGGTGGCCCAGGAATGGATGACACCACGCGGCAACAACGCCTTGCGCAGTATCGGCGCCTCTTCCTCGGTGGGGTAGTCGGGGTTCTCCGGCTCTTCCTCAGCGTTGAGGTGGTACAGGTTGCCGAAGAACTCGTCGAAGCCGTGCGCCGTCGGCAGGTACTTGTTCAGGTCACCGAGGTGGTTCTTGCCGAACTGGCCGGTCGCATAGCCGAGAGGTTTGAGCAACTCGGCGATCGTCGGGTCTTCTTTCTGCAACCCGATGTCCATGCCGGGCATCCCGACCTTGCTCATGCCGGTTCGGTACACGCTCTGGCCGGTGATGAACGATGAACGACCGGCGGTGCAGCTCTGCTCGCCGTAGGAGTCGGTGAAAAGCAGTCCTTCCTCGGCGATCCGGTCGATGTTGGGCGTGAAGTAGCCCATCATTCCGCGGCTGTAACAGCTCAGATTCGAGATACCGATGTCGTCGCCCCAGATGACGAGAATGTTCGGCTTCGTTTCGGGCATGGCTAATCCTTCGCTAGGAACTTATGGAGCTTTTCGACGGCCTGGTCGCCAAGAACGGTGCCGGCATTCTTGTCGTGGTCGATCATCGTGTCGTGGTAGCCGGACTGCCACAGCCCCGCGTGCCCGAGGCTTTCGGGCTTGGTGTGAGTGAACGCGTGCAAATGGGTGAAGTTGCACCAAACGAAGAACGGGTTGCCCTCGGCGTGCTGACGCTTGATGTAGTCCACGGTCGCGTCGGCGATGTCGTCGTCGATGGTGTCCATCCGCTTGGTGTCCAGCGGGCCCGGTGTCCTCGATGACCTGCTTGCCGACCGGGCCGTACTTCGGGTCGTCCGGCTCGGTCGAGTCCTCGTCGGTGGCCCGGCACTTCAGCACGCCGCGCGGTAACGCGAAGTCGTGGAGCTTCGGGAACTGGTCGGCGTGCGGGTAGTCGAATTGCTCGGGCTCTTCCTCGGCGTTGAGGTGGTAAAGGTTGCCGAAGAACTCGTCGAACCCGTGCACCGTCGGCAGATGTTTGTTCTTGTCGCCGAAGTGGTTCTTGCCGAACTGCCCGGTCGCATAGCCAAGCGGCTTGAGCAGCTCGGCGATGGTGGGATCGTCGGCCGACCATCCGATGTCAGCGCCGGGCACGCCGACCTTGCTCATGCCGGTGCGGTAGACGCTTTGCCCACTGATGAACGCCGCGCGGCCGGCTGTGCAGCTTTGCTCACCATAGGAGTCGGTGAATCGCATACCTTCGTTGGCAATGCGGTCGATGTTCGGGGTGGGGTAGCTCATCAAGCCGTCGCTATAACAACTCAGATTGCTGATCCCGATGTCGTCGCCCCAGATGACCAGGATGTTCGGCCTGCCTTCAGGCATGCGACGCCCCTTTGCCTACGCCCCGACCGAATCCGATGTGCGACTTGACCTTATTCGGGTTCCGGTCAGCATTGGGCCGCTTCAGCAGGCTCCCAGGAAAATTTTCGGAGACGTCGAAATTCGGGCGTGGGTTATGGTCAGTGAGTCGTAGGTTCGTCGCGTGTCCGACATCTCGGCTGCCGTCTGCGATTGCTCGACTACCTGACTGGAGCAGCGCCCGATGGTGCAGATCGCTTCCGAGAATGCGAGTGCGCTCCGGTTGGCGTTGTGCAGCCGTTCGACATTGCCGGGCGCGATCGATGGCGCTTGGTGGCCGCAGACTTCCGATCTACGCACCGAGCTGCCTGACCTCGTCGCCGTTCTGGGGATGTCAATCGGTCCGGTTCGTCGGGTGGTCTACGACCCGAGCGTGTGGCCGAATGCGCCGTCGCGAATCATTCGCGGCACCGTACTGACCAGAGTCGATCCGTACACGATGGTTGCCAGTGACACGATCTACCTGATGGGCACGCATGCCCGGTCTGCGGTGCTCTTCGTCGTGCCGCCCGCAATCCCCGTCGCTGCTGTCCGTTGCGTTCTGCGTGCCGTCACCGACGCGACCGGGTCAGTCAGTGTGGCCGTGCTGCGACACCTGGTCGACCGGTTCGCCGCGGAGACCGCCCCGTCGACCACGTTCTAGGGCCGGATTGCAGCAAACGCGCCATTTCCCGGTGCGCAGCCGAGCAGCGGAGCACTCTATAGGCGGGAAGGTGGCGTATATGTACGACAAGTCTCTGGACGACGTTTGGCGCCTCGACATCGAGTTCAACGAGGACGAGACGCATACGCATGCGACGATCCGCGCTCATCTCGGTGACGGTGAGGTCTTGACCGCGATCGGTGATGCGTTCCGCAACCCCAGGGACGTCAGTCAGCCGATGATCGGCGAGGAGATCGCGGCCGCCAGGGCGCTGATCTCGCTGGGCACGGATCTGCTCCACCGCGCCGGCGCAAGGATCGAAGCGGTGACGCGCCATCCGGTCCACTTGGTGGGTTGACGCTTTCCGGATCGTCAGCCCGTCGGAGGGCCCGCCGGTACCACCTTGACCGGCGCTTCCCGCGCCTCGGCCTTCATCTGCTCGAAGAGTCCGAGGTAATAGGGCAGGCAGTCGCGCATCGCCTCGTCAGTGGTGTACAGCGGCCGATAGCCGAGATCGCGCTTCGCCTTGGCGATCGAGAAGTAGTTGTCGAGGTACAGGCGCTCGACAGCGAGCGGCTCGAACGGTGGCTTGGGCAGCCCCACGCGGAAGTGCAGCCACTGCCAGATCATCATGACCCAGCGCACGAACGCGCCCGAGATGCGGAGCCTAGGCCAGCGTTGTCCGCACGCCTCGACGACGGGGCGGGAGAACTCGAACATGTTGATCGGCTCACCGTCGTTGATGAAGTACGCCTGCCCAGGAGCCGTCCCGCCGGGCACCAGGTGCTCTGCGGCCAGGATGAAACCGTGTATCAGGTTGTGCACGTAGGAGTTGTCCAGCTTGGCGTGCTTGCCGCCGACCAGCACCTTGACGTGGCCGGCGAGCACGCTCTCGAACAACCTGCGGAACATGGTCTGGTCGCCACGGCCCCAGATACCGCTGGGCCGGATCGAGCAGGTCGACATTCCACGAACACCGTTCTGCGACAATACAAGTCGCTCGGCGACCACCTTGGTCTCGGTGTAGAGGTCGTTGAATCGTTCGGTGTAGGGCAGCGTTTCGTCTCCGCCGGAGATCCGCTTACCGCCCATCACCACGCTGTTGGAGGCGGTGTAGACGAACCGCTTCACCCCGGCCTCCTGACCTGCCATCACCAGGGTCTCGGTGCCGCCGACGTTGACCGCGAAGCTGCGCTGGCGGTACTCGTCGGTGACCGACGAGCCGCCCCTCAGGTCGATGATCGCTGCGGTATGGAACACGGTGTCGATGCCGTCGACGGCCGCTGCAACGGTGTCCTTGACGCAGATGTCGCCCTGGACGACCTGAAGCCGAGGGTGAGCCGGCAGCGGAGAGGGCGCGCGGTCGAACGAGCGCACCTGATGGCCGCGCTCGAGCAGCTCTGCCACCAGGTTCGCCCCTACGAAGCCGGAGCCGCCGGTGACCAGGACACGGCCAAGATCAGTCGTAAGCGTTGCATCACCCATGCGGGCGAGCCTAACTGAAACGTGTTCCAGTTTCGAGCACCTTTGGCGAATTTGTTTGATTTATCAACTTTTGTCGTCATCGCCGGCGGCCAACGCGTCCTCGATGCGCCTGCGGGCGCCCGCGAGGTGTTCATCGCATCGTTTGGCCAGCTCTTCGCCTCTTTCCCAGAGCTTGAGGGAGGCATCAAGATCGACTCCGCCCTGCTCCAGCCTGCGGACGACTTCGACCAGCTCGTCACGGGCTTCTTCGTAACCCAATTCACTAATAGGCTTCATTGACTTCCCTCGCTGACGGCCATTACCGCCCCGTCGGACACCCGCACCCGCAGCTGCGTTCCCGCAGGCGCATCGCCCACGGTATGCAGGACAGCCGACTCGCCCGCGGCCGTCACTGCCTGTACCACCGCATAGCCGCGGGCCAGGGTCGCGGCGGGCCCGAGTGTCGTCAGCCGGGCCGCCAGGTGGCCGACCCGCTCCGATTCGGCGGTGACCAGGCGCCTGACGTCACGACGGGCGGCGGTTCTGCAGCGGTCGACCTCGTCGGCACGTGAGCTCAGCGCGGCCAGCGGCTGCGCCAGCACCGGTCTGCTGCGCAGCTGGCCGATGACATGCTCCTCGCGGTGCACCCAGTTGCGCAGCGCCCGCGCGCTGCGCTCGCGCAGCTCGAGCAGCAGCGCCAGCTCGGCGGCGGTGTCGGGAACGATGCGCTTGGCGGCATCGGTCGGGGTGGCGGCCCGCAGATCGGCGACCAGATCGCACAGCGGGTTGTCCGGCTCGTGCCCGATGGCGCTGACGACCGGCGTGGTGCATGCCGAGATCGCCCGACACAGCGTCTCATCGGAGAATGGCAACAGATCCTCGACGCTGCCGCCGCCGCGTGCGATGACGATGACGTCGACGGCGGAATCGGCATCGAGTTCGCGCAACGCCTCCACGATCTGCGGGACGGTGCTGGTGCCCTGCACTGCGGTGTTGCGAACGGCGAAACTTACTGCGGGCCAGCGATCCGTGGCCACCGCGATGACGTCACGTTCAGCGTGACTCGCCCGCCCGGTGATCAATCCGATAGTGCTGGGCAGAAAGGGAATTGGCCGCTTCAGCCGGGGATCGAACAGGCCTTCTGCGGCCAGCAGTTTGCGCAGCCGGTCGATCCGGGCGAGTAGCTCTCCGACGCCGACCGCACGAATCTGGTTGACCCGCAACGAGAACGAGCCGCGGCCGACGAAGAAGTTAGGCCGCCCGAGCATGATCACCCGGGTTCCTTCGGACAGCTTGACAGGCGCATTCATCACGAGGTCGCGCGGGCAGGTCACCGACAGCGACATGTCGGCGGCCGGGTCACGCAGCGTGATGAACGCCGTACTCGTGTTGGGCCGCATCGACAGTTGAGCGACCTCGCCTTCGATCCAGACGGTTCCGAGCTTCTCGATCCAATCCTTGACCATCATCGCGACGGTGCGGACGGGGAAGGGATTGTCCGCGGATTGGCCCCGCTCGTCTGCGGTCATTCTGCCGAGCCCGCTCGGGTGGTCACTTGGCCGTCGCGCGGGTGATCCTGTTGGCCAGCAATGTCTGGAACGGTGCGCGCGATTTGGTCGACTCTTCGTATGCCAGCAGCGACTCGAGGTCGGCGACACGCAGCGACGACAGCCGCGCCCGCAACTGCGCCAGCGTCAGCGTCTCGTAGTCCAGACGCGTGACGACCTCCGGCAGGTCGGTCGCCACCGGCGCCGGGTCTTCCGGTTCCGTCTCGGGCTCGCCGCCGGTGAACAGAGCGAACCTGCCCTCGGTGAGCCGTTCGCCGTCAGGGCCCGACGGTGTGGGCGCCTCGTCGATCACGTCCTCGTCGAACGTCGCCCACTCGGGCTGCTCATCCTTCGGCGGGAACAGACCCTCCAGCGTCTCGTCGCCCTTGTTGACCAGATCGGCCACGTCCTGCTGCATCTTCATCACCAGGTGCGCGATCTGACTCGCGACGGTCATCGGGTAGGTGAGAATGGTCTGCGGAAGCTTGAGTGTTTCCTCGATGGCGGTTACCGCCGCTCCTACCAGCAGACGGACGCCATACGGTGCAGTAGCCATGGGCCCCAGCCTACGGCTGGCCTCCCGGCAGTGCGGGTCAGTACCCTGGGATCCATGCCACCGACTATCAACATGGGGATTCCCGGCGCCTCCATCTCGGCGTCCAGCGGTGTGGCAGGTAAAAGGGTTCTGCTGGCCGAACCCCGCGGGTACTGCGCGGGTGTGGACCGGGCCGTGGAAACCGTCGAGCGCGCCCTGGAAAAGCACGGCGCGCCGGTGTACGTCCGCCACGAGATCGTGCACAACCGGCATGTGGTCGACACGCTTGCCAAGGCAGGCGCGATATTCGTCGACGAGACCGACGAAGTGCCTGAAGGCGCGATCGTGGTGTTCTCCGCGCATGGCGTCGCCCCAACCGTGCACACCACGGCGGCCGAGCGCAAGCTGCAGGTCATCGACGCGACGTGCCCGTTGGTTACCAAGGTGCACAACGAGGCCAAGCGGTTCGCCCGCGACGACTTCGACATTCTGCTGATCGGTCACGAGGGCCACGAAGAGGTCGTCGGCACGGCGGGCGAGGCACCCGATCATGTGCAGCTCGTCGACGGTCCCGACGCGGTCGACGAGGTGACGATCCGCGACGAGAACAAGGTGATCTGGCTGTCGCAGACCACGCTGAGCGTCGACGAGACGATGGAGACGGTGCGCCGGCTGCGCGAGAAGTTCCCGACGCTGCAGGACCCGCCGAGCGACGACATCTGTTACGCCACGCAGAACCGCCAGGTCGCCGTCAAGGCGATGGCGCCCGAATGCCAGCTGGTGATCGTCGTCGGCTCCCGCAACTCGTCGAACTCGGTGCGGCTGGTCGAGGTGGCGCTGAACGCAGGCTCTGACGCTGCCTATCTCGTCGACTACGCCAACGACATCAACCCGGCCTGGCTGGACGGGGTTACCTCCGTCGGCGTCACCTCCGGCGCCTCGGTTCCCGAGATCCTGGTTCGCGGCGTGCTGGATCGGTTGGCCGAGTACGGATTCGACATGGTGCAGCCCGTCACCACCGCGAACGAGACACTGGTTTTCGCGTTGCCGCGCGAGATTCGTCCGCCCCGCAGGTAGGGCTTTCTAGACGTCGTACTCCCAGGCCTCGGCCCGATGTTTGGACGCGCGCGGCCGCGCCCGGTATTGCGGACGCTGCTCGCCCTCGTCGGCACCGCGGTAGCGCACCCGAGAGACCGGGTGGTGGGTGCCGTTGCCGTTCGAGCCGTTGCCGTTCGAGCCGTTGCCGTTCGAGCCGTTTCCGTTGGTGCCGTGCGGTTCGAACGGCTCGAAGCCGTCGAACCGGGTGTGCCGTTCGGGTCGTTGATAGGGGGACCGGCGCTCACTCGGCGGCGGTTGCTTGCGGGGTTCTCGTGCCGACGTCGACCGGGTGCGCCGTCGTGGCTCGCCGGCGGGTGGCACCGTCGGGTCGGTGGTCCGGCGGGTGGGGCGCTGCCGACGCGGGCGCTCGGTCACCGGCTCGATGATCTCGGTCTCGGGCGGACGGGTGTGCCGCGAGCGCGACGGCTGTGCGCGCTTGGCAGGCCGCCCGCTGCGGGTTCGTGCCGTGGCTGCGGTCTTCTTGGCTGTCTTGGCGCCCCGGTCGATCGAATGCTGCTTAGTGTGTCGCGGTCGCGGCGCCTCGTCGGCGGCGTCCTCGTCGTCGGCGTCGCGCGTCAGGAGACCCGAGATCTTTGCTGTCACCGCCGACAACGCGCCCTCGGATGATGCAGGCCGTTCGGCAGCGGGGGTGCGACGCAGCGACATGCCCATGTACCAGCGGACCAGCCCGACCAACAAAACGATCGCCGAGGTGAAGAACATCAACGGGAAGCGCTCGATCAAGGGATAGCCGCAGTTGATCAGCAGATCCTTGATGCCGCCGATGCTGCCGCCGTTAAAGAGGAAATATGCGCCCGGCACGCAGACGAACAGGATCAAAGGAGGCTGGATGACTGCGGTGAACACACCGGTCTGTCGCACGGCCACCACGGCCGCGACGCACCCGACGGCGTAGGCGGCAGCAAAGGCGAAGTTCAGCTCCTTGGCGCCGGAACCGGCCTCGAACGCGAAGCCGATGGCGGTGAACGTGACCGCGATGAGCACTGCGCCCCACGACGGCACACCGGGAATGGTGGGGATCATGGAGCGATGCTCGGCCGCAACCGCAGACCTCGCGCGCTGTCCTGACACACGTTGACCGTACCGGCTTCGGCTGGAAGTAGCTGCCAGCGCACGCTGGCGCGCCTGCGGCCGTCTCCTAGACTTAAGTCCCTGTGAGCTTGAATCTGGGAATCGTCGGACTGCCGAATGTCGGTAAGTCAACGCTCTTCAACGCGCTGACGCGCAATAACGTGCTGGCTGCCAATTACCCCTTCGCCACGATCGAGCCGAACGAGGGTGTGGTGCCGCTGCCGGATCCGCGGCTGACTGAGCTCGCGGATTTGTTCGAATCCGAGAAAATCGTGCATGCACCCGTCACGTTCGTCGACATCGCCGGGATTGTCAAAGGCGCCTCCGAGGGCGCAGGTCTCGGCAACAAGTTCCTGGCGAACATCCGTGAAAGTGACGCGATCTGCCAGGTGGTGCGCGTCTTCACCGATGACGACGTGGCCCACGTCGACGGACGAATCGACCCGAAGTCCGACATCGAGGTGATCGAGACCGAACTGATCTTGGCCGACCTGCAAACACTGGAGCGGGCGCTGCCGCGGCTAGAGAAAGAAGCCCGAACCCACAAGGAGCGCCGGCCCGCCCATGAGGCCGCGGTGGCCGCGCAGGAGATTCTCGACGGCGGCAGGACGCTGTTCGCGGCGGCCCAGTCGGTCGACACGGCGTTGCTGCGAGAGCTGAACCTGTTGACGACGAAGCCGTTCCTCTACGTGTTCAACGCAGACGAGGCGGTGCTCACCGACGCCGAGCGCACCGCCGCGCTGCGAGAGATGGTCGCCCCGGCCGACGCGGTGTTCCTCGACGCGAAGATCGAGGCCGAGCTGCAGGAGCTCGACGACGAGTCGGCGGCCGAGCTGCTGGAGTCGATCGGCCAGACCGAGCGCGGCCTCGACGCGCTGGCCCGCGCCGGCTTTCACACGCTGCGGCTGCAGACATTCCTCACGGCCGGGCCCAAGGAGTCACGGGCGTGGACGATCCATCAGGGCGACACGGCGCCGAAGGCCGCCGGGGTCATCCACACCGACTTCGAGAAGGGCTTCATCAAGGCCGAGATCGTCTCCTACGACGACCTGATCGGCGCCGGCTCGATGGCCGCGGCGAAGGCCGCCGGCAAGGTCCGGATGGAAGGCAAGGACTATGTGATGGCCGACGGCGACGTAGTCGAATTCCGGTTCGGATCTGCGTCTACGAGCAAGCAATAGCAGCACCGAGGTGGTCAGGTGCGATGATTCGCTACCGCGGTCGCGACTGGGGTACGCACCTGGGACCTTCGCGCTGATGCGAGGATGCGGCTGGGCGACGAAGCGTTTAGTGACGACGATTTGGGTGTTGTCGTTTCTCATCGCTGGTTGCACGTCTGATGGCGGCCGGACCGACGGCGCAACTGGAGACTTCGCTCGCGCAATGCAGATCGGTGGACGGGATGTTTACCTGACGTGTCATGGTCGGGCTGCGGCCGGTGCGCCGACCATCGTCTTGATCTCGGGCTACCACGACTCTTCGGACGTCTGGACGCAGGCCGACGTGCTCGGTCTGCTGCCTCCAGCCGTGGGTCCACCGGTCTTTCCCGCGCTTGCCGAATCACATCGGGTCTGCGCGTACGACCGTCCCGGCACGCTGCGTTACGTCGAGGGCACACCGCTCACCGGTCGCAGCACCCCGGTCCAGCAGCCCCGTACCGCCGGCGAACTCGTCGCGGAGCTCCATGACGTGCTAACCGCGGCGGGGATCGCGCCGCCGTATGTCGTGGTCGGCCACTCACTCGGCGGACTGATCGCTCGCGCGTATGCGCAGGCCCACGCCGATCAGGTACGCGGCGTCGTGTTCGTCGACGCTTTCAGCGCCACTATCCCCGCGGTCTTCGGCTCACGCTGGCCGACCTATCGCGACGAGGGTCTCAACCCTCCCATCGGCCGAATGCCGATCGCCTCGATGCGCAACCCTGACTCCGAACGGGTTGACCTCGACGCGAGCGTCGCCGAAGTGCTTGCGGGACCACCCTTTCCGAGGGTACCGGTGGCGGTGTTGACCAAGACGGAGCCGTTCGCCGGGTTGACGTCGTTTCCGGGACTGCCCGCGGACGAAACCAACCGACTCTACGAGCAGGCCGAGGACGCCATCGTCGCACTGGTACCGAACACGCCACATCTGATCGCCACCGGCAGCGACCACTACATCCAGTTCTCACAGCCGGACTTGGTGGTACGCGCCACCGAACTGGTCGTGGAACGCGCCGTCGCGCAGCCCTGAAGGGCCAGCTCTCATGCCGCCGGCGACGTGGTGGAGTTCCGGTTTGGAAAAACGTCTACGTCGAAATAAGGGGGCTTGCTCGTGCGACGTTTCACGCGATCGCCCGGGCGATCAGCAGGTGCGGTGCATTGGCGTCGTCACTGATCTGACGGTGTTCGACGCTCAGGCCGGTGCTGCGTAACGCGTCGGTCACGTCCGGTACCGGACGGAGATGGAAACCGTGTCCTGTGAATGGAAGTCTTGCCATGACCTCCGGGTCGGCCAGTCCGATGACGAGTCGACCCGTGCTGTTGATCACCCTGGCAAGCTCCGCGAATGCAGGATCGAGGTCTGCGACGAAGTAGATGGTGTTGACGGTGATGACGCCGTCTAATTCCCCATCGGTAAAAGGCAGTTCCGTCATGGACGCGGAATGCAATGACAGCCGCCCCGATGCGATGTCTCGGCGGTATCGCCCCGCGGCCTGACTGAGCATCGTCTCCGACACCTCGACACCGTGAACACGCCCGGAAGGACCGACATCGTGGAGCAGGAACTTAAGCCCCACCCCTCCACCGAATCCGACATCGGCCACCGCCGACGCTTCGTCGGGTTGCAGCGCCTGCGCGGCGCTCTTCACCAAGTGCCGGTTGCCTCGATTGAGCGCGGCACCGACGAGGCGCCCGCGGAGACCACTCGGATGACCGAGCTGCTTCGCTACACCCGCCATGACGGAATGCCGAACCCCCATCTCACGACGGTAGGGCACTGATGGCGATGAGGCACGAATTTGACATGAACCGACGGAGCACAGGCGAAAGCATGTCCTGATGGGAAGCCGCGACGTGGTCGAGTTCCGGTTCAACGTCTAAAAACCTGTTCCGCAGGTATTTTGGCTCGCGTTCCGCAGTGGGTCCGCAGCAGCTTTCAGGGACGCGTCGAACAGCTCACCCGGCAGCCTTCCGTGTGCGGTCATTCGCATCGGGCCAGAGGTGTGCGTAAGTGTTCAAAGTGACAGCAGGGGAGGAGTGCCCAAGCGCACGCTGGACAGTCACTACATCACAGCCCTAGGCGATGAGACCCGAGGCGTAGAAGTGACGGCAATCATGCAGGCGGTACTCGACCCCCCGGCAGCGGCCTTCGCCCGGCGCCACCAATGGGCCACCGAGTTCTGGTGCAGCGGGTGATCACCCTCGCCGGGAAACAACCACCTCGGAGCAGAAGCACGACTGTCGGACTCCTGCTCCGGGAGGTGTAGGCGGATGTGTTCGGCGAGCACCTCGAGCTGCCCTTCCGGCGCTTAGATAGTGCGTTCGGAACCGAACTTCGGCGGGCGTATTTCCACCTCGCCACCGTTGGCTCGCTGGACCTGCCGCTCCACTTTGATTTCCTTGCGGAGGAAGTCGATATCGGAGACAAGAGAGTGGCGGGCCGAACGGGGGAACGTTAGATCAGACGTGACGGTGGGGCCGGCGGCATATCGCCACCGGCCCCACCTATCGCTAGCGCGGCGTTAGCATGGACGCGCGAACGTTCACCCGCTCAGATCACAGCGGGATCCAGAGGCCCAGGAACCAGAATCCCCAGGCACCGCGGTCGTTGTCGAAGTATGGCTCAACACGTTGACCCTGCCAGTTGAAGGGCTGATGGTCCCAACGGGCGTCGTCGAAGCCGCGCTGATCCCATGGCCGCTGGTCCCAGCCACCCCGATCCGGTCGCCATTGATCCGGTCGCCACTGGTCCCCAAACTGGCGACCGTCGCCACCGTCTCCACGGTGATCCTGTCCGCCGTCACCACGTTGGTCGCCCTGGCAGTTTTGTGGCCAGCACGGCTGCCCACCATTCCCATGGTCGGCGGACGCCGTGCCGAGACCGACGCCCAACCCAAGAGCGCTAAAGCCCAACGCGCCCACGATCGCGGATCGCGCCACAGTCTTCTTGAAACTCATTGTTGTGCTCCTTCAGTGTTGTGAGCGTGCCTCCGAATCGTGTCGACAGATCCGAAAGCCAGCACCGCTCGCGACCGCCTTACGCTTTCGCTTGGCAGGCGGCGTCGCTTCGAGGAATGGCGATGCTCGTTCGAGGATGCGTCGCACTGCTATACCGTGCGACAGTGAGACCCTCACTTGCTCTATCGAGG
>NZ_JAVHWR010000081.1:0-69592 GCF_032159565.1 Mycobacterium sp.
TAAGCACCGCGACTAAGCACGGCGAGCGTGCGCGTTTGCACGCGACACGCCGCGAAAAGTTGGCATTCTATGCACGCTCGCGGTGCAAGTCAGGCGCCCTTGAGCCGCACGGCCAGGTAGTCGGACACGGCGTCGAGCGCGATCCGCTCCTGCGACATCGCGTCGCGCTCCCGGATCGTGACGGCCTGGTCGTCGAGCGTGTCGAAGTCGACCGTCACACAGAACGGGGTGCCGATTTCGTCCTGACGGCGATAGCGCCGGCCGATGGCGCCCGCGTCGTCGAATTCGACGTTCCAGGACTTGCGCAACTCGGCGGCGAGATCACGCGCCTTGGGTGACAGGTCCTCGTTCCGCGACAGCGGCAGCACGGCCGCCTTGACCGGTGCCAGGCGTGGGTCAAGGCGCAGGACCGTGCGCTTGTCGACACCACCCTTGGCGTTGGGTGCCTCGTCCTCGGCGTAGGCGTCGACGAGGAAGGCCATGAACGACCGCGTCAGGCCCGCTGCCGGTTCGATGACGTACGGCACATACCGGGTGTCGGAGGCCTGGTCGTAGAACGACAGGTCGACACCGGAATGCGCTGAGTGCGTTGATAGGTCGAAGTTGGTCCGGTTGGCGACGCCCTCCAGCTCGCCCCACGGGTTGCCCTGGAAGCCGAACTTGTACTCGATGTCGACGGTGCGGTCCGAGTAGTGCGACAGCTTGTCCTTGGGGTGCTCGTACAGCCGCAGATTGTCGCGTTGGATACCGAGGTCGACGTACCACTGCAGCCTGTTGTCGATCCAGTATTGGTGCCATTCGGGTGCACTGTCCGGTTCGACGAAGAACTCCATCTCCATCTGCTCGAACTCGCGGGTGCGGAAGATGAAGTTGCCGGGGGTGATCTCGTTGCGGAAACTCTTGCCGATCTGGCCGATACCGAACGGCGGCTTCTTACGTGACGTCGTGACGACGTTGGCGAAGTTGACGAAGATGCCCTGCGCGGTCTCCGGCCGCAAATAGTGCAGGCCCTCCTCGGTCTCGATCGGCCCGAGGTAGGTCTTGAGCATCATGTTGAAGTCGCGCGGCTCGGTCCACTGCCCCTTGGTCCCGCAGTCCGGGCACACGATCTCCGTCATCGGGACGGATTCGGGGTCTTCGATCCCCTTCTTCTCCGCGTACGCCTCCTGCAAATGGTCCTGCCGATGCCGCTTGTGGCAGTTCAGGCATTCCACCAGCGGGTCGTTGAACACCTCGACGTGGCCGGAGGCGACCCAGACCTCGCGCGGCAGGATGATCGCGCTGTCGAGGCCGACGACGTCGTCGCGGCTGGTGACCACGGACCGCCACCACTGCCGCTTGATGTTCTCCTTGAGCTCGACCCCCAAAGGGCCGTAATCCCAAGCCGACTTGGTGCCGCCGTAGATTTCGCCGGACTGGTAGACCAGGCCTCGGCGCTTGGCCAGGTTTGCAACGGTGTCGATGATGGACGCCACGGGTGAACAGCGTAACGATGCGTTTGTTGCGGCGTTTACTCGCACTTCGCCGCAACAAACGATACAAACCCGACGCCGTTGACATGCGTGATCACGCATGTATCGTGGCGGACATAATGAAAACGGTTTCCAACTTCTCATCGGGGCTGGCGCCGGATACTTCTGATCGCCACCAGCACAGCGACGCCCCGTTGCCGGACCTGCCGTCTCGCGAGGTCCTCGACACGGCTGGTGACCTGCTGCGCGCGCTGGCCGCGCCGGTGCGGATAGCGATCGTGTTGCAGCTGCGCGAGTCGTCGCGCTGCGTGCACGAACTTGTCGACGCCCTCGGCGTTCCGCAACCGCTGGTCAGCCAGCACCTGCGCATTCTCAAATCCGCGGGTGTCGTGGCCGGCGAGCGCTCAGGCCGCGAGGTGCTCTACCGCCTCGTCGATCACCACCTCGCGCACATCGTGGTCGCCGCCGTGACGCACGCCGCGGAGGACAGCGAGTGAGCACCGCGGACGCGAGGAGCAATTCGAGCACCGCGCACGCGAGGAGCAATTCAAGCACCGCGGACGCGAGGAGCAATTCGAGCACGCCGCCCGGACTGCGCGCCACCCGGCAGCGCGCGGCGATCTCGGCCTTGCTGGAGAACCTCGACGACTTCCGTTCCGCCCAGGAGCTACACGACGAACTGCGCCGCCGTGGTGAGGGCACCGGCCTGACCACGGTGTACCGAACCCTGCAGTCGATGGCGGCGGCCGGCCTGGTGGACACCCTGCGCACCGACACCGGCGAGTCGCTGTACCGACGGTGCTCGGACCATCACCACCACCATTTGGTGTGCCGGGTGTGCGGTTGCACGGTCGAGGTGCAGGGCGGCCAGGTGGAGACATGGGCGGCCGACGTCGCACGCGAGCACGGCTTCTCCGACGTCAGCCACACGATCGAGATCTTCGGCGTCTGCGGCGGCTGCGGACAGGCCGATTAGGAGTCGGCGTCGCCGCTCAACGTCTCACGGACATCGGCGCCCGCACTGATCACCATCATGATCAACGTCCGTAGCGCCTCATCGGTCAGGCCCGCGGCCGGGAAGTTGTAGCGCAGAGTGACGTCGGCGACGCCACTACCGGCCACCTGCTCGGCCAATGACACCGTGCCCAGCACGGTGTCGTGCGTCAGCTGAGCGACCTTGTCACGAATCTCGTGGTCCAACGGCAGGTTCCACGCCAGGATCTGGGTCAGCGACACCATCTCGAGATCCTCGGCGATCGCCACCACCCGCAGCGACGTGAAGGTGTGTTCATAGGAAACGGTGAGGGCGCCGTCGTCTTCTTCCTCGTAGCGCAGCACGCCGTCAAGGACGGCCCGCACCCGATCGGCGAGGTCCATCAGGCTCTGCCGAACCTTCGGTTGCGGTTGACGTACTCCTCGCACGCCTCCCACAGGTCGCGGCGATCGTAGTCCGGCCACAGCTTGTCCTGAAAGACGTATTCGGCGTAGGCCGCCTGCCACAGCAGGAAGTTGCTCGCGCGCTGCTCCCCCGATGTTCTGATGAACAGGTCGACGTCGGGGATGTCGGACCGGTGAAGGTGTTTGGCGAACGCTGCCTCGCTGATCCGGTTGGGGTTGACCTTGCCGTCGACGGCCTCCTGAGCCAGTTCGCGCGCCGCCTCGACGAGTTCGGTGCGGCCGCCGTAGTTGACGCAGTAGTTGATGGTGATGACGTCGTTGCCGACCGTCATCTGCTCGGCGATGTCGAACTCTTTGATGACGCTGCGCCACATCCGCGGCCGCGAACCCACCCAGCGCATCCGCACGCCCATGTCGTTGAGGTTCTCGCGCCTGCGGCGGACCACGTCGCGGTTGAAACCCATCAGGAAGCGGACCTCTTCGGTGCTGCGCTTCCAGTTCTCGGTCGAGAAGGCGTAGACCGTCAGGTGTTTGACGCCGACTTCGATGGCGCCGCAAGTGATGTCGATGAGGACCGCCTCACCCATCTTGTGGCCCTCGGTGCGGTGCAGCCCGCGCTGGGTGGCCCAGCGGCCGTTGCCGTCCATGACAACCGCGACGTGGTGGGGCACCTGGTCGGCCGGGATCTTGGGTGCGGCGGCCTTCGACGTGTGCTGGGGCGGACGCGCGAACCTGCCGTTGCTGTGCGGCGGCAGCGCCGGAAATACGACCGGCCACGACGACTTGTCAGGGAAGGTCGGATAGTCGTCAGGCGCCGGAGGCAGCTGAGGGTACGGGGTCTTGGCCGCCCGTTTCATCGCCACGTGTGACATCCTGCCCGAACAGCGAGACGCGATGCTCGGCGACCGCGCGATCAACCCGGTAGACACGCTCGACCAGCGGCAATGTCCGGAGTTGACGCTCGAGATGCCACTGCAGGTGCGCAGCCACCAGTCCGCTGGCCTGGTTGCGGTGCGACTGTTGCGAGGCCTGCGCGGCGTCCCAGTCGCCGTCGTAGAGCGCCGACATCAGATCGAGCACGGCCTGCGGCGGTGTGGTTGATCCGGACGGCCTGCAATGCACGCACACGCTGCCGCCTGCGGCGATGTGGAACGCCCTGTGCGGACCGGGTGCAGCGCAACGGGCACACGCCGTGAGTGCGGGCGCCCATCCGGCGATTCCCATGGCGCGCAGCAGGTAAGCGTCCAGGACGAGTTCCCACGGACGGCTGCCGTCGGCCACCGCACGCAACGCACCGACCGTCAGCCGGTGCAGTGCGGGCACCGGAGCGTGCTCCTCACCCGCCAGTCGTTCAGCGGTTTCCAGCACGGCGCACGCACAGGTGTAGCGGCCGTAGTCGCTGACGATGTCGGAGGCGAACGCATCGATTGCCTGAACTTGGGTGACGATGTCGAGATTGCGGCCGGGGTGCAGTTGGACGTCGATGTGCGCGAACGGCTCCAGCCGGGAACCGAACTTGCTGCGCGTGCGCCGGACGCCCTTGGCCACGGCACGGACCAACCCGTGGTCGCGGGTGAGCAGGGTGACGATCCGGTCGGCCTCGCCGAGCTTGTGCTGGCGAAGCACCACCGCCCGATCCCGGTATAGGCGCATTGACCCAGTTTCTCATCGTGTTCCGACAGGGCCGGTAGGCAGCGCCGGGATATTCTCGGTATCGATGGCTCAGCCTTCCATGCCCACACTTACGGGCTTGCTGTATCGGCTGGCCAGCGGCAGGGTGACGTCGGTCGAGCTGACCAAGCAGTCGCTGGACGCCATAGAAGCCAGCCAGCCGACGCTCAACGCGTTCCGCGTGGTGCTGCGCAAACAGGCGCTCGCCGACGCCGCGAGGGCCGACCGCAGACGTGCCACCGGACAGCAGGCTCCGTTGCTCGGGGTGCCGATCGCGGTCAAGGACGATGTCGACGTCGCAGGCGTGCCGACGATGTTCGGCGCGGCGGGCCGGGTCCGGTCATCGGTGGCCGACGCTGAGGTCGTGCGCCGACTGCGCACCGCCGGTGCGATCATCGTCGGTAAGACGAATACGTGCGAGCTCGGTCAATGGCCGTTCACCAGCGGACCCGCCTTCGGACACACACGAAACCCATGGTCGCGCAACCACACTCCGGGCGGTTCGTCCGGTGGCAGCGCAGCCGCGGTGGCAGCGGGGCTGGTGACCGCCGCGATCGGGTCGGACGGCGCGGGCAGCGTCCGGATTCCCGCGGCATGGACGCACCTGGTCGGCATCAAGCCGCAGCGGGGCCGGATCTCGACATTGCCACTGCCGGAGGCGTTCAACGGCATAACGGTCAACGGCGTGCTGGCCCGCACCGTCATCGACGCGGCACTGCTACTCGACGCCGCGTCGGGCAATGTTGACGGGGACCGTCACAAGCCGGCGCCCATTCAGGCAGCCGAGGCCGTCGGCCGTGCGCCGGGCCCGCTGAAGGTCGCACTGTCGACGAAGTTCCCGTTCAACGTCTTCCGCCCCACGCTGAACCCCGACATCCGCGCCGCATTGCACACCGTCGGCGAACAACTCACCGAACTCGGTCACACCATCGTCGCGGCCGACCCTGACTACAAGATCGGGATGTCGTGGAACTTCCTGTCCCGGTCGACGTCCGGGCTGATGGACTGGGCAGACCGCTTGGGCCACGACGTCGAGCTGGACAGGCGCACTGTCGAGAATCTGCGGATGGGACGGCTGCTCTCGGAGAACGTGCTCCGCAAGGCTCGCGCCAAGGAGGCCGCGGCACAGCGCCGCGTCGGCTATATCTTCAATCTGGTCGACGTGATCCTGGCGCCGACGACTGCGCTGCCGCCGCCGACCGTGCACCACTTCGACAAACGCGGCGGGTTCTCCACCGATCGGGCGATGATCCGCGCCTGCCCCGCGACATGGCCGTGGAACCTACTGGGCTGGCCGTCGATCAATGTGCCCGCCGGCTTCACCTCGGAGGGATTGCCGATCGGCGTGCAGTTGATGGGTCCGGCCGACAGTGAACCGCTGCTGATCTCGCTTGCCGCCGAGCTGGAGGCGGTGAACGGCTGGGTGACCAGGCAGCCCGAGCCGTGGTGGACGGAACCCGCGGACGGTGCCGCCGGCGGTTGATTCGCTTAAGCGGGCCCGGAATCGCTAGAAGCCGAGTCGCCCGAGCTGTTTGGGATCGCGCTGCCAGTTCTTGGCGATCTTGACGCGCAGGTCCAGATACACCTTGGTGCCGAGCAGCTTCTCGATCTGCGTGCGTGCGGCGGTGCCCACCTCGCGCAACCTGGCACCGCCCTTGCCGATCACGATGCCCTTCTGGCTGTCTCGCTCCACGAAGAGGTTGGCGTGCACATCGATCAGGTCATCGCGGCCATCACGCGGGCTGACCTCCTCGATCACCACCGCCAGCGAGTGCGGCAGCTCGTCGCGCACACCCTCCAGCGCGGCCTCGCGGATCAGCTCCGCCATCAGCACTTCCTCGGGCTCATCGGTCAGCTCGCCCTCGGGATAGAACGCAGGCCCCGGCGGCAGCTGTTCGACCAGCACACCGATCAGCACATCGATCTGCTCCCCGGTAGTCGCCGACACCGGCACGATCTCGGTGTCCTGGCCGACCAGCTCGCTGACAGCCATCAGCTGCGCGGCCAACCGTTCCTTGGGCACCATGTCTATTTTGGTGACGACCACGACCAGCGTGGTCTTGGGCGCGACGGTGCGGATCTGCTCGTGAATCCACCGGTCCCCCGGCCCGATCGGCTCGTCGGCGGGTATGCACAGCCCGATGACGTCGACCTCCGAATAGGTGTCCCGAACAAGGTCGTTGAGCCGCTGGCCCAGCAGAGTGCGTGGCCGGTGCAGGCCCGGCGTGTCGACGAGCACGATCTGGAAGTCGTCGCGGTGCACGATCCCGCGGATGGTGTGCCGCGTGGTCTGCGGTCGGTCGGACGTGATCGCCACCTTGGTGCCGACGAGCGCATTCGTCAACGTCGACTTGCCCGTGTTGGGCCTGCCGACGAAACACACGAAGCCGGAACGGAATTCGCTCATATGTCCTCGAGCCTGCGGGGAGGTCGCCCGGATGGCCGACTTCGCGATCTGTGCGCAGTCTCGGCGTTCACAACGGCGTCCCCGATCGGTCGGTGACGATGACCGCGGCGTCGCCCGACAACTCGCGCACGGCAGAGACGCCCGCGTCGTCGGCGGATCCGCCGACCAGCACGGCCGCCTCGAAACCGGTCGCACCACTCGACACAGCCGCGGCCACGGCGGCCTGCAGCGCGGTCAGCGTCAGCGCATCGAGGGTCACCGGTGCCCCCGCGTAGGTGCGGCCGTCGCGATCCCGCACGGCGGCTCCGCTGCGCGCCTCGGCCCGGCCCATCGCACCGCGGGCGAGTGTCACCAGCTTGGCGTCTTCCGCGTCGAGCTCAGTCATCGTCACCATCCTGCTCGGGGGCGCTGGGGCTGACCAGAACGGTGCCGATCCGTACCCGACCGCGATGGTCGCGGCCGCCTTCGGCGCGCAGCTGCAGCCCATCCCACGTCACCTCGGCGCCAGGCAGCGGGACACGGCCGAGTTCGAGGGCCAACAGGCCGCCGACGGTGTCGACGTCGAGGTCCTCGTCGAACTCGCGGTCGTACAGCTCGCCGAGGTCCTCGATCGGCAACCGGGCCGACACCCGGTAGCGCTGGTCGCCCAGTTCTTCGACGGGCGCGACCTCGTCGGTGTCGTACTCGTCGGCGATCTCGCCGACGATCTCCTCCAGCACGTCCTCGATCGTGACCAGACCGGCGATGGCGCCGTACTCGTCGACGAGCAGTGCCATGTGGTTGCGGTCGCGCTGCATCTCGCGCAGCAGCGCGTCCAGCGGTTTGGAGTCGGGTACGAAGACCGGCGGGCGCATCACCGCCGACACGTTGGTGTCCCGTCCGCCGTTGTTCGAGTAGTAGGTGCGCTCGACGAGGTCCTTGAGATACACGACGCCGATGACGTCGTCGACGTTCTCCCCGATGACCGGGATGCGGGAATGCCCGCTGCGCACCGCGAGCGAGGTTGCCTGGCCCGCCGTTTTGTCGCTTTCGATCCAGACCATCTCGGTGCGCGGCACCATCACCTCTCGGGCCGGGGTGTCGCCGAGTTCGAAGACCGACTGGATCATCCGTCGCTCATCGTCGGCCACCACGCCGCTCTGCTGGGCGAGATCGACGACCTCGCGCAGTTCGATCTCCGACGCGAACGGCCCGTTGCGGAACCCTCGGCCGGGCGTCAGGGCATTACCGATGAGGACGAGCAGGCGGCTGATGGGGGTCAGCAGAACCGAAATGGCTTGCAGGGGAACGGCCGCCCCGAGCGCGATGGTGTAGGCGTTCTGCCTGCCCAGGGTTCTCGGCCCGACGCCGATCACCACGAAGCTGACGACGACCATGATCGCCGCCGCCGCGATCAGGCCCCAGTCCAGGCCGAGATGCTCGTAGAGGTAGTCGACCAGCAGCGCCGTCGCGGTGATCTCGCAGGCGATGCGCAGCAGCACAACGAGATTGATGTAACGCGGCCGCTCGTTGATCACCCGGGCCAGCCGGACCGCACCGGGCCGCTCGTCGCGCACCATTTCCTCGACGCGAGCGATCGACACCGTGCTGATCGCGGCGTCGATGGCCGCGAACAGCCCACCGAAACCGATCAGCGCGATCGCGCCGAGCAGCGAACCCAGGCCGGTCACGATTCGTCGAAGAAACGGGATTTGTCCAGCAGCCGCCGATCCTTCTCGGTCTGCCGGTCTTGGTGATAGGCCTCGACCTGATCGGCCACCCACTCGGTGAGCAATTGACGTTGCAGCGCGAACATCTCTTTCTCTTCGTCGGCTTCGGCATGGTCGTAGCCGAGCAGGTGCAGCACACCGTGCACTGTCAGCAGCGCAAGCTCCTGGCCGAGTGTATGTCCGGCCGCGGTGGCCTGCTCGGCGGCGAACTGGGGGCACAGCACGATGTCTCCGAGCATCGACGGCCCCGGCTCGGGCGCGTCGGGCCGGCCCCCGGGTTCGAGTTCGTCCATCGGAAAGCTCATCACGTCGGTCGGACCGGGCAGGTCCATCCAACGCATGTGCAGGTCGGCCATCGCGGCGGTGTCGAGCAGCACCATCGAAAGCTCGGCCGCGGGATGCACTTTCATCTTCTTGATGACGAAACGGGCGACGCTGACCAGTTCCTCCTCGGAGACGTCGAGGCCCGACTCGTTGGAAACCTCAATACTCATGGCGACCCCGCTTATCGCCGCGGCCGGCTGCCCGAGGCGCGGCGCTGCGCCCGGTTCATCGACCCGGGATCCTCGGATTTGGCGTACGCGTCCACGATCTCGGCGACCAGGCGGTGCCGCACGACGTCGGAGCTGGTGAGTTCGGCTATGTGGATGTCGTCGACCCCGTCGAGTATCTGAACCGCCGAACGCAGCCCTGAGTTGGCGCCGCCCGGCAGGTCGATCTGCGTAATATCGCCGGTGACAACCATTTTCGCGCCAAAACCCAGCCGGGTCAGGAACATTTTCATCTGCTCACCGGTGGTGTTCTGCGCCTCGTCGAGGATGATGAAGGCATCGTTCAATGTCCGGCCACGCATGTACGCCAGCGGCGCGACCTCGATTACCCCGGCACTCATCAGCTTCGGGATCAGCTCGGGATCCAGCATGTCATGCAGCGCGTCGTAGAGCGGGCGCAGATAGGGGTCGATCTTCTCGCTCAGCGTGCCGGGCAGAAAGCCAAGGCGTTCACCGGCTTCCACGGCGGGGCGGGTCAGGATGATCCGTGACACCTGCTTGGTCTGCAATGCGCGGACGGCCTTGGCCATCGCCAGATAGGTCTTACCGGTGCCCGCGGGCCCGATGGCGAAGACGATGGTGTTCGCATCGATTGCGTCCACGTATCGCTTCTGGTTCAACGTCTTCGGCCGGATCGTTTTGCCGCGCCGCGACAGGATGTCGAGCGTCAGCACCTCCGCGGGTGACTCGTCCTCGGCGCCGGTCAGCATCGCGACGCTGTGCCGCACCACCTCGGGGTTCAGCGGCTGACCGCTGGCAGCGATCGCGATCAGCTCGGAGATCACCCGCTCTGCCAGGGCCACATCGGCGGGCTCGCCGGAGAGGGTGAGGGCGTTGCCTCGGGCATGGATGTCGGCCGCCAGGATGCGTTCGAGTGCGCGCAGATTCTCGTCGGCCGAACCGAGCAGGCCCACGACGAGGTCGGGCGGAACATTGATGCTGCTGCGGACCGGTGAGCCGGAGTCAGCGTTCGTCTCGCTGGGCGTCACGTGGGGTTTTCTGCCTACTTTCTGGGGTTCTTGCCTGTTTGTCTGCTACTAAGCCCAGTTTACCGCCGCCTGCCGACCCATCCCAATGTTTAACCTGCGACGACGTCGGCCGCAGCTGTCAGCCCCAGCGCGCCGTCAGCACCCCCAATGCACCGAGCGCGACGGCCGCCGCCGTCGACGTCCTGAGCACCGTCGGCCCCAGCCGCACCACTTTCGCGCCCGCACGGGACAGCGCGGCGATCTCGTCGTCGGCGATGCCACCCTCGGGGCCGATCACCAACATCAGCGAATCGACCTGCGCGAAGGACACTTTCGTCACCGCTTCGGTGGCGGACTCGTGCAGCGCCAGCACCGTCGTTCCCGCGGAGACGGCCTTGCGGACATCGGTCACCAGCTCGTCGGTGGCGACCACTCCGGTGACGGATGGGATTTGCGGCCTGCGGGACTGACGGGCGGCCGCGCGGGCGACCGCACGCCACCGGCGCAGGCCCTTGTCGGCCCGGCCACCGTCCCAGCGCGCCACGCAGCGGGCGGACTGCCAGGCCACGAAGGCGTCGGCGCCCGCCTCAGTGGCCAGCTCGATGGCCAGTTCGGAGCGGTCGGATTTGGGCAGTGCCTGCACGACGGTGACGGTCGGCGTCGTCGGCTCGACGGTCCAGCGGTCGCACACGCGGGCCGACAACCGGCCCTTGCTGACCTCTTCGATCACGCAGTGCGCCATCGCGCCTGCACCGTCTGACAGGTCGAGTTGTTCACCGACCCTGATTCGACGCACGTTGGCGGCGTGGAAGCCCTCGTCGCCGTCGACGACGGCCAGGCCACCGACCTCCGGCAGGGCGTCGACGTAGAAGAGGGCCGCAGGCACGCGGCGGCTATCGGCCGGTGAAGGTCTCGCGCAGCCTGCTGAACAGCCCGCCGCCTGCTCCGCCGGTCTGGGTGGATTTCACCTCGGCAACGTCGCGGATGCGGAGTTCCTTCAGCTTGCGCAGCAGCTCGACGTCGTCGTGGTCGAGCCGCGAGGGAACGACAACCTCGATGTGAGCATGCAGATCGCCCCGGACCCCGGACCGCAGATGCGGCATACCGTGGCCGCGAAGCGTGGTCACCGAGCCCGGTTGGGTGCCTGCGGGGATCGTGATCTCGGTCGGCCCGTTCAGGATCGCGTCGACGGTGACGGTGGTCCCCAGCGCCGCGTCGACCATTGGCACCGAGACGGTGCAGTGCAGGTCGTCGCCGTCGCGCAGGAAGGTGTCATGCGGCTTCTCGTGGACCTCGACGTACAGGTCGCCCGCCGGGCCGCCGCCGGGGCCGACCTCGCCCTGGGCGGCCAGCCGGACCCGCATGCCGTCCCCGACACCTGCCGGGATCTTGACGCTGATCTCGCGCCGTGCGCGCACCCGGCCGTCGCCGCCGCATCGGCTGCACGGATCGAGGATGACTTCGCCGACCCCGCCGCAGACCGGGCACGGGCGCGACGTCATGACCTGTCCGAGCAGTGAGCGCTGCACCGTCTGGATTTCGCCCTGGCCGCCGCACGTGTCGCAGGTCGTCGGCCTGGAGTTGCCGTGTGTGCCCTTGCCCTGGCACAGATCGCACAGCACGGCCGTGTCGACGGTCACCTGCTTGGTGACGCCGGTCGCGCATTCTTCGAGGTCCAGACGCATCCGAAGCAGGGAGTCGGCGCCGGGCCGCACGCGGCCGATCGGCCCACGGGACGTGGCGCCACCGCCGAAGAAGGCCTCGAATACGTCCCCGAGCCCGCCGAACCCGCCGAAGCCGTTGCCCGCCGAACCCGCGGACTGCAGCGGGTCGCCGCCGAGGTCGACGACGCGACGCCTCTCCGGATCGCTGAGCACCTCGTAGGCGACGCTGATCTCCTGGAAATGTGCCTGGGCCTCCTGGTCGGGGTTGACGTCGGGATGAAGCTCACGGGCCAGCTTGCGATAGGCGCGTTTGATCTCCGAATCACTCGCGCCTTTGCTCACCCCGAGCAGGCCGTAATAATCGCGTGCCACTCCCTGACCTTCCCTACCGCTGATGCGGTCTTACCGCTTACCTAAGACTTCGCCTATGTAGAGAGCAACCGCAGCGACGTTAGCGATCGTTCCCGGATAGTCCATTCGAGTGGGCCCGAGCACACCCATGCCGCCGTAGACCGTTCCCATACTGCCGTAAGTCGTGGTGACCACCGACGTGCCGGCCATCTCCTCGGCTTCCGTCTCGTGCCCGATGCGCACGGTGACCTTGCCGGCCTCCTGCTGCGCGGCCAGCAGCCGCAGCACCACGACCTGCTCCTCGAGCGCCTCGAGGACCGAGCGCAGCGAACCGCCGAAGTCGGCGGTGTTGCGGGTCAGGTTAGCGGTGCCGCCCAGCAGCAGCCGCTCATCGGTGTGTTCGACGAGCGATTCCAGCAGAACCGTCGCCGACCGGCCGATCGCGTCGCCGAGCCCGCCGCTGCCGTCCATGTGGACGGCCAGCTCCGACACCGCCACCGACGCCACCGACAGCCGCTTGCCCTCCAGCGCCTGGCCGAGCATTTCGCGCAGCTGGCTGACCTGGTGTTCGTCGATGACGTCGCCGAGCTCCACCATGCGCTGGTCGACTCGGCCGGAATCGGTGATCACCACCAGCAGGAGGCGCGCGGGCGTCAGCGGGACGACCTCGAGGTGGCGGACAGTGGACGTGGACAACGTCGGGTACTGCACGATGGCGACCTGTCGAGTCAGCTGCGCCAGCAGCCGCACCGCGCGCCGCAGCACATCGTCGAGATCGACCCCCGTCTCGAGGAATTTCAAGATGGCGGATCGCTCGGACGTCGACAGCGGCTTGATGTCCTCCAGGCGGTCGACGAACTCGCGGTAACCCTTCTCCGTCGGCACCCGACCCGAGCTGGTGTGCGGCTGGGTGATATAGCCCTCGGCCTCCAGCACGGCCATGTCGTTGCGGACGGTCGCGCTGGACACGCCGAGGTTGTGCCGCTCGACGAGCGTCTTCGAGCCGATCGGCTCGTGCGTCGCCACGAAGTCGGCGACGATGGCGCGCAACACGTCGAACCGACGATCGTCGGCACTACTCATCTGTTCACCTCCCGGACCGGATCCATTTTACGGTGACCAGCAGGGGCAACGCCTCCGCACACGGTTCGCCTGGCGGATCGGCCGGTTACGGCTAGCCTCTGATCATGGTGAAGCCATCGCCACGCGGGACAAGTCGAAGGATTTCGGGCAGGTGATCTTCAAAGGTGTTATCGATGGCAAGCCGTATCCCAACCACGGGCTGACGTATCGACAGTGGTCACAGATTCCGCCGCGGCAGATCCGCCTCGATGAGCTGGTGACCACCACGACGGTGCTGCAGTTGGACCGCCTGTTGTCGGAGGACTCGACCTTCTACGGCGACCTGTTTCCGCATGCCGTGCGCTGGCGAGGCGTCATCTATCTCGAAGACGGTCTGCATCGCGCGGTGCGGGCCGCATTGCGCAATCGGACGGTGCTGCACGCCCGGGTGTTCGACATGGACGCTCCGGTCGCCCGCCAGATGTAGAGGTACTTGCAGCTGGCAAGTATGCGCAGACTGGCGCTGGCGGGAGGGCGCAATGGGCGTCAGCGTTGACGACTGCGCAGCCCCAGACCGCAATTCTGTAAACCATGGTTACAGCGCAAACATCGCCCAAGGCGACGAGTGGAGAAATAGCCGAGGTCGTTGACGGTCCTCGGGCGCCCGTGAAGTACGCAGTCGAGGCAATTGGGACCTTCTTCTTGGTATTCACCGTCGGCGCGAGTGTCGGCAGTGCCAGTCCGTTCGCCCCGCTGGCGATCGGCGCGGTCCTGATGGTCATGATCTATGCCGGCGGGCACCTATCCGGTGGGCATTACAACCCCGCTGTGACGTTGGCCGTGCTGGTTCGACGACGGATCGGACTGCGTGACGCTGTCGCGTACTGGGTCGTGCAGTTTGGTGCCGGCCTGCTCGCGTCTGCCGTAGTACGGACGTTTATCGACCCGGCGCGGAGGCCGACCACGGCCGCCGCGATGCTGAGCGGTCACATCCTGGTGGCCGCGCTCGTGGTGGAGCTGTTGTTCACCTTCGCGCTGTGCTACGTGGTGCTCAATGTTGCCACCAGCAAGGACCACCCGGACAACGCGTTCTATGGTCTGGCGATCGGATTCACAGTCGTGGCAGGCGCTTTCGCGGTGGGCGCCATCTCGGGCGGCGCGTTCAACCCGGCGGTGTCGTTCGGCGCTGCCGTGATGGGGTTGTCCGCCTGGCAGACGTTATGGGTGTACCTGCTGGCCCAGACGGTGGCCGGGATAGCTGCAGGTCTCAGCTTCCTTGCACTGAACCCCGACGACAAGTGAGCGGAACATGAACAACGAGTCCGATCCCGAATTCATGCAAGCCGACATTCCGGTGATCGCACCGATCTCCCGGCACGACCCGATCGTTGCGCGCTCGGTAGTGGGCCTGCCGGGCCTCCCGACAATCGTTGCCATCGGTCCGTTCGACGACAGCACACACGCCGAGCAGCTGGCCGCCGCCTTTACCGTGGTGCGACGCCGCTGCCAGGCGCAACTCGTCCTCCTCGGGGACGGCACGCATCGCACCACCGTCATGAGAAGGACTCTGGCGCTGGGTGTTCGGACAAGCGTGCACATGGAAAAAGATCTCGCCGGGGACCGATGGGCAGACCTGATTGCCGCAGCCGATGTCGTCGTGCCCAGCGTCGCCGCGGGACCGATCACGCTGCTGGACGTGTTGGCCGCCGGCAGGCCCGTAGTCGCGCCCGTTGATCCAGCGGCTGTGCAGCTGATCGTTCCCGCCAGCGTTGGACTCGTCTACCGGCCGGGTGATGTGTCCGGGATGGCAAGAGCACTTTTACGTCTCCTGACCAGTCCGACATTACGAACCGGAATGGGCTGTCGCGCACAAGAAGTCGCGCACCGATACCACTGCAAACGGATGGCGCTGCAGCCGGCCGGACAGGCGGAGTGGTGATGCGTACCGTCGCTACACGACTGATCCTTTGGGTCGCTGAAATCCTCGATCATAATCTGGTCACCGTGCCGGATGTCGACCTGTTCGACGGAGGCTGTCTTCGTCTCGAGCGACCACCACTCGCTGACTCTGCTTGATGTAACCATGGCTGAGTCAATGCCCGTTTCTGGGACTCCACTCGAAGTTGAGCGGCTGTTGGCGGCGGGATTGTCGACCACGCTGCGGGCCTTGCCAATACCGGTTGGCAGGCATCCCGGTAGTGGTGCTGGCATGACAGGTGGTTGGTCGTCAGCACTGACGACGTGGCCGACGGTTGTGGCGAAGGTAGAAGCCATGGTCACGCCACACGCCACCGCGGGCGCAAGCGCCACCGGCGCAGGAAATGCCACGACAGTGCGCGGCCCGCGAGCCGGCGCGCGGTACGCGTTCGAGGCGATCGGAACATTCCTACTGGTGATCGCCGTTGGGGCGGCGGCGGAAAGTGGCAGCCCGTTGGCGCTTCTTGGCATCGGCGCGGTGCTGATCGCGATGGTGTATGCCGGTGGACACTACAACCCGGCTGTGACGCTTGCCGTGCTGATTCGACGCCGGGTCGGGTTGTCTGAAGCCATCGTGCATTGGGCTCTGCAGATCGGTGCCGGGGTACTCGCCGCAGCGGTGGTGTGGGCGATCGTCGACCCTACACGTGCGGCCGCGACGGCGGCGATCACGTTGACTGGTCACACTCTGGTGGCCGCATTCGCCGTGGAGCTGCTGGTCATCTTCGTGCTGTGCTACATGGCGACCAGCGGGGACCACCGTGACGACTCGTACTACAGCCTGGCGATCGGATTCACCACCGTCGCAAGCGCGTTCGCGGTCGCCGCCATCGCGGGCGGCGCGTTCAACGCGACGTTGTCGCTCGGTGCGGTGGTGACGCTGTCGGTGTACCTGGTCGCCCAGGTGCTCGGCGGAATAGCCGCCGGCGTCAGCTCCCTTGCAAATGAATCGCGACACGAATGAAGCGCCAGCCCCACAATGAGAGGAACGACAATGCCTGACCCTCAACCTATTCCGACGACGACGAATGCCGGGATTCCGGTGGAAAGCGATGAGCATTCGCTGACCATCGGCCCGGACGGACCGATTCTGCTGCATGATCACTACCTAATCGAGCAGCTGGCGCAGTTCAACCGCGAACGCGTGCCCGAACGACAGCCGCACGCCAAAGGTTCGGGTGCGTTCGGCCACTTCGAGGTGACCAATGATGTCAGCGCGTTCACCAAGGCGGCAGTGTTTCAGCCCGGCACCAGGACCGACACGGTGATCCGCTTCTCCACCGTGGCCGGTGAGCGCGGCAGCCCAGACACCTGGCGCGACCCGCGCGGCTTCGCGCTGAAGTTCTACACCACCGAGGGCAATTACGACATCGTCGGCAACGACACCCCGGTGTTCTTCCTGCGCGACCCGATCAAGTTCCCAAGTTTCATACGCTCGCAGAAGCGCCGCGCCGACAACAATCTGCGTGACCACGACATGCAATGGGACTTCTGGACCCTCTCGCCGGAATCGGCGCACCAAGTCACCTGGTTGATGGGGGATCGCGGCATCCCGCGCAGCTGGCGGCACATGAACCTCTATAGCGGACATACCTTCATGTGGGTCAACGCCGCCGGCGAGAAGGTCTGGGTGCGCTATCACTTCATCACCGATCAGGGCATCCAGAACCTGACCCAGGCCGAAGCCGACGCGCTGGTGTCAGTGGACACCGACTACCACACCCGGGATCTGTTCGAGGCGATCAAGGGTGGCGACCACCCGTCGTGGACCCTGAAGATGCAGATCATGCCGTTCGAGGACGCCAAAACCTACCGCTTCAACCCGTTCGACCTGACGAAGGTCTGGCCGCATGCGGACTATCCGCTCATCGAGGTGGGCCGGCTGACGCTGGATCGCAACCCCACCGACAACCACAGCCAGATCGAGCAGGGCGCCTGGTCGCCCTCCAACCTGGTGCCCGGCATCGGAGCGAGCCCGGACAAGATGCTGCTGGGTCGGATGTTCGCCTACGCCGACGCGCAGCGCTACCGCATCGGCGCCAACTACAACCAGCTGCCGGTCAACGCACCCCAGGCACCGGTGCACAGTTACAACACCGCCGGCCAAATGCGGTATCAGTTGGCCGCCGACCCGGTGTACGCACCCAACTCCAAGGGCGGCCCGCAGGCCGACACCGAGCGCTACGGCGCGCCGGCCGGCTGGCACACCGACGGCGACATGGTGCGCACCGCATACACGCTGCGCGCCGACGATGACGACTGGGGCCAGGCCGGCACCCTGGTCCGCGACGTCATGAACGACGCCGAGCGGGACCGGTTGGTCAACAACATCGTCGGGCACCTGCTCGACGGAGTCACCGAGCCCGTCCTGCAACGCGCCTTCGAATACTTCCGCAACGTCGACATCGACCTCGGCGAGCGAGTCGAGAAAGGTGTGCGCGCGGGCTCACTCATGCAAGGCGTGGACGAATGACCCGGGCTCTTCCAGCACAATTGGTGATCTTCGTGGCTGGATTCTCAATCGAGATCACCCTTGCCCCTGCCGCGACAAGCAAACAACGATGACGGAAAGAATCGCTGGAGTCACCATTCCCGACACCGTTGTAGTGAAGGCCGCGACCGAGCTGGCCCTTGATGCGGAAGACGAACTGCTGTTCCATCACTCTCGGCGCGTATACCTCTGGGGCACACTCAAATCCCGCCGGCGCGGGCGTCGGCCCGACCCCGAAATGAGCTACGTCGGCGCCATGTTCCACGATCTCGGCTTGACGCCGAAATACCGCACCGACTATCAGCGGTTCGAGGTCGACGGTGCCGACATCGCACGACATTTCCTGCTGGATCAGGGATACAGTCCCGCTGAGGCCCAGATGGTGTGGTTATCGATCGCCCTTCACACCACTCCGGGCATCCCCGAACACCTTTCACCGGAGGTCCATCTCGTAACCCTCGGTGTGGAGACCGACGTACTCGGCCGGGAACTCTACGAGATCACCGACGAGCAACGGGCCGCGGTGACCGCTGCGCATCCGCGCCCCGACTTCAAGAACCGGATTCAGCATGCGTTCTACGACGGCATGAAGGACCGGCCGGATACGACATTCGGCACGATGAACGACGACGTCCTTGCGCATTTCGATCCGCACTTCAACCGCGAAGACTTCGTCAGCGTCATCATGCAATCGGCCTGGCCCGAGTAGCCCACTCCTCGCGCGGCGCATTCGTTCTTGCCCTGCAAACCACAGCGCTTAGGGCGAGACTATGAGTCTCCTGCCCTAAGCGTGGTCGTGGTCAGCGGTGGTGGAACATCAGGGCGCCCATATCCCCGCCGAATGGCTGTTGGTTTTGGGCGGCCTCTTGCGAGGCTGCACCGGGTGTAGCAACGACTTGAGCATTTCCCGGGCTTTGGTGCACGGACGCGTCGGCCGCGGCGATCGGTGCCAGTCCAATCGCTGCCGCGGACGCGGCGAGGGCCAGGGGCGCAACGTATCGCAGTTTCATCTTCATTTTTCTCCTCATCTAGGTGACATCGCCTATACGCGATGTCGGGTAAAACCGCGTTCCGGCGGCTTACTCGCCAACCGGTAGGAGCACGGAGCAGGCGGCGCCGCCGATGTGTTTGCTGTAACCCTGGCCGGGGATCCTGCCGTCGGATGCACCCACCGTTGGCTGCCTGTCGAGCGGTCTGCGCCGACCATAGTCATCGATCTCCTCCACATGCTTTTTGGCTCGGCATGTATGTCTAGACTGCTCGATTCGGGCATCGTTGTCGTCGGCGTTAGCCGCCAAAACTGCTTGAGGAGAGCCGCAATCCCGCATTGCGGCTAGTTGCAATGCGGATCGCCATCCCACGGAAGATTTGGGGTCACTAGGAGTCCGCAGCGGTCAGCCTTGCGCCGTGGCATGTCCGCCGGAAGTGACTCGATGCCTCACTCGCTGTGGAGCGGGATCGTGACGTCCAGTGACGTTCCACTGCCGGCTCGGCTCGTAACCGTCAAACTGCCGCCGAGAGCCTCGGCCCGGTCTTTGAGCCCGATCAGTCCTGACCCCTTGCCCAAGTCGGCCCCCCCGACTCCGTCGTCGCGAATCGAGAGGTAGAGGTCGTCATCCCCGGAACGCGCGCACACTTCCACTTGGGACGCGCGGGCATGCTTGGCGGCGTTGGTCAGCCCCTCGGCCACGACGTAATAGGCGCCGACTTCGACGGAGTCCGGCAAACCTCGGTCGATGGCGAGATCGAGGGCGACAGGGACGGTGGATCGGCGGGCCAGCGTCTTGAGCGCGGGACCCAGTCCGCCCTTCGACAAGATCGCGGGATGAATTCCCCGCGAGATCTCTTGCAGATCGACTGATACGTCGGTCAACCCCGAAACAACGCGGGCCAGTTGGCTTTTGATGCCATCCAGTTGCGGCGGCACCGACGCCTCGGCCAGCCGCGTTTGTAAACTTAGCGAGACCAGCCGTTGTTGGGCGCCATCGTGCAGGTCGCGTTCCAATCGGCGGCGCGCATCGTCGGCGGCTGCGACGATGCGGGCGCGTGACGCCACGAGTTCGGCGCGCGTGGCGGCGTTAGCGATTGCCGTCGCGACGAGGTCGGCGAAGTCGCCGATCCGCGCCTCGGTGTCCGGTGGAAGCGGTTCAGGTCCCCAGGAGCCGACGATGGCCGCGCCCCACAGCCGCCCGTCGACAACAACGGGGACTCCCACTGCCGAACGGATGCCGAGCTCACGGATTTGGGCGGCATGGGTACCGGCGGCATTGTCATGTGTGTCCATTCGCGCGGCGCGACTGGTTCGGAACACCCTCGTCGCGACGTTGTCGCCGTCCAACGCCAGTCGCAGGCCCTCGGGCAGCTGCTGCAGCGCGTCCCCGTGAAAAATGGCGAGCGGGATGAGTGTGTCGTCGGCGCCGAATTGAGACACCGTCGCATGACGCACATGCAGGCATCGAGCCATTTCGTCGGCCACCGCGCAGAACACCTCCGACGGGGTGACCCCCCGCGCAACCAGTGTCGCGACCCGCCGCAAAGTGGCCTGCTGATCGGCGAGCACACTTAGCTCGTCGCGGCGCGACTGTAGTTCGGAGCGCGTGGCGGCGTTGGCGATCGACGTTGCGACAAGGTCGGCGAAATCGCCGACACGCGCCTCGGTGTCCGGCGGCAACGGTTCAGGCGCCGAAGAGCCTACGGCCGCCATTCCCCACACCTGTCCCTCGACAACGATCGGCACCGCCACAGTGCAACGCAGGCCCATCTCGCGAAGCCGTGCGGCGATGGAGCCCGGCGCCTGCTGGACGTCCGAGCTGTCAAGTCGCGCGGAGCGGCCGGCCTGAATCACTCTCGTCGCGATGTTGTCACCTTCCAACGTGTGGCGCTCGCCGACGACGGGCTTGTTCTTCATTTCCTGGTCAAGGTGAGACAGGGCCAGGACAGTCACTTCGTCGCCGTCGAAGCGGTTCACCGACGCGTTGCGCACCCCCAGGCAGCCGGCCATCTCGCGGGCCACCGTTGAGAACACCTCCGACGGAGGTGCCCCGCGCGCCACCAGAGTCGCGACTCGCCGCAGCCCGGCCTGCTGTTCGGCGAGCTCCCTTAGTTTGTCGCGCCGCGTCTCGGCGACGATCTGCGCTTGGTGCAACTCGGTTTGTTCGCGGCGACGTTCGGTGACGTCGCGGCCAACTGCGTAGAACAGGCCCCGATGCCACACGACGCTCCACTCGACCCAACGCTGGGAACCGTCCCTGCAGATCACGCGATCCTCGAAACGTACCGGCTCGGCACGGCCGGGCAGCCTTTCAAGCAAGGCGCGCACGTGATCTCGATCTTCGGGCACGACCAAATCGAGATAAGGGCGGGAAGAAATGTCGTCGAGTGAGTAGCCGAGTATCTGGCTGAAGGCAGGGTTGATGCGGATGACCCTTTCCGGACCCGTGATGCAAAGCAGGTCAGGCGACAGAACAAAGAACCTCTCGCCTACCCGCGCCAGGCCCGCGAGTGCGTTTGCTACCAACGCGACTACCAGAAAGACGCCGATCACCAACCAGCTCTGTGATTCCGCCATCGCAAAATCGGTGGTCGGCCACAGCCGGAAGTAAGCAAATGCAAGGGCGCTGGCGACCGACATCGTTGCGGCCAAGCCGAATCCCCACACCGTCGACACCATTAGGACGCCAACCAGGTAGAGCGTGCCGAAGCGTCCGGTCGAATCGGTAGCCACGTTGAGCGCACACACGATGAGGGTCTCGACCATAATCAAGGCCGCCGCGACCGCGACGCCCAGCGTCACCGACGGTGCCTTCGAGCCGCTCAGCAGCGCAAGTAGGCGCAACCGCAAGATGCGCGGACCCAAACCTGCGTCGGAGCGGCTGCCCGCGAACCAGCCGCCCGGCATCCACGCCGAGCCGGGTTGCCGTGACTGCTTCTGCGTCACCAGGAAACTCACATCGCTCTGCGGCGGCTGTCAACCAGACGGGTAGAAGCCAGCATAGCCGCGCCCAGACCTGCGCTGGGGGATTCCTGCAAGGCACGGCAGACCGTCGCTCGATACCCACTGGCTGCAAGGCACAGATCCCGGCTCGCGGGAGTGCACATTGGGTGTCTGCCGTGACGACATCTGTTTGCCGGAGCGCGATTATTGACCTCAACCGGCTAGTGAGGAGCGTCACGATGACATTCGGCGTCGCGCTTACATGCGCAGCCCTTACGGGGTGGATTGTGGAGTGGGCCCAGCGTCAGTGCGAACGGTGGGCATATGAGCGGGACAAGGACCTATGAACGAGCCTGAGAGCGCCCCGGCCTCACCGGCTATGGCGTGCCCGGCCAGCCATCGCGGGTGAATGTGCCGCCAAATCCCTGCAAAATTTCCCAGCAGCTTCACACTCGGCGTTCATCTCGGCAATGAATTGGGCCCAACGGGACTATTCCGCCCTTGCGGCGGCGGCGCAAGGGCGGCGCAAGGGCGGAATGGTCACAGCGAATGTCGCGTGGATATATCAAGAAGGCAGGCCTACGCCACCACCCGGATTCGCGTTGCCGGAGTCGTTCGGCAGGATCGGATTGTAATACCCGCTCTGAAACGGGATTTGGGGATCAGTCCCCTCCGGCACCAGAGGGTCTTCCCCACTGGGCGAAGGTGCCGCGGTGGTGATGACGTTGTTGTGCGGGACCGGCAATGCGGCGGTAGCGGCACTGGCCAAGGGCGCCAGGGCAATCGCCACACCGATGGCAGCGGCGGACAACCACGGTGCCATGTACTTGATGGTTTTCGTCATGGTCCTTCTCCCTTCTAGGATCGCTGTAATCGGCTGTGCCGTGGCCTAGAAAGGCAGGTCCAGCCGCCAGCAGGGTTCGTGGTGCCGGAGCCGTCCGAAGTGTTCGGGTTATAACCCCTCAGGGAAGGGGACGTATGGATCGGGTCCGAACGGCACCCGGGGGTCTTCTCCACTTTGCGCGGTGAACGTGGGCGTCGCGTTAGTGACGGCATTGTTGTGCGGGACTGGTGCGGCGGCGGAAGCAGCGCTGGCCAAGGGCGCCAAGGCAATCGCCCCGCCGATCGCGGCCGCGGACAACCACGGAGCCACGTACTTGATCATCTTCTTCATGGTGCTCCTACCATCTCTCACACCAGGGGCCGTCCAACAGTTCGGTTGCCTGACGTAGGCCCTGGAGATGTTTAGGTCGCGCCCCCTGCGTAAGGGAAGTAATCAACCTGCGGAGGCGCGTCGTTGATCTGAACGTTGCCGGGCGCCTGGCATTCGCTTTGCGTGCCGCCTAAGTCAGCGCAGGACTGTTGATCCTGAGAGGAATGACCCTGGGCCGTCGGTGCGGCAGTGGCAATCGGCGCTGCGGCGATGGCTACCGCGGCAGCTCCCGCAGCCAACAGTGGTGCGAGGTAGTTCAGTCCGAGTCGCACGGTGACTCTCCTTCGATGGTTGGACCATATGTATAAGTTCCAGAATTGCGAGACGGCGAGCCGCTGTCGTCACTGCTGACACCAATAAGCGCTTCCCGCCAGCCGGAATGACTTGAGCTCGAAGGCACGCGAAAGGGCGCCGGGTGGCAATGAGTGCCACACCGGTGCCCCGCTAGCAGCGATGTCGGACAACGCAGACTTATCGCACGGTCATTGACCGTTACCGGTGTCCACCGCCGTGACCCCCAGCGACGTGGCCCCCGCCGTATCCGTAACCGCCGAGAAGGAAGGCGTCGCCTCCGTAGGGGTAATAACTGACCGGCGGCGGCGAGTCGTTGATCTGGACATTGCCTGGCGACTGACACTCGGTTCCCGCGCCGCTCTGGCCGCAGGACTGCGACGGCGGCCCACTGGGAGCGGCCGCGGCGGCAATCGGTGCGGCGACGATCGCAAAAGCGGCGGCTGCCGCACCCAACGCCGGTGTGATGTAACTCAGTTTGATTCGCATGGTGGCAACTCCTCGATAGTTGATTGTGCCTGTCCGTGTTCCAGAATTGCCTTTCTGCCAACGGATGTCGTCACAGCTGACACCCATCCGTGGCGTGGCCACCTGGAATTTGTCTCTATCTGTCAGCATGCACGGCTCGAAGAATGCGCGGGGAAGTCGGTTCCGACAAGCGGGTCATGCCATGGTCGGCTCTTCATGGGCGGGTTTGGGTTTCGCCGATCTGTAAGGACGTAATAATGGCGGAAGCGGCATTCGTGACGCCGCTTCCGCACAATCATTAGCCTCGATCAGCGGCCCCAGCCCCAGGGGCTCCAGCCCCATGGTTGCCAGCCCCAGCCGCCGCGATCACCGTGAAAGCCACCGCGATAGCCGCCCCCGTGAAAGCCACCGCCATGTCCGCCGCCGCCGCCGTGGAAGCCCGCCGGGGTGACTTGGCTCGCCACAGCCGCGGTCGGGCCGACCGTCTGTGCGGCTGCCGGCTCGGCGGCAGCCGTAGGTGCCGCGGCGATAGCGACCGCCGCAGCACCCGCGGCCAGCGCTCCTGTGATGCGCGTGAGTTTCATTCGCATAGTTGCACTCTCTCGTGATGGCCGGCTTACCTGTTACCGAAAGCCGGCATATCTATCTCGTACACTTCCAGAGTTGCGCTGTAACAAGGCCGTGTCGTCACGGCTCACACCCATCAGCGCGACCCTGCTAACCGGAATCGCCGGCCGCGGGTCAGGATTCCTCGGAGGGGATCATGGCAAGGAGTTCCGTGCCGCTTCCGACGACACTGGAGATCCGCAGCTCCCCCCCAAGCGCCTCGACTCGGTCGATCAACCCGATGAGTCCGGATCCCTTGTGTGAGTCGGCACCACCGATGCCGTCGTCCCGAATCGACAGCCGCAAGTTCGGACCGTCGGCTTCCGCACTCACCTGCACCTCGGACGCTCTTGCGTACTTCGCAGCATTCGTGAGCGCTTCCGCGACAACGTAATAGGCCGCCACTTCGACGGACTCGGGCAACCGTCGGTCGATTGCGACGCGAAGATCCACCGGGACGGCGGACCGGCGGCCCAGCGTCTTCAGCGCTGGGCCCAGTCCACCTCTCGAAAGTATCGCAGGATGGATCCCGCGGGAAATCTCTTGGAGATCTTCTGATACACCCGTCAGACCCGTGACGACGTCAGAAAGCCTCTCCCGCAACACATGCCATTCGGGTGGCAACGACGCCTCAGCCGTGCGCAGCTGGAGCCCCAACGACACAAGCCGCTGCTGGGCACCGTCGTGCAGATCGCGTTCGAATCGGCGCCGGGCGGCGTCAGAAGCGGCAACGATCCTGGTCCGTGATGCCGTGAGTTCTGCGCGTGCGTCGGCGTTGGCAATCGCGGTCGCCACCAGGTCCGCGAAGTCCCCGACGCGCGCCTCGGTATTAGGGGGTAGCGGCTCATGTCGCGACGATCCGACATTGGCCGCGCCCCACAGCCGGCCGCCCACACCGATCGGCACGCCGACGCCTGAGCGCAGACCCAGCTCATGTAGGTATTGAATGTCCGGAGTGGGCGAATCCTCGTGGCTGTCCCGCCGGGCCGCCCCGCCCATGCGGAATACCATCGCCGGGACGCTTTCGCCGTCGAACGAAAATCGCCTACCGATCGGAATCTTTTTCTGCGACCCACGGTCGTCGTGGCTGGCGAGCAGAACCGCGGAACCGTCGGCCTCATAGCGGACCAGAGTTGCGTGGGTGACTCCAAGGCACCGGGCCAACTCCTCCGTCACCGCTGAGAACACCTCGGACGGCGCCACCGCCCGCGCCACAAGTGTGGCAATGCGTCGCAAGGCGGCCTGCAGGTCCGCGAGCACGCGGAGTTCATCCCGGCTTTCCTCGGCCTCCTCGCGGCGCCGATTCGCCTCGGCGGCTCGTAATCGCGCCTGGCCGACAAGCACATTGGCCAGCAGCGCGATGGGCACGAAGATGATGATCGCCACCGAGTCTTCGGTCGTGATGGGGAAGATGCTCCCGTCGGCGTCGAGATGGACGAACGCGTAGACAACCGCGCTCACCAACGTCGTCGACACCGCCAGCCCGAATCCCCAACCGGCAGAGACGACCAGGACGCCGAGCAAGAAGACGACGCCAAAGGTCATCACCGGAAAGACCTTCTCGAAGAGATACACCAGCAGCGTCTCCACGGCGATGAAGGCCGCGGCGACCGCGATGCCGAACGCGAGGGGCGGGGCTGTCGGGCGGACCAACATTTCGACCAGGCGGGCGCTCGTTCGTGGCGCCCCCGCAACCGCATCAGAACTGCATGTCACGCGCACCTCGACCACACACTTCCCTCAGATTGAGACGCCTACCACCGACAGCTTCATGTCGCGAAGACGGTCAGGCGATCGCCGGGTTGCGATGCGGTTTTAGCAGCCGCCGTGACGGCGGAGGCGACGTCGTCGTCGCCGTGGTCTCCGGCAATGGCCTCATACCAGCGCGGCAGTAGAGCGCTCGTCAGTGGGAGCTCCACACCGTGCCGATGGGCGGCGGTCAGTGCAAGCTCCGCGTCCTTGGTCGCGTGTCGCAACGGGAAGCCCGGGACGAACTCGCCGGTGAGCATCGCGGCGCCCTTTGCCATCGCGTAGTCCGACGCCATCGGCCCCTCTCCAACGGCTTCGAGCAGTAGCTGTGGGTCGAGGCCGAGCGCTTCAGTAAGGGTCAGTGTTTCCACCATCCCTTCGACGAGCACCGCCAGCCAGTTGTTGAGCGCGAGCTTGAGCCGGCTGCCGTCGCCGGGGCTCTGTAGCCACAACGTTTGATGTCCCAGCACGTCGAAGATCGGCTTCACCCGGGGACGGACCGCTGCAGCACCAGAGGCGAGGATAACCAGTTCGCCCTCCTCCGCGGCGCCGGAGCTGCCCGACACCGGGGCGTCGACGAACGTCACGTCATGGCTGACCACCAGGCCGGTGAAGCGGTCAGTCCATTCGGCACCGACCGTGCTCATCTGGATCCAGATCGCCCCCGCCCCAAGCATCGAGAGCGCGCCGGTCGGACCGGTCATGACCTGCTCGACGGCCGCGCCGTCGGCGAGCATGGTGATCAGCACGTCGGCGCCGGCGGCAGCATCCCCTGGAGTGGACATGCGGCGCGCATCGACGCCGACCGCCGCGGCTTTGGCCAGAGTGCGGTTCCATACGCGGACGTCGAATCCGGCATGGAGCAGGTTGCGGGCCATCGGTGCGCCCATCGTCCCAGTGCCCAGCACGGCAACAGTCACAAGTGGCTTAGTCACGGCATGCCTTCCGGGGACGGTCCGGCGACCGGTGTGGCGTCAGCCATGATCTTGTCGATCTCATCGAGATCCGAGTCGCAAAGTGAAATTTCGGCTGCGCTGAGGCTGTCCTCGATATGACCGACCTGCCGGGCACCGACGATCGCGACGTTCACGGCGGGGTTCGCGAGCGTCCATGCGATGGCCAACTGGCTCACCGTAATGCCACGGTCAGCTGCGACCTTTTCCAGGGCGCGCACCGCGGCCAGGTTGCGACGGTACGTGTCGCCGGTGAAAACCCCGCTCGTGCCGCGCCAGTCACCAGCATCGAAGGCGGTGTGCGCGCCTAGCGTTCCGGTCAGTAGCCCGTGCGCCAGCGGCCCGTACACCAGTACACCGATGTTGTTGTCGAGGCAGTACGGCAGCACCTCGTCCTCGATCTCACGACGGAACAGGTGATAAGGCGGCTGCAAGGTCTCAACTGGCAGCGTCGCGGCGAATTCGGCCATCTGTTCGGAGGTGTAATTCGAGACGCCGACATGGCTGATCTTGCCTTCGGTGATCAGGTCGCCTAGGGCGTCCGCCGTCTCGGCCACAGGTACCGTCGCATCGGGCCAGTGCACCTGGTAAAGGTCGATGTGGTCGATATCCAGTGCAGTCAGGCTTGCCTCCACCCCTTTACGTAGCCACTCGGGGCTTGCGTCGCGGACGAGGCCGGAATCGGTTTGGCGTAGACCGCCTTTGGTGGCAATCACGACCTCGTCGCGGTCACCGACAAGCTCGTGGCGCAACGCCCTGCCGAGGATACGTTCGGATGCGCCGAAGCCGTACGCTTGGGCGGTGTCGAAAAAGTTGACGCCGAGCTCGCGAGCCCGACGGATGGCAGTCACGGCCGCGTCCTCGTCGAACTTGCCCCAGTCGCCCCCAAGTTGCCAAGTACCGAATGCGATTCGCGATACTTCGAGCTTGCTTCGTCCCAATATCGTGGTCTTCATGCCGCTCCAATCTCGCCGAGTCTCGGCAGCCCTGCGTCAGCGTGGTTGTATGCCAGCGTTGCGCACAGACGAACCGGTGTCGCTACCGCTGATACCAATCGATGCCCCCCGGCAGGGGGAATCTCCGCATACCTGCCAGCTGGAGCTTGGGTCCGGGTGTCAGATGTTTGCAGTTAGTGGGAATGCGCACCTGCACTCAACACTGCGAAGCTGATCTCATGCTGCTGCGAGGTTCCCAATGCGCTGTCTAATCGTTGATGACAGCGCGGGTTTCGTCGACGCCGCGCGCGGCCTGTTGGAGTGTCAGGGCTTATCGGTCGTCGGCGTGGCGTCCACCAGCGGCGAGGCGCTGCGGTTGTTCGAGGAAATACGGCCCGACGTGACGCTGGTCGACATCAACCTCGGCGGGGAGAGCGGCTTCGAACTCGCTGAGCAACTCCATCGGGTTGGGGGGTCGACACCGTCACCGGTGATATTGATTTCCACCCACGCCGCCCAAGACTTCGCGGACATGATCGAAACCAGCCCCGCCGTCGGGTTCCTATCCAAGTCCGCCTTGACGGGCGCGGCCATCCGCGATCTCGTCGACGGGTTAGCAAGCGTCGAGGAAGGTGATCACCGCTAACACCCGGCGGTGATCCTCGCCGGCCTCCGGCAGGTTCAGCTTGGTCAAGATGCTGCGGACGTGCTTTTCCACAGTGCCTTCGGTGACCCAAAGTCGATGAGCGATACCGGCATTGGAACGTCCCTCCGCCATCAACGCCAACACCTCACGCTCCCTCGCACTGAGGGCCGCTAACGGATCATCCCGCCGCCGCGCCGACACCAGCTCGGACACCAACGCTGGGTCGACCACCGACGCGCCCTTGGCGATCCGCTCCAACGTTTCCAGGAAATCCGCCACATCGGTAACCCGGCTCTTCAGCAGATAACCGATGCTGTGGCCGCTGCCCAATAACTCCATCGCATGCTCGACCTCAACATGTGCCGACAGCAGCAAGATGGCGATATCGGGGAACTCCTCTCGGATCACCCGCGCGGCATCAAGCCCCTCAGTGCTATGCGTTGGCGGCATCCGAATGTCGGCCACCACCAACTCCGGGGTGCGCTCGCGAACCAGCGCGAGGAGCTGGCCACCGTCACCCGCCTGCCCCACCACATCGAACCCCGAACGGTCCAACAGGCTGGCCAAACCCTCTCTGAGCAACAAATCGTCATCGGCTACCACTACCTGCATCGCGATCACCACCTTCCGGGTCGGCTCGAACTCATACTGCACCGTTCGGATACCGATGCACCTGAGGATTGAGCAAAACTGAAGCTGGCAGGTATGCCACAGTCGGGCTGGCAGGGGCGCTCAGTGCGCGAACTGCTCCTCCACCGCGCGCCTGTCGAGTGCGCCCTTCGCAGTATGAGGCAGAGCCGCGACGACTTCGAGCCGTTCGGGCACTTCGAAAGGCGAAAGCTTGCTCTTGCACTCCCGCAGGATTGTCTCGGGTCCCATGCTCTCGTTCTGGGACAGGACTACGACCGCGCCCACACGCTCCCCGTATGTCGCGTCGGGCATCGCGAAGACGGCCGCCTCGGTGACACCACGACACCCGGCGAGGATCGCTTCGACGTGCTCCGGCGAGATCTTTTCGCCACCGCGATTGATGATGTTCTTGATGCGCCCGGTGAGAAACAGGTACCCGTCCTCGTCGACTGACCCCAGATCACCCGTGCGGAACCATCCTTCGGCGAAGCTGTGCGCCGTGCCGGCCTGGTTGGCGAGGTACCCGCGCGCGACCGTGGGACCGTGTACCCACACCTCGCCTTCGATGCCGGCCGGGCAGATGTGTCCGTCGTTGTCGACGACGCGAAGGTCCACCCCGGTTGCCCGGCCGACCGATCCGTGCTTAACGGGTCCGCGCAGCGGCAGCGGCAGGCTGGTCGCCTGATGCGAGGTTTCGGTCATCCCGTAGGCGGACAACACGGGCGCGCCGAAGGTGCGCTCCATCGCTCGCGCCGTGACCGTGTCGAGGGGCGCACTGCAGCTGCGCACGAACCTCAACGGCACTTCCTGCTGGCCGGGGTACTCGCGCGGTGACCGCTGCAGAAGGATCTGATGGATGGTGGGAACCGCGGTGAACCAGGTGGCGGCCGCGGCCCGCATGTCGTCCCAGAAGGTACGTGCGGAGAATCGGCCGTGCTCAGGGAGTAGCACACATCCGCCGCTGGCAAGGGTGGACAGCAGCACCGCGAGCAGGCCGTGTCCATGGAAGAGTGGCATCACCGCGACCGTCGCATCTTCGGGACCCAGCTCGTAGGTCCTGCAGATGGCCCTCACGGAGGCGGCGAGGTTCGCATGCGTCAGCGGAACCATTTTGGCCTGGTCTGTGGTGCCCGAGGTGAACAGCACAAGGGCGTCGTCATCCGAGAGATCGTCTATCGCGCCCCTGACATGTCGCTCTAGACGCGCGCCTGTCTCGAGGGTGGCCGTCGCGGGCCCGCCAATGGCGACGTCTACCTGCAGTTCCCATGTCGCGATGGGGAACTGCGGCGGTGCGTTGTCGGCCGCACGTGGTCCGACGAGGATCACCTGTGCGCCGACCCTTTCGAGCCGGGTGCACATCTCCGACTGGGGCAGCGCAGGATCCAGTGGAGCGACCACAATCCCGGCGCGTGCCGCCCCGAGGAGCGCCACGACGAACTCGACATTGTTGGCACTGATGAGGCCGACCGCATCTCCTCTGCAAAGCCCTGCACTGCCGAGGCGGCCGGCCATGTCGTCGACCAAGACTGCAAGCGCGCCGTAGGACACAGGTATCCGGTCCCTCGTCAGGACAAGCGCCTGCCCTTCCGGACGATCGCTTGCCTGCCGATCGAGGAGATCGACCAATCCTGTGATCACTGGCGCCAAATACGTGGTCGCGTCGCCGTCGATTCGCTCAGTGAGAGCGGCCATGGTCACCTCCTCCTCGCAAACGGTCATGCAGTCGCTTGCTATAAGTCTGGAAAGGAGTGGCGGGCGTGCCCAATACCGACCTGCGAACGCTCGATAACGGGCGGCTACCGTTTTCGGGCGGCATGCATTGCGGCGGCACGACCGGCGTGGTCAGCGTCCCACGCGTGAGGTACTGATCGAGATTTCGCAACACCAGTTCCCTCATCATCGAGAGGCTTCGCACTGTCACGCCGCCGATGTGTGGTAGCAGCACCACGTTGTCGAGTCGACATAATTCCGTTGGAACATAAGGTTCGTCGGTGAAAACATCCAGTCCTGCGCCCGCCAGCCGCCCCGCGACAAGCAGTTCGACGAGGGCATCCTGATCAACGACGCTTCCCCGCGCGATATTGATGACATAGCCGTGCGGCCCAAGGGCTTCCAAGACCGCACGGCTTACGAGGTGTTCGGTCCCAGCGCCTCCAACGGTTGCCACCACCAGCACGTCAACGGACTCGGCGAGCGCAACCGGCGAGGCGAGGTAGCGGTACGGAGAGCCGGGCACCTCGCGGCGGTTGTGGTACGCGATGGCACAGCCAAAGGCGACCAGCCGCGTGGCGATCGCCGAGCCGATGCGGCCAAGGCCCACGATGCCGACTCGTGATCCGCTCACGTCACGGCCCAGAGGATACTTTCCGTCATTGGGCCAACTGCCGGCGCGAACATGGCGGTCTGCTGTGCACAAGCCACGCATCGTCGCCAGCATCAGGCCGACGGCTGTGTCGGCAACGGAGTCGTTGAGCACGTCGGGGGTGTTGCTGACTCCAATACCGAGCCGGTACGCCGCGTCGACGTCGATGGTGTCGTAGCCGGCTCCGTGGTGCACGATGGCGCCGAGGTTGGGCAGCGCCTTCATCAGTTCCGCGTCCACACCAGGGAGGCCAGAGTCGACGATGGCAGTGACCGACCGTCCATGCTCGGCAAGAAAGTCGGCTCGTGTGGCATCGTTAGGTAATTGCAGCACTTGGTGTCTCGCCGCCAGTACGTCGGCCAGTGACGGCTCGATCGTGCCCACTTGAAGAACGCTCATACCTGGCCTTTTCGATCTCGGTGCTGACTCCTGGGCAGCTGTTTTCTGCCGTCAGTCAATGGTTGCGTTCCAGGCCCACCCCGTCGTCACCGATGACACCAATTTTGGGACCCTGCCAGCGGTACTCGCTACACACCGGTGAGCACGCAAGGCGAAGATTCCGGCTGGCTGGGGCCATTGATAGGTGCCAGCGGTGACGACACCGCTTGGCCGAGAGTGCAATTCTTTTGACGCACCGAAATTCGAGGGGCTGTGCTGACCGCGGACGGATTAGGAATTTTCACGATGAGCTACCCGAGCGGACGTCACTTCCTACAGATTCCCGGCCCGACGAACATCCCCGACCGAGTGCTGCGGGCTATTGACGCGCCAACCATCGACCATCGGGGCCCGGCCTTTCAAGCCCTCGCCCTCGATGTTCTCGAGCTGCTGGGCCCAGTGTTCGGAACCAAGGGGCCAGTGGTGATCTACCCTGCCTCGGGGTCGGGGGCATGGGAGGCCGCCCTGGTGAACACGCTGAGCCCCGGCGACACCGTATTGGCATTCGGCACAGGGCATTTCGCAACATTATGGCGTGAGATGGCCGGCAAGCTCGGACTTGCCGTCGACTTCGTTCCCGGAGACTGGCGTCATGGGGTGGACCCCGGTGTCGTGGCGGAGAAGCTCGCCGCCGACACTTCCGGAGCGATAAAGGGGGTGTGCGTGGTGCACAACGAGACGTCCACCGGGGTGACCAGCCGGGTTGCCGAAATCCGCAAGGCGATCGACAGCGTCGGCCACCCGACGTTGCTGTTGGTCGACGCGATTTCCTCGCTCGGCTGTATCGACTACCGACACGACGAGTGGGGTGTCGATGTGACGGTCGCCGGTTCGCAGAAGGGGCTGATGCTTCCGCCGGGCATGAGCTTCAACGCCATTGGCGAAAAGGCACTCGAAGCCTCCGCCGCAGCGGGCCTGCCCAGGTCGTACTGGGACTGGGGGCCCATCCTCGAGGGCAATCGGAACGGGTTCTTCCCTTACACGCCACCCACCAACCTGCTGTATGGGCTGAAAGAGTCGCTTGCGCTGCTGTACGCCGAGGGCCTACCAGAGGTATTCGCCCGGCACGCCCGGCATTCGGCGGCTACCAGGGCCGCTGTCCGGGCGTGGGGCCTGGCCGTGGTGTGCGCCGACGAGCGCGAGCACTCCCCGTCAGTGACGGCGGTGTTGCTTCCTGAGCAACACGACGCCGACAAGGTCCGCGATATCATCTTGGACCGCTTCGACATGTCGCTCGGCGCCGGCCTGAGCAAGCTTGCGGGGCGGGTGTTTCGGATCGGCCACCTCGGCCATTTCAACGACCTGACCCTGGCCGGAACGCTCGCCGGGGTACAGATGGGGCTGCAGCTCGCGGAGGTCCCCATCGACCCTGCCGGTGTGAGCGCTGCGTTGGAGTTGCTGCGCGCATGATCACCGCGCTGATGCGGGCACGTTGGTTTCGCGGGCGGTCGAGCGGCTGCGAACGCGCGATCCTGAGCGTGACGCGTTGCGCCGTGCCGGCCGGGCGGCGATCGTCGTTCCGCTTGCGGCCGCGGTGAGCTTTTTCGTTGTGGGCGGCTCGCAGGCACCGTTGTTCACGGCTCTGCGCCAACACCTTTGCCACGCTGCGAGCCGCGCCCCAGCCCGCAGCGGGATGGTGATAATCCTCCCGGGAGAACTCAGCACCGGCGTTCGGACCCCGGCCCCACTGCGGGGCGTCCCGGCTCACCCTGACCAAGCAAGTCACCTGCAATAGGGGCCTTGTCGTTGCTCACCGTGATGCCCTTCCGCCGTGTTCCAGCCGGTCGACGCGCCGCTGTATCTGACGTTCCCAGCCGAGAGGCAAGAACTGATCCTTCAGCTTTGCAGGCCCGATGTCGCCATGGCTAGCTTCAATGTGCACGTGTATGCGGGGTTGGACGGCAGACAACCCGGCTAGCGGGAATCTCCGGTGGGTGTCCGCTGTGGTGACACAGGTGCGCTGAGGCGGAACCCTTGACGCTACAGCCAGATAGTGCCGGCCATCGGGCGCCGACCCGCTCAACCGCGTCGTCATGGCTGATTGGTACCAAGCAGTCCACGTACCGGAAGGCGGCCCCATGGATCTGGACAGACGCTCCTTACTGGTTGCCACATTCCTGACGGCGGCGGTCGCCGGCTGTGAAAAGAACGCCGGCCGTCCGGCTATCCACTCCATATCCACGACTGACCCCTATCCCCCCGATCCCAACGAAACCTTCGTGCTACCCCACGACAAAATGGCATTCAAAGCTTGGGGCGGCTTGCCGCCACGAAGCGGCGAAATGGCAATGCTCTACGGCGATCTCAACAAGCAAGGCCCGTATCTAGTAATGATGAGATGGCATCCCGGTTGGTTCAGCGCACCACATACCTATGCGACCGATCGAGTTTGCGTCGTCGTGTCCGGCACCTGGTGGGTCAACAGTGGGAACGATTTCTTGCCCAACGACGCAGTTCCCGTTGGGCCAGGCGGATATGTGAAACGTACTGCCCGCACACCGCACTACGACGGGGTGTTGGCCGGTCGACGCAATCCCGCCGTGATCGCAATCTTTGGCTTGGGCCCCGTCGACATCCAGTTGGTTGACCCGACAGAGCCTTCATGGCACCAAGTTTGAACGCTACCTGTCCACTGTCGCTTCGGAGAAAATGATGAGTAAATCGAGCGTGTCCCGGCCATTGGCCGGTCGCGTCGCCGTGGTGACCGGTGCGGCTCGCGGAATCGGACGGGCAGCCGCTGTCGCTCTTAGCGGTGCCGGCGCGGACGTGGCCGGGATTGACATCGCAAGCCCGGTGAGCGACATCCTTGACTACGAGCCGGCCACCGTCGACGACCTGTGTGAGACCGGCCGACTCGTGACGTCCGCGGGTGGCCGGTGGTCACAGCACGTCGCCGATCAGCGCCGGATCGATGAGATTCGCGCTGCGGCTGAGGCGGTTGCACGGGAGCGGGGAGGCGTCGATATCGTCTTCGCGAACGCCGGCATTCAGGCTTTCAAGCCGCTACTCGAGATGTCTGACCCCGACTGGCGGGACCAGATCGAGGTGAATCTCGACGGCACGGCGAACGTGTTGCGGGTTTTCGCGCCGCTGCTGGTCAGCCGCGGCGGAGGGCGGATCATCGTCACGTCATCGACACAGGGTCAGCACGGAACCAAGTTCGGATCGTCGTACTCGGCCTCCAAATGGGGACTGCTCGGCTTGATGAAGTCCGCGGCACTAGAGCTGGGCGTCCACAACATCACGGTGAACGCCGTCATCCCGGGTTTGGTCAACACGGCGCTGACCCGGCATGAGGACCGCTACGCACAGGCCATCAGCGATGCCGGAGGCGCACCGAGCGGCGATCCGGTTCAGGATGAGCGCACCACCATCGAATTGATGAAAAAGAAGACGCCGCTTGGAGTTCCGTGGGTTGAACCCGAGGATGTTGCTTCGCTGGTCGTCTTCTTGGCAACCGATCAGGCGGCCATGGTCAGCGGTACCGCATTCGCCGCCACCGCCGGTGACAGCGCACACGTCACCGCCTAATCAGCCGGCGCATCGGCCGCGAAACCCAGTGTCCTTTGAGTGCCCGCGAGGTGTGCCTTGATTGCATCGAGGGATCGATTACGGTCGCCATCTCGCAGCGCTTCGGCGATCTGCATGTGTTCAGTGAGAATCGTTTCCATTCGCGCGGGCTCTCGAACGGCGGATTCACCGACCATGCGCATCTGGCGGTCGCGAAGCGAGTTGTAGACGTCATGCAGAATGCCGTTCCCGGTCGCCTCGATGAGAATGGCGTGGAAGGCGCGATCTGCATCCGAGAATTCGCGCAGGTCCCCAGCTGCGGCAGTCTGACGCTGTCGAGCGAGCTCGGAGGTCATCCGATCGGACACAGCACCGCGCGCTTCAGCAGATTGCCCGGCGACCTTCCCGGCAGCGAACTGCTCGAGAACCAGCCTGGCCTCCATGACGGCGCGCACCTCTTGTGGGGAAACGGAGATCACCAGGGCGCCGCGCTGCGGATACAGCCGCAGCAGTCCTTCGGCCTCCATGCGCAGGAACGCCTCCCTCACTGGGGTGCGCGACATGCTCAATGTGTCGGCGACCTCGCCCTCGCTGATCAGCTCGCCCCCCGGGAAGGCGCCACTGAGGATCTGGTTCTTGACGTAGTCAAGCGCTCGATCCTTCGCAGTGCGTCGGCTCCCGCGAGTGGGCCTTTTTGCCACGGCGACCTCTGCTTCAATCTCAGTCGTATACCAGTGCGTGTTGAGCGTACCGCCCAATCCCCAATCTCAAGCGGTGGTGAGCGACGTCACTGGCCGGCTGACGTTTTACTAACTAAGATACAAGTTGTATCTATTGGCAAAGCTGCATTCTTTGTAGGAGGAGACAATGTCCACCAGCACAGAGCTAGAGCCAGTCGACGTCGGTGAGGACGGGTTGGATCCAACGGTTCCGGCGCCGATGACCAACGTGGCCGAGTACGGGTTCGAGGGGCGCTTCGAGGATTGGGCCGAGGACGCGCGTTACTTCGAGTACTCCAAGGCCGCAAACCCGATCGGGTCCGGGCACACTACGCAGGTTCCTATCAAGTCCTTCGGCCGCGACCTTTACCTCGACGGTCCGACTCGAATCATCCCGTTGGACCTGTCCGCCGAACTGGGCATAAGTGGCGGGCCCGCGACCAGCCCGGCGTTGGTGGCGCACTTCGTGCGGATCTGCGGGGGTGACCAGATCGCCACCAGCCCGAACGCCACCTCTCAGCTGTATTACGTGATCAGTGGCCGAGGCTTCACCGCCGTGAACGGTCGGCTTGCGCGGTGGGAGAAGGGTGACTTCCTGACGCTGCCTGCCAACAGCCTGGCGACGTTCTACGCAGACTCCGGCTCCGACGCCGCGATGTACTGGGTGCACGACGAGCCGCTGCTTCGCCACCTGGGCGCAGAGGCCACCGAACCACGTTTCCGCCCAACGAAATTCCGCCGCACTGAGGCCGTGGCTCGGCTGGATGAGATCGCCTCGCGCCCGGGCGCAAACGACAAGAGCAGAGTAAGCGTCCTGTTGGCCAATGCCGAGGAGGAGCAGACACTGACGATCACGCACGTGTTGTGGGCAATGTTCGGTCTGCTGCCGCCGGATCAGGAACAACGTCCACACCGCCACCAGTCGGTCGCGCTCGATCTGATTCTCGACGCCAAGCCCGGCTGCTACACGCTGCTGGGCACCCGATTGAACGAGCGGGGCGACATCATCAACCCAACCCGTGTCGATTGGGAGGCGGGCGGCGCGTTTGTCACGCCACCTGGCCTGTGGCACGCGCACTTCAACGAGTCGGGGGCGCCTGCGCACCTGATCCCGATCCAGGACGCGGGCCTGCAAACCTACCTGCGGAGCCTGGACATCCGGTTCTCCGACCGCCGGTGATCACTCGATTTCGAAAGGGATGTTGACGTCCAGCGAGGTGCCGTTTCCGGGGTGGCTCGAGATCGACAAGGTGCCCCCGAGCGCCTCGACACGGTCGATGAGACCGACGAGTCCAGATCCTTTGGCGGTGTCGGCACCGCCGATTCCATCGTCTCGAACCGAGAGATGCAGATTGGGGCCCTCGGTATCGACGCACACCTGCACTTCAGTCGCCCGAGCGTATTTGGCCGCATTCGTAAGGGCCTCGGCCACAACGTAATACGCCGCCACCTCGGCAGAGTCCGGCAACCGTTTATCGACAGCGAGGACCAGCTCGACGGGGACCGCGGATCGGCGGGCCAGGACCTTGAGCGCTGGGCTCAGTCCTCCCCTGGACAGGATCGCCGGATGAATCCCGCGGGAGAGTTCCTGTAGCTCGGTCGAGATTTCGGCCACTTTTGTCACAAGGTGGTCAATCTGCTCCTTCAGCGGGTTCAGTTGGGCAGGCACGCCCGCCTCCGCGGTACGCAACTCGAGCCCGAGCGAGACCAACCGCTGTTGGGCGCCGTCGTGCAGATCGCGTTCGATACGGCGCCGGGCGTCGTCGGCGGCCGCGACGATCCGGACCCGCGACGCGGTGAGCTCGGCGTGGGTGTGGGCATTTGCGATCGCAGTCGCCACCAGATCCGCGAAATCCCCGACGCGCGCCTCGGTGTCGGATGGCAGCGGCTCGGGTCGAGACGAGCCGACGACCGCCACACCCCATAGCCTTCCGTCGACGATGATCGGCGCCCCAACCGACGAGCGGATTCCTATCTCACGGACGTACTCGGCGGCCAAACCAGCAGCTTTGTCGTGGCTGTCCATTCGGGCGGTGCGGCCGGTTTCGTGGACCATCGCCGCGACGTTATCGCCCGCGAATGAAAACCGCCTGCCGACGGGAACCGTCTTCAACCCCGGCTCGTGGCGGGCCGCGAGCAACGTGGCCGTGCCATCGGACTCGTAGCGGAACAGCGTCGAGTGGTGCACGCCCAGACACCGGGCCAACTCCCCCGCCACTGCGGAGAAGAGCTCAGACGGGTGTTCCCCGCGCGCAACCAACGTCGCCACCCTTCGCAGGGCAGTCTGTTGCTCGGCGAGCACAGCGAGGTCGGCGCGGGTCTGGGCGTTGGCGATCGCGGTCGCGACCAGATCCGTGAAGTCCCCGACGCGCGCCTCGGTATCGGGAGGCAGCGGAGCCGGCTTCGTCGAGCCGACGATGGCCGCGCCCCACAGGTCGCCATCGACGATGATCGGCGCGCCTACGGCTGAGCGGAGTCCCAGATCGCGGAAGCTCGCCGCGACGGACCCGGAAGCATGCTCGTAGCTGTCCATTCGGGCGGCGCGACAGGTGCGGGCCACCTGTGCCGCGACGCTTTCGCCCTCGAGTGAGAACCGCTGCCCCACCGGAGCCGCCTTGAGCCCACTGTCACCATGGCCTGCGGCCAGCAGAACGCCCGTGCTCTCGGACTCGTACCGGAATAACACGGCATGGTGGTACGTGCCCAGGCACCGCGCCAGCTCCTCCGCCACCGCGCAGAACAGCTCCGACGGGACGATCCCGCGAGCAACCAGTGTCGCTACCCGTCGCAACGCGGCCTGGTGATCGGCGAGCACACTGAGATCGTCATGGCTTGCCTCGACCTCCCGGCGGCGCTCGTGCGCCGCGACGGCGCGCAATCGGGCCACGCCGGCGAGAGCGGTGGCGGACAGCGCGATAACCAGGAAGACAGCGACGGCCACCCAGTGCCGGGGGTCGGTTGGGACGAAGCTTCCGCCTGTCTGGAGATAGTGGAAGTACCCGTAGACGAGGGCACTCGCCAGCGCCGTCGTTGTCCCGAGCCTGAATCCCCACCCCAGCGAAACCACCAGCACGCCCAGTAGGAAGACCACACCGAAAAGGTTGCCGGGGACGACCTGCATGAGCAGATATACGACGAGGCTCTCTGTCGCGAGGAGTGCCGCCGCGACCGCGACCCCCAGAGCAAGAGGTGGGCTGATCGGACGCAACACCAAAGACAGCACGCGTGCGCGCATCGGCTGCACTTCTACATCGGACGTGACGCTCGCAAAATTGCCACCCTGCATCCGGCCGGGCAGCCGCGACAGCTTCTGCGTCATAGGCAAGCTCACATCGGTCGTGGCGGAGTCGCTCGAGCGCCAACATGCAGCATAACCGGCGTATCCGCCCCTCGGCCGTGGGGAGTCTAGCTGGGGTCGGGTGGACCTTCATCGCTCGATGCCGCGAAGACCTCGCTGGCCGCGGCGCCGAAGCCGTCGGGTTGTCCTACCGCCGCGAAGGTCCTGCCGACCTCGGCGAGTTCGTAGGACCACCGCCAGCCCTTCTCGTGGGTCTGCTGGCGGGCTTGCCGCCACGCCTCTGCAAGATGGGGTTGGCTAATCGCCCATTCGTTTACCAGGTCGCCGTCCACCCCGTAGCCGGCGGCGGTACGTCGGATCGAAACCAGCAATGCCGCAGTCGTCTTGGTCCAGGCCGCGTACGTCATCTTCAGCGCCGATGCGGCCGGCGGCGCGCCGGCCAGGCTGACGGCGTTGAGCGCGGATCCGGCGAAGAGGTTGGCGACCTCGCCGTCGTCGCCGGCGAGATAGAGCCGCGTCGTGCCTGCTGTGGTGGGGGGCGGCCCGATGATGCCACCGTCGACGTAGCCGGCGCCGCCGGCGATGACGGTGCGACCGATAAGCGCCGATGTCTCGGGACTAATAGCGTTGGCGTCCACCACAATTCCCTGGAAGCCCGCCAACTCTCGGGCCATTTCGAGCGCACCGTGCGGCGGGCAAATCGAGAACACAATGTCGCTGCGGGCCAGCAGCTCGGCAAGGTCGTCGAACGGAGTCAACCCGGCCTGTGCGGCCCGCCGTGATGTCGCTTCGCTTCGGCCGGTGTGCAGCCAGCCGACCTCGTGGCTGCGATCGACCAGACACGCGGCCACGGCCGCGCCCATGGCGCCGGGATGGAGAACGGCGAGCATACGCTTGCCGATCATTGAAGGCTGAGACGTAGCGCCGACATCGCTCGCCACACCGGACCCGCCAACCGATTACGCGGCATAAGCGCCCTCCTGCCTTTCCGTGGGGCCGGCGATGAGCGGTGCGAGCCGCTCGGCCGAACGAATCGCGGATCCCGATGTCGACCATACGGCCAGGACGGTAATCACAAGCCCTAAAGTTGCGCACATCAGCCACAGCGGCCTGGCATCCACGGTGTACTGGGCACCGCTTGCGGTCAGAGCCGCCCCCGCGAGCGAACCGCAAAGCGCCACACCGATACTGACGCCGACCTGACGGCTGGTCGACGCCACCGCCGACGCCGCGCCTGCACGATCGGTCGGCATGCCGCTGACCGCAGTGGTCGTGATCGGTGCGTTGGCCATCGCGAAGCCCGCACCGAACACCGCAAAGATCGCCACCACCGCCCACACCGGAGCGGTGACGGTGAGACCGGCCAGCATCATCGTCGCCGCGGTGATCATGATGCCGGCCGCGACCAGAGACGGCCGACTACCGAAGCGACCGACCAACCGACCCGACAACGGCGACAGAGTCAGAGCTGCAACCGAAATCGGTAGATACATCAAGCCCGTGTGAAACGCCGAGTAGTGCCGCGCACCCTGCAGGTACAACGACATCATGAACAGGAATGCGCCATAGCCGGCATATGCACACACGGCGATCACCGTCGCCGACGCGAACGGGACGCTCTGGAAGAACCGCAAGTCGATGAACGGATCGTTGCGCCGGGACTCGTAACGGAGAAATCCCAACAATGCCAACAATGCGACGATCGATATCGCCACCGACGGAGCGGCGCTCCCGCCCAGCTCTCGTCCCTGGATGAGGACGAAAACGACGGAGAACAGGAACGTCACGGCCAGCGCTTGGCCGATCGGGTCGACGTCTCGCATTGTGGCCGACCGTGACTCCGGTACGAAGATCGCGGTGAGCAGTATCGCGGCCGCGCAGATCGGCAAGTTGATCCAGAACACCGCGCGCCAGTCACCGAGCTGGATCAGTGCGCCACCCAGCATCGGGCCCAGCGCCATCGCAATGCCCATCACGCCCCCCCACACGCCGATCGCCCGGGCCCGTTCGACCCGGCCGACGAAGACCTGACTGATGATCGACAGCGCAACAGGATTCAGCATTGAACCGCCGATTCCCTGCAGTAGTCGGGCCGCGATCAGGGTGTGAGTGTCGGGAGCCACGCTGCATAACAGCGATCCGACGGCGAAGATCGTCAACCCGATTTGGAAGACTCGGCGGCGGCCAAACCGGTCGGCGGTGGCTCCGGACAACAGCAGCAACGAGGCCAGCACCAATGTGTAGACGTCGATCACCCATTGCAGCTCACTAGCCGATGCGTGCAGCTCAGTACGGATCGACGGGATCGCGACGTTGACGATGGTCGCGTCCATGGACACGATCAACAGGCTCAGGCAGCAGGAGATCAGGATGATCACCTTGCGGCGCGAGCTGAGAGCGTTCACCTACCGATTGTGAAACTGCAAGGTCATTCGGTCGAGCATGCCAGCCGGAATCTGTGATCACCTGTTAGCGCCCAGCGAAGGGCTAACACCACTACCACTTCCGGCCCCCTGGCGCTCCAAGGCTCTAAGCGACCCAAGCGCCAGTCCGGTCCGGACCCGAGTTCAAAACTCCACTCCTGTACTGGGTTTCAGGTTGTAGGCGTCGACGCGCCATACACCGCCGACGAAGCTGAGCTGGTTCCAGCAGCCGGTCCTTTGCTCGATGTCGGTCAACGAGGGATCGATCAGCGGGAGCAGTGCGCAGTTGAATGCATCGTGAGACACCAGGACGAGAGGACCAGTGTCGTGTTCGACCACCAACTCGATAAACGCTGCGCGAGCACGCGAGGCCAGAACGTCAAGTGGTTTCAACTCCGGGCGCGGCGTCGATGCTGCCGAACCGGCATCGCACCTCATCGCGACGCTCTCCGGTCAGCGTTCCGTAATCGCGGTCGTTGAGGCGGATGTCGATCGACGCCGGCACACCGGCCGCCGCACCGATCGCCTCTGCGGTGGCAACCGCCCGCTGAAGCGGGCTGGAGATCACCGCTGTCGGGTTCTTGGTGGCAAGCACTTCGGCAAGCCGAGCCGCCTCCGCCACACCGACTTCGTCGAGCGGTGGATCGCTCAACCCGAGCAACAGGTCTTCCGCATTGAGCGCGGTGCGGCCATGCCGAGCCAGATAAACCCTTGTGGCGCCGCGATACATTACAGACCTTTCCTCGCCTCAGGAATACTTACGAGCGGACGATGGCTGCCTCGGATGGCTCGTTAGTCGGTGTGTCCGAGAGTGCGTACAACTCAGAAAGATTGATCACAATTGCTTCTTGGGTGCTGCGTGCGATCACGATCTCAGCGGGTGAGCTGGGATCCGGATTCTCTTCCCGGTGCGGAACGTACGGCGGGACGAAGATGTAGTCACCGGGTGCGGTGGCGATGCGGACTTCACCGACGCCGTCGTGGAATACAAACTCCGGGTTTCCGCTTCGTACGAATATCGCTGTTTCGGATTCGCCATGGTGATGGTTGTCCGACGCCGTCGCCGGCGAAACGTGGGTCTCGCCCATCCAGATCTCCTGCGACCCGACCGAGGTACCGCTAATTGCGGCAAATCGCTGCATACCCTCCGTCTGGGCCGTAGCGGCGCTGAGCTCTGAAACCCTGACATGGTGCACGCGCGAACGTAACGACCTGCGGGCACTCTCGCCGCGGGTCAAGTCAGGATGAAAACCGTCGATGTTGGACATGAAACATCGGCCTCATTCCTTCGTTGCTCGAATCCGTACGATGCTCCGCGATCTCGTCGGCGCCCGTTCGAACGGTTGGCACTGGCCCGCCTGATCCAGCCTCCCCGCTCAGAATCGCATTTCACCAGACCAAAGTCCCGCCCGCTGGCACCCATCTGAGCCGCCCTCCAGCTGCAATTTCGACGCACCCGCCCGTTGGAGTCATGTGTGTCGTTCGATGAGGGTATTCAGAATGGCATGGATGCATTTCTCCTTGCACGGCCAGCAATACCAGTCCTCCCAGCTCTTTATCCACTGGAGTGTCCGCTTGGTGGTGCCGCAGACGGAGCACTTGGGCTTTTCATCGCGCGCCGATCTCTTGACCGTCTGGCAGATGCCGTAGAAGAGCCCCATGAAGATGAGGACGACGATTCCGGTCATGACCCCTCTGCAGTACAACGACTTTCACCTATGACGACGTGCGTTCGCTGTTGCGGTTCCAAGCGACGCGGGTCCGGTCCGAATCGGCCTGACTGACGTCGGCGCTTGCGACGGGTCTCACTGCGATGTGCGACCCGTGCTGATTTGAGAATGGCGATTGCGAAGGCGGATGTCATCAAGGCCAGCCGCCATGTGCGCTTCCGGCCGGTCGGTGCCGAGAACTACCTGTTACCTGGAAGCGCACAGCGCCATCGCTCGCGGGTTTGGTGACGAGCGGGCCTGAGGTGGAGCTCCCGCCGACCTCTTGCACCCACCGATCACGGACTCTTACAAACCGCGGATCTGGTCAGTTCCGCGGACGGCGACCGGCACGTGTCGGCTTCCAGATAAGCAGTCTGGGCGGCTGGATCATGCGCGGTCTATTTGGAACACTGCGCAGGTCCCGGCGAGCTCGGCGAATCCGTCTGGGCTGATGTCGTCCACCACGCCGGCGTCGCGCATGATCGCGGCGCCGGTCGCGGCATGCGTGGGCCATTCCCGCAGAATGACCACCGCGGCCAGTGGGTCGAGTTCCACCAGGTGTACACGCTCGACCTCGCGACCGACGGCAAGAACTGCGATCCCGCCGGCTGCGCGAACGTTGCGTGCCCAATCGGCGCCCGGGAACCCCTCTAGCAGGTAGCGGTTTGCGTCGAGGGTAACGACGGTGATCGGGGTGCTGCGTGGCTTGCCGCTGACGCGGCCGGCGACGGTGAGCACGTGCAGCTCGCGCATCCCGCCCACGCGACGCATAACGAGGAACATGCGGTTGAGGTGCTTGAGCCAGCGGGGTGGCCGGATCACTCTGCGTGGTGGGAGCATCGGTACGGTCGCTTCTCTCAGTAACGTTGGACAAGAAGACAAATGGCGTCGTGGCGCAAGAGCCGACGCAGTCCCCGATGCCCGCGTCGCAACGCATCAACGCAATGCGCGGAAGAACTCGCGAATGTCCGCAGTCAGGTCAGCAGGGTGCTCCAGCGCAGCGAAGTGGCCACCGTGGTCCACGTCGGTCCACCGCACGATGGTGTTCTCGGCCTCCGCATAGCGTCGTATCCCAACGTCGTGGGCGAACACCATCGCCGCAGTGGGAACCCCGGAGTTCGCCTTCGGCGCCCCCCAGGGCGCATTTTGGGCATAGCCGACATAGGCCGCTGACGCGGCCGTGCCGGTCAGCCAGTAGATCATCACGTTAGTTAGGAGCCGATCAATGTTGATGACGTTCTCCGGCAGCGTCTCTCGAGGGTGGGTCCACTCGCGGAACTTGTCCATAATCCAGGCAAGTTGGCCGACCGGCGAGTCGATCAACCCGTACCCGAGCGTCTGCGGCCGGGTGGACTGGATCGCAATGTAGCCGGACTCCTCGCGCATGAACGCCTCGATCCGGCCTACCCGGTCACGCTCTATGTCTGACAACGATGCAAGTTCGTCCTCTGGCAGTGGCACCGTTACAAATCCGCCAGGTCCGCCGTTGGTATGCACTCCGACGACACGCGCCGGGGAAACCCGGGCCACCTCGGGTGCCACTGCCGCACCAATGTCTCCGCCCTGTGTGCCGTAGCGCCGATAGTTCAGGCGGGACATCAACTCGTCCCAGGCCTGCGCGATCCTGGTGACAGTCCACCTGTCGTCGGACACGGGGCCAGAGAATCCGAAACCGGGTAATGCCGGAATCACCACGTCGAAGGCGTCAGAAGGGTCGCCATCGTGCGTGCGCGGATCGGTGAGTGGGCCGATCAGGTCGATGAACTCCACTGCCGAACCGGGCCATCCGTGGGTAAGGAGGAGTGGCAGCGCCTCCGACTCTGGTGAGCGGACATGCAGGAAGTGGATATGTTGGCCGTCTAGGACTGTGGTGAACTGGGGGAAATCATTGAGTTGCCGCTCGGCCTCGCGCCAGTCGTAGCTGCTCCGCCAGTACCTGGTAATCTCGCGCAGCCACGAAACCGGGACGCCGGTATCCCAGTCGTCGCCCGGCATCGGCGACGGCCACCGGGTGTCGTCGAGCTTGCGGTTCAGCGAATCGATCTCGGCTTGCGGGATGTCGATTTGGAAAGGTTGGATCGCGTCGGTTGTGTTCACGCCACTATGCTATGAACGATTTAGGACAGGTTCGGTCCTAAGAATCCGCGAATGCGCGCGCCAAGCACCGAATTGAGCACCGCCGGGTCTATCGCTGATCTCCCGCTTTCGGTCTCATCTAGGCCGCGGACCCAAAACAGCACGGACTGGGCAACTTGACTCGCATCCCGAACGCCCCGACGACCGTAGACACCTGTCCATTCGAAAGATCCAGAACACCAACAGTTCTCGGTGCCCGCTGTGAGACAACCAAGACGGCCGATGTCATAGCCTCGCGATCGGTCCCACGGCAGTTCCCTTCCGGCCGGCCAGCGGACGACCTCAGCCCGTTGACCTCGACTAGCTACGCCGACGCCGGCACCCACCAATAGCCGACACTCACTCGCGGTGGATCAGTTACCGGGGTCCCTCCAGATCTCGGTTGGTGTCGGCGTCGACGAGTGCGACGTCGTCGCATTCCTCGATGTCACGCACGGGATTCCCGCCCACGTGCATCATGGGGTGGGCCTCCGAAATGGCGGTGCACATGTAGATGCAATGCACCAATACGGCGCCGACGACGTTGCGCCCGACGAGGGTATCCAGATTCTTGAGGCTGATGTCACCCGACAGTCCGTTCACCTCGGCCTGGGTTGGCATCGATACGGTGAGAGTCGTTCCACAGCCTTGTGGGCAGAGCAGCCTGAGTCCCCGTGGTTGGTTGTTCATGCTGCGGCCTCCTGGTCCTCATTGCGGATGTTGAACAACTGTGTCACCGCCGGTTCTACTGCGTAGAACACGCTTCCCTTCGGAGTTGTTGCTAAATCTGGACTTTGAGTTTCTTGTACTCGGGTCGAGCTGGTGATCGTTGTCATCTCTTGAGTTGCGTCGAGTAACCGCATTCTCGTCGCAACGATTGCATACGATTCAGCAAGAGTCGTTCCCGCTGGCGCCCGTGTGAGATACCTGCTACCTGGAAGACTTCGGCGGCACCTCGATCGGAACTGGGGGCTCCGGCTAGCAGGTATGCGCGAATCTCGTTGGCGGGTAACACAGATTGCGGCTGCCCTCGATGACACCATGGCCGCCGACCGCGATTCTCAATGCACGACGAGTCGCATACAAAGGGGTTGGACATGTCGCAAGTGCAGATGGAAGAATGGCACCAGTCTCCACCCATCGACGATGCGCCGAGACGGCGAGACGGCGTTTCGCCGCCGGGACCGTTCGGGGGCGCCCGCACGCTGGTCCGGACAATCGGACGGGCCGCGATGGTGCAGGCATACGAACTGGGGCTGATGGCATCGGTAGTTACGACGGCGTCGCTGCACCTGGTCGGCGGCGGTACCGACCCGGCATTCGTTGCGCTTCAAAGGGTCCCGGCCCACCCCGCATCCTCGACGTGCCCGGTGTTGCTCGTGCACGGCTTAGGGGGCACGAAGTCAAGCTGGTCCTTCGTCGCGCGAGCCCTGGCTGCCAAAGGCTTGACAGTCGACGCGATCACCTACACGCCGTTCGGAACTTCGGTGGAGCAGCTAGCCGACCGGCTCGTCGTCAAGGTTGAGCGGATATTGTCGCGAACCGGGGCCGATAAGGTGCATCTGATCGGACACAGCCTGGGCGGGGTCGTCATCGCGCAGGCCATCGCAAGCGGTCGGCTCGCCGGGAAGGTCGACACGATTGTCACCCTCGGCGCACCGTTCGGGGGTTCGCCGTGGGCGCATCTTGCGCCGTTCGGGGCGATTGTCCGGGCGCTGCGGCAAGGTTCGCCACTCTTGCGCCGACTTGCCTCCGCGCCGGTACCCGAAGGCGTGCGCTGGCTGGCAATCACGGCCACACTCGATATGATCGTGCCCGGCGTCCGGTCGGTTCCCGCCCATGCCGAAGTGAAAACCGTGGCAATCGGCGGCGTCGGCCACCTCGGAATGCTCCTCAGCCCGGAGGTTGTCGGAAGCATCGTCGCCGCATTCCCTCAAATCACCGACGAAGACAACGCATCTGATTCGTGCCCCTTCGTCAACCCAGTGACATGCCTTCGGCAAGCGATTACCCCCGCCGACGAGAGCGTCACGAAAAGTGGTCGTCGAAATCGTAGGAGCGACAACGGCTCTAATGAGCTTGTCCGATAAGCGGACCGTACTCCCGGCAGCGACTTACCAGTGAGGCGGCCACGACCGCACCCGTGGCGCCGGCGAGAGAGGAGGGCGAGCACACGCTTGCCACACCAGTCCTCCAACCGGTTACGCGGCGTAAGCACTCTTCGGTCTGTTCACGGGCCCCGCGATGAGCGGTGCGAGCCGCTCGGCCGAACGAATCGCGGGTCGCGATGTCGACCAAATGGCCAAGATGGTGATCACGAGCCCGAGCATTGCGCACATCAGCCATAGCGGCCTGACGTCTGCGGTGTACTGGGCAGTTCGCAGCGTCGCGGCCTGCGCCAGGACCGTCGTCGGACGTCCGTGGGCCTCCCGGTGTGGACGCGGATCTGATGAAGGCACTACCGAACCTGGGCGCCATCGTCCACCAGGGAGCCGGCACAACACCACCTGACCAGAGATCCGTACTGCGTCCCGAGGCAGATCGGCAGCCGCGCGGGGCTCGGAGGCATGGACTAGATCACCTTGACCGCTATGAGGCGATGTGGCGGAGATTACTTGGCATCTAGACTTCTGACGACCACTGCCCGCCCAGGATGCCGATCCGCAGCGGACCATTCTCGCTTCCAGTCACAGGCGCGGCGCTAACACTGCAACCCTGCGCGATGACTGAACTCCATGGCGACGCTCCTCTGAACAGCCGGATTTCTCATCAATCGGTGTCATCCGAGAGCGCGTAGAGCTTGGGAAGATTGATCACAATCGCTTCTTGGGTACTTCGTGCGATCACGATCTCAGCGGGTGAGCTGGGATCCGGATTCTCTTCCCGGTGCGGAACGTACGGCGGGACGAAGACGTAGTCGCCGGGCGCGGTGGTGACGCGGACTTCACCGACGCCGTCATGGAATACAAACTCCGGGTTTCCGCTTCGTACGAATATCGCTGTTTCCGATTCGCCATGGTGATGGTTGTCCGACGCCGTCGCCGGCGAAACATGGGTTTCACCCATCCAAATGTCTTCCGACCCAACCGAGGTACCACTAATCGCGGCAAATCGCTGCATACCCTCCGTCTGGGCCGTGCCGGCGCTGAGTTCTGAAGCCCTGACATGGTGCACGCGCGATCGTAACGACCTGCGGGCAGGCTCGCCGCTGGTCAAGTCTGGATGAAAACCTTCGCTGTTAGACATTGAACATCAGCCTCACTCCGTTGCCACCTAATTGTCGTCATGAAGGCCCGCAATCTCATCGGCGCGGTTTCAAGCCGCCTATGCGGAGTCTTGCACGCTTCTTGGGTTGCCGCGGTTGACATCGCGGACACAACGCCACGATGACCGGCGTCCTGAACGGTTCAAGGCATCGACGGCAGTACAGCCACAGCATTACGGCCACTCGGCCTGCCGCCACCCGGCCTTGGTGACAGCAAAGCGGATGGTCGACAGGGCGGCAAACGCCGCAATGGCTGCGCAGGCCAGTGTTTCGAACATAGGCGTTCTCTCGATCAATCCGAGGAGGGGAACGGACCCTCACCCGACCGATCCAATGGCGAATGTTAGGACATCCCAAGGACGATGGGCCCGTTCCCTACTTACCAGGTTGGACTGGAGGGCTGGCTGTGTCATTGCTGCCATCCAGGAAATTCATAGGGAGGCTAGCCGGTAGCGCCCACGTGCCAGAATCCGAAACAATGAGCGGTGCATCAATTCTCGTGAAGACCGAACAAACTAGATACGGATCGAGTTCGATGACGATCCCGCCGGCCCGCCCGCCAGATTTGCAGTGAGGATCCGCCCGCTCCAACTGTTCAGCTAGCCAGTGCCCGCATCGCTGTTGCCACGATGGCGTCGGCGTCGGACGGCGTCAATCCCCCGTGTCCAGTCGCCATCCGGTACATCGCCGCCCCGAAAATGAGATCCAGCGCCACCTCGGGATCGACACGCCGACGAGTTGGGCGTACATCGCGCCAGATCGGCTGCTGTAGAACCCCATCATGCCGCGCAATGTCAGGCGCAAGTCTTCGGCCGCCGATCCGGTGTCGGGCACGGGCGCGTCGGTCATCATCCGATCCAGGAACGCGTCGATTGCTACCGCGGTTCTGTTCGGCCACCATTTGTAGATGGTTGCCTTGCTGACCCCGCTGCGTTGGGCGATCCGGTCGATCGACGCCCTGCGCAGGTCGTCCTCCTACATTAATTCCATGGCGGCTTTGAGGACGGCGTCGCGGTGTTGCTCGCTACGCGGTCGACCGCGCCCTCGATTCGGGCTCATTCCTCCAGTGTCCTACCCGTCGTTGGTACAAAGGTAATTACTAGACGTCTCGCTGTGAGTATGCCTCCGTGAGTTGCCACCAGCTAAGCGGACGCGCAACATGCTGCTGTGCAAGCAAATTCGAGCTCAGACAGCGGCTCAATATCAAAGGAGAGTGAGGCACGCGCCGAACTCATCGGCGTGGTGACCGCCAGTCTCGAGGAGTATATCGCCTCCCCACTTAGTCCGATCTTGTGGTGCGACAACACGATCGACTGCGAATCCATCGTGAAGTTCGTCCTGCTGGCCTACGCAATCGTGGGTGGTGACGTCTGATGGCATGCATCAACTCCCAGCTCTGGCCGCCGCTATCGAGGCCGACCTCGCTGCGCTCATATCTCGACTGCGCCTGAACCGCCGCCGAAGCAGGCGGAGGGTGCGCGCATGACCGCGGGAACAAGGCCGCCACGGTCAATTCGGGCCACCGCCGTTGGGTTTGCTTTCTTCTGCATCACGCCCGCTCACGCAGACACAGCCAGAACCACACCCAGAGCGTTGGCTAGTTGTGCGTCCGCTGTCAGATGGCCGAGGACATCTGAGTGCATGCGCGAACTCACGCGTTGTGGAAACGGTCGCCGCTGGTCAGTTCCGGACGAGAACCGTCATAGTTAGACGTAGAACCTCGGCCTCATTCCGGTAGGTGGTGGTGGACCATACATAGTTGATGAGTCACCGGCGGATCACGTGTTCTTCGAAAGCGATGAGCGGCATGAGACGTCTTTCGTCGCGGCTGGGTGAACGCCAGACTGGTCTCCGGTGTCCAACGCGTGGCGCCGGCGGGATCCGCCAGCCGGAATCGGCGCCGAGCGCCCCCGCACTGATTCAGCCAGCTGACCAGCGGGCAGAAGGTGATGGTGGAAATCGACCCGCGTGCGGCTAGGGCTGATTACGGTCATGGGTTGATCACGATCCGGCCCGGGGTGCCGCTGGCCACCGCGCGGTAGGCGTCTTGGCTTTCGCCGAGGTCGTAGCTCCGAGTGACCTGCAGTGGCCGGAACGCGCCGGATTCGAAATATGAGGCCATTTCGGTCAGTCGACTGCCGGATTCGGCAACGCCGACAAAGCTGCTGTTGACGCCAAGCAGCCGACTCTCGTTGCGGTAGAAGTCGATTAGGTCGATCGGCACGACGCGGTTGCCGACCGCGTTGATGACGACCAGACGGCCGCGGGGGGCCAACGCCGCCAGCGCCGCAGGCGTGGTGACCCCTCCGACGGCGTCGTACACCACTTCGACGCCGCGGCCCCCTGTCGCCTCTCGGACCTGATCGGCGACTCCTTGGTGGTCACCGTCGAACGTCACGAAACCCTCGACGATCGTTGCCGCGGGCGAATCGACGAGCGGCGGGATGCGGTCGATCCCGATCACCCGGGCGCCGCGGGCGCGGGCGATCTGGGCCACCGCGCCGCCGACCCCGCCGGACACCCCGAACACCGCGATGGTCTCGTCCTTGTCCAGCTGTGCGGCCTCGACCGCGCCGAGCCAGCCAACGACGAAGTTCACCCCGACCGTGGCGGCTTCAGCGAAGCTGAGCGCTTCGGGCTTGCGTGCCAGCGCCTCGACGGGCACGCCGAGCAGCTCGGCGTGCGATCCGTCCCGGGTGAAGCCGACGTCGCCGCCGGTTCCCCACACCTCGACACCGATCCAATCGGTGGGTCCATCGACGACAATGCCGGCGAAGTCGCGGCCGGGCACCCGGGGCAGCACCGTCGCCGGGAACGCCCCGGCGACATTCTTGACGTCCGACGGGTTCACCGACGCCGCCTGCACGGCGATGACGGCCTGGCCGTCGCTCGCGACGGGATCGACGACGTCGGCGACATGCAAAACATCGGGAGCACCGAAACGATCAAAACGTAAGGCGCGCACGGGCGGATCCTCCTGTGGTCTTGGCAACTGCCGGGGCGCTTTCGAGCGGCATTCTCAAGAATTCAGCTGCGGCACACCGTTGTCGTCACCGCTGACGTCCATCAGGACCCCCCGCCAGCGGTACCCCGGTCATACCGGCCAGCTGCAGTCACGGCCGATGCCGGACCGGGTACACGGCGCACTTGGAGCTAGAGGGTATGCGCGGAGTGTTGCTGGCGGGCAGCGCCGATGGGCGTTAGCAGCGACGACAGGGAACGCCTCGCATCACCATGATGGGCCCTGACACCTGAGCCGTCAGATGCTCAGCCCACCACGACGGGGTAGGACGATGACCCACCTAGAGCCCATCTCGACGAAGGATGCCGAAATCTCGTCAGAGAGACGCGCAGCACCAGTCGTCGACGATGCAACCGAGCTCACCGACGGGTACCACTTGGTTGTCGATGCACTCAAGCTCAACGACATCCACACGATCTACGGGGTGGTGGGTATCCCGATCACCGATGTGGCGCGCGCCGCGCAGGCCTCGGGTATCCGCTACATCGGTTTCCGGCACGAAAGCGACGCGGGGCACGCGGCGGCGGCAACCGGGTTCCTGACCAAGAAGCCGGGTATCTGCCTGACCGTCTCCGCGCCGGGCTTCCTCAACGGAATCGTCGCACTCGCGAACGCCACCACGAATTGCTTTCCGATGGTTCAGATCTCGGGGTCGAGCGAGCGACATATCGTCGATCTCAAGCAAGGCGACTACGAGGAACTCGACCAGCTCGCGGCGGCCGAACCGTTCGCCAAGGCCGCCTTTCGGGTTAACCGGGTCGAAGACATCGGTCGCGGCATGGCCCGAGCGATACGGACCGCAGTCTCAGGGCGCCCTGGCGGGGTCTACCTCGACATCCCGGCCGCGGTGCTCGGCCAGGTCATCGACGCCGCGGTCGGCAGCGCGTCGCTGCGGCGCGTCGTCGACCCGGCGCCGCGCCAGCTGCCCGCGCCCGAGGCGGTGGACCGGGCGATCGCGCTGCTCGCCGGTGCCCAACGGCCGCTGGTGGTGTTGGGCAAGGGCGCCGCATACTCGCAGGCCGACAAGCAGATCCGGGCGTTCATCGAGGCGACCGACCTGCCTTACCTGCCGATGTCGATGGCCAAGGGCCTGCTGCCCGACCGTCATCCTCAGTCGGTGGCCGCAGCCCGGTCGCTGGCACTGCGCGAAGCCGATGTCGTGATGCTGGTCGGCGCCCGGCTGAACTGGCTGCTGGGCCACGGTGAGGCGCCCCAGTGGAATCCCGACGCGCGGTTCATCCAGGTCGACATCGAGCCCGCCGAGCTGGACAGCAACCAATCGATCGACGCGCCATTGGTCGGTGACATCGGCTCCGTGATGTCCGCTCTGATCGAGCGGACGAAGCCCGACCAAATCAGGGCGACGCCTCAGTGGCGCGGTCAACTCAATGCACGCTCGGCGCAGAACCTCACAAAAATGGCCGATCGGCTCGACGCCGATCACCACCCGATGCGTTTCTACGGAGCGCTGCGCGCCATCCGCGACGTGCTGCGCGAGCGGCCGGACGTCTATGTCGTCAACGAAGGTGCCAACGCACTTGACTTCGCGCGCAACGTGGTCGATATGTCTGTGCCGCGTCACCGCCTCGACAGCGGCACCTGGGGCGTCATGGGAATCGGGATGGGTTATGCGATCGCCGCCGCAGTCGAAAGCGGCTCGCCGGTCGTGGCGATCGAAGGCGACAGCGCGTTCGGGTTCAGCGGTATGGAGCTGGAGACCATCTGCCGCTACCGGCTGCCCGTCGTGGTGATCGTCCTCAACAACGGCGGTGTCTATCGCGGCGACGGTGTCAACCGTGTTTCCGACGACCCGTCGCCGACCACCCTGATGCCGCTGGCCCGCCACGACCGCCTGATCGAGGCGTTCGGCGGAAAGGGCTACCAGGCGACTACGCCGGCGCAGCTCACCATTGCGCTCACTGGCGCACTCCTGTCGGGCGGTCCCGCGCTCATCGATTGCATGATCGATCCCGCCGACGGCACCGAAAGCGGCCACCTCACCCACCTCAACCCAACCGGCGTCGGACAGAAATAACATCAAAGATCCTGCACAGGACCAAAACTCATGGCGACCTAGTTGCCTGACCGGAATCGAGGCCATCGACTCCGCTGGAGTCCTGGCAGGCCCGGCGTGAACTCAAAGGCTTGCTTGCTTCGGGGCTCGACGTCGAGCGCCCCGTCAAGATGCACGCAGACCACGTCGTCTGACCCGATGAACCACCTGCGCCTCTAGATCGTATTTCTAGTAGAAACCGTGACGACGGAGTCATGGCGCTGCTGTTCGCCGCGGGGAGTAGGTCTGTTGAAGTCGTCTGCACGTGCATTGAGCACCGCGCCACCAATGGTGCTACGCGTCGCTCGGCAATTGACGCGATTCGACGCACGCAATACACCTCCGCCGCCGATACCGTGGGCCGTCATCGTGCTGACCGATGACCGGCGGATGCCGCCCGGACTGCAGCGGGCACTCGCCAGGTACAGCAAGGTCAATCCCGCGTTGCCTCAACACCTGGCTCTCGTCCGCACTACGAGAGGCCAAGATCCGCGATGACCGTTCAGATCCAGGACAACCGCGATGTGGTTGTCATCGGGGCGGGCCCTTCCGGGCTCGCTGTCGCACGCGAACTCGAGCACAAGCACGGCGTCGAGACACTCGTCGTTGACCGAGCCGCCGCACCGGCCGTCTCGTGGCGCACGCGCTATGACAGCTTCCGCCTCAATACCACTGGGTTCCTGTCGCACCTTCCGGGGCAACGGATCCCGTTGAGTGCAGGCCGTTGGCCAACGCGGGACGACATGGTTCGTTACTTCGACACCTACGTGCAGCGGCAGAACATCACACTCGAGCTTGGCTGTGAGGTCGACGGGATCGTCCCCGTCGCAGGCGGCTGGCGCCTGGAAACATCGTCAGGGGAAATACGAAGCCGGGCAATCGTCCTGGCCACCGGCAATTACCGCACACCTGTCATTCCTCCGTGGCCGGGCCTGAGCCAGTTCACCGGCGAGGTCGTTCACTCCGGCAACTTCAGGAACGCCCGGCCCTTCCGCAACCGCGATGTCCTCGTTGTCGGCGCGGGCAATTCGGCAGCCGACATCGCAGTTCAGCTTGCCAACAACGGTGCGCGACGGGTCTGGCTTGCGGTCCGCACACCGCCGCATCTCGTGCGGCGCGCCATCGGACCGCTTCCGTCGGACATCCTCCTCGAGCTTTTCGCCTGGGCGCCTGCCGGCGCGGTCGATCCGATCATCGGGCTCTCGGAGCGCCTGATGTGGGGCGACCTCTCGGCCTACGGCTTCAACCGCCCGCCGGCAGGCCTGAAGGCGACGGTGGAACGGACGGGTCGGATCCCCACGCTGGCCGACGAGCTCATCGACGTGGTGCGAGCAGGCCGTGTCGAGGTCGTCCCGTCTGTTGAGGCCGTCGAATCCGGCCGGGTGATCCTCGCCGATGGCAGCGCCGTACCACCTGCGGTGATCATCGCCGCGACCGGCTTCAGTGTGGATCTCGACGGCCTGGTCGGCGCCCTCGGGGTCCTGGACGAAAACGGCAGGTTAGGCGGCGGGTTCGCCTCGCACGTCGGCCACGGAATGTTCGCGATCGGCTACGGCATTCCGCCCAACGGCCCGCTGCGCGCAATCCGCCGCGCCGCCTCGCCATTGGCCGGCCAGATCGCCGCCTACCTGGGCGCGACATCACGCAACGCAGCTGTGAGCTCAACCACTCCCGCTGAACGAAAACGGCTGAAAAGCCGTGTCAATAGATAACCGCCGTTTGAAAACCAAGGGGACGCAATGGTTCAGACCTCCTTCGAAATTACTCACTTCCGGGGCGCACCCGGATACGAGGCAGCCCGTCGGGCAACGGTATGGAACGGCCTGCTGCCTGATCGTTACCCCGACGTGATCGTGCAGGCTCACGACGTCGACGGCGTAGTCGCAGCGCTCCGCTATGCGCGTGAAAACGGTCATAAGGTCGGCGTGCGGTCGGGCGGGCACAGTTGGGCGGCCAGCCACCTGCGCGACGGGGGTTTGCTGCTCGACGTCAGCCGCCTCGACCACTGCACCGTCGACACAGCCCGGATGACCGCCGATGTCGGGCCGGGAAAAATCGCCAGCGACTTCGCAATCGAACTCGACTCAGAAGGGCTCTTCTTCCCTTCGGGCCATTGCGAAGGCATTCGCCTCGGCGGCTTTTTACTGCAGGGTGGATACGGCTGGAACAGCCCGGCGATCGGCCTGGCCTGCGAGAGCGTGCTTGGGCTGGAGGTCGTCACGGCAGACGGTGAACGGATCTACTGCGACCCCGAGAACCACCCCGACATGTATTGGGCCGCCCGCGGCTCGGGACCGGGTTTCTTCGGTGTGGTCACCTCGTTCAAACTGCGAATTCACCCGCGCCCGGCGGTGGTGGGCACCTGCCTGTACATGTACCCGATCGAGCTCGCCGACGAGATTTACACCTGGGCGCGCGAGATCAGTTCGGAGGTCGACGACAGGGTCGAGCTGCAGATCCTCGCCACGCGTGCTAACCCGGCAGCCGGGATCGACCAGCCCACGATCACCATCGCCTCGCCGGTGTTCGCCGAATCGGACGAGGAGGCGGCGAAAGCCCTTGCCGTACTTGGCACCTGCCCGGTCGCAGGCAAGGCGATGATCAATCTGCCCTATATGCCTACCACCCTCGCAAATTGGTACACCGCCGTGATGACGAACTACCCGGAGGGGCATCGCTACATCGCCGACAACATGTTCACGTCGGCTTCGGCGGCCGAACTGCTGCCAGGCATCCGCAAGATCATCGAAACAATGCCGCCACACCCCTCGCACTTCATCTTCACGGGGTGGAACGCATCACCGGATCGCGCCGACAAGGTGTACGGCTTGGAGGCCGAGATCTACATGGCCCTCTACACCGTCTGGCAGGATCCGGCCGACGACGAACGCTACCGCGATTGGGCTGCTTCCAACATGGCGGCGATGTCGCACCTGGCCACGGGCATCGCGCTCGCCGATGAAAACCTCGGCCGGCGCCCGGCACGGTTCATCACCGAGCCCAACATGGCGCGCCTCGACAAAGTGCGCGCGACCTATGATCCAGACGGTCGATTTCACCGTTGGATGAGCCGCTGATGAAAATGGCCGCGCGGCCGGGAGATTCGGACGGGAGATTCGAGAAGCAGAAGCCGACACCGGACGCGCTTCGAATTCTCGTCGCCGGCGCCGGGGTGGCGGGTATCTCCATCGCTCGGGGATTACTGCGAGACGGACACGACGTCACCGTCTTCGAACAGCGGCCGGATATGCGCCCAGGCGGCGGCGCGGTGACCATCTGGTCCAACGGCTCCACCGTCCTCGATCAACTGGGCGTCGATATGGACGGGGCGGGTCAGCTGCTGTCCACCGTGCGGATCTCGACGTCGACCGGTCGCCCGCTGGTCAATATCGACATCGCCGCGATCGTGGACCGGTTGGGCGGATCTGTTCGAATGGTCCCACGCCGGGTCCTGCTTGATCGTCTACTGGAAGGCTTTCCGGCAGAACGCATCCGATGCAATACCCGTGCGGTCGGGGCGGTCAGTACGCAAGACGGGGTGCGAATCGAGTTCGAAGACGGCACCTTCGCCGATGCGGATCTGCTGATCGGTGCGGATGGTCTGCATTCGAAGATCCGAGGTGTCGCAGGCGCGAAACCTGCGAAGCCGACCGGCTGGTGCACCTGGCAGGGATTGATCACCCTCCCGCACATCGCCGAAAAGGACGTGGCAGTGCAGATCATCGGCCCGCACGGAAACCTCGGCCTGTGGCCGGCGGGTGGCTCCGATTTGCAGTGGTGGTTCGACTTGCCGTGGTCGCCGGGCTTCGTCAGGCCGGAACGTCCGATCGACATGATCCGGTCCAATTTCGCAGGCTGGTCCGAGATGGTCGATCAAGTACTCGCGGCGTTGACCGACGACGACCTGGCGCCATCGCCGTTCCCGCATTTTCGGCATCCGGTCCCCGGCTCGCCGCGTCTTGACGCTGTGACATTGCTTGGCGATGCCGCACACACAATGCCGCCGATCCTCGCGCAGGGGACCAATCAGGCGCTGCTCGACACGATGGTGTTGCGCAAGGCGCTCGCGGATTTTTGCAACGGTGGCAACGGTGACCTCTCGAGCGCGCTGCGCCGGTACGAGAAGACCAGGAGACGCAGGCTCTCCGCAGTGTCCTGGGTGACGTCGCGGCAGATGTCCCAGAGTGAAACGGTGCTGAAACCGGCCGCCATGATCTCCGACTCGTTCGGTACTTGGGCGATGACGAGGTTTCTGCGTTGGCTAAGTCACCGCCGGATATCCGACGAAGTGAGTCAAAACCTCTCCAGCCCGGTCATCCATGCGTGCAGTGAGGGCTGACGCGATGCCGACGAACGCCAAAGTGCCACCCGCCAAGCTGGCCCGCGTTGTCGAGTGGACCCGCCATCACCTGTATCGGCTCCATCAACGGTTGGTGCCTGCACCGGCAGCGATGATGGAGATGATCATCGCCACCTGGACGTCGCAGGCGATCACTGTGGCAGCGCAACTCGGTGTCTCCGATGCCCTCGCCGACGGGCCGTTGACGATCGACGAGTTGGCCGTGCGGGTGGACGCGGACGCGGACGCGCTGCGCCGCCTGCTGCGGGCGTTGATCAGCCGGGGCATCTTCCGTCAACGCCGCGACGGCCGGTTTGAGCTGAATTCCCTTGCCGACACGCTGCGTTCCGACGCCCCGGCGTCGATGAGTTCGGCGGCACGGTTCTACGGGTCGCGGGAACAGCGCGAGCGCTGGACGGTGATGGTGGATGCTGTCCGAACCGGGAATTCGGTCGTCCCGGCATTGCGCGGCAAGTCGAGCTTCGACTACTTCGCCGAGCAGCCCGAGCTCGCCGAACTCTTCAACCAGACCATGACGAGTGTTTCGGAGATGACGGATTTGACCGTTGTCGCCGGCTACGACTTCAGCGCCTATCCGACCATCGTCGACGTCGGTGGCGGGCATGGCCCACTGCTGGCCGCCGTCCTGGCGGCGGCGCCCGCATCGCGGGGCGTCCTCTACGACCTACCGTCGGTCGTCGCGGATGCACCAAACCTGTTGCGGGAGCAAGGTGTCGCCGACCGGGTTCGGATCGCCGACGGATCGTTCTTCGACAGCGTCCCGGGTGGGGGTGACGCTTACATCCTCAAGAACATCATTCACGACTGGCCCGACGACAAGGCGCTGCAAGTCCTGCGCAATGTTCGCGCGGCGGCCGGCCGCCAAGCCAAGGTGTTGCTGGTCGAGTTCGTCATCCCCAATCACGACCGTGAATTTCCCGGCAAATGGGTGGATCTGGAAATGCTGTTGAATCTGGGTGCCCGCGAACGCACCGAGGCCGAGTACCGAGATCTACTGGGACAAGCGGGATTGCGTCTGACACGCGTGGTGCAAACCGCATCACCCCTCAGCGTGGTAGAGGCCCGACCCGCCTGACTACAACGAGGTCATCGTAGTCGAGAAGGTTGTGGACGTCGGTGTTGTGGATGCGGGCGAGCAGGGTGAACGAACGGTGGCCGAGCATCGCGATCTGCCACCTCGCGCAGGCCGAAGCGGTCGTGCAACCGCACCAAGGGTTTCGGTGCCCACCAGTTCCATCTACCCAGCGCGTGCATGAAGGCAGGCATCAACACCATCCGCACCAGCGTGGCGTCGACCAGTACGGCCAACGTCAGGCCGAGCCCGAGCATCCGCATGAACTGCACATGGGCGCCGAACAGGGCAGCGAACGAGATCGACATCACCAGGGCAGCGGCGGTGATCACCCGGCCGGTGCGAGCCAACCCCAGTGCGACGCTCCTGTCGTTGTCGGCACGGGTCCGCCCCGGGCGTGACCTCGCGGGCCCGGCAGCTCCGGACGCCAGCCAGTACTCGCGGATCCGCGCCAACAGGAAGACCTCGTAGTCCATCGACAGACCAAAAGCGATGCAGAACAACAGCACCGGTATGTTGGCGACCACGGTTCCGGTCGGCGTCGTTCCGAGCGCGCCGAGGTGCCCGTCCTGAAAGATCCACACCAGCGCACCGAACGCGGCGGTCAGTGACAGCACATTGAGTACCAGTGCCTTGAGCGGCAACACGACGCTGCCGGTGAGCAGGAACAACAGTCCGAACGTGATCACCGCGATCAGCCCCAACACAGTGGGCAGCCGTGATGTGATGGCGTCGACGCTGTCGCGGTTGGTCTGCGCGGTGCCGGACAACTCAACGGGGCGACCGGCGGGCCCAGGCACCGCATGCAGCCGGTCGAGTTGGTTCTGCGAGCGCTCGGAGAACAGTGCAGCCGTGCTGCCGATGGTCAGGAAGGCGCTGCCCTGCGCTACCCCGGTGGCCGCCGAGGGCGCCCCAACCCGGACGCCCGCGACGAACGTGCCGGTCGGAGCCGACACCGCAGAAACATCTGGGACGCGGGACAATTCAGCGGCGTAGCGCTCCAGATCGGCCGGTGTCAGCCCGTCGGCGTCGGGGATAACCGCGGTAACCGCGGTTGCCGAGTTGTCGGCGAAGTCGTTGCGCAACTGGTCACCGACCTGATGCGCCGACGCCGACGTCGGCAGCACCCGGTCGTCGGGGAAGCCCCACTTCACCGCGAGGAAAGGTGCGCCGAGGGCCAGCAGCAGTGCCACAACGGCCAGGCCGAGCGGCAGCGCACGTCGCATGACGAACGTCGTCGACCGGTACCAGAACTGCCCCTCGACCGGACCGGGGACGGGTTCAGACCGGTGCAGCAGGCGCCGCGCGAGCCGCCGGACGTCCAGGGCGTTCAGCCGGTCACCCAGCAGCACGATGGCTGCAGGTGTGACGACAATCGCCGCCAGCGCGGCGAACGCGACGGTTGCGACCCCGGCGTAGGCGAAGGACTTCAGGACGTGCATCGGGAAAAAGATCATCGCTGCCATCGACAGGGCTACCGTCGTCGCCGAGATCAGCACCGTGCGTCCCGCCGTCGTCATCGTGCGGATCAGGGCGGTGTTCGGGTCGGCGCCATCGGCGAGTTCGTCGCGGTAGCGGCTGATGATCAGCAGGGTGTAGTCGATCGCCAAAGCGAGGCCCATCGCGGTGCTGAGGTTGGGCGCGAGGTTCGACACATCGGTGCCGAAGGTGATGAAGCGCAGGACCGCCATCGAGCCCAGGATCGCCATCAGCCCGACCGCAACGGGCAGCGCGGCCGCCAGCAGGCCACCGAAAACCCAGACCAGCACCAGAAAGCTCAATGGAATGGCGATCGACTCCATCAGTAGCAGGTCGTGCTGCAGCTGGGAGGTGATCTGCGCGTTCACCGTCGCTACTCCGCCGGATCGGACGATGACACCCGTTGGCCCGACCGGATGATCGCGCGCCACCTCGTCGGACAGCGTCTGGGCGGTATTCTGCGCAGCGCTCTCTCCGCCGCTGAGACCCGCGATGATCAGCCCGGCCTTACCGTCCTTGCTGACAAGATCTTCCGCCTCTGCAGGTGGGGCGCTCCACGCCGACGTCACCGCGGCGACGTTGGGTGCTCGTCTCAGCTGATCCACGATGCTCAAGCCCACCGCGCGGGCCGCCGGTGCGGCGGCGGTGTCCGGAGCGGTGACGGTGATCAACATCTGCAGGTCACCCTGGTGGAACTTGTCGGTCAGCAGTTGCGTCGCCCTGGCCGACTCCGAGGCCGGGTCTTGAAATCCGCTCGAGGACAGGCTGCCGGCAACCGGGACACCGAAGATCCCCGCCGCCACCATCATCAACACGGCCGCCGCAACGACCCGTCGCGGCGCCGCGATCGCCAGCATTGCGATTCGCTGCAGCAACTCGCGTCCTCCTTCTGCCCGCGGACGCAAGATCAGCGGCAACCATTTTTCCGGTCAATAGTGATACGAACGGCGGCTGCCCATGGTTCATCCGTGGCCGTCACGGCATGGCCCGGGCGGCGGCCTCCACGTCGTAGTCCTGTATCCCGTTTCGACCGAAAGCGATTGCCTGCCCGGAGTCAAAGCGCAGCCCGTTGGTCCTGGATCCTCGTTGCACTCGAGCGGTGTGCTCATGGCGGAGCGCCTGATAGCGGATCAGCACGTCAGTGATGTCGGCGGCATCGGCACCTCGCATCAGCGTAGCCATTGCCATCCCGTCCTCGATGGACTGATTGGCGCCTTGGCCCATGTGCGGCAGCATGGCGTGCGCCGCGTCACCGAGCAGCGCCAACCGCCCACAGGTCCAGCGCGGCAGTGGATCGCGGTCATACAGTCCCCAGCGGAGGGTGGCGTCGATCTGCGAGAGCAGCCGAGTAAGCCACGGGTCCCAGTCGCCAAACTCAACAGCTAATACTGCGGGATCTCCAGGCGCTGACCATGATTCACGCATTTGCTCGTCCGCGGGCAGAAATCCGACATAGTTGAGCAACGTGCCCGCGCGCACGGGAAACACCAAAAAGTGCTTACCCTGGCCGGCCCAGTTCACCAACGCGTCTGGCCACATCCAACCGGGCACCCGGCCGGCAGGGATCACCCCGCGATAGGCCACCACGCCGGAGAACAGCGGCCTGCGCGGCTCGACCACGTAGCGTTGCAGTGTCGAATGGATGCCGTCGGCGGCGACTACTACATCGGCTTCGACACTGACCCCGTTGTCGAAGGTCACGACCGCAGACCGATCGTCCTGACCGAAGGCGACGCACCGATGTCCGGTATGTAGTGTGCCGCGGGGCAGCCCGGCCACCAGGGCGGCCACCAGGTCCGGACGGTACATCCCCATCGAGTTGATCGCGCCATCGCGGCCGGCGACCTGATGCGACAGGACAGGGCCGCCAGGGGCGAGTATCCACCATTCGTTGATGGGGGCGGCACGGCGGATGACGGCATCCGCGACGCCCAGCCGCTGCAGTATTCGCATGCTGTTGGGGTAGAGCCCAACTCCCGCGCCAACCTCGCCGAGTACGGCGGCCTGCTCGTACACCCTGACGTCGGCGCCCGCGGCCCGAAGCGCCAGCGCCGCCGACAGGCCCCCGATACCGCCACCGACGACCACCACACGCATCGACCTCATGGCACCTCCTATGAGCGGGTGGCGAGGACCAACAAGGTATCTCCGCCCGCCGACACGCCTTTCGAACCGATGCACTCAGCCAGCCTGGCTCGTAGCTCAGCGGCCTTCTCGGGGGCGAGGATGAGATGGTTTGAATATGTAAAAGCGAGGTCAAGCCAGTGCTCCGTGGAAAAGTGGTCATGCCGCGGATAGTTGCGCTGCTCAACTGTGAACCCGGAAGCCGCTATCGCCGCGTTCAAGCCGTCGGTGTGACGGTCGGTCTCGACGAGACCGTCCCATGAGCCGTCGACCAGAGGTGATCCCGCGTCCATATAGTCCCGGTATATCTCGGCAAAGTCGTTGTGGGTGGGGTGCGTTGGGAACAGGCGGTTCCACATCAATGCCAGCCGGCCACCTCTGCGCAGCAGTCGATGGGCCTTCGGTACCGCAATGTCGGGATTGACCCAATGAAAGGACGATCCGAACACGACGAGATCGAAGCGGCGCTGCGCACAGGCCCAGCTCTCGAAGGTGCCGATCTCGATGGGTATGCCCTTCTCCCTCGCAATCGCAGCCATTCGCGGATCCGGCTCAACGGCAAGAACATCAACCCCTCTCCGAAGCAGTTGTTCGGAGACGATCCCGGTACCCGCACCAACATCGAGCACCTTTGGGGCGCGCCCTGACAAGAGATCGTCGATCAGCTGCTCGGGGTAGCGAGGCCTACGCGCATCGTAGATTCGCGCTGCGGCACCGAATGAGTCCGCACGCGCACGGTCAGCGTAGAGGTCTGCGCGTGGCTGCATACTGAAACTCTACGCTGACGTAATGGTCAGCAGTGCAGTTGATTTGGTTCTCTATTCGGTTTTCCGGCTAGCGGGTATAGAACGGGAAGTGCTGGCGGCAGTGCGCACCTGCGACCAGCGCCAACGACAACCGTGGCGAGACCAGCGACCTTGGATATATGGCCTCTACCTCATCCTGCGTGTTCGCACCGAAAGCCCTGCCCACCGGGAGGCCCTGATGATGCGGGCCGTCGTTATCGGTGGGTCGCTGGGGGGACTCACCGCCGCCCTGATTCTGCGGGAGCAGGGCTGGGATGTGGACGTTCTGGAACGGAGTCCGAATCCGTTGGAGGGACGCGGAACCGGCATCGTCGTGCACCCGACCACGGTCCGCTATCTCGTCGAGCGTGCAGGCAAGCGAATTGGCGACATCGGCCTGCCTGCCCGTAGGATTCAATATCTCGGCGCGGACGGCTCAATCGCCGACGAGCAGCCATGCGCATACCGGTTCGCATCGTATGTGGAGTTGTATCGAGGGTTGCTGGATCTATTCGGCACCGATCGCTACCACCTCTCGAAAGAGCTTGCGGACCTGGATAACCGGACAGATGGCGCCACAGTGTCATTGACCGACGGTCAGACACTTGCAGCCGATCTCGTCGTATGTGCCGATGGGATCCGTTCCACCGGACGCCGATTACTGGTTCCAGACGCCCGACCCCGCTACGCGGGGTACGTGGCATGGCGCGGCACTGTCGACGGCGGCGAAATCAGCGACCACGCAGCGGGCCTCCTGCTGGACGCATTCACTTACCGGATCCTCCCCCACGGCCACCTGCTGACCTACGCGATTCCGGGTCCGCGCGGCTCTACGCTTTTCAACTGGCTCTGGTACCAGAACATCGCGCCGGGCGATCGGCTCACGGACCTGCTCACCGACCGCGATGGTGTCAGGACAGAGCTGAGCGTGCCCCCAGGATCGGTGCAGACCCGCCACGTCGATGAGCTGTATGCAGAGGCGGCTGATCTGCCTTCGCCGCTCACCGAGGTTGTCCAACAAACCGCCAAGCCGTTCATCCAGGTGATCGTCGACCTTGAAGTGCCCCAGATGGCCTTCGGGCGGAGCTGCCTCATCGGCGATGCCGCGTTCGCGCTGCGGCCACACATCGGTGTGGGTACCGCGAAGGCTGCCTACGATGCATGGCAGCTGGGGACCGCGCTGCTCGGCGTCACGGCACAGCGGGTCGCAGATCGGCTGAAGGGCTGGGAGATTCAACAGTTGTCGGTGGCGCGGCGCGCCCTGCGCAGGGCCCGCACGGCTGGTCGCAGCTTGCAGGACGGCACCTGGCGGGTCGGCGAGCAGCCCCCGTTCGGGCTGCTCGCGCCCGGTGACAGCGTTCTGCCCGTCGCCCTATAACTGTCCGAGCAGCTGCAGGTCGGTGATGTATTTGATGATCATCGGCGCAGTGACGTGTGGGATGTCTTTGTCCGGGCCGATTTTCGCTTCCTGGACGGCTGCGCGGAACCGCTCGGTCGGCGCGATGGAGCCCGTGATCGGCGTCTCGGGCCGCTGGTAATTGTGCAGCAATGGCAGGAGTGACGCGTGGCGCTGCTTGTCCGGTAGTGCCCGCAACGCGGTGTCGAACCGTTGCAGCCAGCCGTCGTAGCCGCGTACCCGCTGGACCGGGTAGCCCGCGTCGATAATCCAGTCCACGTACTCGTCGAGTCCGATTCCGTCGTCGTAGGGGTTCATCACGTGGTAGGTCGCGAACCCGTCCACGTTCTGCGCGCCGAGGGTGGCGATCGCGTCGGCGATGAAGCCGACCGGCAGCCCATCGTAGTGGGCGCGTGGCCGGTTGCCGTCGGCGTCGAGTTCGTAGAACGAGTCGGGCGCGATTCCGGTGGCCACCAGGCTCAGCATCAACCGGGTGAACATGTCGGGCACGTTGAGCTGACCCGCGTACGTGGTATCGGCCAGGATCATGTCGCAGCGGAAGACCACGACCGGCAGGCCGCACAGGTCGTTCGCCTCGCGCAGCAGCACCTCGCCGGCCCACTTGCTGTTTCCGTAGCCGTTGGCGTACCTGTCGTCAACGCTGCGGGTCGGGCTGATGACCCGAATGTCGACATCTTCGGTGAAGCTGGACGGATCGATCTGGTCGCCGACGCCAATAGTTGACACATACGTGTAAGGCTTCTGTTTAGTGGTGAGGGCGATGCGGATCAGCTCGGCGGTGCCAACGGCGTTGGGGCCGAACAGCTCGCTGTACGGGAGCACATGGTTGACCAGTGCAGCGGGGTCGACGATCAGGTCGACGGTGGCGGCCAGCCGCTGCCAGGTCTGCTGGTCCAGTCCGAGATTCGCTTCGCCCTTGTCGCCGGCGATGACCTCCAAATGATCGGCGGCCAGCTCGCGGTAATGCCGCAGCAATTCGGGATCGCCGCTGTCGAACGTGGCGTCCAATCTTCCCAGGGCCGCCGCGTCGTCCTTGGCGCGCACCAGGCAGATCAGCTTGCCGTCGACGAGGTCCATCCGCTCCAGCCAGTCCAAAGCCAGGTAGCGGCCGAGGAATCCGGTCGCTCCGGTCAATAGAACGGTGCGGACTTCGGCGCTTGGCGGCGCCAGGGTCGGGGCGGCGGCCAGTGTATTGGCGTCGAGGAACTTGTCCAGCGTGAGGTCGCGGGCGTGCACCTCGGTGGCGTCGCGGCCGTGCACCGCAGCGAATGTCGGGCGCTTGGCGGAGGACGTCAGCGCGGCCTCGATATAGGCGGCGATGGACTGCAGGTCGCTGGCCGGGCTTACGATGACGCCGACCGGCACGTCTAGGTCGAAGATCTCGTGCAGTAGATTGCCGAATGTCAATGCCGACAACGAGTCTCCGCCTAAGTCGGTGAAATTAGAGTCGGGTGCCAGGTCGCCGGCCGTCGAGCCGAGCAGCGCACCCGCGGCCCGGCTGACCGTCTCCAGCACCGGCCGATCAGCACCGCCCTGACGCAGCGCTCGCAGCTCGTTCGTCTGACTGTCGGCCAGCTCGGTGTAGAGCTGCTCCAGTCGATCGCCGTAGTACGCCTTCAGTTTCGGCCGCGCAAGCTTGCGGATGCCCGTCAGCAGACCGTTCTCCAGGGTGAACGGCGTTGTCTCGACGATGAAGTCACGGGGTAACTCGTAGGACTGCAGACCGGCATCTTTTGTGATGTCCTGCAGCGACTCACTGATCGCAGGCTGCAGCGACTCGACGTCGCCTCCGCTTCGGTTCAACGCGTCCTCGGTGGGCACGACGACGGCGAGCACGTAGGAGCGCGCGCTGTTGCCGTAGACGTAGATCTGGCGGATCAGCGGGCTGTCACCGAACACCGCCTCCAGCTTCGACACCGTGACGAACTCACCCTGCGAGAGCTTGAGCACGTTGTTGCGCCGATCCAGGTAGACGAGCTGTTCGGGACCAACCTCGGCCACCACGTCGCCGGTCCGGTAGTAACCGTCGGGATCGAACACCTCGGCGGTGACCTCGGGCCGCTTGTAGTAGCCGGGGAACAAGTCCTTCGTTTTGACCAGCAGCTCGCCCCGCGGGTACGGCCGGTCGGTGTGGAAGTAACCCAGATCGGGCACATCGACCAGCTTGTAGTCGATCACCGACGGGCGTCGCACCTGGCCGTCGATGTAGATGATCCCGGCCTCGGTCGAGCCGTAGCCCTCGACGAGATGGAGGTCGAGCAGGGATTCGACGAACTCCTTGTTCTCGGCCGAGATCGGCGCGGAGCCCGTCATCGCCGCGACGAACCGTCCACCGAGAAGGCTCTGTGCCTCGTCCGCCATCACCTCGGCTTCGACTGCCGCGCGATCGGCGCCGTCGACGGACCGACGGTCCACTTCGCTCTGGAACTCCTGAAACAGCATGTCCCAGATCCGCGGCACGAAGTTCAGTTCGGTGGGGCGCACCAGCGCGAGGTCCTCGAACAGCGTCGAAAGATCGCTCCTGGCCGTGAAATAGGCGGTTCCGCCGTTCCCCAGCGTGCCGTAGAGGACGCCCCGACCCATCACGTGGCTCATCGGCATGAAGCTGAGCGTGATCGTCGGCTCGACACTCGGCGCGCCCCAATTCCAGCGCGACCTGCGCCAGAAGTTCGCGACCAATCGCTCTGGGTACATGGCACCCTTCGGGGCGCCGGTGCTGCCCGAGGTGTAGATGAGCAACCTCAACGGATCGTCGTCATCGTCGTCGGGAGCGAACTCCGGTGCGGCAGGCAGCGATTCGCCACGCTCAAGCAGCTCGGCAAGAGTCTCCACCACCAACGGGCTTCCCGCCTCCGCGAGCCGCGACCTGGCGGCGTCGAACGCCTCGCGCTGCTCGTCCACCTCGGGGCGGTAGTCGAACACCACCAGACGACCAGGCACGTGACCTGTCAACACCAGCTCGACGGCGTCGCCGAGATCGTAAACACTGGACGCCAATACGCGAGGTTCTGTCTCGGCGACGATGGGCCGCAGTTGACTGACCGGTGCGCTGGTCTGGAGCGGAACGGACACCGCACCCAGCTGGCCCAACGCCATGTCGATCGTGGCATAGTCCACACTCGTGAAGCCCAGCACACAGACGCGATCGCCGGGCCGCACGCCGCCGTCGGCAAAGGCGCGCACGACCGCGTTCACGCGCTCCCACAACGCTCCGTACGTGATGGTTTCGAACCGGGGCAGAAGCTCGAGGGAAGTGCGGCCGGTCTCCGGATCTGGGACGAGGTTGACAGCGCGCTCTCCGACCGCGGGCCGTTCCGCATAGGCCGACATGACCGTGCGGACGATCCCCGGCAGCCGCAGCCCGGGTTGCTCGATCGCCGCGGTGAGTGCCTCGATGGGCCGGGCGTCGGCGAACTGCGGGTCGGTGGCGTAAAGATCGGTGATGCGGCGTGCCAGCCGCTCTTCGCGGGGATCCGTCGACATAAGATCACTAGTCCTTCTGAGCATCTCAATTAGTTTGTGTAACAACAACTCCACGGTAGGCCAGACCGCCGATATCGCCAGGCAGCCTGTGAGCGGCCCCGGCGCTCTGCCAGCGGCATAGTGGGCATTTGAAGTTGGTAGGTACCCAAAGATGGGGGCTGGCGGTAAGCGATTGAATGGCGTCGGCAGGGAAGAACCCTGTTCTCAGGTGAGCACCTTCGTGGAGACTGCTGTCAAACTCTTTGGACGCCAGGGTGGGTACCAGTCGGCGCGAGTTCATTCTGCGCATTCTCGAGCGCTGTGTTCAGCGAGTCGAGCGTGAGGGCATCAGGACGGCTGATGTGGATCTCGATCTGGTATTCGGGTTGGCCGGTCGGCCCGGAGATCGGCAGGACGACGAATTCCGTTGCCAATAAATCTGTTTCGAGAGTACTTGTAATCGACTGCAGAGTAACGATTGTCATCAGCTTGGTCAGCTGCCGTGCCACCGTGGCAGTGGGTTCCAGCGACGCCAAGATTCCGGCGACCCGATCGTGCAGCGACGCATGTGCGTCGTCGAATCGCCACGCTCCGTAGCCGCGGGCTCGGACGTCGGCGAGCACTTGCCGGTGCTGGTCGATGTCGGCCTGGGCGAGCCGCGGCGTGACACCTCGCAGCCAGCGCTCTACCTCGGCATCGTCTCGCCACGCCATCGCCACCAGGCCGAACGGCGGGTCGATCGGAAAGCGCTGTCCGACAACGTGCTCACCATCGCTGCCGTGGCCCACCGCGTCGATGACGGTGAGGTGGTCGTCGTCGATGCGCGACATCGA
>NZ_JAVHWR010000014.1:0-6014 GCF_032159565.1 Mycobacterium sp.
CCATCACGGCGCACACGAAAGCCTGCCGCTCACGGCGACTAATCAGCCTGCCGGAACTATCGCGGCCCACCAACCCGATCCGACGCACTGTCCACCGCGTAAAAAGCCGAGCATCCAGCCCGGCCGACCACCCACGCTCACCATCACCCTTGACTGCCGCCGCGAAAGCTAGTCGGTCAGCAGATCTCAGCGCCTGCGCCGACCGGCTGCTTGAGTTCCTCCGCCTCCAACAGCCGCTCCAGCGCAGCCTCCACGCCCGCTTTCCAGCCCAGGCCACTCTCCAACTCGAGGCGCAGCCGCGGGAAGTACCGGTGCTTCGTGACCTCGACGAACCCGACCCGCTCGAGAAAGTCTGCCTCGAGCATGCATTGGTCCACCGAGCAGTCGCCGAGAACCTCCATAACGGGACGCAGTTCCGGCGGCACCCCGCCCGGCCCGGCGAGTTCGACGGCGGCCTCGGTGCGTCCGAACGCTTCCAGTGCCCGCACTCCGCGGCGCACCAGATCGGCGACGACCGCCACGATCAAGCTCTGCGGCACTCCGTCCGCGCTCAGGGCATCACCGGTCCTCGCGTGCGCCTCCACCCCGAGAGATGTGAGCAGTACAGCGTCGGCGCTCACCGGTCCGGACGGAAAGAGCCGTGCGCGAGGCACCACACCGGGAGGTGCGTAGAACGCATAGCCCAGACACGGTTCATCGCTGTCCGGGAGGATCTCGTCGGCCAAGGGCCCCGGTCGGGCGGCGACTGCCGTCTGCCCGCACGAACCCCACTCCAGCATGACCATCGACAGCCACGCTTCCTTCTCGAACTCCGGGTCGGACAGGTGGTCATCGCCGCCGAGGGTGGACGGATCCACCTCCCAGAACACGCACCGGCGCGCGTGCTTAGGCAGCTGCTCGAACGCATCGAGCCGCAGGGGCGTGATTCGCGTTGGCACTAAGCTCCCCGAGTTCCGGGCGGCGCCGACACGTGGCGCCGCCACTCCAGAATAGAAGGATGCGTGCCCGAAGGCCGGTTTTCATCCGGTTCGCTCATCCGGAGTTGCCTGATCTGCCAAAGATGTTGCACCGCATGAGGATTGCTGCGAGGTATGCCGACAGCGGCTCGCGCCGTGATCGATGTGTCACAGTGACGTAATTTCCCCGTGTCCTAGGTCAGGCCTTCGCAGCGTTCATGAGGTCGACTATCCGTTGCAGGTCGTCGACCGACCCGAACTCGACGACGATCTTGCCCTTGCGTTTGCCGAGGCTCACCGTCACCCGGGTATCGAAGGCGGTCGACAACCGTTCAGCAACGTCCTGCAGGCCAGGCATGTGGATAGGCTTACGGCGTGGCGCGGCCGGGGTCGAGTGGTCTTCCCGGTTCGCCAGCGTCACCGCCTCTTCCGTCGCACGCACCGACAGACCCTCGGCGACGATGCGCGCGGCGAGTTCCTCTTGTACGTCCGCGCCACCCTGCAGCGCGAGAAGCGCCCGTGCGTGGCCCGCCGACAACACGCCGGCGGCGACGCGGCGCTGGACGGCGATCGGCAGCCGCAGCAGCCGGATCATGTTGGTGATCAACGGCCGCGACCGGCCGATGCGCGCCGCGAGTTCGTCGTGCGTGACCTCGAACTCGTCAAGCAGCTGTTGGTAGGCGGCGGCCTCCTCCAGTGGATTCAGCTGCGCGCGGTGGATGTTCTCCAACAGCGCATCGCGCAGCATGCTGTCGTCGGCGGTCTCCCGCACGATGGCCGGGATGGTGGCGAGGCCGGCCTGCTGGGCGGCGCGCCACCGGCGCTCCCCCATGACGAGCTGGTATCGCGGACCGCCGGGCTGGCCGGGAATCGAGCGCACCACGATCGGCTGCATGAGCCCGAACTCGCGGATGGAGTGCACGAGTTCGGTGAGCGCCTCCTCGTCGAACACCTGCCGCGGCTGCCGCGGGTTCCGTTCGATGACGGCCGGGTCGATCTCGCGGTAAACGGCGCCGACCGCATCCGTGTCCCCATTACCTCCGCCGAGCACCACGTCGGCCGCGGCGTCACCCATTCGAGGCCCGATCGTGGCCGTATCGCCATCGGCCGGGCCCGTCGGGATCAACGACGCCAGGCCGCGGCCGAGGCCGCTCCTCTTGCGCGACGGCTGGGTCATCGAATCTGTCCTCTCTGGGCTGCGCCCCGCTCGGCGATTTCGCGGCTGGCGTCCATATAGCTCAGCGCGCCACGTGAGCCCGGGTCGTAGTGCAGGATCGTCATCCCGTATCCCGGCGCCTCGGACACTTTGACGCTGCGCGGGATGACAGTGCCGAGAACCTTCTCGCCGAAGTGCGTTCTGACGTCGGCCGCGACCTGATCCGCGAGCCGGGTCCGACCGTCGTACATCGTCAGGATGACCGTCGATACGTTCAGTTGCGGGTTGAGATGCGCCTTGACCATCTCGATGGTGCGGAGGAGCTGGCCGACGCCCTCGAGCGCGTAGTACTCACACTGGATCGGGATCAGCACCTCGGGCGCGGCCACGAGCGCGTTGATGGTCAGCAGACCCAAAGACGGCGGGCAGTCGATGAAGACGTAATCGAAGTCATGGTTGTGAAGCTCGGTGAGAGCCGTGCGGAGTCGGCCCTCGCGGGCGACCATGCTGACCAATTCGATCTCGGCACCCGCCAACTCAATGGTGGCCGGGACGCAATACAGGCGCTCGCTGTGCGGACTGCGCTGCATTGTCTCGTGCAACGGAATCTCGCCGATGAGTACCTCGTACGACGAGGGGGTGCCCGGTCGGTGGTCGATGCCGAGCGCGGTGCTCGCGTTGCCCTGGGGGTCTAGATCGATGACGAGAACCTTCAACCCCTGCAGCGCCAGCGCCGCTGCCACGTTGACGGCCGTCGTCGTCTTACCGACGCCGCCCTTCTGGTTGGCGATGGTGAACACGCGCTGCTGCCGGGGTCGGGGCAAGCGCGCCTCGGCGTGTAGGAGTCGGACGGCTCGCTCTGCCTCGGCGCCGATCGGGGTGTCACCGACGTCGTCGGGCACCCATCCCTCCGGCCGCGGCTTGCGCCATGTTTCACGTGAAACATCCGTGGTTTCCGTGGCGCCCACCGGTGGCGTGCCGCCATTGTCCGGAACCGGATTCATCCGCTTCTCCTGCCCGCTCGTGCCGACCGGCGATCCGCCGGAGTCGACTTCCCACGCCGCGCGCTGACGACGGTGGCGGGCGGATTCAAGTAGCCCCCTCCACATGTCACCACCCTGGCATCCACCGCGCCCAGCGACTCCATCCCACGCCGGTGCTCGTCGATCTCGGCCACTGCGCGCTCGCCCTTGAGGGCCAGCATTCGTCCGCCCGATCGAAGAAGCGGCATACTCCATCGCGTCAGCTTGTCCAACGACGCCACCGCTCTGGACACGACAGCGTCCATCTCCCCCACTTGTTGCCGCACGGCTTGTTCTTCGGCTCGGCCACGGACCACGGTGATATCCACGCCGAGGTCATCGACGACCTCTCGGAGGAAATCGGTTCGCCGCAGAAGCGGCTCGATCAGTGTCACCCGCAAGTCCGGCCGGGCCAACGCTAACGGTATCCCCGGAAGGCCGGCTCCACTACCGATGTCGGCAATTCGATCGCCCGGTTCGAGCAACTCGGCGAGTGCCACGCTATTGAGCAGATGCCGGTCCCATAACCGGTCCGCTTCCCTGGGTCCGATCAGCCCGCGCTCCACGCCTGCGCCGGCCAGGATTTCGGCGTAGCGCACCGTAAGGTCCAGTCCGTCGCCGAAGAGTGTCGCGGCCTCCGGAGGGGGTTCGGATACGTCCGCATGTTTCACGTGAAACATCCTCCGGATCTCCGCGGTCGCCGCGGCGGCACCGAACTACAAGCGTGTAAGTCCTCAGTCGGTGAGTACGACCACGCGGCGCGACGGCTCCACGCCCTCGCTCTCGCTACGCACACCCTCGATCGCCGCCACCGCGTCGTGGACGATCTTGCGCTCGAACGGCGTCATCGGCGACAGCTGCTCGCGCTCCCCCGACTCCAACACCCGCCGCGCAACCTTGTCGCCCAGGGCCGCCAACTCGTCGCGGCGCTTACGCCGCCATCGCGCGATGTCGAGCATCAGCCTGCTGCGCTCGCCCGTCTTCTGATGAACGGCCAGCCGCGTCAGCTCCTGCAGCGCGTCGAGAACTTCGCCCTTCCGCCCGACGAGTTTGGCCAGATCCTCGCCGCCGTCGATGCTGACGATGGCGCGGTCGCCCTCCACATCCAGGTCGATGTCGCCATCGAAGTCGAGGAGGTCGAGAAGTTCCTCGAGATAATCGCCGGCGATCTCCCCTTCGGCCACCAGGCGCTCCTCGAGGTCCTCCCCTGTGGGCGTCACCGGTTCGTCGCCGTTCTGTGACGCTTCCGTCTCCAAGGCGTCGGTATCGCTCTGCTCGTCGCGCTCACTGGTGGTGGGCTCGTCGAAGTCAGTCATGTTGTCATCTCCCTCATTCGCCGGTCGGTTCCGGTCAACGCTTTCGTTTCTTCGGACGCGCGCCCGGGCGAGGCGTCGGCCCCGGCCGCGGCGTCCGGTTTTCTCCGGCGCCCGCATTCGGCTTGGCTGAACCGTCGCCATCCGAATCCCCGTCGGTCAGCTCGTTCGCGCCGGTCTCGCTCACCTCGAAGGAGCCCGCGTCGGCTGCATCGCCGGCCGCGGCCTCGCCCTTGCGCGGGCGCTTCGGCTTGGCGCCGGGTGGCGGCGCGTTGGCCGCGCGACGTTCAATCGCCTCGAGCTTCTTCGCCTCTTCTTCCTGCTCGATCCGGCCGAACACGTAGTGCTGCTGGCCGAAGGTCCAGATGTTGTTGGCGAACCAGTACAGGATGATGGCCAACGGCAGAAACGGCCCGCCCACCACGACACCGAGCGGGAACACATACAGCGCCAGCTTGTTCATCATCGCCGTCTGCGGATTGGCGGCGGCCTCCGGACTCTGCCGCGCGACCGAGGCCCGGCTGTTGAAGTACGTCGCGATACCGGCAGCGATCATCAGCGGTACACCGACCGCGATAACCGAAACGCGGTTGAATTCCGTGAACGCATCCAGGCCCGTCTTCTGGATCATGTTGGCGCCCAGCGGTGCACCGAACAGATTCGCGTCCAGGAAGTGCCCGACGTCCGTCGCGCTGAAGACGTAGTTGCCGAGCGACCGGTTCAGTTCCGGCGACAGCTTGGGCTGACCGAAGCCGCCCTGGGTCCGGTTGAACGACCGCAGTACGTGATACAGACCCAGGAACACCGGTATCTGCGCGAGCATCGGCAGACATCCCAAGATGGGGTTGAACCCGTGTTCGCGCTGCAGCTTCTGCATCTCCAGCGCCATCCGCTGGCGGTCCTTGCCGTACTTCTTCTGTAGCGCCTTGATCTGAGGCTGAAGCTCCTGCATCTGACGCGTCGTGCGGATCTGCCGGACGAACGGCTTGTACAGAATCGCGCGGAGGGTGAAGACGAGGAACATCACCGACAGTCCCCACGCGAAGAAGTTCGAGGGGCCAAGCAACAGGGAGAACAGCTTGTACCAGAGCCACATGATCGCCGACACCGGGTAGTAGATGATGTCGAGGCTGAACCAGTTAAACAACCGACTTGCTCCTAGCGTCGTCGACGGTGGCGCTCTGTGGGTCAGACCCGCTGCGCTCCGGTATTGGGTCCCATCCTCCCCGATGCCACGGACCGCATTTCGCCAGCCGGACGATCGCCAGCCATCCGCCACGGATCACGCCGTACTCACCGAGTGCCTCCACCGCGTACTGACTGCACGTCGGAGTGAACCGACACGTGGGTAACCGCAACGGGGAGACGGTGTTGCGATACAGCTGGATCAAGAAAATCAGGGCGCGGGCCATCATCGCGGCGTTCCATCGAGCAGCCGCGCCCGATCGAGCGCCACCCGCAGCTGCTGTTCGAGCCCGGCCGAGGCGGCGTACCTGCTACGCGGGAGCGCGCGGATGACGATCTGGTCGCCAGGGCTCAGGTCCGCGATGACCGATCGCGCCACATG
>NZ_JAVHWR010000019.1:0-35053 GCF_032159565.1 Mycobacterium sp.
ATGTCATCGAGGCGTTCCTCAGGTATATGCACGAACAGGGCTTGGTACCGCGGCGATTGACCGTCGAAGAGCTGTTCCCGCAGTCCACATTGCGCGTCGCTCGCACCTAGTCAAGCGCCGGCGACCATACGGCTCGCGCGATCCCCGAGGCGACAATCACAAAATAGATCAACGTATTAGTTTGCGACAACGCCCTATGGCATCGGCAACGACTCCAGGCGCTCGCATCGAATCCGGCGCAGTGGGCCATTTCGGCGATCCGTCGCTTGCGAGATCGGATTTCGATGAGGCGCTGCGGTTCGATTCCGTCGTTCAGCTTATTCGCTCGGGTGACCGCACACCCTATTGGTGTCGGGGTTGTGCGCCGGCTTGTAGACGAAATCGAGGCCCTGCACCGCGCCAGGGGTGCCTGGTCGGACGTCGAACAATGTGCCGTGGGGCTGGGCGTCGGTTCCACTGAGGGTCGATGCCACCGTGAACGAATCACGCCGCGGGAGCGCGGTTTCGCCTCGACCCTGTCGTCCTCATCGCTGAACGCGATGAGGGTTACTTCCTCACCGGATTGACCAGCCTCCGTCCACGGGAAGGGCGACACCTGTCATCATGAGCGACTCGTCACTTGCGAGGTACACAGCGAGCGGAACGATGTCCTCTGGCTTACCTATTCGACCCAGCGGATGACCGCCCTCGAACGCCTTCCACACGTGGTCAAACTCCAAGGGTAGGTCTCCGACGAACCGTCGGGACATTGGTGTGTCAATGAGGGTGGGACAGATGACGTTAACCCTGACCGCCGGTGCCAACTCGAGCGCAGCGGCCTTGGTCAGCATGATGAGCCCACCCTTCGCCGCGCAGTAGGCCGCCATGTTGTCGTACGCAACAAGGCCGCCCATCGACGCGGTATTGATGATCGAGGCCGGGCGGTCCTGCATAAGTGGCGCGAAAGCCTTCATCATGAGAAACGCGCTCTTGAGATCCACGTTGTGTACGTTGTCCCACTCTGCCTCGGTCGTTTCCAATAGTGGTCTCGCGAGGTTGATCCCAGCGTTGTTGTAAAGGACGTCCAAGCCACCAAACCGATCTCGGATCAACGCCGCAAGACTGTCTATTGCTTCCTTGGACGTCACATCGGCGGTGAAGAATTCGCCATCGTGTCCATTCGCACGAAGCTCGTCGGCCAGCTGCTTGCCCGCTGACTCGTTGATGTCGATGCCGACGACCGACGCGCCCTCCTCGCAAAACCTCCGCCAAGCGAGCGCCCCGATGCCGCTTGCCACCCCGGAGATGACTGCGGTCTTGCCCATCAACCTACCCACTGTTTCCTCCTTAGAAAGTGGCCAGTCCTCGAGCACAGGCCAGTCATGCGGGCTCCCCGCGGCCGGGGGCTTTGGGACGGAGAGCCCTCCGTACGTCGATGCTGTCATCATAAAGGTTGACATACGACTCCGGTGAAGTATTGAATATGCCGCATGGTGCGGGAAACGGTTGGGCAGCGGGGCCTAACAGGAGGCCCACTGACAGCGCCGGTACGTTCTCACCCCGCCGCGAGAAAAGCCCGCCTGAGCGTTAACCCTTTTGTGGTAGCGGTCGGCACCGGTGGACACATATCTGTAGACCGTCCGGCAAGTTCCGGGAGCCATGACTTGTGGCGGACCTAACCTCATCGGGTTCGGGCGCATCATCGCCGGAGACGCCCGATCGGACGACGTTACGGCGAGTTGCCGTACTTGATGAGCTAAGCATTGGCGAGATGCGCCGGATCGAGGTAGCTGGTCGCGCTTTGTGCCTCGCGCGGCTTGACGACGGCACCATCTTCGCCATCGAGGATCGATGCTCGCATGAAGCCGAGACTCTTAGCGAGGGCGTGCTAGTGGGGTGCGAGGTCGAGTGTCCGTGGCACTTAGGCCGGTTCGATGTGCGAAGCGGTGCGCCGGTGGCACCCCCACCAACTGAGCCGGTAGCAACATTTCCGGTCGTCATCGACGGGGACAATATTTTCGTCGACACGGGATCAGGCGACGCCGAGGTGGCTGATGGTCGGGTATGAAAGGCCGGCACTAGCGCCGGTGCGCGCCTTAGGTGACTTCTCCGCGACGGCACTCGACATTTTCGTCGCAATGGTCAAATGGCCTTTCGCGTGGCGTGAATTCCTCGAACAGACGTGGTTCGTGGCGCGCGTGTCATTTTTACCGTCGATCGTTCTAGCGATCCCGTTTGTGGTCCTGTCGGTCTTCACCTTCAACGTGCTGCTGATTGAATTCGGCGCCGGCGACCTATCCGGCACGGGCGCCTCAATCAGTGCGGTCAACCAGATTGGGCCCTTCGTGACCGTTCTGGTCGTCGCCGGATCGGGCGCCACCGCCGTATGCGCCGACCTAGGAGCGCGGACGATTCGTGAGGAGATTGACGCCCTGCGCGTCATGGGCATCGACCCCGTACGCACAGTTCTAGCGCCCAGAGTCCTCGCAGTCACGCTCGTTTCGTTGATGATCTCCTCCGTGGTGACGATGACGGGCCTCGTCGGCGGCTTCCTGTTCGGTGTGTACTTTCAACACGTCACCCCCGGCGCATTTGTCGCGGGCATGACGCTGCTCACTGACCTGTCGGACGTGTTGGTGTCATTGGTCAAGGCAACCGTCTTCGGCCTAGCGGCGGGGCTGATCGCCGTTTACCAGGGGACGACAGTCAGCGGGGGACCCGCCGGCGTGGGCAATGCGGTCAACCAGACCGTCGTGTACTCCTTCGTCTTGCTGTTCATGGTCAACCTTGTCATCACCGCCATCGGATTCGAGGTGACGAAGTGAGCGCCAGCACCCTCGCCCACCAACGTGTCCCCGTGGCGGCAATACGGATGCTGGGCACTGCTAGGGCGGAGTGGCGACGCCTCGGTGAGCAGACGCGGTTCTACGGCAAGGTGCTCGGCTCAATCGCCGACGTCGTTATCCACTACCGAGCCGAGCTACTTCGCCAGATCGCAGGAATGAGTGCTGGGACCGGATCACTCGCGGTGATCGGAGGCACCGTCGCTGTGATGGCATTTCTGACCATGTCCACCAGCGGCGTGTTGTCCAGCCAAGGCTACAACCAGCTTTCTGAAGTCGGAGTGGACGCGGTGACCGGATTCGTTTCGGCGTTCGCAAGCACGCGCCTGGTGACGCCGGGTACCGCAGCCTTCGCATTCGCCGCGACGATCGGTGCGGGCACCACCGCGCAGCTCGGCGCGATGCGGATCAACGAGGAAATCGATGCGCTTGAAGTCATGGGCATCCGGTCCATTGCCTACCTGGCGTCGACCCGCGTAGCCGCCGGTGTGATTGTTGCTGTCCCACTATTCTGCGTAGCCCTGCTGCTGGGATATACGTCCGGTCAGTTCGTGACCACCGCCCTCTACGGGCAGTCCAGTGGCGTCTACGGGCACTACTTCAGCACGTTTTTCATTCCCGCCGATGCGGTGCGGTCGTTCATCGTCACGCTGGCCCAGGTGACGTCCATAATGCTGGTCCACACCTATTACGGATTCACCGCCAGCGGCGGTCCTGCAGGCGTCGGCGAAGCGGTGGGGCGAGCCACGCGTGCCTCACTGATCGTTTCGGCGTTCGTCATCATGCTCGTCACGCTGGCGCTCTACGGTCAAACCGGCAACTTCAACTTCGCGGGATAGCCCGATGCAAAAGCGACCACGCCTCCCGCGGATCGACCCTAGTTGGTGGGCCCTCCTGTTGGTCCTCGGCGTGTTCGGCGCTACCGCGTTGAGTCTGGGCGCGTTCAATCGGTCCTTCAGCCCAGGTGTGGCGGTGACGTTAACTGCGGATCGTTCCGGATTGGTAATGGAGCCCTACGCCAAGGTCAAGATGCGCGGGGTGCAGATCGGCCGGGTCGAGACAGTCGCAAGCACCGCCGACTCGGCGACTCTTGAGCTCGACATCGATCCCGGCCAGATCGAGAACATCCCCGCGAACGTCAAGGCCCGCATCAACGCCACATCGCTTTTCGGCGCGAAATACGTCGATCTGATTCCACCAACGGATCCGAGTCCCCAGCGGCTATCGGCAGGGGCCGTCCTGAAATCAGAAAACGTCGCCATCGAAGTCAACACAGTGTTCCAGAACTTGGTGGACCTGATAAAGCAGGTCGACCCGTACAAGCTCAACGCTGTGCTCTCTGCGCTAGCCGGTGGGGTACGAGGTAAAGGAGAGCAGATTGGTCAGTCCATTACCGAGTCCAATGACGTTCTCCTGGCACTCAACTCGCGCACTGACACCTTGCGCGCGGACTTTCAGGCTCTTGCGAACGTCAGTGACACCTACAGCGACGCGGCACAAAACATCATCGACACCGTAGCGGCGGCCAGTACCACGGCCGCCACGGTAACGGCGCAAGCTGCACAGTTGGACAAGCTACTGGTGAGCGTTGCTGGCCTTTCCCGACGCGGGATCGAGCTCGTACGCCCAAACAAGGAGAATTTCGTCAAAACAATCAACCTGCTGGAACCCACAACGAGTTTGTTGATGAAGTACAACCCCGAGCTCACCTGTCTTCTCGTTGGCGCCGATAGGACTGGCGCCGAGCTGTCCCCGGTGTATGGCGGTTCCAACGGCAAGTCGGTCGTCATGGACGCCACGGTGCTATTGGCTGATGACCCGTATCGCTATCCAGACAATCTGCCAATCGTGGCCGCCAAGGGCGGACCCGGGGGCAAACCTGGGTGCGGGTCGCTGCCCGACGTTGCCCAAAACTGGCCCGTACGCTATCTCGTAACGGACACAGGTTTCGGCACCGGCCTGGATATGCGGCCGAACCCGGGCATCGGCTTCCCCGGATACGCGAACTATTTGCCAGTGACCCGCGCAGTGCCCGAGCCGCCGAGCATCCGCTATCCCGGCGGACCCGCACCCGGCCCGATCCCCTACCCCGGCGCCCCGCCATACGGCGCACCGCAATATGGGCCCGACGGAGCCCCGCTCTACCCGGGGGTGCCAGCGCCTCCTCCATCCTCCGAGACGCCCGCATCAAACCAGTCAGCTGCTGCGTCGACAGATCCGGGCGCGCCAGCGCCACCCTGACACCTCGACCATCAGAACGACCCTACCCAAACGACACTCGCGAGAGGTGATTGCCTTGCGGCGTAACCTAACTGGGCTCCTATGGCGGCTCGCGGCATTCCTGTCCGTATGTGTGCTCGGCGCTGCCGCACTGATCACCATTTATGCGCAGGTGCGGTTTGATCAGGGCAAGACGTACAACGCCATCTTTAGCACGGTGAGCGGCCTCGAAAATGGAAATTTCGTTCGCATCGCCGGCGTCGAGGTTGGCAAGATCAAGGGCATCACCATCAGTGATGATGCTTCGGCGCTGGTGAAATTCAGCGTAGATGATTCGGTGGTACTAACCGGGGGCAGCCGAGCTGTAATCCGCTATAACGACCTCATCGGCGGCCGCTACCTGGCGTTGGAACAAGGCCCAGGGGTTACCATGCCCCTGCCGCCCGGGGCAACGCTTCCGCTCGAGCGCACCGCGCCCGCACTTGACCTGGACGCTTTGATCGGCGGATTCCGACCGCTGCTTCGGGGCTTGGATCCAGATCAGGTTAACAAGCTGACCGGCCAACTCATTGCGGGTTTCCAGGGCCAAGGCCCCACCATCGGATCGATCCTGGAACAGGCTGCGGCCCTGACGAACACACTAGCCGACCGCGACGCGCTCATCGGACAGGTCGTGATCAACGCGAACACTGTGCTGGGCTCCCTTGGTCTTGGCAGCGACAAGCTCGGCGTGGCGGTGGACTCGCTCTCGCACCTGGTCCACGGGCTCCAAGGCCGCAGCCAGGACATCAGCGGCGCCGTGGCGTCCGCGAACGCGGGCGCTGCCACCATCGCTGACTTGCTGGCCCAAGCTCGCCCAGCGCTACAGAAAACCGTCCGAGAGGCCGACCGCACTGCCGCCGTCGTACTGGCCGATCATGATTACTTCGACGATTTCCTCAATACCCTGCCCGACGCGTACCGCGTGCTGGGCCGCCAGGCACTGACCGGCGACTTCTTTAATTTCTACTTGTGCGACATCTCGCTGAAAGTCAACGGCAAGGGCGGCCAACCGGTCTATGTCAAGTTAGTCGGCCAAGACTCGGGCAGGTGTACTCCCAAATGAAATCATTTCGGGAACGCAACCCGATCATCGTCGGTGCTATTTCGCTTGCCGTGGTCGGTGCCACCACGGTGGGGGCGCTGAATTACAGCAAGTTGCCGTTCATTTCGAGTGGCAGCACCTACTCGGCGTACTTCGAAGAGGTGGGTGATCTGTCTACGGGTGCACCGGTGCAGGTGTCGGGTTTGCGGAGCGGCCAGGTAAAAGACATCTCGCTGACTCCCCGGGGGGTGCTCATCACTTTCACAGTGGCCGACAACATCCGGTTGGGCGAGCGCACCGAGGCGTCGATCAAGTCGAAAAGCCTACTCGGAACCAAGGTTTTCGAAGTGACTCCTCGCGGTTCGGGACACTTGAGTGCCGCCATCCCGGTCGAGCGGACCACCTCGCCATTTCAGCTCCCTGATGCGCTCGGTGACCTCACTGCGACCATCAGCGGACTCAACACGACTCAGCTGTCCGACGCACTGCAAACCTTGTCTGACACCCTGCAGGACACGCCGCCGCAACTCAGGGTTGCAGTCGATGGCGTCGCCCGCTTCTCCCAGACGATCGATCGGCGCGACGCCGAGTTGCGCAACCTACTGTCGAACGCCAGTAAAGCAACCACAGTTCTGGCGGAGCGCACCGATGAAATCGTCCAGCTGCTTCACGACACCAATGCCGTGCTGGCCGCACTGCAAAGTCAAAGCGCCGCGCTAGATAACATTTCGGGCAATGTCTCAGCGCTGGCTCAGCAGCTTCACGGATTCATTTCTGACAACCGGACGACGCTTAAACCGGCGCTGGACAAGCTGAACGGCGTACTGGCGACCGTCGACAACCGTAAAGACCAGATTCAACAGTCCATCAAGGGTCTGAACTCGTATGCGTTGAGCCTTGGTGAATCGCTATCTGGAGGCCCCTTCTTCAAGGTCTACGTGGCGAATCTCCTCCCGGGCCAGTTCCTTCAGCCCTTCGTCGACGCGGCATTTTCCGACTTGGGGTTAGACCCCAATGTACTGCTGCCGTCGCAGCGCATCGATCCTCCGACCGGCCAGCCGGGTACACCGGCACTGCCCGTTCCCTACCCTCGTACCGGCCAGGGGGGCGAGCCGAACCTTTCGCTGCCCGAGGCGATCACGGGAAACCCTGGGGACCCGCGCTATCCGTATCGAGAGCCGCTGCCAGCACCCGCGCCGGGCGGCCCGCCACCGGGGCCGCCGGTGCAGCAAGCCCCCGATCCGAACGCGTCGACTCCGCCGAACCCCAGCGCGGTGCTCGTTCCAACGCCCGGCGAACTAGCCCCCACAACCCCACCCGCAGAAGGCGCCGGGCAATGATCAGTGTGCGCAACGCCAGGATTGCCATGGCCATTGTGCTCGTCTTCATCGCTGCCGGCGCCGGATATTTCCTCGTTTGGTCAGGCGAGCGAACCGACCGCATCGAGGTAACCGCGTACTTCGACAACAGCATCGGATTATTTCCCGGCGATGACGTGCGGATTCGCGGCGTTCCCGTCGGCAAGATCGGAAAAATCGAAGCTCAACCCACACAGGTTGAGATCACGTTCTGGTTTGACAGCAAATACAAGGTCCCCGCCGACGCGAAGGCGGTGATCCTGTCCCCGACGCTAGTGACTGCGCGAGCGATCCAGCTGACCCCGCCCTACCGCGATGGACCTACGCTTCAAAGCAACGCGGTCATCTCAAAGCAGCGCACCGCTGTGCCAGTGGAATGGGACGACGTGCGCCTCCAGCTGCAGCGGCTTGCCAATACGCTGCAACCCACCAAAGCCGGTGGGGTGAGCACTCTAGGCTCGTTCATCCACACCACCGCAGATAACCTACGCGGGCAAGGTGCCGCCATCCGCGACACCATAATCAAGCTTTCACAAGCCATTTCGACACTCGGCGACCATAGCGACGACATCTTCAGCACTGTCAAGAACTTGTCGGTTCTGGTCTCAGCACTGCAGGACAGCACCGACCTGCTCAGACAGCTGAACGGGAACCTGGCATCGGTGACGGGTTTGCTTGCAGACGACCCCGGCGAGGTGGCGACCGCAGTCAAAGACCTCAACGATGTGGTGAGCGAAGTAACAAGCTTTGTCACCGACAACCGCGAAGCACTCGGCACAACCTCAGACAAGCTGGCATCGGTGTCAGCCGCGCTGACCCAGAGCCTCGATGACGTCAAGCAACTGCTGCATGTCCTGCCGACACTCGCAGCTAACGCCACCAACATTTACCAGCCCGCGCAGGGCACGCTCAGTGGGGCGCCCGTTCTCAACAACTTCGCTAACCCCATCACCTTCCTGTGCGGCGCGATACAAGCCGCCTCCCGTTTGGGCGCGGAACAATCCGCGAAATTGTGCGTGCAGTACCTCGCTCCGATCGTCAAGAACCGGCAGTATAACTTCCCTCCATTGGGGTTCAATCCCTTCGTCGGGGCAAATGCGCGGCCCAATGAACTCACCTACAGCGAGGATTGGATGCGACCCGACTACGTTCCGCAGCAACCAACGCCGCCAGCCGCGCCCCCCGCGCCGGCTGGCCTCTCAGCGCTTCCCCCCGAGGCGCCGCTGGCAGCCGAGTCGGCACAGCCGCACCAAACAGATCCGGCCGCGGGCCTGCCAGGCATCATGGTTGTGCCGGGCGCAGGATCGTGATGCGACCGGCATCCCGACGAATGACCGCCGTCGTGCTGGTCGGCGCGGTGGCGGTCACGCTACTTTCGGGCTGCGGGTGGAGGGGCCTCAATAGCTTGCCGTTGCCGGGAAGTGCGGGCGGTGGCCCCGGAGCGTTCACAATCCAGGCGCAGATGCCCGAGGTTAGCAACCTACAGCCCAACCAGCGCGTCCGGGTCGGCGATGTCGACGTCGGCACCATCACCAGGATCGAACGCCAAGACTGGCATGCACTGGTGACGATCAGACTCAATGGTGACATCAGCCTGCCCGCCAACTCGACCGCGACCCTCGGCCAGACGAGCCTCCTGGGCTCGCTGCACATCGAGCTGGCGCCGCCGTCCGATGGCATGTCCCGAGGCAAGCTTCATCAGGGGTCGGTGCTGCCTCTGTCGTCGGGCAAGGCTTACCCGTCCACTGAGCAGACGCTGGCCGCGGCTTCACTTCTGCTCAATAATGGTGGGCTCGGCCAGATCCAGGACATCACTGAAGCGCTCAGCACGGCGTTCGCCGGCCGTGAGGGTGACCTGCGCAGCCTGCTGTCTCAAATAGACAATTTCGTCAGCCAGCTCAATGACCAAACCAGCGAAATCATCGGGGCCACCGACAGTTTCAATAGACTGGTCGGTCAATTCGCCGAGCAAAAACCCGTGATCGATGAAGGGCTGCGCACCATTCCTGACGCGCTGGCCATCCTCAGTCGCGAACAAGACAACCTTATCGAGGCGATTGATCAGCTTGGCAAGTTGAGCGCTCTTGCTGAAGATTCGGTCCAACAGACCAAGGATGCGCTCGTTCAGGAACTCAAAGACCTTGGGCCCGTGCTGCAATCGCTGGCCGACGCAGGCAGATCGTTGACTCGTTCGCTGAACTTTCTCCCAACATTCCCATTCACCAAGGACACACTGACAAAATGGTTCCGCGGTGACTACGCCAACATCAGCCTCATCGTCGACCTGACACTCAGCCGACTCGACTCGTCCTTCTTAACCGGTACCAGGTTCGAAGGCAATCTTACGAAGTTGGAAATGCAGTGGGGACGCACTATCGGCCAACTACCCAGCCCCTACACGCTTGGCAACCCGTTGATCGCCCCCTACCGTTACGACCAGGGACCGTGACGTGTACCTGAGCCGGCAAGTCAAACTGCAGTTGACATTCTTTACGATCGTCACGCTAATCGCTGGTGGCACCATGGCCTTCAAATACCTAGATCTGCCTTCGGTGTTCTTCGGCATCGGGCATTACGAGGTCACCGTAAACCTGATCGCATCTGGTGGCTTATATAGAAACGGCAACGTCACCTACCGCGGAGTCGCGGTAGGCCGCGTTCAGGACGTCCGGTTGAGCCCCAACGGAGTTGAGGCTGTCCTCTCCCTAAATTCCGACACCAAAATTCCGGCCGACCTCGTCGCTCAGGTGCGCAGCCAAACCGCGGTCGGCGAACTATCTCTAGAACTCAACCCACGCAGCGGTGACGGACCTTCGCTGAAGAACGGCGACGTCATTCCGGTCGACCGCACGGCGTTGCCTCCCGACATCAACGCAGTGCTGGCCGACACCAACAGCGGCCTTCAGGCCATTCCACACGATGACTTGAATACGGCGGTCGACGAGGCCTACACCGCAGTGGGGGGTCTCGGACCTGAGCTCAAGAGAATCGTTGACGGGACAACGACACTGGCCGCTGACGCACGCGCCAATCTGAGTGCGATCACCACGGTGATTGATCAATCGAAACCCATCCTGGACACTCAGACTGACACTTCCGACTCGATTCAAGCCTGGGCCGCCAACCTTGCTCAGGTAACCAGCCAGCTGCGGGACCAGAACCCGGCCTTGAACGGACTACTGAACAATGGCCCCGCCGCCGGGGACGAAGTGCGCAACCTGCTGGACAGGCTGCAGCCAACATTACCGGTTGTGCTGGCCAACTTGGTCAGCCTCGAGCAGGTGGCCATCACATACCAACCGAGTCTTGAGCAACTCCTCGTGCTACTCCCAAAAAATGTAGAAGAAATGCAAGCGCCTCTAGTCGCCGACCGCAACACAGATCACAAAGGGATTTACCTGTCGCTCAATCTGAACGCCAACCTGCCTCCGCCATGCACCACCGGGTTTCTGCCGGCTCAGCAGATGCGCCCTCCGAGCGACGTGGACTATCCCGAACGCCCGGCCGGCATGCTGTACTGCCGAGTACCCCAGGATTCATCGCTTAATGTTCGCGGTGCCCGCAACATTCCGTGCATGACGCGACCGGGTAAGAGGGCCCCCACAGTCCAGATGTGCGAGAGCGACGAACGGTACGTACCGTTGAACGACGGCAATAACTGGAAAGGCGATCCCAACGCGACACTGTCCGGCCAGCCCATCCCCCAGCCTCTGCCAGAAACACCTCCGGCCGCGTCCCCAGCGCCACCGCCAATCGCCATTGTCGAATATGACCCCAACACCGGCACCTACACCGGACCAGATGGCAAGCAGTACACGCAGACTGACCTCACTCATGGTGCCAACCACCAAAAGTGGCAAGACCTTCTGGTCCCGCCGAATGGGAACTGACCAGTGCGATAGGTGCCAACTCCGCAACGACACGCGTTTTGTCATGACCTGGGACCAGGTGGTTCGTCGGGCCGTGTGGTGATGGTGACCGATTAACGTCATGTCACCGAACCGATTAATGCTTTTAGACCAAGTGCGCCCGCTGGCCAGCACAGCAATATTACATTTGACACCGGTGAGCGGTTGCCTATATGTAGCGCCGTCGCACCGCCCGGGAAAGCCGTGCCGCCCAGTAGACAAGACCGACAGAACACCTCATAACGCAAGCGCAATCAGGCCGGCGGGCAGGCAGCGAGGTTGAGTCGCCCACCGGGCGCCGACTCGAGTTGTCTCGCGGCGCCCAGGCTGGCGGCTGCGTTTAAAACAGTCGACACTTCCACGTTTCGCCAACGTTCCCACTAATCCATCGTTTGACACACCATGCTGTACGTGGGCGAAGGGCTCCATGACCAGAGCCGCCTCGGCAGTGGCCAGCAACCTTGCCGGCATCACATCCCAGCTGCCATCAGCACTCATGCGTTAATGCCGGGTCCAGATCGTCTGTCACGGCGTTGACAACTGGTATCCCCGCCCCGCCACACTCCGTGTCCAACTCACGACCGCTGGCGGCATCTCGTCCCAGCGCCCAATTGGGGTCGCCTCATCCGCGTCAGCCCACCCGCTGCGCGACTTCACCGTTGGTCGTGCCGTCATATTGCAGGATTTCACCGAGTGTGCAAGACGGTCGTATAGTTGGCTGTTGAACAGCGTCGGATGTAATGTAACTGTCCGTGCCGTTCTTCTACGACGATCTTGCCGTCGGCCGGGTCTTCAAGCTGCCGGCCAGGACGGTCACTGAAAGTGACCTCGTTGGCTTCGCGATGCTCTCCGGGGACTGGAATCCCATTCACACTGACCGTGAGTTCGCGACAGACACGATCTACGGCCAACCCGTGGTGTATGGACTCCTCAGCCTGATCATGATGACCGGTCTGATGGACCGCAGCGGGATCTTTTCAGGCTCAGCGATAGCGATGCTCGATATCACCGAGTGGCGGTTCGAGAAGCCCGTTTTCGTCGGAGACACCCTGTCCGCCACGGTGGAGATTGTGTCCAAGCGCCTGACGAGCAGTGGTGACCGAGGCGTCGTCGATCGCCTGTTTCGCATCACCAATCAACGCGGCGAGGTGGTACAGGTTGGACACATCGGGCTCATGATCCGCCTTTCCCCACAGCAGACCGAGGTCGCTCGATGACCTTCCACGCCGGTCGTCAACGCTCAGCGTCGTACCCGCAGAGACCATCGTCTCGACGACTAGAGACGAATAAATGCGTCCTGGTCAAGGAATCACCACCCTGCGGTGTGCCGCGGATATTGCCGGTCGTCGAACATCGCAGCTGGGTCGACTCGGTGCCGGCACTGAGGTATCGATGAGTGCCGCTGACGGCGGGTCCGCGCGTAGGAGGACAGCATCGGGTATGTCGTTCGTCAAGCGGGGTGTCGGTAAACCTGTGCTGTTGCTCCACGGTTGGTGTCTAGATGGATCGCTGTGGGCCTACGAGGAAGACGAGCTTTTCAGCGACCACCAGGTATTTGTACCGGACTTGCCGGGCTTCGGGCGTTCGGACACGATGCCTGAGCCCTACGATATGAACGCGCACACGGATGCGGTGATAGAACTGCTGGTCGAGCAGGGCTTACGCGATGTCCTTGTGATCGGCTTTGCCTTCGGCGCCGCGGTTGCGCTTACCGTTGCTGCACGCGATGACTCCCGGGTTTCCGGAGTCATCGCTGTTGGTGTGCCCAGTTGCAAAGTGTTTCCTGCCGAACGGATGGCACGCGCCATGCGCCGCGACTGGCCCGAGTTCGCGCGGCGCTCGGCGGCCGTGCTCTGCAAACAACCACAAAGCGATGCAACGCTGAGCTGGCTGGAACGGGTATTCGGCGCGACGCCCCTACGTTCGGCGCTGCAAGGGGTGGCGCTGCTGGGCGAGTTCGATCCCCTGCCGCTGTGCGAATCGGTCAGCAAGCCGGTGCTGTTCGTGCACGGCCAAGACGACGACGTCATCCCTATCCGGGAGGCGCAGGCATGCGCCGAGTCCGCACCACGCGGAAGCCTGCGAGTACTTCCCGAATGCGGACACCTAGTCGTGCTCGATCAACGACACGTGCTGCACGACACCATCGTCGGTTTCGAAGACACGCTGACCCGGTCTGATCGACCATGACCACCGCAGCGGCGATCGTCGGGGTCGGGATGACCCCGTTTGGCCGGTTCCCCCAACGTTCGCTAAAGGGTCTTGGCGGGGAGGCTGTGCACGCGGCGCTGGCCGATGCGTCCATGTCCCCCGCCGATATCGACATGGCCTTCGTCGCGAACGCCATGGCCTCCATCGTCACGGGGCAAGTGAGCATCGTGGGCCAAACTGTGCTGCGCGACAACGGGTTCTCCGGTATCCCTGTGTACAACATCGACAACGCGTGTGCGGGGTCATCGAGTGCCCTCAATCTCGCCGTACACGCCGTCCGTGCGGGCGCGGCCACACGCGTGCTGGTGTTGGGTGTGGAAAAACTTTTCGCGCGCAGCCGCGAAACCACCTACACGGCGCTCAACGGCGCCGCCGACATCGACTTTGTCGCCGAATCGGGAGTCGACGCTACCCGCGAGAGCGTATTTGTTGCTGCCGTCTACCCGCCGCGGCTGCGGGAGTACGCCGACCGGCACGGCCTCAGTGCCGATACCCTTGCCGCGGTCGCCGTCAAGAACCGCAGCCATGCGGGGCTCAACCCGATGGCGCAGTACACGCAGCCGCTGACGGCCAAGGAAGTCTTGGCGGCGCGGTCCGTCGTCGAACCGATCACCGCGCTGATGTGCGCACCGATCAGCGATGGCGCAACGGCGGTTGTGGTCACTGCAGGCGTTTCCGTGCGACCCGAGCACAGACCGGTGTGGATCCGCGGCTCCGCAGTCGGCATGGCGGCCGCGGGTCGCCAAGGGTCAACGATCGGCGGGGTGGCCCGACGTGCATATGCCTACGCAGGCATCACACCCCGGCAGGTGAGCGTCGCCGAGGTTCACGATTCCATCGCCTTCAACGAACTGGTTGCCTACGAGGAACTTGGATTTTGCGATCCGGGCGCCGGCGCGCGCCTAGTCGCCGACGGACTGACTTCTCTGGGTGGACAGCTGCCCGTCAACACCAGCGGCGGGCTGGAGTCGCGCGGACATCCGGTGGCGGCCACCGGTCTTGCGCAGGTCATCGAACTCGCCCACCAACTTCGGGGGGAGGCCGGTGGGCGCCAGGTGCCCGATGCGCAAATAGGCGTGGCGGAGAACGCCGGCGGATATGCCGGAGGTGACACTGCGGCCGTCGCTGTCACCGTGCTGGGTCGCACGGCGGCAGATGACTGACGACGGAAGGAACGGCATGGCACGCCTCTTCGGCGGAGGACTTCGTGACGGGGATGCCCGCACAGCTATCCATGACGTGGCAATCATCGGGATGGGCCCGGTGGGAACGGCGCTCGCCGGCCTGTTAGGCCGCCGCGGCCTGGACGTCATCGTGCTCGAGCAGGATGCCGACGTGTTTGCGCTGCCTCGGGCGGCGCACATCGACCACACCGGTTTGCGAGCCGTCCAAGAATTGGGCTGCCTGGAACAGGTGCTGCCCTCGATGACACTAAACCCAGGCATCGAATTCGTCAGCGCTGACCGCAGCCGCCTGATGTGGATGCCAGCCGGTCAGACCACCTGGTCGGGCGTTCCTACCAGCGTGTATTTCCATCAACCGGGCTTCGATCGCGCGTTACGCGCCGCGGTCGCAGCGTTGCCGACCGTCACAGTTCATCTTGAGGCCGAAGTCGTCGACGTCACCCAAGACACAAACGAGGTCAGCCTGCGAACCGCATGGCGAGGTGGGAATCAAGAGTCCGAACCGGTAGGTACGGTGCGGGCCCGCTACGCGGTGGCCTGCGATGGCGCGGCAAGCCCCGTTCGGGAAATGGCGGGAATGCGGCTGGAGGATCTGGGGTTCCACGAACGATGGCTGGTGGTCGACCTGCTACTGGGCGACGCGGACAGGGCGCTGCCCGGACACGCCCTCTATGTCTGTGATCCCGCGCGCCCGCATGTGTTCATCCCGATGCCAGGTCGGCGTCACCGCGTGGAATTCATGGTGCATTCCGGCGAGGACACCGCTGCCATCACCGAACCCACCGCAGTGGCCTCGGTGCTTCGCGAACTCGTCGGCGAAGACTTCGGGACGGTGGAACGCGCGGCTGTCTACACCTTCCACGGACTGGTGGCACAACGCTGGCGCTCATCGCGTCTTCTGCTAGCGGGTGACGCCGCGCACCAGATGCCGCCCTTCCTTGGTCAGGGCATGTGTTCAGGTTTGCGTGATGCGACCAATCTGGCGTGGAAGATCGACCGGGTATTGCGCGGAGCGCCAATAGATCTCCTCGACACCTATGAAATCGAACGGTCACCGCATGTGCGCGAAGTCATCAAGGCGGCGATCGACTACGGCGCCATCGTCGGGATCACGGATCCGCAAGCAGCGCGCGAGCGGGACGAGGCGATCCGGCGCGACCATCGCTCGCTGTTCTTTGGGCTGCCGTCGCTTCAACCCGGTCCCATGGTCCTCGAAGGAGGGGGCGGCCTGTTCGGGCAGCCTCGCGTCGGCGGTAAACCGCTCGACGACGCGGTCGGCCAGCGGTTTCTCGTTCTGAGCCGACACGATGAGGCGTTGGGATCGACGTCTCGATGGTGGGCCGACGTTGTCGGCGCGTGGGTGACCACGATCGCCGACCTGCCGCAGCCCGACCCGGCACTGGCGGAGTGGCTTGACAGCCAAGGTGCCGATGTCGCCGTGGTGCGGCCGGACCGTTACGTGTTGGCCGCGGTGGCCGGCACTCTTGATCAAATCACTGCCGACGTCAGTGCGCTTCTGCAACCGGCAGAAAACACCGCTGCCCGCCTGGACACCAGCACCAGGACACGTTAATGAAAGATCGCTATCCGCCGACAAGCGTTCCGGCTCACTGCCTCGTGGCTCCGCAGGATCAACCCGACTACACCGAACCCAACCACGACTTGGTGGGCGCTTGGGCGAACGTCGGTTACGCGCTCAGCGATGCTCATGTATGCGCCGGCCACGGCGATGACCTCGCAATGATTCACGCCGATACGGCCCGCTCATACACCTTCAGTGCCATCGCAGAAGTTAGCTCTTTGCTCGCACAAGGGCTAATGGCGCTGGGGGTGGTCGTGGGTGACAGGATCGCCCTGCGGGGGCCCAACGTACCCGAGCTGATCATCGGAATGCTAGCCGTTTGGAAGGCCGGAGGGGTTGTCGTTCCGACGCCATTGCAAGCGCAACCCGAAGAGTTGCGGTTCTTCCTCGACGACACCTCGGCCCGTTTTCTCGTTGTCGTTGCTGCGACCGGCGATGACCTCGCAGTCGTTGCCGAGGCGGTCGCCGGCTCACCGATTGAGGAGGTTTTCACCTACAGCGACACGCCTAGCGGTGCTGGACCCTACCGTGATCTGTGCATCCTGACCGACGCGACGGAGATCCATGCCGCGCCCCTACCGACGACGCCGAGCGACGCCGTCGCGGTCCTCTGGCACACCGGTGGCACTACCGGCCAACCCAAGGGCTGCTACCACACGCATCGCAGGTTCCTCCTCGGCGGCTACGCCTTAGGCGCCGTCACCGCGGCGGCTCCGGGTCAACGGTGGGCCGCCGCGGCGCCGGCTGGCCACGCCCTCGGCTTCATGTACCACACCACCGGCACCCTCCTGCACGGTTCGACAACTGTTCTGATCGAAAATTTTCGAGATCCTCAGCGGGTCGTGGCCGCGATCGCTGACTTCCAGGTAAACGTGTTTACTGCGATCACCGCAACGTGGGCCCGCATGATCGACGTCCTCGACGAAAATGGTCGCGACCTACCCTCGCTGCGACGTGCATACGCGATGTGGCAGTCCGCGTCGTCAGCAGATGTGCGTATGCGCTGGCAAAAGCGGGGTATCACATTGATCAACAACTACGGCAGCACCGCATTCGCGACATGGCCGATGACTCCCCGGCATGACGAAGATTTCCCGGCCGCCTCCCTGGGACGTCCGCTGCCCGGCTACATCGTCGCCGCGGTCCAGCGCACAGGCTCAGGGCTGCAGGTCATCGAGACGGGTCGCGGGCAGATGGCTGTGCGGGGACTGACTGGCTTGACCTATTGGAATCGTCCGGAACTGCAGCGACGTGATGTGGTTGACGGCTGGTCAATATGCGATGACCTCATCGAGTTCGACGGCACGGGCAATGCGGCCTATCTCGGGCGCACCGATTACTTGATCAGCACCTCGGGATACAAGGTGGCACCGGTAGAAGTCGAAAACGTACTAAGCACCCATACCGCCGTTCGAGAAGTCGCCGTCGTTGGCGCGCCCGACCCGATACGGCAGGAGATCGTCGTGGCCTTCATCGCGGTACGCCCAGGGGTGCCCACCAACGATGAACTTGCAACGGAATTACAGGCGCATGTCCGAAACCGCCTCTCCCCCTATAAGGCGCCGCGCCGATTCCACTTCGTCACAGAGCTGCCCCGCGATCCTGTCGGAAAGATTCGGGGCAAGGTCCTCCAAACATGGGCCGCTGATGGGGCCGTGCCCGCGCCATCGACCCCCGATCAGAACCACGCTCACTTCAAGGAGGCGACGTAATTGACCCCGACCCGACAGCCCGCCACTAAGGACAGCGCCCTCCTCGAGGTCACGCAGGCCGACGGCTACCAGCTGTGGAGGCTCTGCAATGCCCCCGTGAACGCGTTGAGCCCGGCGCTGCTCGAAGTGTTGGAGCGTCAACTCAACGCTGCCAATGCTGACGAATCCGTTGCGGTAACCGTGATCACCAGCGGTCTCAAGGTGTTCTCCGCCGGAGCCGACGCCACATGGATGGCTGGCGAAGCGGACAGGCTGGGGGTCGAGGGACTCACCGCAGAATTCACGAAGAGCATGGATCGGTTCCGCGCGTTGTGCGTAGCGATGCGCCGCAGTCCGATCCTTTTCCTGGCCGCCCTCAACGGTCACACGCTCGCTGGGGGGCTGGAGCTTGCAGCCGCGTGCGACCTGCGCTACGTGGCAGACACCGGCACGCTCAAGATCGGCGTCCCGGAGATGGACCTGTTCGGTGCATTACCCAGTGGCGGCGGTGGTGTCCAATTCCTGAACCGACTGATGCAGCCCAGTCGCGCGCTGCAGTTCATACTTGATGCAAAACCGATTTCACCGCGCGAGGCATATTCAGTTGGACTAGTCGACAGAGTCGTGCCGGCAGATAAATTGTTCTCCGAGTCAACGTCTTTCGCCTCGGCGGTATCGGCGAAAGCGGGCAGGATCGGGGTGGCCGCGGCGAAGCGCGCAGTACTGGGCGGCGCTGAATTGCCGTTATATGAGGCGCTTGAGTTCGACCGCTCGTTGCACTGGGATGCGGTACGGCGCGGCAACTTCGCACGCGGCGTGCGCTCCTTCATTGACCAGTTCGCCTCGTCACGGCGCACTTCCTAGACCGGCCTAGCTGGGGAGCAGTGACAGATCGCCGCGATGCGGCGCGTGCGCGGCATGTGGCTGCGCTGCCCAGCTGATCACTACCGCCATTGCAGCGTCCACGATCACGACGATCCGGGTAAACCGGCGATCGCGTGGAAATGACCCAGATGCCCCGGGATCGCCCCCGACCGGTCGCGCCGGATCGGGTGATCTCCACCGACCCCGACACGTGCACAAACGGTGCGCGCCACCGGGATGTTTCAAGGCTCATCTGGCTGTGGAGCCCGACAGCGGCACCATCACGGCGTAGCGCGCTAAGCACCGTGAGCGGCAGCGGGATACCGGGCTCAGCGTGTCAGTGATTGTTTTGCGCCGACGACATTGCGAAGCACACCCACTCCTTCTACTTCGGCCTCAACTACATCGCCTGCCTGCAGATAGCGTCCATCCTCGAAGCCGACGCCGTCGGTGGTGCCGGTGAACACGATGTCGCCCGGGTTGAGCGACATTCTGGCCACGATGTACTCAAGGCACTCCTCAATGCCGAAGATCATCTTGCCGGTGCGGTCGCGTTGGCGTTGTTCGTTATTCACCCGCAACGAGATGGTGACATCCACCTCTGCTGACCGGCCGAATTCGTCCTTCGTGGTGATCCACGGCCCCACCGGAGTGGTACCGGTGAGCGTCTTGACCGAGAACAGATCGAGTCCGCCCATGGGGGCCGGCGCGGCGTCGCGAGCGCTGACATCGTTGCCTACCGTGTAGCCGAGCACATAGTCAGTCAGGTTGCTGCTGACCTCCCTGATCGGCTGTGCGAGCACATCACCAGCTCAACTTCGAAGTCGAGTTGGTCGGTGATGAAAGGATTGGCGATCTCGTCGTTGTGGCCGATGATCCCACCTGTGGTTTGAGGAATCCGAGGGTGCTGGAAGGCCGTTCAGTGACGCCCAGCTTCTCCAGGTGAGACCAGTAGTTCATCCCCACCCCGACGATCGTGGATGTGGGGGTGATGGGCGGTAGCAGCCGGACATCCTCCAAGGACATGGGCGCGCCAGCAGTTTCGAAGTCCGTGCGTCCTTCTGCGGTCGCTGGACCCCACTGCGACACTTCGGCCTCGGATTGGCTGCACGGTGCCGGCAGCGACATCAACCAGGGACCAGCAGTCGTCGCCTTGATGAGTGCGTGTTCGTGCGATCTTCAGGGCTGAGGTCCTCTCGGAGGCGCTGGGAGTCCCTGCATGGTCAACTCGACGTCAATCGTCGAGCCCATCGCGCGATCGAGGAACTGGGGACGTATGCGATACACAAGGCCGAAGTCACGGCGAGCGAACCGCCCCCGTCCGGCGATGACGGGACACGGCCGACCGTCGGTGGAGGCGGGTTCCTGGAGGCTGATATCCAGCGCCAGCGGCCGTGTTACGTCGAGCAGCGTCAGTTCCCCTTCGAGCACGAAGGTACGCGGATTGCCGCCAGGAGCGGCTGGCACGACCGCAGTCGAGCGGTAGTGCCCGGTGGGATAGTTGCCCACATCGAGCAGTGACGACGAGCGGGCCGACTTGTCGCGGCCGTGGCTGCCGGTATGCACCGACGCGAGGTCAATGACCGCTGAGACGCTGGAACCCTCCGGCTCGTCTGCCATGACAAACTCACCGGAGATGGCCAACGTGCCGTGCACGGTATGCAGTCCCAAATGACCGATGGAGAACTTCAACGTGGAACGCTGTGGGTCGATCCGCCAATCGCCGGGCAGATAACCCGGGAGCTCGGCGGTCTTCGATGACATGAAGTTTCCTCACCTTCATCGTTCTCGTTTTCGGACGCGCGACCGGGCTACAGGTAGACCGCCAGGTTTCGCACGCTCAGCGTGGTTTGATCGAAATAGACTGTGCGCGAGGTCAGTTTCCAGTCGCCGGTCCGGATCGTGTCCAGTCGGCGAGCCGGCAGGATCTCGAGGCCAGGTTCGTCGTTGCGTGAGCGCAGTAGAACGATCGAGCTGTAAACCTGGTACTCGTCGGGGTTATCCGTTTCGTATACCCGCACCTTGTGGACGATGCGGTGTGTTCTCGACAACGGATTCTCCGACCACGCGCTGTCGGTCTGAACCACTCGCATCAGTTTCAAACTGAGCGTCATGATGTTCTCGTTGTAGTGATACGACTCCGCGTCGAAAATACTGCGTGCCCGGTGATCTTTGGTCGTGCGCACGGGTGCGCGGTAGACGACTTCCGGGGCGAGCAGTCCTAGCCAGCCGGTGAAATCGTCGTCGTCGAGCAGTGCGGACTCGTCTTCGAGGAAACCGACGATCTCCCAATGGCGTGGGTCCCTCACCGGCACCCGCGCGCCCGGCGGCGCCGGGTAGCCGGTGTCCGGCATTACCATGCTGCTGGATTGAACCATGACTTCCTCAGTCGCTTCGGTGGTCACCAGGCTCGTCCTTCCATGAATTCGCTGTAGCGGAGCCAAAAGTTCCATTGGCCGTCGTCCTTGGGGAACCCGGCATAGATGTGGGCAGGACCGGGCCAGTCGGCGGGCTTGTTCTCGCCGGTGATCGCCTGATAGCGCAGCTTCTGTTGCCTGCCCAGGACCCCTCGGGCGGCCTGGGTCTGCATCGGCCAGGTGTTGGTGTCGTCCACCTCGACGAATCCGCTGATCCCGAATACAGCAGCCGTCATCAGGTTCATCGAGTCTCGCAGTTGCACCGACGCGTCGCGTTCGACCAGGGTCCACGAGAACATCTCGAAGTTGTCCGGTCCCTTGGGAACCCAAACCCGCCAACTGAAGAACGCCGAGGGTGTGCCGTCGGGCATCTGGAACGGCATAGCGATCGCGGCGATGTTGGGGAACAACTGGCCGACCTGCGGCGGGAATTCCGCAAGGACTTTGAGCTGCTTGTCGTCGAAGCGGTCTGGCAGAGCGTCCACCATCTCAGCGGGCATGCCAGCAGGAGGAGCAAGGCGCAGTCTCTCCATGGGTGACAACGCGGCGAGGTCCTTGCCTTTCAACGCGTTGACGAAGTGGTCTTCCCTGATGTCGAAACACCGCACGTAATGACCCTCCCAGCTGGCGTGCGCGCCCGCCATCGCCGGCTCCGCGGATTCTTCTCCGCCAGACAGGATCCCGAGTTCCTGCATCGATCGATGCAGCGACAGCGTGTGGAAGATGTCCCCGGCGAACTGCTCAGCCGCGCTTTTCCAGTTCGACGGGATGATGAACCGCTGGGGATGACCGACAACGGTCATTCCGCGCGGACACCGGTCGAACATGAGGTCCCAGTACCAGGCCATCGGGCCGAGGTAGTCGCGCAGGGATGGGGCGTTCTCATCGAAGGTGACAAAGATCATTCCGCAATAGGTGTCCACCCGCGCTTTCGTCAGGCTCAGTTCGTCCTTGGTCCGCAGCAGCCCGTGCATCTCTTCCCGCGCGACGGGCGCCGCAAGGAACGTGCCGTCGGCCTTGTACGCCCAGCCGTGGTAGGCGCACTGGAATTGCTTGGCGTTGCCGGCCTCGAACCGACATACCTTCCCAGCCCGATGTGTGCAAACGTTCAGCGCCGCGGTGAAACTGCCGCCAGCGGCGCGGCTGACAATGACCTGGTCTTCGCCGACGTAGCGCAAAACGTAGTCACCGACGTCGGGGATCTCATCCTCGTGTGCGACGACCGTCCACGCCTTGGCGAACAGATGTTTTAATTCGAGCTGGTAGAGCTCCGGGTCGTTCAGGACTCGCAGTGAGACCTCCCGGTAGTCCTTATCAATAAGTTCCGACAACGGCGTCCCGTCCGAGAGGACCAGTCCGGCCGAAGTATGTCTCATCTCATCGATGGTCACGTCCATTCTCCTTTAGCTGGTTGGTAATTCAGAATCGTTGGACAACGAGTCGAACACTGAGAGGTCGGGCGGTCTGGTGTTGACTCGTGGTATGTGCAGCCCGCCATCGACCGGTATGGTGGCGCCCGTGATGTAGCGGGCCTCGTCACTGACGAGGAAGCCCACAACCGGTGCGATGTCTTCTTCGGGATCACCGATTCGGCCGATCGGGATCATCGCCGGGATCGCTGCGGCCCAAGCTGGGTTGTCCGCCGCCATCTGCTCAAACGCCGCCGACGCCGCGATCGGCGCGATCGCATTGACCAAGATGTTGTGCCGGGCCCACTGAAATCCAGCTGTCCGGGTCAGCGCCTGTACCCCACCCTTGGCTGTGTTGTAGTCAGCGTGAACCCAGTTGCCGTCGTCGGCGTCCATAGAGTAGAAGTTGATGATCCGGCCACCGCCGCGTGCCTTCATTATCGGGAAGGCGGACTGCATCCCCCACCACACGCTCCACAGCCCGACTCTCATTGTCTGCTCGAACATCTCGTCGGTCTTCTGCTCGAGCAGAACATCGGGAGTTAGGGCGATGGCGTTGTTCACGAGAATGTCCAAACCACCGAATGCCAGCTGGGCGGTGTCGACCGCGCGCTCGATATCGGCTTTCTGGGATACGTCGGTCGAGATGAACAGTCCCTCGCCACCAAGTTCATCGAGGTCCTCGGCCACTTGCTTACCCGCGTCGGGATCGAGTTCGGCGACAACCACTTTGGCCCCCTCGCGGGCGAACCTGCGAGCGATGCCCCGTCCGATTCCCTTGCCGGCGCCGGTTACCAGCGCCACCTTGCCGTCCAGCCGGCTCATTGGGTCGCCTTGGCATCGATGGAAGCGCGAACGTCACGGACGCGGGCGCGGAACTCGGGGTCATGGGTGTGATTGAAGTGGACGTTGCCGCGCTCCTCGTCGAATTCGTGCATCCCGGTTATGTCCCAATCAGGATCCTCGAAGTCGGCAACGTAACCGTTTTTGCGTACCTCTGTGACCTCCCACCAGTTGCCGTCGGGATCGGCAAAATGGAAAGAAGTGTCACCATGCATGTGTCGGGGCTGAGTGATCTGCCTGATGCCCCACTGGTCTTTGATCTCGAGGAGCTTCTTGTGGGCCGCATAGACTTCGTCCTCGCTGCCGACGTCGAATCCGTTGTGCGCCATCATCGGCATCGAGCTTTCCCTGCCCGTCTCCACCACCGCGTAGACCTGGTCGGTGCCGAGCCGGATCATGATCGACCGGCTACTGCTCTGGATCACCTGCAGACCAAGGACTTCTTCGTAGAACCGGCGCGACCTAGCGAGGTCGACCACCTCAAGAGTGCCGTGACCGATGCGCTGAAACTTCAGAATCGGTTCACCGGTGAACTTGTCCGTGATTCCGGGCATTTTAGTGACCTTTCTTCTCTTGGGGGAACCGGTCACACACCGGCTTGCAGGGCTTGCACCGCGGCTGCCATCTGGGCCGAGTCCGTGTACTCGTCGATGCGCCGGATCCTTCCGTCCGCCACCGAGATCCGCTGAATGACCGGAATGGACGCCGCCTCTGCGCCGGGCAGGGTGATGTGGACGACGTGACGTTGAATGCAGACGGTGTCCACCACGTCACGACCGACTACCTCGAATCGCGGCTGCAGAGCGGCGAGCCCAGCGAGTGCGGCGAGCGCCTCCCGCGCCGGCTGCCCCACCTGGTCGTAATTGTGCCAAACCACCGCGTCGTCGGTGAAGAGCGCGTCGAGGGTGCCAGCGTCTTCCGTCGCCAGCGCGTTGACGAACTTGTCCACCGTGGCCAACACGTCGTGATGGTTTTCAGCCATGAGACTCGCTCTCCTTGTCTGGGCCGGTCACGGCCAAACCTTCGGGGTGAAGATCGCCTGTGCGATCCGAGATGAAATACGCCAACGGCCCGAGGTCTTGGTGTACTTGTCGTGGAACTCGATGACCCGTCCGTTGTCAGTGGCATAGACCACCGGCTCGCCGTCCTGCGACGGCGGACCGTGATAGACCATGGCGCACACCACCGCCTCGGCCGAATCGTCGCCGACGCTCGTGAGATGAAAGTTGGTCAACAGGTGACGGGTTGTCACCTTGGGCCGCTCGCGCATCCCTTGCCGGAGTTCCTCGTGCCCGCGATGGACGATGCCGGCACGGTCGAAAACTCCGTCGGGGGTGAAGAGTTCGATCATGGACTCGAACTCGCCGTTGTCCATGAAGTAGGCGAAGGCATTGTTCAGCCGGCTGAGCTCGCAGAAGGCCGTCATATCTGGTGCCGTCGTGGCGTTTGTCGTCATCGTGTGGCGGTCCCGATCGCTAGGCCAGTGCAGCCCGCGGGACGTCCTCCCCCACCAGCAGCGCACCGACGATCGTGTAGATCTCGGCACTGGCGGCGGCGTGCTGTGCGGCGGTGCGGACGTCGCGCAGGCGGCGTTGCAACGTCGAGGTGTTGTACATGGCGTTGCTTCCCGCCAATCCGAAAGCCTCATTGACGATCTCGACGCACTCGGTGTGTGCCCGTGCCACCGTCGCGCGCTGGCGCACAGCGGTCAGATCGGTGGCGGGCTGGCCCGCGACGGCGGCGTCCCAGATCGCGCCAACGTCCTTCTCCGCCAGAGCGCGCACGGCCGCCAGGCGGATGTCGAGTTGCCCCAACCGGAACTGAAACACCGGGTCCTCTGCCAGGCGCATCCCCGGGTTGAATGCGGGACGTTTGGTCTTGGCCAACACGCGAAGGTCCTCGAGCGCCCCGGAGGCGATTCCCATCACGACAGCAACGTGGGTCGGTCCGATCGCCAACCGGATCGGCGGCCGGAACAGTGGGATATCCACGCTCGCGGGACCAAAGAATTGCGCGGTGTGCTGTTCGGGCACAAACACATCGTCGATCACCATGTCGTTGCTGCTGGTTCCCCGAAGGCCCAACGAATCCCAGGTGTCAAGAAACTGTGCCTCTTCGGTCGGTACCATGACCAGTCGTGTGTCCGGGACACCCAACTCGCTAATCCGCGGCTGACCGTTCTCCAGCACGACGCAATTGCCCATTACCCATTCGTGGTCATAGCTGCCGCTTGCAAGCGGCCACTGGCCCTTGACGAAGTAGCCACCGTCAGCGCGAACGGCGATACCTTTGGGCGCGAACGCTCCCCGGGCCATGGCGTCGGGCCCTTCGGCGTAGATCTCGCCGTCGAGAATGTGCTGAGGAAACCGGCCGAATACCGGCGCGAAATCGGCGCCGATCATCACGGTCCATCCGGTTGAGGCGTCCGCACGGGACACTTCTTCGATGACGGCCATGGCTGCGGGCAGGCTCATCTCTTCGCCGCCGAATTGGTGTGGGACGAACATCCGAAAGGCGCCCGCCGCGGCGATCCGCTCGACCAGATCGGCAGGTACGACTTTGGCGGTCTCGATTTCGCTGGCCCTTTCGGCGATCTCTGGAGTGAGTTTCCGGATGGCGTCGAGCACGGTGGTGGTCTCGGCGTCAATGGTTGTCATGCGATGCCTCCAGATCGAGAAAGCGCGCCTCGGAGAGCACGAGTGCGATCTCCGTGGTTGAAAAGATTAAGCTAGTTGAACACTAACTGTAATATATGTTCAGGCTCACGGCCTAGTCAAGGCACTAGGCGAAGATCTTCAAAGCGAACCCTCGCCGGCCCGCGTCTACCTGCCCAGCCGACGCTGCAAGGCTCTGGTTGCGCACCGTCCGCTGACTGGGCCGTCAGGGATGCAGCTTGAGCATTGCCGCCTTCGCTGGGGGCATCCGTGGCGCAATCAGCGCTTATCAGCTGCTGAGCCCGTCCGACAATTCCACGATCCCCAGCGAGGTCAGCCGACCGCGAGCCGGCGAAACCGGCTTGCTTGAAAGGCCGGCGGTGCGACTAGGAATCTGTGCGGGCCAAGGGGATTCGGAGCAGGATGATTAATGGTGTGAAAGGGCCACGCGGCCGGGGTCTGTGTTCGGCGCGCCCGGCGACTCCGTTAGCGCGGTAGCGCGGCGCTCCGGTGAGGGGATTACCTGGACCGGGGAGCCAGCTGGGCTGCCAGGCCGACGGCGTCTGCTGCCGAAACCAGCGCAGGGCCGCGCCTGGTTCCGGCCTGGGGGCGGCGCAAGCGACGTTATTCGGCTGCGCGCAATCGGGCCTTTTATTCATATTAGACACTATATGGCTATACTGTCTTATGATGAGCTGCTTAAGCTCTGTTTCGTTTCTAGAGTCGTCAACGTGAGGGGGCCGTCACCATGGCAGAGCACGAGCACATGCTGCTGGTCACCGTCGATCGGTCCAAATGCTGCGGATACACGCTATGTGCCGTCGAGGCACCGGGCGTCTACTCGATCGACGACGAGGGTTTCGCCGTTGCGCCTGACAGCGTGCCGGCGGAGTTGGAAGATCAGGCTCGCACGGGTGCGCGTGCGTGCCCTGCGACTGCCATCATCCTTCTCCGCAGACGGCCCGGCGGACAGGTCTCACCCGAAGGCGGGTAGCCGCGCCTGGCCGGGCGCCACTCCGCCACTGCCGCCGATAACGCGACCGCTGATACCCGCGCGGGTAAGGACTCAACAACCGACAGTCAGCGACCGCGTCATCGAGATGAGCCGCTCGCTAGCTGCTATTTGGCGGAGCCGATCTCCCCTTTACGCGACCTGACCGTCCGAGCGAACCACCCGTCGTCGAGGCGCAATGCGCTGGCGCCACCCATATTGGTGGCCGAACCAGACGCCAACCGTCACGGCAGCACGATCAAAATGTGCTGCCAGACCGCGGACGTCGGCCGCCGATAGGCCGCATTTTATGGCTGCTGCGCAGGTGGGCCAACTGCGTATGGAGCGGGGTCTGGTGCAGATAGGGCAGGGCCACGATCGCCCGCGAAACGTCAGCTAGGTCGTTGGTCGGTATGAGATAGGCCGACATCACGATTCGCAAAATCATCTCGGAGAGTTGACGACTGGTCAGGCCCATCGTCCGCACAGCCGGTGTCAACTCCAGGGCGGGGGTGAGCAGTTGTTCCAGGATGGCAACAAATTGGGGGAAAGCCTGCTGCAGGAAGTCAATGCCGAAGGCGGGCTCTATGGCGAGTACCTGCAGAGCCTCGGGATGGGTTCCACCGACTTCAGTCATTGCTTCGATGACGACCTGCAGACGAACGTCAAGCTCGGGGCACTTATTGACCGCCGTGACAACTGCTTTCTCGAAGACGCCTTCCACATGTTGGGCGATGGCGCGGAGCAAGTCTTCCTTATTGTCGAAGTAGTGATACAGGGTGCCACGCGAAATACCCGCTTCGGCACTGACGTCGCTCATCGACAGCTTGCAAACGCCACGGCGAGCCAGCGTTGTGACGGCGGCGTCAAGGATGCGTCCGACTGTCTCGTTGTTCGCCGCCATCGGGCCTCCCGATATCCAGTGCAGACGGAAATTGGCACGTATTCGACAACATACCACCCATTTGTTTTGTCACATCGACTGCGGAGGGTGCAGCAGGACGGCAACGGAACGAGCCCTGCGGGCGCTCAGTGCCGACGCTGGCGCCCGGCGGGGCCATGTTGCGGACATCGGGGGCGCTGCAGGTGCTCCTCTTTGAATCCCAAGCGCCTCAACATCACTGGCATACCGAAGACGTTCCAACTGGGCGCAACACATCGGACGCGGCCCCAGAAGGCCGTCCTGAATGTCAGCACTGATCTCGCCGGGACCTGAGCACGTTACCTCTTCAATGCTCGATCAATAGTTATGGATTGCGTTGATTTGTACATATTCTGTCATAACTGTCTTGTAAGCGGTCCTCTCCGGTGCTAGCCTCGGCCAAGCGCGATCATCGCCACTGGGTTCCCGCGGAACGTGTGTGTACTTGGTCCGCGGATCAATTGTTGGCTAGCGGCATGACTGACCTAGCGACCTGGAGGTTGCGTGGCACTCACCACGAGGCGCTGGACGTCCATCCCTTCGGTTGAGGGCGGGTTCGCTCACGCGGGTCACCGGATCTTCGATACTGCGGTCGGCTGCGATCGCATTACCGGTGTCCGCGGCAACCTGCTTGTCGCGGGCACTGGGAAACTGTGCGCGGCGCCCCCGCGAAAAGCCGGCCGCGGATTGACGGCTTGATGCCGGCGGCCTTACTCGGGGCGACTGAGACAGGGCGGAAAAATCACTGCGCCTCTCACAGAACTTGGAGCAAAAGGACATGACCACGACGCGTGAATTGGGCGAGAAACTCGGTGACCTCGACAAGCAACTTGACGAATGGCACCTTCGCGGTCAATGGCAATACGACGCACAGTTGGTTCAGCTGACTGACGGTCCGATTCCCGCCGGTGTGCCGTTCCTGTGGGAACGCGATCTCGTCGACCGAGCCTTGACGCAGATGTGTCAGGTGATGTCCAGCGACACCGGCCGAAGGAACTTTACTTTCATCAACCCGGCCGCCGACGTCAACGGAACCACCCGAACCCTGGCGATGGGTATGCAGATCACCCTGCCGGGCGAAGTTGCGTGGGCACATCGCCACTCAATTAGTGCACTTCGCTTCGTGGTCGACGGAAGTGCCCACCTTTACACGGCGGTCGATGGCGAGAAAATGCCCATGCTGGACGGCGACCTCATCATCACCCCGGCATATTCGTGGCACGACCATCACAACGATAGCGACAAGCGCGGCGTTTGGCTGGACATCCTCGATGTGCCGTTCATGGGTTATCTGAATCAATTTTTCTTCGAACCGTTCGGGGGCAGCACCCAGCCGCTGCATCGGACTTCGGCGGACTTCATCAGCAACCGATCAACCAATATTCGCCCCGCTTGGGAACGGCAACAGGACTCCCGCATCCCGTTCCGATATGCATGGAGTGAAGTCAGAGACACCCTGCAGAGGTACGCGGATTGCGATGGAAGCCCATTCGATGGGGTAATCCTGCATTACGCGCACCCAGTCACGGGTGGTGCCACGCTGCCGACCATTGATTGTTTCGCGCAGTTGCTGCGCCCGGGACTGCGAACGGAGCGCCACCGCCACACCGCTAGTGCGGTCTATTACGTCGCTGAAGGCGAGGGCACGACCGAGGTGGGTGAGCAGACACTCGACTGGTCGGCGGGCGACTCTTTCGTCGTGCCGAACTGGATGTGGCACGCGCACATCAACCGCTCCTCGACGACCGACGCAGTGCTGTTCTGTTCGACCGACGCCCCGATTCTCGAGGCACTCGGAATGTACCGGGAAGAGCCGTTTCCCTCGTTCGCCACCAAGCCTTATCCCCCTATACCGGGCGATTTGTCACGGCGGCGGGAACCGACGGAGCGCCTTGCAAAGAAATGAGCGGATGGAATGAACATTACCCGAGCAGACGTCAGGGGCGTTGTGGGCATCGTGCCCACACCGGCCACCAGTGACGCGGACAGTTGGCGGGCCACCAAAACCGTCAACACGCATGAGACCGAAAAGATGGTCGAAGCGGTAATTGGTGCCGGCATAGAAATCCTGATGTCTACAGGCACCTTCGGCGAATGCGCGTCACTGACCCACGACGAATGGCTCACCTTCACCACATGTGTTGCTGACGTCGTAGCAGACAGGGTGCCGTTCTTCGCCGGAGTTACCACCCTGAACACGCGCGACACGATCGCGCGCGGACGTGAAGCACTTGCCGCCGGCGCTGATGGGCTCTTTATCGGCCGCCCGATGTGGCTGCCACTTGACGACGCGGCAACTGTGCGGTTTTACCGCGATATCTGCGAAGCGCTCCCAAGTTTCCCGGTGGTCATCTATGACAACCCGGCGGCGTTCAAGGGCAAAATCAGCGTAGAGGCATACCACCAGTTGGCCGCCCTACCTGCGATTGTGGCGACCAAACACGCTGGCGGACCGACGTTGGTACGCGACATTCAAGCGGTCGGAGATAAGGTCGCGGTCCTTCCCCTGGACAGCGATTGGTATGACGCCGCCAGGCGCTTCCCCGATCTGGCGACCGCGTGCTGGTCGGGCAACGTCGCATGTGCACCATCACCGTTGGCGGCGTTATCGCGGGCTGTTCTGTCCAGGGACTGGGCGACCGCCGAAACAATCTCCAAGAAGGTCAATTGGGCGCTCGCACCCCAGTTCGGTGGTGACATGTCGCGTTTCATGGACTACAGCATCCCCATGGGTCGTGCCCGCTTCCGTGGTGCCGGCCTCATCAATCCCGGACCCAGCCGACCACCCTATACCGAGGCTCCGACCGAGATGATCGAAGGCGGCGAGGAAACCGGCCGTCGATGGGCAGAGCTGGAGAAAGAGTTTCGCGACAGGTTGTCGGAAACAGCCTGACGTTATTGGCCGTTCGCGGCGTCAAATGGCCATAACGACAGCCGTCGGCGGGAAAACCTCGGGGCCAAGCCACCGGCCTCGCGGCCAATGCCCGAGTCAACAACACCACCAGAAAGCGCGCGCAAATCGCGGATAAAGAAGCCATTTACCCAGATGGTGCCGGCGTTGAGCGCGGCCGCTACCCCGATGCGCGGGATTGCGTCGAGGGATGATCCCGGCCCATATCTACCACGATCCCGACATCTTCGAACTCGAAAGCAGTGCATCTTCAGCCGTGCTTGGATCGTGGAGCTTCACACTTCTGCTGTCCAGGCATCAGTTAGATACCGTCGACGATTCCATCAGACGGCGAGGGACTGGGCGATGATCAGCTTCATCACCTCGGAAGAAGCCCCGTAGCTCGGAGACACCCCGGCGTCGACGTAGGCAGCGGAGATCGGGTGGCGCTGAAGCATCTCGCTGCAGTCACCGTGCAGCTGCGCGCAGCGGTCGCCTACCCGGTCATACATCTCCGTGCAGAACAGCTTGACCATTGCCGCGTCGGCTGCGGAAAGTTCGCCGCTTTCATGTAGGACAAGAGCGCGGTCCAGTAGCGACTGGCCAGCTTCGATGTCGGTGGCACACTCGGCGAGCACGAATTTGGTGTGCTGAAACGACGACACCGTAGCGCCGAATGCCTTGCGCTCCTTGGTGTATTCGATGGTGTCGTACAGCTCCTTCACGGCCGCAGAGTGACTGTTGACCGCGATCGACAGCCGCTCCTGCGCGACGTTCTCGATCATGTAGCTGAATCCCCGGCCTTCCTCGCCGAGCAGGTTCTCCGCCGGCACGACGACGTCGTCGAAGATCAACGCGGCCATGCCGCGGGTCCTGGCGCCAACCTTGTCCAACTTGGGGCCCTGAGTGAGGCGGGGACTACTGCCGTTAACGACCAGCAAGCTCAGGCCGTGGCCGCCCGCTGCCGGGTTGGTCGTGACCGGGGTAACGATGAGGTCGGCGTCGGCCCCGTCGCAGACCAAGGTCCTCGACCCGTAAACGATGTAGTTGCGACCGTCGCGAATGGCCCTGACAGTCATGGCTTTATCGTCACAACCCGCACCAACGTCTGCCGTCGCGAGCGCAGCGACGGCGTCACCGCTCACCAGTTGCGGCAGCCAGCGGCTCTGCTGCTCAGCGTTGGCGACCCGCAGGAAAAAAGGCATGGCGATGTCCGTGTGCATTCGGAGGCTGTCGAGCTCGATTCCGGCGCGCCGGCACTCCTCGGTGAGGATGACATTGAACAGAAAGCCGCCCCGCCCGCCACCGCCATATTCTTTGGGAACCTGGATGCCGAGCAGCCCCAATTTGCCTGCAGCCCTCCAGAAGTGCCGGGGTGGCGCTCCGAATCCCCAGTCGGTGCAGTCGGGCGCCACCTGGTCGAGGTAGAAGGCGCGGACCGTAGCCCGGAACGCCTCGTGGTCGTAATCGTATAGGAAGCGTTTCACCACGAACCTTTCACATGTCCATCAGGGCCATTTCAGGATATTCGAGGAATGCTCCTGTCGCGCAGAGGAATTGGGCTACTTGGGGCGTCATCGACCACCACCGCGCGCGGTTTCAGTGACCCCATCCCGAGGATCGCCGCCTCGGGATAGCGGCGGTACTGCGGAAACAGCCAATCGGTCTTGTGCAGGCACGCCGTGGCGCCGATCCGGGCGGCCTCCTGACCACGGCATGAGGGAAACAGTGCCAGTTCGCCCTGCCGCTGCAGGTTGACGAATTCACCGTCGAGATCGCGTGTGACGACCATCAACTCGTAGAGCCGGCACAGGGTCTCCACCGGCAGCTTCCGGTCGTACCGGGCTTCTGCGGTGGGCTGTCCGTCCGCGCCGACGATGCTAACCCGCTCGAGGTTGATGGTCGTGCGCGTCAGCTCCAAATCGGTCTCCTTGTCACAACGCGAAGCACTGGGAGCGCTCACCCCATAGACGATACCGATGAGACACTATCAATACTTTATGTTCCGTGCGCGACGGCGCCCTTGTCTGGTCAGCGGAAAACCGTAGTGCAGCGCGTACACCTAGCGCTGCTGTTGGGCGTGTGCTGTGGGCTTTCTGAAGTGGGGGCGCCCTCGGTCCGCGGCGCCGCCGTCCTACGGCCCGACAAGGCGCGGGAGGACCTCGAAGCCGCGCAGGGGTGAGTGACCGTACGTTCCTGAACGCCTACAAGCCGTTGACCGGCGGCACGGTGGTCCCGGGAGCGCAGCAGAAGCAGGTCTCCGCCGTCGCCACCGTCCCGCCGCCCGCGGAGGCATCGGCGACCGACAGCCCCGCCGTCGTCCTGGCGTTCGTGAACCAGACCCTCACGTTGGACACAGCGCACCGACCAACACCGCATCCTGCGTTCGGGTCTCCCTCGAAAGGTCGACGGCCGTTGGCTGATCTAAGAATTCGACTCGGTCTGAACCGCACCTACCATGCAGCACAGATCCGTATCCCGGCGGACGGTAGGAAGTCGCTGACTGGTCTGTTTTTCGCGTGTGCAGGGTTATTCGGCGTCGCGACGGTGGCGGCCACCCCCACCGTTCGCGCTGACGCGGTGGCCTCTCTGGTCAACGTGATGGTGCGGCCCGGCTACAACTTTCCCAACGCCGACGCAGCGCTGAGCTACAGACACGGCATCTGCGACAAGGTGTCTGGCCCGGACTACGCACAGGTCATAGCCGATGTGAAGGCCGACGTCGCCACCTCCGACGAGTACCAGGCTTCGTATCTGATCTCGCGGGTGGTGAACGAACTCTGCCCCGCGCTGATCTGGCAGTTGCGGAACTCAGCAGCGCGCTACCGCCCGCCGAGGGCTGACAAGGAGATAGTCAGATGACAGAAACAGCAGCGATCAACCAGCCCTGGCGATCAGCGGCGTTGAGCTGACTGGTTACCTTCCATTTTGTCCAAGCTGAGAGTAGATCGTCGAGACTCCGATGCTGAACTGCGAATCAATCAGGCGCGATGTCGCATACGGATGCCTCCCCAAGCCAGCTGCCAGCCGACGTTAGCTCGCCTTTGCCGCCGTGCGTCGCTTGCGCCGCCGTGTCGTTCCGCCCTCGGTGTAAGCGCGGAACAGCGACATGACCACGTCCGGCACCTCATAGGAGGAGTTGCCGGGGAGGAACAACATCGAAATGACGTTGCGCAAAAACAGGTCTCCGAGCTGACGTGTGGTCAACGCACCGCCCGTCACGAGCGGCGACTCCGCCGCCGCCGGGCCCAGTGCGTCGGTGACGACGTCGACGAGATGGGGGAAGGTATCGCGGATGAACTCCAACGTGAACGAGGGTGCGACGTCGAGCATCCGGACCATATCGCCTCCGGCCGCGCAATAGGCGATGACGGTGTCGAGGACGACCTGCACCCGCACCGCTGGGTCTGGATTGACTTCGATCGCGGCGGCGAAAGCCGCGGCAAGTCCGTCTTCGAAGTGGCGGGCCAGCGCGGCCAGGACATCTTCCTTGCTCGTGAAGTACCGGTAGAAGGTTCCGCGGGCAACCCCAGACGACTTGCAGATATCGCTTACCGAGAGCTTGTGCGCGCCTCGCCGGCTCAAGGCGTTCATCGTCCCAACCAGGATCTTTTCGACGGTTTTGTCCGCTCGTCGATCAACCTCGGCCATACCCGTCCCTCCTTACCGATAAAGTCAAGCGAACCTAGGTGTCACACCTTCGCTCTCCCGCGTTCTCTGTCACCACAAGAACAGCCTGCTCAATTAGTGTTCTACTCGTTCGATTATGTCGCACGGAAAGCGCAATTCAGGGACCCGCACACGGCACTGTGAGCGAACACACGTAGAAACGAAATCCACCAAGGAAGTCCTCGAGGGCCAATAGCGGCGGGATCCAGGTACACGCAGCAAAGCTCGAGCGGTATCGAGTTGCTCGAAAATCGTCGCATCTGCGGGGTACCGGTGGAGGCGGATGTGTCACCGCGGTGGTGGATGGCGGTGGCGGTGGGTGTTGTCCCCGAAG
>NZ_JAVHWR010000040.1:0-27696 GCF_032159565.1 Mycobacterium sp.
CCTTCTGCTCCGGAGGCAGACGCTCTATCCCCTGAGCTACGGGGGCGGGTACTGGGTTACCGCGCCAATGGGCGTGCACAGATTAGCGTATCGACGCCCGTATTTATCGATTCGGGCCCTGACCACCCCAGACCATAGGATGGACCCTCGTGACCCCCGCCGACCTGGCAGAGCTGCTCAAGACCGTCGCCGCCGCGGTGCTGGCCGAGCACGTCCTGGACGCGTCGGCTCTGCCCGCGACGGTCACCGTCGAGCGCCCACGCAATCCGGAGCACGGCGACTACGCCACCAACCTCGCGCTTCAGCTGGGCAAGAAGGTCGGCGCCAATCCCCGTGAGCTGGCCGGATGGCTCGCGACTGCGCTGGCTGCGGCCGACGGCATCGCCTCGGCCGAGGTGGCCGGGCCCGGCTTCGTCAACCTTCGGCTGGACGCCAGCGCTCAGGGCGTCATCGTCGACAACGTCATCGACGCGGGCAAGGAGTACGGCCACTCCGACGCGCTCAGCGGCCGGCACATCAACCTCGAATTCGTCTCCGCCAATCCGACCGGCCCGATCCACATCGGCGGCACCCGCTGGGCGGCCGTCGGCGACGCGCTCGGACGGCTGCTCTCGACACAGGGCGCCGAGGTGATTCGGGAGTACTACTTCAACGACCACGGCGCGCAGATCGACCGGTTCACCAACTCGTTGATCGCCGCCGCCAAGGGCGAGCCGACGCCCGACGACGGCTATGCGGGCGACTACATCGGAGACATCGCCGCCCAGGTGCTGGCCAAGGAGCCCGACGTGCTGAGTCTGCCCGACGATCAGATGCGCGAGACGTTCCGCTCGATCGGCGTCGACCTGATGTTCACCCACATCAAATCATCGCTGCACGACTTCGGCACCGACTTCGACGTCTACACGCACGAAGACTCGATGCACACCAGCGGACGAGTCGACAAGGCCATCGCCCGGCTTCGTGACGTAGGCAAAATCTACGAGAAGGATGGCGCCGTCTGGTTGCGCACCACCGACTTCGGCGACGACAAAGACCGTGTCGTCATCAAGAGCGATGGTGCGCCCGCCTACGTCGCCGCAGACATCGCCTACTACCTCGACAAGCGCGAACGCGGTGCCGACCTGTGCATCTACATGCTCGGTGCCGACCACCACGGCTACATCGCCCGGCTCAAGGCCATCGCCTCCTCTCTGGGTGAGGATCCCGCCACCGTCGAGGTACTGATCGGGCAGATGGTCAACCTGGTCCGCGACGGCCAACCCATCCGGATGAGCAAGCGCGCAGGCACCGTCATCACGCTGGACGACCTCGTCGAGGCCATCGGTGTCGACGCCGCCCGCTACTCGCTGATCCGCTCGTCGGTGGACTCGCCCATCGACATCGATCTGGCGTTGTGGTCATCGGCGTCCAACGAAAACCCGGTCTACTACGTGCAATACGCGCACGCCCGGCTTTCCGCCCTGGCCCGCAATGCCGCCGAGCTCGGCCTCATCCCGGACACCTCGCATCTCGAGCTGCTCACGCACGAGAAGGAGGGCACGCTGATCCGCAACATCGGCGAGTTCCCGCGCGTGCTGAAAACCGCGGCCGAACTGCGGGAGCCGCACCGCGTATCGCGCTACCTGGAGGATCTGGCCGGCGACTACCACCGGTTCTACGACTCCTGCCGCGTGTTGCCTCAGGGCGACGAAGAGCCCAACGAGCTGCACACCGCACGCCTCGCGCTGTGCCAGGCCACTCGCCAGGTCATCGAGAACGGCCTCCGGATTCTCGGCGTCACCGCGCCGGAGCGAATGTGAACGTCCATCCCGCCGGACCGCGGCACGCCGAGGAGATTCACCACGGGGGTGCCCCTCCCCGGCCGCAGTCGTCCGACCAGCTGCTGGTACTCGCACCGAATGTGTGGCCCCGCAATACCGTTCGCGGCGACGACGGTGTGGTGTCGATCGCCGGCGTGAAGGTCACCGACATCGCTGACGAGTTCGGCACGCCGGCCTTCATCGTCGACGAGGACGACTTCCGGTCGCGCTGCCGTGAGATCGCCGAGGCCTTCGGCGGCGGTGAGAACGTGCGCTATGCGGCCAAGGCGTTCCTGTGCACCGAGATCGCCCGTTGGGTCAACGAAGAAGGCCTGTCGCTGGACGTAGCCAGCGGCGGCGAATTGGCCGTCGCATTGCACGCCGACTTCCCCGCGGAGCGAATCGCCATGCACGGCAACAACAAATCCGTCGACGAACTCTGCTCCGCGGTCAAGGCCGGCGTGGGCCACATCGTGTTGGATTCGATGACCGAGATCGAGCGCCTCGACGAGATCTCAGGCGCGGCGGGCGTTGTGCAGGACGTGCTGGTGCGGGTGACGGTCGGCGTCGAGGCGCACACCCATGAGTTCATCTCCACCGCGCACGAGGACCAGAAGTTCGGGCTGTCGCTGGCCGGCGGCGCCGCGATGGCCGCAGTGCGGCGAGTGTTCGAGGCCGACCACCTCCGGCTCGTCGGACTGCACAGCCACATCGGTTCCCAGATCTTCGACGTCGCGGGCTTCGAGATCGCCGCCCATCGGGTGATCGGCCTGCTGCGTGACGTCGTCGCCGAATTCGGTGTCGACAAAACGGCACAGATCTCGACTGTCGACCTCGGTGGGGGACTGGGCATTTCGTATCTGCCACAGGACGATCCGCCTCCAGTTGAGGACCTCGCCGCCAAGCTCAGTGCCATCGTGGCGAACGAGTCGGCCGCCGTCGGCCTGCCCACCCCGCGCCTGGTGGTCGAGCCGGGCCGCGCCATCGCCGGCCCTGGCACCATCACCCTGTACCGGGTGGGCACCGTCAAAGACGTTGCCGTCAGCCCCACTGCAAATCGCCGCTACGTCAGTGTCGACGGCGGCATGAGCGACAACATCAGGACATCGCTTTACGGCGCCGAATACGACGTGCGGCTGATCTCCCGGGCCGGCGAGGGCGGCCCGACGCTGGGCCGCATCGTCGGAAAGCATTGCGAAAGCGGAGATATCGTGGTGCGCGACGCGTGGGTTTCCGACGACGTGCAGCCCGGTGACCTGCTGGGCGTGGCGGCAACAGGCGCGTACTGCTATTCCATGTCGAGTCGTTACAACCTGATCGGCCGCCCCGCAGTGGTGGCCGTGCGCGACGGGCGGGCCCGCCTGATCCTGCGCCGGGAGACGGTCGACGATCTGCTCAGTCTGGAAGTGAGGTAGGCAATGAGTAACCAAAAGCCGGTCGGTGTAGCGGTATTGGGCCTTGGCAACGTGGGCAGCCAGGTGGTCCGCATCATCGAGGAGAGTGCCGGGGATCTGGCCGCACGCATCGGTGCGCCACTGGTGCTGCGCGGCGTCGGCGTGCGCAGGGTCGCCGACGACCGTGGCGTGCCCGTGGACATGCTGACCAGCGACATCGACGAGTTGGTCTCCCGCGACGACGTCGACATCGTCGTCGAGGTGATGGGCCCTGTCGAAACCGCTCGCAAGGCGATCTTGTCCGCGCTGGAGAAGGGCAAGTCGGTCGTCACCGCCAACAAGGCGCTGATGGCGCAGTCCACCGGTGAGTTGGCCCAGGCCGCCGAGCACGCCCACGTCGACCTGTACTTCGAGGCCGCGGTCGCCGGTGCCATCCCGGTCATCCGTCCGCTCACCCAGTCCCTCGCCGGCGACACCGTGCTGCGGGTGGCAGGCATCGTGAACGGCACCACCAACTACATCCTTTCCGAGATGGACAGCACCGGCGCCGAGTATTCGGCCGCGCTCGCCGACGCGAGCGCCCTCGGTTATGCCGAAGCCGATCCCACCGCCGACGTCGAGGGATACGATGCGGCGGCGAAGGCTGCCATCTTGGCTTCCATCGCCTTCCACACCCGGGTGACCGCTGACGACGTCTACCGTGAGGGCATCACCAAGGTGACGCCCGCCGACTTCGAGACCGCGCGCGCCCTCGGATGCACCATCAAGCTCCTATCCATCTGCGAGCGACTCACCAACGACGAGGGGCAACAGCGGGTTTCGGCCCGTGTCTACCCGGCGTTGGTGCCGCTGACGCATCCCCTGGCATCCGTCAACGGAGCGTTTAATGCGGTCGTCGTGGAGGCGGAGGCGGCCGGCCGGCTGATGTTCTACGGACAGGGCGCCGGTGGAGCGCCGACGGCGTCGGCCGTGATGGGAGACCTCGTGATGGCCGCGCGCAACCGGGTGCAGGGCGGCCGTGGTCCCCGCGAGTCCAAGTACGCCAAGCTTCCCATCTCACCGATCGGGTTCATTCCCACCCGCTACTACGTGAGCATGAACGTCGCCGACCGTCCTGGCGTATTGGCCTCTGTCGCAGCTGAATTCGGCAAGCGAGAGGTGAGTATCGCCGAAGTCAGGCAGGAGGGCGTGGTCGACGAAGGCGGCCAACGCTGCGGTGCGCGGATCGTGGTTGTCACCCATGAAGCCACCGACGCGGCGCTGTCGGAGACCGTCGCGGCACTTACCGACCTCGACGTCGTGCAGGCAGTGACCAGCGTGCTTCGCCTCGAGGGAACGAGCGAATGAGTTCGACGCGCGCGGAGCCGGTGCACAAGCCGTGGCCGGGTCTGATCGCGGCCTACCGTGACCGGCTGCCGGTCGAGGACAGCTGGACGCCGATCACGCTGCTGGAAGGCGGTACGCCGCTCATCCACGCCACGCGGCTGTCCCAGCGCACCGGCTGCACAGTGCATTTGAAGGTCGAGGGACTCAACCCCACGGGCTCGTTCAAGGACCGCGGGATGACGGTGGCCGTCACCGAATCGGTGGCCCGTGGCCAGCAGGCCGTGCTGTGCGCATCCACCGGCAACACCTCGGCGTCGGCGGCGGCCTACGCCGCGCGTGCCGGCATCACCTGTGCGGTGCTGATCCCGCAGGGCAAGATCGCGATGGGCAAGCTTGCGCAGGCCGTGATGCACGGGGCCAAGATCTTGCAGATCGACGGCAACTTCGACGACTGCCTGGAGTTGGCGCGCAAGATCACCACCGACTATCCGACGGTCGCGCTGGTCAACTCGGTCAACCCGTACCGCATCGAGGGGCAGAAGACGGCGGCCTTCGAGATCGTCGACGTATTGGGCACCGCACCCGATGTGCACGCCCTGCCGGTCGGCAACGCGGGCAACATCACCGCGTACTGGAAGGGCTACACCGAGTACCACCGCGACGGGTTGTCCGACCGACTGCCGCGGATGCTGGGCACCCAGGCCGCCGGCGCGGCGCCGCTGGTTCTCGGTCAGCCGGTCAAGTCGCCCGAGACCATCGCAACCGCGATTCGGATCGGCGCGCCCGCATCCTGGACCTCGGCCGTCGAGGCCCAGCAGCAGTCGGGTGGCCGCTTCCTGGCTGCCACCGACGAGGAGATCCTGACCGCCTACCGCCTGGTCGCGGCAAGCGAAGGCGTGTTCGTCGAGCCGGCGTCGGCGGCCAGCATCGCCGGCCTGCTCAAGTCCATCGAGGACGGCTGGGTGGCCAAGGGGTCGACAGTGGTGTGCACGGTGACCGGCAACGGTCTGAAAGATCCCGACACGGCGCTCAAGGACATGCCCGCGGTCACACCGGTCCCCGTCGACGCCGGCGTCGTCGTCGCAGAGCTCGGACTGGTCTGACGGAGATCGTCGGTGACGCCAACCCTGCCAGCCGGACTGACAGCTACCAGTGTCGTTGCGGCATCGAGTGCCAATCTCGGACCGGGCTTCGACAGCATCGGACTCGCGCTGAGCCTGTACGACGAAATCGTCGTGGAGACAACCCAATCGGGCCTCACGGTCGACGTCGAGGGTGAGGGCGCCGGCCAGGTGCCGTTGGACTCGACGCACCTCGTCGTGCGAGCCATTCAACACGGCCTGCGTGCCGTCGGCTGCGCTGTTACGGGGCTGAGTGTCTACTGCCGCAACAACATTCCGCAGTCACGCGGACTCGGCTCATCGGCGGCCGCGGTGGTCGGCGGGCTGGCGGCCGTCAACGGTCTTGTCAGCCAAGCGGGTTCGCAACCGATGTCGCAAGCGGAGCTGATTCAGCGCGCATCGGAGTTCGAGGGTCATCCGGACAACGCCGCTGCCGCCGTTCTGGGCGGCGGCGTGGTGTCGTGGACTTCGACCGGCGCGACGGGCCCGCGCTACGCGGCCGCTTCGCTGCAGATACACCCCGACATCCACCTCTTCCCGGCGATACCCCAGCAGCGGTCGCGCACGGCCGAGACACGCGTGCTGCTGCCCAGGTCCGTCAGCCACGGCGATGCCCGGTTCAACGTGAGCCGCGCCGCCCTGCTGGTCGTGGCCCTCACCGAACGCCCCGACCTGCTGATGGAGGCCACCGAGGATGTCCTGCACCAGCCCTATCGGGCCATCGCGATGCGGGCATCGGCGGAATACCTGCAGGTGCTGCGGCGTTGTGGAATTGCAGCGGTGCTTTCGGGGGCTGGACCTGCGGTTATCGGGTTGAGCACTCAGCCAGACCTCCCCGCAGATGCCCTCGAGTTCGGCGCCGCGAATGGATTCACCGTCAGCGAGATGTCCGTCGGCGACGGCGTACGATGGAGTTCTGGCATTCCCGTTCGGAGTTAACAGCTGTCACACATGAATCAGCGTGTTTCTTGCTTCCAGCACCGAAGCGCGTTATTCTCGCTCTCGTCCAGCAATCGCATGGTTCTCACCTGCGCCGACACTAGGACAAACACCAATTCTTTCGTGGATGACGGTTCGCCATATCGCCGCGAATCCCGGCCATCGCCGTTGCAGATGCGACGGTGCAGCTTCGCAGTCGGCCATTCGGCTGAGTGCAACGAACCCTTGTGTGAAGTGATCACCAGGGGAAGGAAAGGAAATCCGTGACTGAAACGGACCTCGTCACGGCTGGGGGCAGCCCCGAACAGGCTGAGCTGCCGAACAGCGTGATCTCACAAGATTCATCTCCTGCGCCCGCTGACGCGCCGAGCCCGGCGCCGGCCGCAGACCCGGCGCCCAAGGCCGACGTGACAACAGACGCCTCCAAGGGGTCGTTGTCGGCCATGGTGCTGCCCGAACTGCGCGCCCTGGCCAACACCGTGGGTGTCAAGGGCGCCTCCGGCATGCGCAAGAGCGAACTCATCGCCGCGATTCGCGAGAGCCGCGGGGAGTCGGTCGACAACAAGACCAACAAGACCGAGTCTCCCAAGGCCGACGGCGCTGGTTCAGCGCCCGCCGAGAACGCGGCCGACACCACAACCAAGAACGGCGCGCCTTCCGACGCCGACGAGCCGCAGACCCAGCAGCGCCGGGAGCGGCGCGGCGCGGGCCGCGATGCCGGCTCTCCCGCTGAGAAGAACAAGCAGGACGGCGACCAGCAGACGAAGGACGGCGCCGACTCGGAGAAGTCGGAGAAGAACGCCGGCAAGAACAAGAACCAGAACCAGAACCAGCAGGACACCAAGCCGGACTCCAGGCAGGACGGCAGTGACCAGCAGGGTGGCCAGAACAACCAGAATCGCGGTGGCGGTGGCGGTGGCGGTGGCGGTGGCGGCGACGACGACGGCGACGGTGATGGTCGCCAGGGTCGTCGGGGCCGACGGTTCCGTGATCGCAGGCGCCGCGGCGACCGCCAAGGCGGTGACGGCGGCGGCGGTGGCGAGACCGAGCTGCGTGACGACGACGTCGTCCAGCCCGTCGCAGGAATTCTCGACGTGCTCGACAACTATGCGTTCGTCCGCACGTCGGGTTACCTCGCGGGGCCGAACGACGTCTATATGTCGATGAACATGGTGCGCAAGAACGGCCTCCGCCGCGGCGACGCCATCACCGGCGCTGTCCGGGTTCCCAAGGACGGCGAGCAGCCCAACCAACGACAGAAGTTCAACCCGCTGGTTCGGCTGGACACCGTCAATGGTGGGCCCGTCGAGGAGGCCAAGAACCGTCCGGACTTCACCAAGCTGACCCCGTTGTATCCCAACGAGCGGCTGCGCCTGGAGACCACCTCCGACCGGCTCACCACCCGTGTGATCGACCTGATCATGCCGATAGGCAAGGGTCAGCGTGCGCTGATCGTGTCGCCGCCCAAGGCGGGCAAGACCACGATCCTGCAGGACATCGCCAACGGCGTCACGGTCAACAACCCCGAATGTCACCTCATGGTCGTGCTCGTCGACGAGCGCCCCGAGGAGGTCACCGACATGCAGCGCTCGGTCAAGGGCGAGGTCATCGCCTCCACCTTCGACCGTCCGCCGTCCGACCACACCCAGGCCGCCGAACTGGCGATCGAGCGGGCCAAGCGCCTGGTCGAGCAGGGCAAGGACGTCATCGTCCTGCTCGACTCGATCACCCGCCTCGGCCGTGCGTACAACAACGCGTCGCCGGCGTCGGGCCGCATCCTGTCCGGTGGCGTCGACTCGACCGCGCTGTATCCGCCCAAGCGGTTCCTCGGTGCCGCCCGCAACATCGAGTTCGGTGGCTCGCTGACGATCATCGCCACGGCGATGGTGGAGACCGGCTCAACCGGTGACACGGTGATCTTCGAGGAGTTCAAGGGCACCGGCAACGCCGAGCTCAAGCTCGACCGCAAGATCTCCGAGCGCCGGGTCTTCCCGGCCGTCGACGTCAATCCCTCCGGCACCCGTAAGGACGAGCTGCTGCTCGCGCCAGACGAGTTCGGAATCGTGCACAAGCTGCGCCGCGTGCTGTCGGGTCTGGATTCCCACCAGGCAATCGATCTGCTGATGAGCCAGCTGCGCAAGACCAAGAACAACTACGAGTTCCTGATGCAGGTCTCCAAGACCGCGCCGGGGATGGGGGACGCCAACGACTGACCCCGGCCGGTGCAGGGTTTAGTCCGACTGAGCCGGGTCGGCTTTCAAGCCCGGCATCACGTAGCGCCGCACGTAGGCGCGCACCTGATCGGCGTCGCTCGGATCGAGGATGTCGCCGGGCACGGTGACCAGCGAGATGATCACGCGGGCCACCCAGTCCGACGCTTCGGCGATGTCGACGTCGGTATGGATCTCGCCGTTGTCTCGCGCGACGACCAGGTAGCGCTGCCAGAAGTCGGCCAAATCGGGCACCAGCCCCTGAACGCCGGCGCCGGCGCACGCGGCGAACTCTTCGGGTTCGGTCATCCGCAGCCGCATCAGCAGCGCGCCAGGGTCGTCGTAGGCGGTGCGACCGTGTACCACTCCCGCGGCGATTCGCCGGTCAAGACTTTCGAGGGGTTCCAGCATCGCGTGCGCCTCGGACCAGTACACCTCGTTGAGCCGGACGATCGCCGCACCGAGCAGCGATACCTTGTCCGGAAAGTGCCGGTACAGCCAGCCTCGCGACACCTGCGCCACCTCGGCGACCTCGGACACGGTGGTAGCGCGGATTCCCTTGGCGCGCAAACACACCTCGGCCGCGTCGATCAACCGATCGCGGACACTCTTGGCGGCCGTGCTGCTCGTCACCCGGTCCTCTCCTCGCAATCCGTCGCCCCAACAGGCGCGACCAGAGCATTCTGTCAACTGGCAGGCGGATACTACCGGCCTTGCCGGAGATGGTAGACAGATTCGTAAATCTGTTCACTTAGCGCGACGGGATTTGAGGCGGGCATGGCGGACACACTCCAGCAGTTGTTTCGTGAGCGGTCCGAGCAGGACACCGTCGCGGTGAAATACGGCGACCGCACGTGGACTTGGCGCGAGCACGTCGCCGAGGCACGCGCCCAAGCGGCCGCGCTCATCGATATCGCCGACCCCAACCGGCCGCTGCATGTCGGCGTCCTGCTGGCCAACGGGCCGGACATGTTGACCGCGATGGCGGCCGGCGCACTCGGCGGCTACGTCCTGTGCTGCATCAACAACACCCGCCGCGGCGAGGGCCTGGCCCGCGACATCGCCCTGGTGGACTGTCAGCTGTTGATCACCGACGCCGCACACCGCCATCTGCTGGACGGGCTCGACCTGCCCGGCGTGCGGGTGCTTGACACCTCCAGCGAGGAATGGACGGCCCTCACCGCCGGGCCGAAGGATCTGACGCCGCACCGCGAGGTCGGCCCGGACGACACCTTCGTGATGATCTTCACCTCGGGCACCAGCGGCGACCCGAAGGCCGTGCAGGTGCAGCACATGATGCCGATCTTCGCGGGAAGCTCTCTGGCGCAACGTTATTCGGTCGACGCGTCCGACGTCTGCTATGTGTCGATGCCGCTGTTCCACTCCAATTCCATCTACGCAGGCTGGGGCGTCGCGATGGTGACCGGCGCGTCGATCGTGCCCGCGGTGTTCACCGTCTCGCGATTCCTCGACGACGTCCGCCGCTACGGCGTCACCTTCATGAACTACGTCGGCAAGCCCCTCGCCTACATCCTCTCCACCCCCGAGCAGCCCGACGACCACGACAACACGTTGCGGGTCGCGTTCGGCAACGAGGCCAGCGACCGGGACATCGCGGAGTTCGCCCGTCGCTTCGACTGCACCGTCTGGGACGGGTTCGGATCGACCGAGAACGCCGTCATCATCACCCGTGAGGAGGGCTGCCCCCCGGGCTCGCTAGGCAAGGGATTTCCAGGCGTGGCGGTCTACGACCCGGAGACAATGCAGGAATGCGAGGTCGCGAAGTTCGACGACAGCGGTGCTCTGACCAACCGGGATGCGGCGGTGGGGGAGTTGGTGAACACCAGCGGCGGTGGGCTCTTCCGCGGCTACTACAAGGACGCAGGCGCCACCGATCACCGGCTACGGCACGGCATGTACTGGTCGGGGGATCTGGCCTACCGCGACGCCGACGGCTGGATCTACTTCGCGGGCCGCACGGCCGACTGGATGCGGGTGGACGGCGAAAACCTCGCGGCCGCACCGATCGAGCGCATCCTGATCCGGCTCGCCGAGGTCAGCCGCGTCGCGGTGTATCCGGTGCCCGACTCCGTGGGTGATCAGGTGATGGCCGCCCTCGTGCTGCGCGACGGAGCGACGATCACGCCGGAGGGCTTCGAGGCGGTCCTCGCCGCGCAGCCCGACCTGTCGCCGAAGGCCTGGCCCCGTTATGTGTGGATAGCCGACGACCTGCCGACGACGGCGACGAACAAAATCCTCAAGCGCGAGTTGGTCTCCCAGGGCACAACGCCGCCGGGCGGTCTGCTGTGGAAGCGCGACGGCTCCCGATTCTTGCTGCAGGAGCGCGCCGTCAGCGGTAGGGATCGGTGATCGTGCGCAGCGACACCAGTGCTGTGCGCAACTCGTCATAGGCTCTGGCGCCCAGATGGTCCCGCCATTCCGTTTCGACCTCTGCGATCGCGCCTGCCGCTGTCGCGCACAGCCGTTCGCCCCGGTCCGTGAGGACCACCAGGCGGGCACGCGCGTCGCCCGGATGGGGCCTGCGCTTGACGTAGCCGTTGGCCTCCAGCTCGTCGACGAGCGCGCCCGCGGTCTGCTTGGTCACTCCTGCCTGCTCGGCGAGGTCGGTGACGCGAATCCCTTCGCGGTTGAGCCGCTGGCCGATACGGCTCTGGGCGAGGGTGAGGTCGTCGAAACCGGCGCTGCGCAGCGCCTCAAACACCCGGGCCTCGGCGGCGCGATGCGCAACGAACATCAGCAGGGCGGAGGGCGGTTCGTTGCTCACCCCTCGAGTATAGGTTGATTTAGTACGGACTCCTGTCTATATTCGTCAGGATAACTGACTAATCGGGAGGCGGAATGGACGACTCGCAAGTCTGGGCTCACATCGACGAACAGCGCGCCGATCTCGCCGGCTTTCTCGACACCCTGGCACCCGAGCAGTGGGAGGCGCCGTCGCTGTGTCCAGGGTGGACCGTGCGCCATGTTGCGGCCCACATCACGCATTCGACGACGAACTGGGGAAAGCTCTCGCTGGAACTGCTGCGCTCGGGACTGCGATTCAATGCATTGACGCTGCGCATGGGCCGCAAAGACCAGCGGACAACAGAGGAGATCACCGCCGCGATGCGCGCGATGGTCGGCGGTCGCCGCAGGCCGCCCGGCACCGCTGTGGCGGACCCGCTGATGGACGTGCTGGTGCACGGCCAGGACATCGCGGTTCCGCTCGGCATTGAGCGGAAGATGCCCGTCCCGGCTGCGGTCATCGCCGCAGACCGGGTCTGGAAGATGGGCTTCCCTTTCCACGCCCGCAACCGATTCCCGAACGTGATGTTCACCGCGACCGACGCCGATTTCAGCGTGGGCAAGGGCGAACAGGTCCGCGGGCCCGTCCAGGACATCCTCATGACGCTGTCGGGTCGGCGGGTCGGTCTCCCCGTGGAATAGCGGGCCTCGTCGGCGCGTTTAGGATACTGGCGGTTGACCTGGCATAATGGACCGCTGACCTTCGGTTCCGGTTCACGCCCGATAGACCCAGTTAAGGCGACGGCGACCCGGCGGCCCACTATTGAAGAGGACACCATGAAATCGGGTATTCACCCTGACTACAACGAGACCACCGTGCACTGCGGCTGCGGAAACACCTTCACCACGCGCAGCACCAAGAAGAGCGGACAGATCCACGTCGAGGTCTGCTCGCAGTGCCACCCGTTCTATACCGGCAAGCAGAAGATTCTCGACAGCGGCGGCCGCGTCGCCCGCTTCGAGAAGCGCTACGGCAAGCGGAAGGCCGGCGCTGACAAGGCTGCCGACAACTAGCTGATCAACCGACGCCCGATCTGCCGCGCAAGCGCAGGCCGGGCGTCGGTTTGTGTTACGGGGAAGGAGACCGAGATGACGGACACCGCGCGTGCCGAATTCCCGGCTAAGCCGGGGGGAGGCATCGACGCCATCCTGTCCGAGCACGCCGACCTCGAGCGTCAACTCTCCGACCCCAATCTGCACTCCGATGCGGACAAGGCCCGCAAGGTGGGCAGGCGGTTCGCGCAGCTGGCGCCGATCGTGACGACCTACCGCAAGCTCGAGGCAGCCCGCGGCGACCTGGACGCCGCCCGCGAACTGGTAGCCGATGACGAGTCCTTCGCGGCCGAAGTCGACGAGCTCACCAAGACCGTCGACGAGCTCGACACCCACCTGATGGACCTGCTCGCCCCCCGCGATCCGCACGACGCGGACGACATCGTGCTTGAGGTGAAGTCCGGCGAGGGCGGCGAAGAGTCCGCGCTGTTCGCCGCCGACCTCGCCCGGATGTACATCCGCTACGCCGAGCGACACGGCTGGACCGTGACGATGCTCGGCGAGACGAGCTCCGATCTGGGTGGCTACAAGGACGCCACGCTGTCGATCCGGAGCAAGGGCGATTCGGCCGACGGCGTCTGGTCGCGGCTGAAGTTCGAAGGCGGCGTGCACCGCGTGCAACGCGTTCCGGTAACGGAGTCGCAGGGCCGCGTGCACACCTCGGCAGCGGGTGTTCTGGTTTATCCGGAGCCCGAAGAGGTCGAGGAAGTGCAGATCGACGAGTCGGATCTGCGCATCGACGTCTACCGGTCGTCGGGCAAGGGCGGCCAGGGCGTCAACACCACCGACTCGGCGGTTCGCATCACGCACCTGCCCACCGGAATCGTCGTCACCTGCCAGAACGAACGCAGCCAGCTGCAGAACAAAGCTCGCGCGATGCTGGTGCTCGCCGCCCGGCTTCAGCTGCTGGCCGAGGAGCAGGCGCAGGCCGACGCGTCGGCCGATCGCGCCAGCCAGATCCGCACCGTCGACCGCAGCGAACGGATCCGGACCTACAACTTCCCCGAGAACCGCATCGCCGATCACCGGATCAACTTCAAGGCGCACAACCTCGACCAGGTCCTCGAGGGTGACCTGGACGCGTTGTTCGACGCGCTGGCGGCCGCCGACAAGCAATCGCGGCTGCAGCAGGCATGAGCCCGCTCGGCAACCGCATGACGGCGACCGCGCGGCTGCGACGAGAGATCGAGCACGCGGCCGCCGCGCTCGCCGAGGCGGGTGTCGGATCGCCGCGGGCCGACGCCGAGGAACTGGCCGCCTACGCCGCAGGGACGAGCCGCGGACTGCTGTCGATGCTCGGCGACGTGGACGAGCAGTTCTGCGGTCGCTACGCCGATCTCGTCGCCGCCCGCGCCAGCCGAATCCCGTTGCAGCACATCGTCGGCTCCGCAGCGCTGGGTCCGGTGACCGTTTCGGTGGGGCCCGGCGTTTTCATCCCGCGGCCCGAGACGGAGGGCCTGCTGGAATGGGCCTCGGCGCAGCCCTTGCCGCCGCGACCGGTGCTGGTCGACCTGTGCACCGGCTCCGCCGCGCTGGCGCTGGCGCTGGCGAAGTTCTGGCCCGACGCGCGCATCATCGCCATCGACGACTCCGATGACGCGCTGGCCTATGCGCGCCGAAACGTCTCTGGCACGACGGTTGACCTCGTGCGGGCCGACGTCACCGACATCTCGCTGTTGCCGGAGCTGAATCGAAAGGTCGATCTCCTGGTCGCCAACCCGCCCTACATTCCCGACGGCGCCACTCTGGAACCCGAAGTGGCGCAGCATGATCCGTCACATGCTTTGTTTGGCGGGCCGGACGGGATGGTGGTCATCGACGCGATCGTCGAATTGGCGTGCCGCTGGCTGAAGCCCGGCGGCGGGTGTGCGGTCGAGCATGACGACACCACGTCGGCCGCCACCGTTGCAGCGTTCACCGCGGCCGGGGATTTCGTCGACGTGACCCCTCACCGCGACCTGGCAGGCCGCCCCCGCTTTGTCACCGCAACTCGTGAGAAGGTGGGCCCGTGAGCGAAGGCGACCGCGAGTGAGGATCGCAGCGAGGTACGAGCGAGGACCGGTGGGCCCACGCCCGCAGGGCAGGGGACGAGCTGGGGTCGAGGCAAATGGCTGAGTTGTTCGACTGCGCCGACGCCGACTCGCGCGCAACCGGAATCGCTTCGGCCGTCAGCGCAGTCAAGGGCGGCCGCCTCGTCGTGCTGCCCACCGACACCGTCTACGGCATCGGCGCCGACGCATTCGACAGCACCGCGGTGAATGCGCTGCTATCGGCCAAGGGCCGTGGTCGCGACATGCCCGTGCCGGTGCTCGTCGGCTCCTGGCACACCATCGAGGGTCTGGTGTACACGGTGCCCGACGCTGCGCGCGAGCTGATCCGTGCGTTCTGGCCCGGTGCGCTGAGCCTCGTTGTGCAGCAGGCGCCGTCCCTGCAATGGGACCTCGGCGATGCCGCCGGCACGGTGATGCTGAGGATGCCGCTGCACCCGGTCGCGATCGAGGTTCTGCGTGAAGTCGGCCCAATGGCGGTGTCCAGCGCGAACATCTCGGGCCGGCCCGCCTCGGTCACCGCTGAAGAGGCTCGCAATCAGCTCGGCGACCTCGTCGCGGTCTACCTCGACGCCGGACCGTCCGAACAGCAGGCGGCTTCCACGATCGTCGACCTCACCGGCGCAGATCCGCGCATCCTTCGGACCGGTCCGGTGACCGCCGAGGAGATCGCGAAAGTGCTTGCAGTCGAAGCCGAATCGCTGACGGCGACTACCTGAGACGCACCGGGAGCATGGAGACACGCACTCGGGACGGCACGCGGAATGCCGGCGATCGTCGCGGGCCGCTCTCGGACAGGTCGTTCACAGCAGAGGCTTCTCAACCTCGTCCAGTACGGTTCATTCAGTGGTGAGCGATGTGCACAATGTGGCCGGTGGGCTGCTTGCGCTCTCCGATCGAGGCGCGGGCGTGCCGCTGCGCGAGCTGGCTCTGGTCGGTCTCACCGCGGCGATCATCACCTATTTCGCGACGGGCTGGGTCCGCGTGCTGGCGACGCGCGTCGGCGCCGTGGCCTACCCCAGGGAACGCGACGTCCATCTGCAGCCGACGCCGCGGATGGGCGGGCTGGCGATGTACATCGGGGTGCTGGGCGCCGTGCTGCTCGCCTCCCAACTGCCCGCGCTGACCCGCGGCTTCGTCTACTCATCGGGTCTGCCCGCCACCGTCGTGGCCGGTGGGCTGATCATGGCCATCGGCCTGATCGACGACAAGTGGGGCCTGGACGCGCTGACCAAGTTCGCCGGGCAGATCACCGCGGCCAGCGTGCTCGTCACGATGGGCGTGGCGTGGAGCGTGCTGTACATCCCGATCGGCGGTGTCGGCACCATCGTGCTCGACCAGGTGTCGTCGATTCTGCTGACGCTGGCGCTGACGGTGGCGATCGTCAACGCCATGAACTTCGTCGACGGCCTCGACGGTCTGGCCGCGGGTCTTGGCCTGATCACCGCGTTGGCCATCACCATCTTCTCCATAGGGCTGCTTCGCGACCACGGCGGCGACGTGCTGTTCTACCCGCCCGCGGTGATTTCGGTGGTGCTGGCAGGCGCCTGTCTGGGTTTTCTGCCGCACAATTTCCATCGCGCGCGCATCTTCATGGGGGACTCGGGTTCGATGCTGATCGGGCTGATGCTCGGGGCGGCCTCCACCACGGCCGCCGGGCCGATCTCGCAGAGCGCTTACGGCGCCCGCGACGTTTTCGCGCTGCTGTCACCGTTCCTGTTGGTGGTTGCCGTGATGTTCGTGCCCGCCCTGGACATGTTGCTGGCCATCGTCCGGCGCACCCGAGCCGGACGCAGTCCGTTCAGCCCCGACAAGATGCACCTGCATCACCGGCTGCTGCAGATCGGCCATTCGCACCGACGGGTGGTGCTGCTCATCTACCTGTGGGTGGGAATCGTCGCGCTGGGCGCCGCGAGCACGATCTTCTTCGACCCCCGCTACACCGGCGGAGTGATGCTGGCGGCGATTCTGGTGGCCATCGTCGTCACGCTCATTCCGCTCCTCAGACGCCGGGAAGAGTCCTACGACAGCATGTACGACGAAAAGTAGTAGGACCCCGTTTCTGGCTGCTTCCTGTGTGGTACGGTGCTGGTAGAACCCGAAAAACCTCGCGGGTTGCCGGCCCCCGAGCCGCCCGGCTCACCACCGACCGGCACGGATAAACGACCGACAAAGGGAGCTACCCCTTGGGTGATTCCAGCGCGTCCTGCGCACTCCGATACGCTCGGGGCGCCACGCACAGAATCATTGGGTTAGCCCTCGTGACCGCGGGATTGAGGTGACGCCGTGACGACGCCAGCGCAGGATGCGCCGTTGGTGTTTCCGTCAGTGGCTTTCCGGCCGTTGCGGTTGTTTGCCGTGTGCGTGGTTTTCGCCGGCCTGGTGACAGTGGCGGCCGCCCTGCTTGACCATCCGATGGTCGGGGTTTTCTTCGGAGTAGGCCTCGCGCTCGGTTTGCTCAACGCGATCCTCGTGCAGCGATCGGTCGAGGCGATCACAGCCAAGGACCATCCGCTCAAGAGCAAAATGGCAATCAACTCCGCCACCCGGCTGTTGGTGATGACGGTGATCGGCTTGACGATCGCATTCATCTTCCGGCCGCAGGGTCTCGGCGTCGTGTTTGGCATGGCGCTGTTCCAGGTATTGCTAGTGCTTTCCACGGCGCTGCCCGTCTTGAAGAAGCTGCGGGCGGGCGACGCGGACGCGAGGAGCATCGGCGTCGGTAGTGATGGACTCGAAGGGGAGGCAGGAGAGAAATGACCGAGACGATCCTCGCCGCCGGCTCCGGGATCGAAGTCGGCCACCACACGCAGGCGCACTGGTTCGGGCTGACCGTCAACACCGACACGGTGCTGTCCACCGCGATTGCCGCGGCGATTGTGCTGGCGCTGGCATTCTTCCTGCGCGCCAAGGTGACGTCGACCGGTGTGCCCAGCGGCGTGCAGCTGTTCTGGGAAGCGATCACAGTTCAGCTGCGCAACCAGATCGAGTCGGCGATCGGCATGAAGATCGCCCCGTTCGTGCTGCCGCTGGCCGTCACGCTGTTCGTGTTCATTCTGGTGTCGAACTGGCTGTCGATCCTGCCCGTGCAGTACACCGATTCCAACGGCGGGATACACGAACTGCTCAAGCCGCCGGCCTCGGACATCAACTTCGTGCTGGCGCTCGCACTGTTCGTGTTCATCTGCTACCACGCGGCGGGCATTTGGCGCCGCGGCATCATCGGCCACCCGGTGAAGCTACTGAAGGGCCACGTCGCCGTTCTGGCGCCGATCAACCTCGTCGAGGAGCTCGCCAAGCCGATCTCGCTGTCACTCCGACTTTTCGGCAACATCTTCGCGGGCGGCATCCTGGTCGCGCTGATCGCCATGTTCCCGCCGTGGATCATGTGGGCGCCCAACGCGATCTGGAAGAGCTTCGACTTGTTCGTCGGCGCCATCCAGGCGTTCATCTTCGCCCTGCTGACGATCTTGTACTTCAGCCAGTCGATGGAACTCGACGAACAACATGACTGATACCGACCATGCTCGACCCACGTCCTGGTAGGACACCTGCCAGTTATCAAGGAGGATAAAGATGAATCCCACAATCGCTGCCGGCGCGCTCATCGGCGGTGGACTGATCATGGCCGGCGGTGCCATCGGCGCCGGTATCGGTGACGGCATCGCGGGTAACGCGTTGATCGCCGGCATCGCCCGGCAGCCCGAGGCCCAGGGACGCTTGTTCACTCCGTTCTTCATCACGGTCGGTCTGGTCGAGGCCGCCTACTTCATCAACCTGGCATTCATGGCGCTGTTCGTGTTCGCCACTCCGGTCAAGTAGGTAGTCCACGGTCATGAATGACCTCAGCTCGACGATCCTGGCGGCGGAAGAAGGCGGCGGTCAGAGCAACTTTCTGATCCCCAACGGCACGTTCTTCTTCGTGCTGATCATCTTCTTGATCCTGCTCGGTGTGATCGCCAAGTGGGTTGTGCCGCCTATCTCCAAGGTTTTGCGCGAACGCGAAGCCATGGTGCAAAAGACGGCTGAGGACAACCGTCGCGCAGCGCAACTGCGGGCGGCTGCTGACGCCGACTACCTGAAGGTGATGGCCACGGCCCGCCGCGAGGCGACGCACGTCCGTGAGGAGGCCCGTGCCGAGGGCCGCAAGATCGTCGAGGACGCGCGCGCCCGTGCCAACGCCGAGGTCTCGAAGGTGCTTGCGCAGGCCACCGAGGAGCTCACGGAGCAGTCGCTGGCGGTGACGGCCGACCTCCAGACGTCTGTTGAGACTCTGGCGGCGCAGTTTGCCAGTCGCGTCCTCGGGGTCCAGGTGACCACTCGTACGGTTCCGGTTACTACAGGACAGGGGCGTTAGCTGTCGTGTCGACCTTCATCGGACAGCTCATTGGTTTCGCGGTAATCGTCTTCCTCTTATGGAAATACGTTGTACCGCCGGTTCGCACCATGATGAAGAACCAGCAGGAGACCGTCCGCGCACAGCTGCAAGAACACTCCGAGGCCGAGAAAAAGGTCGCCGACGCCGACAAGGAGCACGCCAAGGCGCTCGAGCAGGCCAAGGCTGAGGCTTCGAAGGTGATCGAGGAGGCGCGTCACGACGCCGAGAAGATCGCCGAACAGCTGCGGGCCCAAGCCGACGCCGAGCTGGAGCGCATCAAAACGCAAGGGGCACAACAAGTTCAGCTGCTTCGTCAGCAGCTCATCCGCGAACTTCGGCAGACTCTCGGCGCCGAGTCCGTGCATCGTGCACGAGATATGGTGCGCGACTTCGTCTCCGATCCAGCAGAGCAGTCCGCGACGGTTGGCCGCTTCCTCGACGAGTTGGATGAGATGGCGCCGTCGAGCACGGTGTTCTCCGACGCCGCCACAGCGAAGCTGCGCGCCGCCAGCCGCCAGTCGGTGGCCACAGTCGTCGAACAGTTCGACGAGGCCGTGGCCGGGCTCGACGGCGCCGGACTGACCAAGTTGTCCGACGATCTGGCATCGACGGTCAAGTTACTGCGCCGCGAGCCGGTTTTGGCCAGGCATCTGGCCGACCCCTCCGCGGATTCCGCTTCCAGGGTGCACCTCGTTGAGCGACTGCTGTCCGGCAAGGTTTCCGAATCCGCACTCGACATACTCAAAAATGCCGTTTCGCAGCGCTGGTCGTCCGCCTCGGACTTGACGCGCGGAGTCCAACACCTCGCCAGGCTCGCCCTGCTGGTGCGCGCCGAAGCCGACGGGCAGATCGAAGACGTGGAGGACGAGCTGTTCAGGTTCAGTCGCATCCTCGACACCGAGCCGCGGCTGATCACCCTGCTCAGCGACTACACCTCCCCCGTGGACGGCCGAATCAGCCTGTTGAACAACGTGCTTCACCGCAGGGCGAGCAAGAACACCGCGGACCTGCTTCGCCAGACGGTCGAACTGCTGCACGGCGAGCGTGCTGATGACGCCGTCCGCGAGTTGGCGAATCTCGCGGTGTCCCGACGTGGCGAGGTCGTCGCACACGTGCGCGCCGCAAGCGAGCTCAGCGACGCTCAACGAAACCGACTGACCGAGTTGCTCACCCGCATCTACGGTCATCCGGTGTCGCTTCAGCTCGACATCGACCCGGCACTGCTAGGCGGCCTCACGATCGAGGTGGGCGACGAGGTGATCGACGGCTCGCTGTCGTCCAAGCTGGCGTCGGCCGAGAACCACTTGCCCGAATGACCCCGACAACATCAGACCCACACACGAAGTAGGAAGACGAAAGCCACCGATGAGCGCTTGCGCGAAGAGGAGAACCCCATGGCAGAGTTGACGATCTCGGCGGACGAGATCCAGGGCGCCATCGAGGAGTATGTCGCCGGTTTCGAAGCCGACACCGAGCGCGAGGAAATCGGCACTGTCATCGACGCCGGCGACGGCATCGCGCACGTCGAGGGCCTCCCGTCGGTGATGACACAGGAGCTGCTGGAGTTCCCGGGCGGTGTGCTCGGTGTTGCGCTCAACCTCGACGAGCACGCCATCGGCGCGGTGATCCTCGGCGACTTCGAGAAGATCGAACAGGGCCAGCAGGTCAAGCGCACCGGCGAGGTGCTGTCGGTACCCGTTGGTGATGCCTTCCTCGGACGTGTGGTCAACCCCCTGGGTCAGCCGATCGACGGTCGCGGCGATGTCGAAACCGACGAGCGACGCGCCCTGGAACTGCAGGCGCCGTCTGTGGTGCAGCGTCAAGGCGTCAGTGAGCCGCTTCAGACGGGCATCAAGGCGATCGACTCCCAGACCCCGATCGGGCGCGGTCAGCGCCAGCTGATCATCGGCGACCGCAAGACCGGCAAGACCGCGGTATGTGTGGACACGATCCTCAACCAGCGCCAGAACTGGGAGACCGGCGACCCCGACCAGCAGGTCCGTTGCGTGTACGTGGCGATCGGCCAGAAGGGCACCACCATCGCCAGCGTGCGCCAAACCCTCGAAGAGGGTGGCGCGATGGAGTACACCACCATCGTCGCTTCACCGGCCTCCGACTCGGCCGGCTTCAAATGGCTTGCGCCGTACACCGGGTCGTCCATTGCCCAGCACTGGATGTACGACGGCAAGCATGTGCTGATCGTGTTCGACGACCTGACCAAGCAGGCGGAGGCCTATCGTGCCATCTCGCTGCTGCTGCGCAGGCCGCCCGGCCGCGAGGCGTACCCGGGAGACGTGTTCTACCTGCACTCCCGGCTGCTGGAACGCTGTGCCAAGTTGTCCGACGAGCTCGGGGGCGGCTCGCTGACGGGCCTGCCGATCATCGAGACCAAGGCCAACGACATCTCGGCCTACATCCCGACCAATGTCATCTCGATCACCGACGGCCAGTGCTTCCTGGAGACCGATCTGTTCAACCAGGGTGTGCGCCCGGCGATCAACGTCGGCGTTTCGGTTTCGCGTGTCGGCGGTGCCGCTCAGATCAAGGCCATGAAAGAGGTGGCCGGATCGCTGCGACTGGATCTCTCGCAGTATCGCGAGCTCGAATCGTTCGCCGCGTTCGCTTCCGACCTCGACGAGACATCCAAGGCGCAGCTGGATCGCGGCGCTCGGCTGGTGGAATTGCTCAAGCAGCCGCAGAACAGCCCGATGCCGGTCGAGGAGCAGGTCGTCGCGATCTTCCTGGGTACCAGGGGCCACCTCGACACCGTGCCCGTCGAGGACGTTCAGAGGTTCGAGCGGGAATTTCTCGAGCACGTGAAGGGCTCGCATGAGGGCATCCTCAAAGAGATTCGGGAGAGCAAGAAGCTCTCCGAGGAGCTCGAAGAAAAGCTCGAGAAAGTCGTGAACGACTTCAAGAAGGGCTTCGACACCACCGACGGCAGCTCAGTCGTCCCCGATGAGCACGCCGATGCAATGGACGAAGAAGACGTCGAGAAGGAATCGGTGAAGGTCAACAAGCCCAAGCCGAAGAAGAAATAGGCCGGAGCGCTAATGGCTGCCACACTGCGCGAACTGCGTGGACGTATCCGCTCCGCCGGGTCGATCAAGAAGATCACCAAGGCCCAGGAGCTGATCGCGACCTCGCGTATCGCCAAGGCACAGGCTCGAGTCCAGGCGGCTCGGCCTTACGACCGCGAAATCACCCACATGCTCTCGAACTTGGCCAACGCGAGCGCGTTGGACCACCCGCTGTTGGTCGAACGCGAGAACCCACGGCGCGCCGGTGTGCTGGTGGTGTCGTCGGACCGTGGGCTCTGCGGCGCGTACAACGCCAACGTCTTTCGGCGGTCGGAGGAGTTGTTCTCCTTGCTTCGCTCGGAGGGCAAGGAACCCGTGCTGTACACCGTGGGCCGAAAAGCCCTCGGGTACTACAGCTTCCGCAATTGGGATGTGCTCGACTCCTGGACCGGGTTCTCCGAGCGGCCTGACTACGAGAACGCGCAGGAGATCGCGTCGACACTGGTCGACGCCTTCACCGCAGGCATGGACGACGAGGGCGACGATCCGGGCAAGGACGACGTTCTCGGCGTCGACGAGTTGCACATCGTGTTCAACGAGTTCAAATCGATGATGTCGCAGACCGCGGTCGCGCGCCGGATCGCGCCGATGGTGGTGGAGTACAGCGAAGAGGAGACCGGACCGCAGACGCTGTTCTCGTTCGAGCCGGATGCGGAAACACTGTTCGGCGCGCTTCTGCCACGATATGTCGCCACCCGCATCTTCGCCGCCCTGCTCGAGGCGGCGGCATCGGAGTCGGCATCCCGCCGGCGGGCGATGAAGTCGGCGACAGACAACGCCGACGACCTCATCAAGGACCTGACCCTGATGGCCAACCGCGAACGGCAATCCCAGATCACTCAGGAAATCAGCGAAATCGTCGGTGGCGCTAACGCGCTCTCGGACGCCGCCAACAAGTAGCCCGTAGGAAGCGAAAAGACACATGACTGCTACTGCTGAAAAGAAGACCGACACCGACACCGCGGGCCGCGTCGTGCGCGTCACCGGCCCTGTCGTCGACGTCGAGTTCCCGCGTGGTTCTGTGCCCGAGTTGTTCAACGCGTTGCACGCAGAGATCGACTACAAGGATCTGGCGAAGACGCTGACGCTGGAGGTTGCCCAGCACCTCGGCGACAACTTGGTCCGCTGCATCTCCCTGCAGCCCACCGACGGACTGGTTCGAGGCGTCGAGGTGACCGACACCGGCAACTCGATCTCGGTACCCGTCGGCGACGGAGTCAAGGGCCACGTGTTCAACGCGCTCGGCGACTGCCTCGATGAGCCCGGCTACGGCAAGGACTTCGAGCGCTGGTCGATCCACCGCAAGCCGCCGGCTTTCGACCAGCTGGAACCCCGCACGGAGATGCTGGAGACCGGTCTCAAGGTCGTCGACCTGCTCACGCCCTACGTCCGCGGCGGCAAGATCGCCCTGTTCGGCGGCGCCGGCGTGGGCAAGACCGTGTTGATCCAGGAGATGATCAACCGCATCGCCCGCAACTTCGGCGGCACGTCAGTGTTCGCCGGGGTCGGGGAGCGCACCCGCGAGGGCAACGACCTTTGGGTCGAGCTTGCAGACGCCGACGTGCTGAAGGACACGGCGCTGGTGTTCGGTCAGATGGATGAGCCGCCCGGCACCCGTATGCGGGTCGCGTTGTCTGCGCTCACCATGGCCGAGTTCTTCCGCGATGAACAGGAGCAGGACGTCCTGCTGTTCATCGACAACATCTTCCGGTTCACACAGGCCGGCTCCGAAGTCTCCACACTGCTTGGCCGCATGCCTTCCGCGGTGGGATACCAGCCGACACTGGCCGACGAGATGGGTGAGCTCCAAGAGCGCATCACGTCGACCCGCGGCCACTCGATCACCTCGATGCAGGCCGTGTACGTGCCCGCCGACGACTACACTGACCCGGCGCCCGCCACGACCTTCGCCCACCTGGACGCCACCACTGAGCTCAGCCGTAATGTGTTCTCCAAGGGCATCTTCCCGGCGGTCGATCCGCTCGCGTCCAGCTCGACGATCCTCGATCCGAGCGTGGTCGGCGAGGAGCACTACCGTGTGGCCCAGGAAGTCATCCGAATCCTGCAGCGATACAAGGACCTCCAGGACATCATCGCGATTCTGGGCATCGACGAACTGGCCGAAGAAGACAAGCAGTTGGTGCAGCGCGCCCGCCGCATCGAGCGCTTCCTGTCCCAGAACATGATGGCCGCCGAACAGTTCACCGGCCAGCCCGGCTCGACCGTGCCTCTGAAGGAGACCATCGAGGCGTTCGACAGGCTCACGAAGGGCGATTTCGACCACCTTCCCGAGCAGGCGTTCTTCCTGATCGGCGGTCTCGAAGATCTGAAGCGCAAGGCCGAGAGCCTCGGCGCCAAGATGGACGACAGCGGCAGCGACGGCGCTCCGGCGTCCGGGGACAAGAGCGACGAGGACTCGGACGACGACTCGGACGACGACTCCGCGAAGGACGGCGACTCCGCGAAGGACGACGATTCCGCGAAGGACGACGACTCCGCGAAGGACGACGACTCCGCGAAGGACGACGGCGAAGACAAGAGTGACTAGTCATGGCTGAACTGGATGTGGACATCGTCGCGGTAGAACGCGAAATCTGGTCGGGGAAAGCCACTTTCGTGTTCACCCGCACCACTGCGGGTGAGATCGGTATCTTGCCGCGTCACATCCCGCTGGTGGCGCAGCTGGTTGACGACGCCATGGTCAGGGTCGAACGCGAAGGTGAGGATGATCTGCGCATCGCCGTCGACGGCGGCTTCATGTCCGTCACCGACGAGGGCGTGATCATCCTCGCCGAGTCCGCTGAACTCGAGTCCGAGATCAACGCCGACGCGGCAAAGCGGGACTCCGAGTCCGACGACGAGGCGACCGCAGCCAAAGGCCGCGCCAGGCTGCGCGCTCTCGGCCAGATCGACTAGGGCCACCGATGAGCGCGTCCATGCTGATCATGGCCGCGCTGGTGGGTGTGCTTCTTCTCGTCGTCATCGCCCTGAGCTACCGGCTGTGGAAGCTGCGTCAGGTCGGGGGTACCGCGGCGATTCTGCGTGACTATCCGGCCGTCGGAGGCCAGGGCTGGCGGCACGGGGTAATGCGTTATCGCGGTGGCGAAGCCGGCTTCTACCGGCTCTCCAGCCTGCGGTGGTGGCCTGATCGTCGGCTCAGCCGCCGAGGGCTGGAGATCGTGTCGCGCCGGTCGCCACGAGGCGATGAGTTCGACATCATGACGGCCGAGATCGTGATCCTCGAACTGCGCGACACGAGCCCGGAACGCAAGACCGGCTACGAGGTGGCGCTGGATCGCGGCGCGCTGACCGCCTTTCAATCGTGGCTGGAGTCGCGACCGTCGCCTCGAGCGCGGCGCAGGACGGCCTAATCCCTTGCAAAACCGCCCGGTTGCCACAGCACATCGCCGCCGGGATTGGCGACTCTGCAGAGGATGAAGAGCAGATCGGAAAGCCTGTTGAGGTATTTGGCCGGTAGCACACTGACGCTGTCGGGATGAGCTTCGACCGCCAGCCAGGCCGACCGCTCGGCACGGCGCGCGACGGTTCGGGCCACATGGAGCAAGGCGGACAACGGAGTACCGCCCGGCAGCACAAAAGAATCCAGTGCAGGCAGGGGTGCGTTGAATTGGTCACACCACGCCTCCAACCGGTCGATGTAGCTCTGGCTGATGCGCAGTGGTGGGTGCTCGGGATCCTCGACGACCGGAGTGGACAGGTCAGCGCCCGCGTCGAAGAGGTCATTCTGAATCTGCCGCAGCACCTTGAGCATTTGCTCGTCGGGGTGACCCAAAGAAACGGCAACGCCGATGGCGGCGTTGGCCTCATCGCAGTCGGCGTACGCCGCGAGCCGCGCATCGTTCTTGGAAACCCTGCTGAAGTCGCTCAATCCGGTCGTTCCGTCGTCACCGGTACGGGTGTAAATCCGGGTCAGGTGCACAGCCATGGTCAAACGGTACCGCCGGCGCCTCACCGAGGATTCGGACACCGCCCGCGCCGCTGTTTAAACTAACGCGGTGAGCGAGCGTTTCGTGGTCACCGGTGGAGACCGGTTGTCAGGCGAAGTTGCCGTCGGGGGAGCCAAGAACAGCGTGCTGAAGCTGATGGCTGCCACGCTGCTGGCCGAAGGCACCAGCACGATCACGAATTGCCCGGACATTCTCGACGTGCCGCTGATGGCGGAGGTGCTTCGCGGGCTCGGAGCCAACGTCGAACTGGATGGTGGCACGGTTCGCATCACATCACCCGACGAACCCAAGTACGACGCGGATTTTGCTGCCGTCCGCCAGTTCCGGGCCTCCGTGTGCGTGCTCGGGCCGTTGGTCGGCCGCTGCAAGCGGGCCAAGGTTGCACTGCCGGGCGGCGATGCCATCGGGTCGCGACCCCTGGACATGCACCAGGCCGGGCTGCGACAGCTCGGTGCCCGCTGCAATATCGAGCATGGCTGTGTGGTCGCCGAGGCAGATCATCTGCGCGGAGCGGAGATTCAGCTCGAATTCCCGTCGGTGGGTGCGACCGAGAACATCTTGATGGCGGCGGTGGTGGCGGAGGGCGTCACCACCATCCACAACGCGGCACGCGAACCTGACGTCGTCGACCTGTGCACGATGCTGAACCAGATGGGTGCCCAGATCGAAGGGGCAGGCCTGTCGACGATGACGATCACCGGCGTCGATCGGCTGCATCCAACGGAGCACCGGGTGATCGGCGACCGGATCGTTGCGGCCACGTGGGGAATCGCCGCGGCCATGACCAGGGGTGACATCTCGGTCACCGGCGTCGACCCGCAGCACCTGCAGCTGGTGCTGCACAAGCTGCACGACGCAGGCGCCACTGTCACGCAGAGCGACGACGGCTTCCGCATCGTGCAGTACGAACGGCCCAAGGCGATCAACGTCGCAACGCTGCCGTTTCCCGGCTTTCCGACCGATCTGCAGCCGATGGCCATCGCGCTGGCCTCTATCGCCGACGGCACCTCGATGATCACCGAAAATGTCTTCGAGGCGCGGTTCCGGTTCGTTGAGGAGATGATCCGGCTCGGCGCCGACGCCAGGACCGACGGCCATCACGCGGTAGTCCGGGGCCTTCCGCAGTTGTCCAGCGCCCCGGTGTGGTCGTCAGACATTCGCGCCGGGGCGGGGCTTGTATTGGCCGGCCTGGTCGCGGACGGGGATACCGAGGTCCACGACGTCTTTCACATCGACCGCGGGTACCCGCTGTTCGTGGAGAACTTGGTCAGCCTGGGCGCCGAGATCGAGCGTGTCGTCTAGGTTCGCAGGTCACCGGCCCCGATTTGGGACGCCCGTGTGAGAAGGCGTAGTGTTTCCACTAGCCCACGGCCCCAGTCTTGGACTGGCGGACGTGGTTTGACGTCTCTGCCGATGTCGAGTACAGTGGCAGGGTTGCCTGTAACCGGGTGTGTTGTTTGAGAACTCAATAGTGTGTTTGGTGGTTTTTGTTTGTTGTTTTTGTTTTTTGCCATGCTTCTTTTTCCCGTTTAGGGGTGTGGTTTGTTTTTTTGCCAGTTTGATACTGGTGCT
>NZ_JAVHWR010000064.1:0-6485 GCF_032159565.1 Mycobacterium sp.
CAGGCCGGACTTACGACGTCCTGGAGTCTGTCAGAGGTTGACGATCGTGTCTGTACCAAATTTCGTCACGGTGACACGTACCACGCAACACCGCGCGTTCAGCCGCTTTAGGCGCGGTCCGGTGTGAAAGATGTTGTTGCGCTAAGGTTGCCGGGCCGGCAGTGATGGATCGAGCCCGGCGCCGGCTTTAGGGAGTGCGCCAGGCGAGCTTCTGCTTGGCCGTTTGTCTCTCGTGGTTGCGCCTGCCCATGCCAGGAGTGTGGCGCACGGGTCCGACATCTCGGCGTAAGCCGCTGTTCGAGAACCAATCACGCTCTCGCCTCAGCCCCGCCGATATGGGTGTGACGCTGAAGAGAGTCTGCTCATACACCGCCGAGGCTGCGCAAAGATGTCGGGCCGGCCGACTACCATTTCTGCGGCACACCAGTGCGTGCCAGGTGGATCGCCGACAGATCCCCGTGAGATTCGGTCCTCCCCTACCCGGCATTTGATGGAAAGGACGAGCAGTGAGTTACACCGCCGCTGACATCACCGAGCTCGATGATGTCCAGCACACACGCCTGCGGCCGGCGGTGAACCTCGGTCTGGACGTGCTCAACACCGCGCTTCGCGAGATCGTCGACAACGCGATCGAAGAGGTCGCCGATCCCAGTCACGGTGGGTCCACAGTGACGATCACCTTGCATGCCGACGGATCGGTCAGCGTCACCGACGACGGCCGGGGCCTGCCCGTCGACACCGACCCGGTGAACGGGAAGAACGGCATCGTCAAGACCTTGGGTACCGCGCGGGCCGGCGGCAAGTTCTCCGCACACACCGACGCTGCAAGCACGGGTGCCGGACTTAACGGAATAGGCGCCGCCGCAGCGGTTTTCATTTCCGCGCGCACCGACGTGACGGTACACCGGGCCGGGAAAACTTACCTGCAGAGTTTCGGAGGTGGTTACCCGGGGGTGTTCGACGGCAAGGACTTCGACCCGAACGCCCCGTTCACCCGATCCGACACGCAGAAACTGCGCGGCTCCGGCAATCGCAAACCGGATGCACACGGCACCACGGTGCGCATCCTGTTCGACCCGGCCGTGGTGCCGGATTCCACTGTGGACATCAACGAGGTGCTGCTGCGCGCGCACGCCGCTACGCGGATGTCGCCGGGGGTGCATCTGATCGTCATGGACGACGGATGGCCCGGCGAAGAGGTCCGGCCCGAGTTGCTCGAACCGTTCAGCGGGCCGTGGGGCACGGACACCCTCCTGGACCTCATGTGCACCGCCGGGGGCACTCCGGTGCCCGGCGTGCGCGCAGTGGTCGAGGGCCGCGGCGAGTACACCACCGGCCGCGGCCCGACCCCGTTCCGTTGGTCGTTGACGGCCGGCCCAGCCGAGCCGGCCACCGTCGCCGCGTTCTGCAACACCGTGCGCACCCCCGGTGGCGGATCTCATCTGAGCGCCGCCGTGAAGGGATTGTCCGAAGCACTGGCCGACCGGGCATCCCGCATCCGAGACCTGGGCCTGGCCAAAGGCGAAGACGGCCCGGAGGCACTGGATTTCGCCGCGGTAACCGCGCTCGCCGTGGACACTCGGGCACCCGATGTCGCATGGGACTCGCAGGCCAAGACCGCGGTGTCCTCGCGGTCGCTGAACGTGGCGATGGCCCAGGACGTGGCGCGAAGCGTCACCATCTGGGCCGCCAACCCCGGCAACGGCGACACGGTATCGCTGTGGACCAAGCTCGCGCTGGAGGCCGCCAGGGCGCGACGCAGCGCCGAGGGTGCCAAGGCCCGGTCCCGGGCGGCGTCGAAAGCCAAGGGCCTGGGGACGAACCTGTCGCTGCCGCCTAAGCTGCTGCCCAGCCGGGAGACCGGACGCGGCTCGGGTGCCGAGTTGTTCCTGTGCGAGGGCGACTCAGCGCTGGGCACGATCAAAGCCGCACGCGACGCCACCTTCCAGGCGGCCTTCCCCCTGAAAGGCAAGCCGCCCAACGTCTATGGATTCACCCTCAGCAAGGCGCGGGTCAAGGACGAATTCGACTCGATCGAACGCATCCTGGGCTGTGGAGTGCGTGACAACTGCGACCCGGAGTCGTGCCGGTACGACCGCATCCTGTTCGCCTCCGACGCCGACCCCGACGGCGGCAACATCAACTCGAGCCTCATCTCGATGTTCCTCGATTTCTACCGGCCACTCGTCAAGGCCGGAATGGTCTACGTCACGCTGCCGCCGCTGTTCGTGGTCAAAGACGGCCAGCAACGGATCTACTGCCAAGACGAGTCCGAGCGTGATGCCGCGGTAGCCCAGCTGAAGGTCACCTCCAAGCGCAAGGTGGAGGTGCAGCGGAACAAGGGTCTCGGTGAGATGGACGCCGACGACTTCTGGAACACCGTGCTGGATCCGCATCGCCGTACCGTCATTCGGGTACACCTCGATGAGGGCGATCCGAAATTGCACCACACTCTGTTCGGCGGGCCGCCAGAGGGCCGGCGCACGTGGATGGCCGATATCGCCGCCCGCGTCGATACCTCTGCTCTCGACCTCGATTAGGAGAACGACGTGACCGCCATCATCGAGCAGAACCCCGACCTGGTGCTCGACCAGAGTGCCGATGACTACTGGAACCACTACCAGCTGACCTTTGCCCTCTACAGCGTCAGCGACCGCGCGATCCCGTCCGCGTTCGACGGACTCAAGCCCGGCCAGCGGCGCCTGCTCTATCAGATGCACGAGTCGAGACTGCTGCCCGGAAACAAGCCGCAGAAGTCCTCGAAGGTCTGCTCGGCCGTCACCGGCAACCTGCACCCGCACGGCGGCGCGTCGATGTACGGGGCTGCGGCGCTGATGGCCGCCGAGTTCCAGCGCGTGAAAGTGATTGACGGACAAGGCGCTTTCCCGCGCATCCAGGGAGACATCCCCGCGGCCGACCGCTACACCGAGATGCGGCTGTCGGCACCCGGTGCCGCACTGACCGCCGAACTCAACGACCACGCCGTGCCGATGGTCTCGACGTTCGACGGTGAATGGATCGAGCCGACGGTGCTGCCGGCCCAGTGGCCGGTGCTGCTCTGCAACGGCGCCGTCGGCATCGCCGAAGGGTGGGCCACCAAGGTGCCCGCACACAATCCGCGTGAGGTCATGGCCGCCTGCCGGGCGCTGCTGAAGACCCCGAACATGACCGACGACAGGTTGCTCAAACTCATTCCCGGCCCCGATTGGGGATGCGGCGCCACCGTGGTCGGTGCGACCGGACTGCGGGAGTACATCACCACCGGCCGGGGAGCCTTCACCGTGCGCGGCACGGTGTCGGTGGACGGAAAGAACGTCATCATCACCGAACTCCCGCCCGGCGTCGCGAGTAACACTGTGCAAGAACGGATCCGGGCTCTGGCCGAATCGGGCGAGATGTCCGGCGTGGCGGACATGTCGGATCTGACCGACCGCCGCAACGGGCTGCGAATCGTGGTCACCGTCAAACGCGGCCATAGCGGCGAAACGATCCGTGAGCAGCTGCTCGCGCTGACGCCGCTGGAGTCGACGTTCGCCGCCAGTTTGGTCGCGCTCGATGAGGACCGCGTACCGCGCTGGTGGTCGGTGCGTGAACTGATCGGCGCATTCCTACACCTGCGCGATTCGGTGGTGCTGCGCCGCAGCGAGTATCGACTGGAAAAGGTCACCGCACGGCGCCACCTGGTGGCCGGCCTGATGACCATCCACCTGGACATCGACGCCGCGGTGGCGGTGATCCGCGGATCCGACACCGTCGACGAGGCCCGGCAAGGACTACAGGATCGGTTCGGAATCGACACCGAGCAGGCCGATTACGTTCTGGCGCTGCAGCTTCGCCGGCTGACGAAGCTCGACGTGATCGAGCTGCAGGCCGAAGCGGAGAAGCTGGGCGCCGAGTTCCTCGAACTCACCGAATTGGTGTCGAATCCTGATGCGCGCCGGAAGGTGATCGACAACGAGCTTGTGGAGACCGCAAAACTTTTCAAAGGCGCCGAATTCGACCGTCGCACCGTGCTGGACTTCGACGCCACTCCGACCGCATCCAGTGCCGACGAGGACGGTCCCCGCGAGCGTAAGTCCAACGCCGCGTGGCGACTTGATGACCGCGGTGTGTTCTCCGACAGCCACGGCGATCTGCTGACCTCGGGACTTGGTTGGGCGGTGTGGACCGACGGACGAATCAAATTCACCACCGGTGGCGGACTGCCTTTCAAGATCCGCGATATCCCGGTGGCGCCGGACATCACGGGGCTGCTGCGGTCCGGCGTGCTGGCACCCGGCTCCCATCTGGCGTTGGTGACTCGGCGCGGGAAGGTGCTGCGGATCGATCCGGCCGCAGTGAATCCGCAGGGCGCGGCAGGCAACGGCGTCGCCGGGGTGAAGCTAAGCGCGGATGGCGACGAGGTGATCGCCGCGTTGCCGCTGACGTGTGAGAACGGCGAGGCCATTCTGTCGATATCCGAAAAGGGCTGGAAGGTCACCGAAGTCGCCGACATCCCGGTGAAGAGCCGCGGTGGCGCCGGCGTCGGCTTTCACCCGTTCGTCAACGGCGAGGTCGCGCTGCTAGCGGCGGCGGTTTCGGCCACTGGGTTCGTGCGCGGCAACCGGGCGGTGCGGCCCGAGAAGCGTGCGAAGGCGTCGATCAAGGGTTCCGGCGCGGACGTGACGCCGGCGGGGTAACGGTGCGGCATCGAACTGACGTCGACCCCAAAGATCACCTGAACCACAGCCGCCACATTGTTAACATCGCTCGGTGCCAATGTCCCGGCGTGGCACTGCGCTACGCCGCCGCAGCGACGGCGCTGGCCGGGCTCAGTGCGGTAACGGGTGCCCGCACACCCGAAGCGGCGGCCGCCGCTCCCAGCTGATCGACTACGCCATGCGCCAGATCCCAGCACAGGACATCCGAGCCGCCGGCCGCGCCGGGGTAGTCAACTACGTCTCGAAGCCTCGTCCGAAGATGTGAACCACTTGACCCCAGAAAGTAGCGGTCAGGCGTTTACCCAGGTCGCTGATGGTTTGTGTCGTTGGCGGGCGGGTGGGTGACGCTCACAGAAGAGCGGGTCGTTCGCCATCGCGTATGACGTGTGGTCCCAAAATGGTCGCCAAAATCGCGAAGCCGGCGGCACCTCGGATATCGAGGAGCGGGCGGCCACAAACGGCCCAAGCGGTACCGTCGCTCAATCACTAAATCAGCAGTGCCACGTCCGTAACCACAGTGCGTCTGCGTGGCCAGGAGCCGTTCTGCAGCAACGAGATCACTTCGTCGGGGGATGCTCATCCCGCGCAAACGCCAAGCACGATCCGACGGATAGCGGCGATTGCCGGTGAAGGGGGTGTTGTTCTCGTTTGGGTACATCGTGTTAGTCGCGCTCAAACACTTCGCGCATGTAAGCCGGGTTGTAATTCATTGCGACGAGCTCGGCGGACGCCATCACGTCCCTGAGGTCCGGCAATGTCCACGTTAAGCTGAAATCCTTCACATTGGCCAACCCTAGCGAAGGCGCCAGCGGCCGCTCCAGCACCAGGTCTTCCGCGTAATACCGCTCAATCGAATCGTCATAAGGAGAGAACACAGCCAGATTTGGCCGCCCCGTGATCGCCCGCGCAACTACGGTTCTTTGGTGGGCGATCGATATCTCGAATACTCCGTCGGACTCGTGACCCGATCTTGTACTGCTCGTGTGTCCACGTAACGTCCAAGCCGTTCGTGTCGAACCGCGAAGAGTGCGAGTACGTACATCCTCGATAAGCCTTGTACGGCCCGCCGGTGTAGTGACTGCCTGCAGCAAAGCCGTAGACCTGCATGATGCCGGATCGCTTCAGAAAGCTGTTTTGATCCGGAACCAGAAAGCCGACGTATGGCGGGGCTTGGACTGCGTGGGGCGTGTTGTCGGCGTGTGAAGTGTGCAGCCAGTCGTTGAAATGCACCATGAGATGAAATTCAGGGTCGGCGGTGGCACGCAGGATCCAGCCATCTGGCACGCGGAGCGACTTAAATCCCTGACAGCGGAAGGAATTCTCGAGCGGGTGACCGGCAGCAGTGGGCGCGGCGAGTACCGGCTTAGCGACAAAGGCACAGCTTTGTGGCCCGCGGTGCGTGCGCTATTGGCATGGGGCGACGAGTATTACGCCCCCGCCGGGCCGCTGCGGGTGTTTCAGCACGCCGCCGACGAAGCACCGCTGGATGAATTGGGCCGGTGCACCGCGTGCGGTGCGGCGCCCGCGCCCCGCGACACACTGCTCGCGCCGGGTTCGGGGCTTCCGGCACCGTCCTCCGATGACGACGTCGTGACGGCGGCCCTGGCACGGCCCCATCTGCTGCTCACCCCGGTCCGCTAGCGGCGCCGACCGCGGCGATACGTACGTGATCGAACCAGGCGAAGGATCGATCGCCGTTGGCCGGCCAAAAGCATCGAAACCTGACGCCGCCTTCGTCTGACTCGCGGCCGCCGTCCTCATGGGTCAATCGGTTAACGTGGCGAG
>NZ_JAVHWR010000076.1:0-7459 GCF_032159565.1 Mycobacterium sp.
CAATGAACACCATCGCAGGTGTGTCTCACTTCGATCCGGCTGCTTAGTCCTCACCACGACAGGTTGACCCTTAGGCGCCCCGGATAGTTGGCGCGGGGCTACTTCGACAGGCGCCGACTAGATTTCGCGTGCGTCTGGTTACAGAAATCGGCCCGCCACCCGTGTCGATCAGGTTCACGTTGGAGATACGCACTCGCGCCGCACCGTCTAGGCATGTGCACTGAGTGTTCAGGGGCAGACCGTACACCGTCTGATCGCAGGTTCGGCAGGTCCATGCGGTGTGTCCGCCACCGTGCCCGAGGCGCGCCTGCTGCCCGACTAACACTCGATTGGGGCCGAGAGTGTGCCCGTTTGGGCACCGCCGTGGTGGTTGGGTTATCCACTCCCGTGGGTGGTTCCGACGAGCTGACCCTGCATCGCGAACAGCTTCCTGCGCTAACCGCGCCACGACTCGGACCACCACTGAGGGATCAGCCTCAGGCGATCGGCTTGAGGCGACGCCCAGCGACTTATACGATCCTGGCCAGGTTAATACGAAGCCGCCGAGGGCATCTCGTGGGGCGTTGAAGTAGTCATGAAACGAGGAATCATAGGGTTTGCAACGACGATGTTGGTGTGCGGAGGTTTGGGGCTGGCGTCGGGTACCGCCCAAGCCTAGCCCGGTTTTGGCCCTGCGCCGCTGTACCACTGGTGCCCGGGGGAATTCTGGCGCCCGGAATGGGGCTTCAACTTCGACTGGAATACTTGCCACGACGATCACCACCGCGATGGCGACGGCGACAACCACAACAACGATTTTCGGCGGTAGGTCTGCGCCGATGATCGGCGCCCGTCGGTGTTGAACCCGTCGGGCCGGGCCCTGGTTTGGTGTTCCATCGCCGCCCCTAACGCCGCGGTCGGCCCGCCACCCCTTGGGGATCTTGGATGGCGCGCCGAGGCGGAAGGTGTTCAGACTGCGGGGTATTGGCCGTAGAAGCCGCGTGGGTCGCGCATCATTGTGCCCCTTCCATCTGGGAATCACCTGCAGCGCCGCTGGCTGCTGACAGGTAAAGCAAGGATCCCAGTTGGTGGGGGGCATGGATGGGTGTCAGCGGTGACGACGTGGGTTCGCTGGAGCGCAATTCTTGGGATGAGTCCAGATTGGACCACCAAAGGAGTAGCACCATGCGAGTAGGACTGAAATACATCACACCAGTGTTGGCGGCGGGCGCTGCCGCGGTGGCTATCGCCGCCGCACCAGCGGCCATGGCCCAAACTGCGCCGGCTCAACCGGCAATGATCGCCAGCGCGCCGGCGGCCGTGGCCCCCAACATCGTCCAGACCGCCGGTCACGGCGGCGGCGGCTTCCAGGGCGGCGGGTTTCATGGCGGCGGTGACCGCGGCGGCTGGCACGGTGACCGCGGCTGGCACGGCGATAACGGCTGGGGTAACTGGTTTGGCTGGCGCCGGTAACGGTCAACGAGCTTGCGCTGAAGGCTGCATTTAGCTGATACCGCTGCTCGTAGGTGAAGGATCGCCTACCCAAGGACAGGCCCGCGCCGGTGACCCCTCGCCGGCGCGGGCCGCCGGACACCCAGCCGCCGAACTAGAACGTCATGTCGGGACGCCACCCAAGCAGGATGACGGGCCGATATCAGGAGCGGGAGTCTCAACTAACCGTCTCCTGACTCACCGGGATGCTTCTATATCGTGTCAAGGGGTTGTCGGGACGGGATGTGCTGCGGCGAGGGTTCGGTAGAGCTGTCGGCTGATGTAGCGCTTGAGTGATCGCATGATCTCCTTGGTGGTCCGGCCTTCCGCGCGCCGCCGGGCGACGTAGGCCTTGGTTGGTGCGTGGGTGCGCATGCGCACGATGACCACGGTGGTCAGCGCTCGATTGAGGCGCCGATCCCCGCCGCGATTGAGCCTGTACCGCAGGGTGTTTCCCGAGGACGCGGGTATTGGGCAAGTGCCCGCTAGTGCGGCGAACGCCGCTTCGGAGCGCACGCGGCCAGGGTGCGACCAGGCCGTCAAGACGGACGCAGCGACCACCGAGCCGACGCCGGGCAGCTCGCACAGTTCTGGGGCAGTGTCTGCGATGGCGACATCGAGAGCCTTGCGATTGTCGACCAGTTCGCCATCGAGAGCGACGATGTGCTTGGCCAACCGGATGGCTTCTTGTCGGCAGGTGCGGACGACGGAATCCTCTCTCCGTTCACGCCACCCGGCGATCACCTTGAACTGACTGTGCAACAGCGCCTTCCGCGCATCGACTCCCAGATCGATCGTGCGCAACAACGCGGTCAAAGAGTTGATGGCCCGGGTGCGTTCACTAACCATCTGCTCACGGGCCACGACCAGCACGCGCAACACCACCCGCGGGCCGGTGGCCCGTGGCCACCGCAACCGCGAGGTGTCGACCGCCAGGACCGAGCGTGCGATACGAACCGCATCCAAGGCATCAGTCTTACCGACACCGCGACGCTGCGCAGCGGGCATCGCCGACGGCTCGGCGACCAACAGTCCGTCGGCGGTTACCCGGTCAGCCAGTCCTGCACCATAGGAACCGACTCCCTCGATGACGACCAGCGCCGACCGCCCGTCAATCCTGCTGATGATCCAGGTCAATGCGCGGTCGAGTCCTGGCGGCGTGTTCGGAAACACTGACTGATCGACGACCGCCCCCGTCGAGGTATTGACCAGCGCCAATGAGTGGGTGGCAGCGTGGGTGTCGACTCCGATGACAAACGTGTATTGCTCTGCGACGATGGGCATTGCGACTGAGTTCCTTCCGATAGGCGACGTCGTATCGGCGTCGGCCCGGAAAGAACTTCGGGGCAGGCCTGTAACGGGCCACGACCCGCGGCAACGGGTCGGGCAGGCTTCTAATCAAGCCACCGAAGCAAGACCGGGCCGGCGTCGCCGCCCTCGATCGGGTGGACAGATCCCGGGAAGGGCACCCTCACGGGGCCAGACGATTCAGGAGTCACACCCAACCAGGACGGCGACACCGATCCTGTCAGCCAGCACCGGGCCAGCCGTGTAAAGACTTACAGGCGGTTCACAGTGCCGACTTGTATGACGGCCTCGCGGAAGCCGCGCACGGCCAGCGACAGGAAATACTGAACCAACTGGCAGCGGTCGAGCGGCGCCACGCCGAGCACTGGGCGGGCAAACTGGTCGAACTGGGCGAGCCCGTGCCGGAGTCGTGGAGCCGTGGCTCGCGTACGCGGGTGTTCTCGTGGCTGGCGCGGCGGTTCTCCATCGATGCGGTAGTGCCGTATCTTGAGCGCGCCGTGCGCGCTGACGCAGGCATGTACCGGGACGACCCCGAGGTCACGTCGGACATGGCCGTTTCCGAAACGTTCACACGCCCGGGTGCTGACGCAACTGCGCGGTGGCGACAGTGACGATCGGGATGTGCTGCGCGGGAGCGCTGTCGATGGCCGCAGGTGAATACATCCTGATGCGGAGCCAGCGCGAGGCCTATCAAGGCGAGATCACCCTGGAGGAACAGGAACTGCGCGACGACCGGAGGCTGAGGCCGAGGAGCTGGCGCGGATCTACCGCGCCAAAGGGCTGTACGCAGAGGAGGCCGAGAGCGTCGCGCGACCATCATGAAAGACCGCGAGGCGGCGCTCGACTCGATAGCGCGCGAAAAGCCCGGGCTTGATCCCGACGAACTCGGCTCGCCGTGGCCGTCCTGTCCAGTCTCGGTGCGTTCGCGGCGGAGAGGTTGTGGTCGTCCCGCCGTACATGTTCTCGTCGGGCTGGTCGGCGCTGATCACCGCGATCGTCTTGGCGAGCCTCGCCTCGTTGGCCGTCGGGCGGTGATCGGTGTCCTCAACGGCCGCGGCGGCCTGCGATCGGGGATGCGACAGTTGCTGATTGGTGGCGGCGCGGCACTGCTCGTCTACTTGATCGGTCACGGCGTCGGCGCCCTTACCGGCGTCCAGCTCGGCGGTGGGTAACACCGCGCCCCCGTCAACGGTGTTGCAGCAGAACGCGTCAAGGTGTGGACGCGGCTGCGGTGTCGCCCCACGCCGCCTGCGCCCCCGAGTCTCCGATGCGGTAGACCTGCACCGTGGTGGCGACGCTCGCGACGACGACCACAACCGCGATGGCAACCGCGGCAACGGTATTCACCGAACCGGCCCGGCTGGCCCGCACATGCAGCAGAGCTAGCAGTATCGCGGCGACGAGTAGGGCAATCGAGAAGTAGAGCATCGTGTCGCCGAGTTCGGTGTGCGTGTGCAGTCGTGGTGAGCGCCCGACACGGTTCTCGAGCCATTCACCGGCGTGCGTGGTGATGGGAGTGAGCGCAGCGTTGACGACGGCGAGTCCCAGCACCAGCCACACCAGGCGGCGCCGCGCTGCGGGCCACACAGCGCACAGGATGGCCAGCAGCGCGGTCAATGGGGCCAATACGACGATGAAGTGCACGAAAAGAACATGGCTCGGCAGGCCGTTGACGGTTGTCATCGCCTTCCTCCCTCTGGCGGTGAAATTCCAGCCCGAATGTACTACCGATTCTTAAGGTGAACCTGAACGTCCTGCCGGGTGCAGCCGACGAAGTGGCAAGTGCGGTAAGGCTTAGCTGGCTAGCGGGACGGTCCAGGGTCGGGTTGGGAGTCGTAGATTGCTGACGGTACGCAATTTCCGCCCCGTCCGGATTTTTACCGGGCGGCACGGGCGACGCGGCTGGAAACCGCGATTCGCGCGACGCCGTCGAACCCCACAGGGCGGTTGTCCAGTCGGCCTAGCTGGCTTCGGGCGGTGGTGCTGGGCGCGAACGACGGAATCGTGTCTGTCGGGGGCCACCACGGCGCGTGGCGCCAAATTCACCGCTGGGCTGGCGGGCCTGGTGGCCGGCGCGGTGTCGATGGCGCTCCGGCGAATATGTGTCGGTGTCGAGTCAGCCAGACAGCGACAAGTCGCTGCTCGCCCGGGACCGGCGAGAGTTGCCGGAGATGCCGCGGAGTTGGACGAACTGGCGGCGACATATGAGGCCAAGGGCGTCTCTTCGCGGACCGCGGCGCAAGTCGCCGCCGAGTTGACGGTCCATGACGCGCTGGCCGGCCATGTCGATGTCGAATTGCGGCTTGGCCCAGACGATTTAGCCGATCCGCTGCTCGCGGCGGCCGTGTCTGCAGCGTCGTTCACGGTCGGAGCGCTGTTACCCTGCTCGCTATGTTGTTGCCACCAGACGGTTCGGCTTCCCGTGACCTTCGTCGCCGTGCTGGTCGCGTTGGGCTCGCGGGTTCGCTCAGCGCACGTATCGGTGGGAGCCGCGTCGGCCGCGCCGTGTTGCGGGTGGTGATCGGCGGCCCGGACGAGTATCGCCAACTCTTGCCGGTCGTCCGCTGTTTGCCACAGGCGTCAACCGTCAACGAGACCCCAGGTCTCGTTACCGCCACCGGGTAAACCACAAGTAGTAGTAGCGGTAAGGATAGTCGGCGGTTAGCTATGACGACTAATACTGGCCGGAGTACGACTGTGGAAAGCCATGGACCTCAGCACATCTCCCGCATCGACTCAACAACTCACCGCCGAACCCGTCATCGCAACCGGCCCTCGACCGGCGGTGAAGTACGCGGTCGAGGCGATCGGAACATTCTTTCTGGTATTCACGGTTGGCGCCGCCGTGGGCAGTCGCAGCCCTCTGGCCCCACTTGCCATCGGCGCGGCACTGATGGTGATGGTCTATGCCGGTGGGCACCTCTCGGGCGGGCACTACAACCCCGCGGTCACTCTGGCCGCGCTGATACGCCACCGGATCGGTGCGCGTGATGCGCTCGCATACTGGCTGAGCCAGATCGGTGCCGGGCTGATCGCGGCGCTGCTGGTGCGCACGATCATCGATTCGACGCAAACCGCCGCCCCGGCGACACTGACCCTCAACGGCCCAACTCTATTGGCGGCGTTCGTCGTTGAGTTGCTGTTCACCTTCGCGCTGTGCTACGTCGTACTGAACGTGGCGACCAGTAAAGACCACCCGACCAACTCCTTCTACGGCTTAGCGATCGGGTTCACGGTGCTGGCCGGCGCCGTCGCGGTCGGCGGCATCTCAGGTGGCGCGTTCAACCCTGCGGTCACCGTCGCCGGTGCGGTGATGGGAATCTTCGCCTGGCCGACGCTGTGGGTGTACCTGGTGGCGCAGCTCATCGCCGGCGCCGCCGCCGGATCGACCTTCCTGGCCCTCAACCCCGACGACAAATAAGCCGACTCAGTCCAGTCGAGTCACACCTTTTCCACAGCGCAGTTCTTGGGACCGGCGTCGTTGTACGCATTGCGCCATCGTTGCCGCCCAGACTCCCTCTCACCAAGAAATCGACTACGTAAGGATCAACATGAGCACCCGAATTCTGGCGCTGGTGGGCAGCCTTCGCTCCGGCTCGGACAACCGCCGCCTCGCCGAGGCGGCCGTCAAGCTCGCACCCAGCGGCATCTCGGTCGACATCTTCGACGGCCTCGCCGATGTCGTCCTGTACAACGAAGACATCGACCAGCCGAGGGTCGTCGCGGCTGCTGACAGGTTGCGTGCCGAAGTTCATTCGGCCGACGCGCTTCTGCTCGTGACCCCTGAATACAACGGCACGATGTCCGCCGCCCTCAAGAACGCCATCGATTGGATCTCGCGTCCGTTCGGCGTCGGCGTCATCAGCGGGAAGCCAGTGGCTGTCATCGGGGCCTCACACGGTCAGTACGGCGGGGTGTGGGCACACGATGACGCGCGCAAGGCAGCACGCATCGCGGGGGCAGATGTGCTCGATGATCTCAAGCTGTCGGTGCCTGCGGCACACATCCGCTTCGCCAGCGTCCACCCCGTCGACGACGAGGAGATCGCCGTCGCGATGCCGGAAATCCTGACCTCTCTCGCCGCCGCGGTCCAAAGTCGAGATGGCCGAGGCAGCGGCGAATAGGCGCGCCACGCTGTTGATCGCTTGAATTGTGTCAGCGGGCCGATACACCTGGCGTCAGTTCGTTCTGCGCAGTCTCGAGCGCAGTGTTCAGTAAGTCGAGCGTGAGAGTGTCGGGATGGCTGATGTGGATCTCGATCTGGTACTCAGGTTGGCCGGTCAGCCCGAAGATCGGCAGGACAACGAATTCCGTTGCCAAAAAATCTGTTTGGAGAGTACTTGTAATCGACCGCAGAGTGACGATTGTCATCAGCTTGGTCAGCTGCCGTGCCACCGTGGCAGTGGGTTCCAGCGACGCCAAGATTCCGGCCACCCGACCGTGCAGCGACGCATGGGCGTCGTCGAATCGCCACGCTCCGTAGCCGCGGGCGCGGACGTCGGCGAGCACTTGCCGGTGCTGGTCGATGTCGGCCTGGGCGAGCCGCGGCGTGACCCCTCGCAGCCAGCGCTCTACCTCGGCATCGTCTCGCCACGCCATCGCCACCAGGCCGAACGGCGGGTCGATCGGAAAGCGCTGTCCGACAACGTGCTCACCATCGCTGCCGTGGCCCACCGCGTCG
>NZ_JAVHWR010000106.1:0-30975 GCF_032159565.1 Mycobacterium sp.
CGGCGCCCCCGCCTCCGCAGCCACCGTTTCCGTTCACCACGGCAACGCCGTAACGCTGGCTGACGAACACTCGAGTCGGACGGGGGCGCCGCTCACTGTGGCGCGGTGCCCCGAACCCTGGGAACGGACCGAGTTGTTGTTCACGGGTCGTTAAGACACCAGTCGTTGAGGCGTCGCTGATGGCACAGACGTGCCAGTTCTCATTCAAGTCATGCGCGTAGTTCAGGTGGCCAATTTCTACGGCCCCCGCTCCGGTGGCCTGAGAACGGCTGTGGACCGCCTCGGCGCGGAGTACGCCGCCGCGGGCCACGAGGTGTTCCTGATCGTCCCGGGCCAAAACTCCGAACAGCTGGAATTGGCATCCGGTGTCACCCGAATTTCGTTGCCGGCCAGGTTGATTCCGTTCACCGACGGCTACCGCGCCGTATCGCCACGGCCGGTCAAGGCACTGCTGGAAGACCTGGAGCCGAACGCCATCGAGGTGTCGGATCGACTGACCTTGCGGTCACTCGGCCTTTGGGGGCGCCAACACGACGTCGCGACCGTGATGATCTCGCACGAGCGCCTTGACCGCCTCGTCGGACAAGTTCTTCCGCGTCGCGTGGCCCGTAGCGTCGCCGACTTCGCCAACCGCAGAACGGCCGAAACTTACGACGCCGTGGTGTGCACAACCGCGTTCGCCCGCGCCGAGTTCGACCGGATCCATGCGCCGAATGTGCTCACGGTGCCGCTCGGCGTCGACCTCGACCAGTTCCATCCCCGCCACCATTCGGCGACCATGCGGCTGACGTGGGCCGCCCGCGAGCAGCTTCTGCTTGTGCACTGCGGCCGTCTCTCGGTGGAGAAGCATGCACACCGGAGTGTCGACACCGTTGGCGTACTTCGTCATTCGGGTGTGGACGCGCGCCTGGTGGTGGTCGGGGAGGGACCGCTGCGGGCGCGCCTGCAGCGTCAGGCCGCCCGGTTGCCGGTTCACTTCACCGGCTACATCGGGTGCCGTGACACGGTGGCGACGATTCTGGCGTCGGCCGACGTCGCGCTTGCCCCTGGTCCGCACGAGACGTTCGGGCTTGCCGCGCTGGAGGCACTGGCCTGCGGCACACCGGCCGTCGTGTCGAGAACCTCGGCGCTGGCCGAGATATTGACCACCGACAGCGGCGCGACCGCCGACAACAATCCGCGGGCGATCGCCCACGCCGTGTCATCGATCATCAGCAGGCCGGAGGCACTGCGACGCACGAATGCACGGCGGCGCGCAGAGCAGTTCACCTGGCCGCGCGCGGCGGCCGGCATGCTGGGAGCGTTGGGCGCGGTATAGCTGCGCACTGCGTTAGTTTTGCCCAGTGGCGGACGCGACACGCAAACCGGTGGACACCGAGCGGTCCAGGACGCTGTGGTTTGCGGTACTGCTGACGCTGACGAACGGGTTCCTCGACGCACACACCTATATCGCCCGCGGCCACGTGTTCGCCAACGTGCAGACGGCCAATGTCATCTTTTCGGCGATCCATGTTTCGGAGCGGCAATTCTCCGCTGCGTTGGCGCATCTGTGGCCACTGCTGGCGTTCATCGTCGGCATGCTGCTGGCATCCCACATCAAGTCTGGTCGCATGGAGCAGATGCTGCCGCACTCGTTGCGCTGGACTCTCGGGGTTCAGGCCGTCGTCCTCGCGATCATCGGCTTCGTGCCCGCCTCGGTGGACCACAACTTCGTGACGGTGCCGATCTCGTTTCTGGCCGCGGTGCAGATCGGTCTGTTCCGCAACGTCGGTGACCTGGCGTACCTGCCCGTCGCCACCACCGGCAACCTCATGCGGTTCATGGAGTCGGCTTACGACGGTCTGGTCGAGAAGCGGGCAGAAGCGCGTCGCCCCCTGGTGGTCTACGGCACGTTGATCCTTGCGTTCGCCTGCGGGGCACTTTCAGGTGCACTGGCCACCGATGCCTGGGGTGTGCGCGCGATCTGGCTGGCCGCCGGCTTCCTTGCAGTCACGCTCTGCCTTTTCGTCATCGACGAACACGAATGGATACGGTGACCGAAAATCCGATTGGCTGAACCAATTCGACCGACTAATCGTGTTGAAGACAGGTCGACACAGTTAGGGGTGAGGATGAAGAAGATCGGTACGTTCCTCACGGCGATGGCACTCGTTGCGGCGCTCGTCACCGCCTGCGGCGGGTCGAGCAGTTCGGTCGAATCCACTGCGGCCGTGGCCGAAACGTCAAGCGCCGCCAACCCGACGGCCGTCACCGGACCGACGATAACCATTGCGAGCATGGCATTCGGCCGGCCGCTCACGGTCGGACCGGGCACCCAGGTCAACATCGTCAACAACGACTCGGTCGAGCATTCCGTCACGTCGCAAACCGCAGGTGCGTTCGACGTGCGCGTAGACGGCGGGAAGAACAAGACTCTCACCGCACCGACCGAACCCGGTCAGTACCAGTTCTACTGCGTCTATCACCCTTCGATGAAGGGCATGCTGATCGTCACGTAGCGGCGTTTAACCGATGCCGAGCGCGGGCACCCCGGGGCGATGTCTCATTCGCCCGCGGTGCTGTTCGACATGGACGGCACACTTGTCGACTCCAACTATCTGCACGTGCACGCGTGGACCCGCGCCTTCCACGATGTCGGCATCGCGGTCGAGTCGTGGCGAATCCATCGCTCGATCGGCATGGACGGGGCCCGACTGCTGCAGACGCTGTCGGGTGACGCCGACGACGACACGCAGAAGCGGGCCAAGGATCTGCACCTGCGCTACCTCAGGGAGGCCGCGCCGCTGCTGCGACGGCTACCCGGCGCGCGTGAACTACTGGAGCGGGTCCGCTCGCTCGACCTGCAGATCGTGCTGGCCACCTCGTCCAGTGAAGAGGAATTGGCGCTGACCCGCCCTGTCCTCGACTGCGAGGACCTGTTGACGGCCGCGACCTCATCGAAGGACGTCGACGTCGCCAAGCCCGAACCGACCATCATCAAGGTCGCACTGCAGCGGGCCGGGGCGGATGCGGGTGACGCCGTCTACGTCGGTGACGCCGTGTGGGACATCGTCGCCTGCGATCGCGCCGGAGTGCGCGCCATCGGGCTCCTCAGCGGAGGAGTTTCCCGTGATGAACTCGAGAACGCCGGTGCTGAAGCGGTTTTCGAGAACCCCCGGCAACTGGCCGACCACCTCGACGACACCTGCATCGCGGCGTTGGCGAATCGGTGATCACGTCACGGTGTAGCGCAGTATGGCGCCCACACCGTCAGCAGGCGCGATTGCCTCCGCGGCGGGCATCAGCGACGCGCCGATCGAAATGGCGACCATCGGCAGAGCTTCGTCGGCTCTCAACACCTGGCTCGGTGACTCGCCCCATTGCGACAACACGTCGGCGGACGGTGACACGGTCGCGAGGTCGTCGCCGGTGACCACCGTGGCATCACCCATGCCACCGATGATCAAGGTCTCGACCGCGGCGCCGCGAAGGGCCGGCGGTCACTCCGGCCAGTCCTACGGTGGCCAGACCGGACCCCGTCCGAGTTCGGCGGTGAAACGCTGCGCGACGTCTTCGATCGCCGCGCAGTGCAGACGCTCGAATTCTTCTGAGATCACTTGATGCAGTTGATCTTCGGCGATGTCGGTCCGCGCGCCGACGGTGAGCTCGACGGATCGTTGCGCGACCCGTTCCGGCAGCTGGCTGATGGAGTCCTTGCGGGACCGCACCTCGCCTACGACAAAGACGACGTCCGGTGAATACTCGTCGACGAGCCCGGTGACCCAGTCGGCCACTTCCTGAATGTTCTTGATTCGCGCATTGTCCGCCGTGCGCTGGGCGTCGCCGTAGCCCGACGTCTCGGCGCCGGACGCCTTGTGCACGGGATACTCCGTGCCGTCCACGCTCTCCTTGCGCACATCACCGTCGTGGCGGATTTCGATGTCGCCGCCGGCGTGGTCGAGCGCGACCACCGCGAACGCGGGCTGGTCGAAGCCGTGCTCGACGACGGGTACGAGATACGGGCAGCGTCGACACGCTAATTACGGGCAGCGGTGTCGGGCGTATGAGGTGTTGATCGAACAGCACGCCGTCCGCAGTGGTCACCACGGCTCCGCCGCTCTTGCCGACCGCCGGATCCGACCCTCGGACCGCCTGCTCGAGCCGGTCGCCCACGGCGGACTCGGCACCCTGTTCCTCCAGCGGTGCCCGCAGATCACGCAGCTTGATGTCCAGCTGAGTTTCCGCGTCCTCGGTGTCGTGTGAATCGTCGAAGTACACCGACGCATACGGCCCCTTCGCATTCATCAGCTGCCTGAAACGATCGGCTTGCATGGTTCTCCCGTATCCGGTGTCAGTCGCCTGCAGGGTCTGGGATGCTCAAACACGCGGCGTCAACCGTCTAGCGCGGGGTCCAGGCGACGGGCAGCCGCTTGATGCCGTGGATGAAGGCGGAGTGCAGCCGGTCCGGCTCTTCAGTGGCGGCGATATCGGGCAGCTGTCGGTGCAGTTCCTCGAACGCGACGGTGATCTCGCGGCGAGCGAGGTTTGCGCCGAGGCAGAAGTGCGCGCCTCCGCCGCCGAACCCCACGTGCGGGTTCGGATGGCGGCGCAGGTCGAAGGCCCACGGATCGGCGAACTTCGACTCGTCGCGGTTGGCCGAGCCGTACCACAGCGTGACCTTGTCACCGGCAGCCATCTTCACACCGCTCAACTCGACGTCACGAGTGGTGGTGCGGCGCATGTAGGCCACCGGCGAGGCCCAGCGCACGATCTCCTCGACCGCCGTCGCCGCCACCTCGTCGTAGTTGTTCCACCAATCGTCACGCTGCTCCGGGTACCGGCTCAACGCCAGCACTCCGTGGCTGATCGCGTTGCGGGTGGTCTCGTTGCCCGCGACGACAAGCAGGATGAAGAACGAGGCGACCTCGGCAGACGTGAGCCGCTCCCCGTCGAGTTGGGCCTGCACCAGGCTGGTGGTCAGGTCATCGCCCGGCCTGCCCCTCCGGTCGTCGGCCAGGGCCGTGGCATACGCACCGATGTCCACCGCGACCTGGAAGAACTCATCGAAATCCGTGGCGATGTCGGGATCGCCGAACCCGAGAATCACGTTGGTCCAGTGGAATATCCGTTCATGGTCCGGCTCGGGAATGCCCATCAAGTCGCAGATGATCTGCAGCGGCAGGGGTCCCGCGAGGTCGGCGACGATGTCACCCTTACCGTCGGGATGGTCCGTCACCATCTCAGCCACCAGGCGCCGGGCGCGGTCGCGCACCGAATCCTCGAGAAGCGCCAACACGCGCGGGGTGAAGGCGCTGCGGACGATGTTGCGCAGTCTGGTGTGCCGCGGGTCGTCCATCGCGATCATCGATCCGAAATACTCGGCCAGTTCGGCGGTCTGCTCGCCGATCGTGATGCCGGCAGCCGAACTGAAGATCTCGGGATGTCTGCTGGCGTAGAACACGTCGTCGTGTCGGGTCAAGACCCAGTGGCCGGGGCCGGAGTAGGACTCATCACCGACAAACGACTCGTGGAACGAAACCGGGGCCTCCCGGCGAAGGGTGGCGAAGGTGCCGTCACGGATGTCGTCGTCGAGGCCCCAGAAGTCCCACGAGCCGAGGTCGATGTCGGACAGCGGCACGTCGGGAGGAGCGGTGCCGTTCACCCTGGTCGCAATACCCACACCGGGAGTCTACGGCCGTCCTTCATGCCCGGGCCTACCCTTGGTCCGCCGCTTCTCCTTCATCTCGGCCTCGAAGACGTGCCGCGCGCCGTGCTGCAGTTCCTCCCGGACCCGCCGCTCGTGGTCGCGGAAGATTGACCAGTAGCTGTCGTCGAACTCCTCGACGATCTGAAAGGTCCATCGCCCGTGCAGCACGTTGCGACCGACCAGGTCGGTCTCCAACCGGTCGGCGACGGCGTCGTGCCCGGCGGCGCGCAGCTTGTCGCACGCCTCACCCAGGATCAGGTCGGCATGCCCGATGAGCTGATGAAACTCGTAGAGATGGCCACGGGCACGTTCGACGTATTCCAGCGCCTCGGAGACGGAACCGGCCGCCTCCACCGTCTCATCGCTGACCCCGTCGGGCCGGCGGCCGAGGTTGGCGCCGGACTCCGCTGACTCACTCACCGCCTCGAGGTACCCGGGTTGGGCACACTGCAATCGCCTGCGCCCGCTCAGCTTGGCGTGGTAGCACTTCAGTCGTGCGCAACCCACATGCCGGACAACCTTTTACGACCCCGGATGAGCAGATTGCCGAGGCGCTCCTCGACGTCAGCATTCCGACGTTGATGCTGTCTCTGGTGCACATGTCCGGCGACGCCGACTTGATCCGCGGAGAGCTCAAGCCCGCCGGGCTTTTCCTGAACGAGGTGCAGGGCTACATGTCCGAGGAGGACAAGGCCGCCGTTCGCAAGATCGCCTTGGAGGTGATCGCCGACTACCGCGACCGCGGCTGTCCCGAGCGCGAACCGATCGGCGCCGACCTGCTGCACGAGATGATGCAGTGGCTGGTGTGCGAGCCGGTGCAAGGGGAGTACGTACCGATGGTTCTCGAGGAGATGGAGCTCGATGGCCGCGACGCCCGCGCCGGTCCGACCTTGGCCAAGACCTCGCCCGAGGAGTTTCCCGTGGTCGTCATCGGCTGCGGCGAATCGGGGCTGCTGGCCGGAATTCGCTTGAAGGAAGCCGGGATTCCGTTCACCATCATCGAGAAGAACGCCGGCGTAGGAGGTACCTGGTACCAGAACACCTACCCCGGGGCGCGGGTCGATGTGCCCAACCACTTCTACTGCTACAGCTTCGAGCCGACCGATCAGTGGACACACTTCTTCGCCGAACAGCCTGAGCTGCAGGCGTATTTCGAGCGCGTGATGGACAAGCACGACATCGGCGGCCATGTGCTGTGGGAAACCGAGGTCACCGAGGCGTGCTGGGACGACGCCACCGCCACGTGGACGGTTCGTGCCCGCGACCGCAGCGGGAGGACGACAGAACTGCCGGCGCGTGCGGTGATCACGGCGGTGGGTCAGCTTGACCGAGCGCACACACCGACGATCGAAGGCCAGCGGGATTTCGCGGGACCGACGTTCCACTCCAGCACGTGGGATCACTCCGTGGACCTGCACGGCAAGCGCGTCGCGATGATCGGCGCGGGGGCGAGCGGCTTCCAGATCGCTCCCACCATCGCACCGGACGTCGAACACCTCACCGTGTTTCAACGCACCGCACAGTGGATGTTCCCGAACCCCAGCTACCACGAAAAGGTGGGCCAGGGCGTGCAATGGGCGCTGCGGCATCTGCCGTTCTACGGACGCTGGTATCGCTTCCTGTTGTTCTGGCCGGGGTGCGACAAGGGGCTGGACGTGGCACGCGTCGACCCTAATTATCCCGATCAGCAGACGGCGATCAGCGAGGTCAGCGAGATCACCCGGGTCATGTTCACCGAGTGGATCACCAGTCAGATCGGCGACGACTCCGACCTGCGAGCCAAAGTGGTGCCAGACTATCCGGCGACCGGTAAGCGCACGTTGCAGGACAACGGCAGCTGGCTGAAGACACTGACGCGCGACGACGTCGAGCTGGTCCGGACCGGGATCGACCACATCGAATCCGGCGCGGTCATCACCGAGGACGGCACACGTTATTCCGCCGATGTGATCGTGTACGCCACCGGTTTCGAGGCAACCAAGCTGTTGTGGCCCATGACCATCCGCGGGCGAGGCGGAGAAGTACTCGCCGAGCGCTGGGGTGAGCGGCCGTCGGCGTATCTGGGCATCACGATTCCGGGTTACCCGAATTTCTTCTGCATGAACGGCCCCGGAACCTGGCTGGCCAGCGGCGGAAGCCTGATCTTCCATTCCGAATGCCAGATGCGTTACATCACGCAGTGTTTGGAGCTGCTGATCGCAGGAGGGCACACGACAATGGAGCCGACTGTCGAGAAGACGGCAGACTGGCATGAACGCAGTCAGGCGGAGATGCGCACGATGGTGTGGTCGCAACCGTCGATCAAGCATTCGTACTACAAGAATGCGCACGGCGAGGTACACACGCTGAGCCCGTGGCGGCTGGTCGACTATTGGACCTGGACGCGTACACCGGACCCGGACGACTTCGTCGTCACTTAACCCTCTCGAACTACGCGTGACCCTCCTCAACTACGCGCGGGTGATCAGTCCAGGGCCCACCCCATGTTCTTGGCGAAGGTGCGGCCGTCGTCGGACAGGGTGCCGAGCCGATGGCATCGCTTGACGTACTCCTGCACCATCACCAGGAAGTTCATCGGGTTGTACGCGTCTTCTTCATAACTCCACTTGCCGTCGCCCGCGTACTTGAGCGCGGTGATCACCGGCGACTCGTGAATGCTTCCGTCACCCGGGTCCTTCATCCGATTCGGGATCCTTGCGATGACCCAGCCCTTCTCCTCGTCGATCGCGTACCACTCACAGGGGAAGAACGGCATTTCGCTGCCGGGAAACATGTTCATGGTCGAGGAGATCCATTCACGGATCTCCTCGCGGCCGCTGCGGTTGCCCATTCCGTGCTCGACGTACGCGGCGTCCTCGGTGAAATTGTCGGCATAGGTCGCCCAGTCCCACGTCTTGCCGATCTCGACGACGGCCTGTTCGTAGTCATGGAACGCTTTCTCCAGCTCTGCGCGTGACCATTGACCCATCGTCAGACTCCTTCGGCTGCAAGCTCGGGAACTGGATTCGTTGTACCAAAACCATGATCACCGCGGGGCGGAATCAGGAGACCGTCAACGTGCGCTCCCTCGGCCAGATGATGTTCCACGACTGGCGTTGTCCGGTCAGCAGATACGCGACCATGTCCTCGCCTATGTCGGCGATCTTGCGGGAGGTGTCGAAGTAGGACAGCAGCAGTCCGGGGTCCACAGCATCGGCCGCCGCAGTAGCGTGCGGGGCCGACGGCGGTCGCCGCGGCCAGCAGCATCGCACCAGCAGGGGCACTCTGAACTGCGTCATCGCCGCAACACCTGCGCGACAGCGCCGGAAACCAGCAGCAGCCGGTCATCGCGAAGCCTCACCCACCGCACCAGCAGCCAGACCAACAGCAGCCATTGCGCCGGTTCCAGCGAGTACGGCGTCAACCAGTGACCGGCCAGAGTGGCCCACAGGGCGGTTGCCTGCGCAAGCGCCGTGAGAACCTGTGCGCGACGGTCACATCCGAGTTCCCGCTATCAGCCCGGCCAGCAGGACCGCGCATCCGGTCGCCACCGCGGCGGGCAGAGCCGGCGCCAGTTGCGACCCGGGCGCGATCGCGTCCATCAGCGCGGCCAGCGTGGGCGCAGCGGGCGGCTGATCGGCCGATCCCCAGTCCAGGTGGTAGCGGCCGATGGCCAGCATGTACACCTCGTCGAACCAGTACCCTCTGCCCAAAGTGCTTGCGGCGCAGTGCAGACGGCAACAACAACCGCAATGGAACCGACGGCGCCTGCAGCGAACCGGGTGACGGGCCGATGGGTGGCGGTCTGGACCGCGGCAGTGGTCACGTACCGCCACGATACTGTCGGGCCATGGCACTCCGTCTCGACCCTCAGGTGCGGGAACGGATGGCTCGACTGTCGCGTGCGTTGGGGAAGTCGGAAGACCCTCCGGTCGGTGATGTCGAAACGCGGCGAATGAGCGGTCACCGCATGTTCGACTACGTCGGCGCCACCACGACACCTGCCGAAGGCGTCGAGATCGAGACGTTCTCTCTGCCCGCAAAAGACGGCACAGCGCTCAAGGCGACCTGGTACCGGCGATCGACGGGTCGGCCGCCGGGCAGCGCGGTGCTGTACCTGCACGGTGGCGGGATGATCCTCAGTCTCGATCACATCGGACGGATGTACGAGATCGGGACACGCAGATATGTGGCCGCAACGGGGGTTCCGATGCTTGTCGTCGATTACCGGGTGGCGCCCGAGCACCCGCATCCCACACCGGTCGAGGACTGTTATGCGGCGCTCGAATGGCTGGCCGGGCAGGCGACGACGCTGGGTTTCGATCCGGCCCGGTTGGCCGTGATGGGCGACAGCGCAGGTGGTGGGCTGGCCGCCGGTGTGTGCCTGATGACGCGCGACCGTGGTGGCCCCGCCGTGGCGCAACAGCTGCTGATCTATCCGATGCTGGATGACCGGCCTTCGGCGCCTGACTCCGCCTTGCTGCGGTTCCTCACCTGGACTTACGACGACAACCTCACCGGCTGGGGGGCGCTGCTCGGCGACGCAGCCGGTGGTGCCGACGTGTCGCAGTATGCCGCGCCCGCCCGCGCGGCCGACCTGGCCGGGCTTCCCGACACCTACATCGACGTGGGCGATCTGGACCTCTTCCGCGACGAGGACATCACCTACGCACGCAGGCTGTCCGATGCCGGAGTGCCCACCGAGCTTCATCTGCATCCCGGTTGCCCGCACGCCTTCGAAGCGCTGGCCGACGGTACCGACGTTGCGGAGCGGGCGATCAACGACCGCATCCGCCGCCTTGAGTCCCTGTGACCACGGGAAGGTAACGGTCGGTGAGCGCCGCTCGATAACCCGGTCGGGGTCGTGGCTTGCGGTCATGCCACTTGCTGCAGGCCAGGGGAATGACCGGTGGCGCATGCGCGTCGAAGAGGTGGGAACGATTCGGCATTCGCGTCACCCCAACGAGGAGTTGAGAATGAAACTCGCCAGGACAGTGGTCAACGCTGCGGTCGTCGCTGCGGTCGGCCTCGGGGCCGGGCTGGGCTCGGGCGTGGCGTCGGCCAAGCCGGGACACGGAAACGACATCGATCGGCCATGCTTCCCATTCTGTGAGAATCGGCGCGACCACAACGATTGGAACGACTTCAACCACGCTGACTTCGACAGGGGTCCGTGGTGGGCCAACAATCGCCACGACTGGTGGGACGACCGCCAGGGCCCGCCGCCGTGGGGATGGGGTCCGCCGCCGGCATACCAGTGGGCCGGAGGCCCGCCGCGACCGTTCAACTACTGGGGCTACGACGTCAACCCGGTGTGGGATGACGGCTTCCATCAGTGGGGGATCTGGCTGTTCGGCCTGTGGATTCCGATCTTCGGCATCGGCTACGGCTAAGCCGACGGGGCCTCCACCACGGCCTTGATCCGCTCCAGCGTCTTGCGCATGTCGCGTTTGTTGCGCCGCGTGCGGAGTTGACCGCCGAGCATCGCGAAGAGCTTGGTGAACAAGGCTGTCGTTCATCCGGAACGATTCGGTGACGTCGGTGCCGTCGTCCGTCGGCGTGAAACGGTAGTGCCAGTTGTTGACCGGCCGGTCGCCGACGAGCACCTCGAAGCCGAACTCCCGGCCCGGCTCGCAGGCAGTGACCCGGCACGTCGTCCAGTAGACCGGACCGATCTCGTTTCGCCGTACGTGTCCACGGAACCGTGCGCCGAGCGCGGGTCCGGTGGCGCCGTCCAGCCATTCGGCCTCGATCACCTCCGGCGAGAACTTCCCGGTGTTGCGGACGTCGGCGACGATGTTCCAGACCTCGTCCGCCGGTGCCGCCATCGGAACTGTCACAGATGCCTGCATTGCGACCTCCTTAGTTGCCGGTATCACGTTAACTGTGCGGGTGAACGACTGGAGCGGCGAGGACTACTCCAAGATCAGCTCGCTGCAGCGGGCGATGATCGAGGCGGCCACGGCGAGCCTCGTGTTCGCCGACGGGGACCGCGTGCTCGACGTCGGTTGCGGCGACGGCCATCTCACTCATGAGATGGGGCGCATGGTGTCGTCCGGGTGCGCGATCGGCGTTGACCCGTCGAAGCGAATGATCGCCACGGCGCACGCCGTGGGCGCGCCGACGACGTCGGGACCCTGGTTCGTCATCGCCGACGCCCGCAGGCTGCCCTTCGGTGAGCACTTCGACGTCGTCGTGTCGTTCAACGCCCTGCACTGGGTGCCCGAACAACAGCAGGCGCTGCGGCAGATCGCATCGGTGCTGCGGCCAGGGGGCTGCGCGGTGATACAGGTGGTCTGCGCGGGGGAGTGCCAAAGCCTGGAGGAGGTAGCGATGCAGACTTGCCGAAGTCCCGGCTGGGCTTCCTTGTTCGACGGGTTCGCCGCACCCTTCGTCCACGTCGAAGCGGACGCGTACGGCGAGCTCGCGGCGTCGGCGGGACTCACCTTGACCAAGCTGACTGTCACCGATCGCGAATGGGATTACGGTTCGCGCACCGGGTTTCGGCAATGGTGTGCGGTCGGCAGGACCGCATGGACAGATCGCTTACCAGTCGAGGACCGCGGCTTGTCGTCGACGCGCTCGTCGATGCGTACGAGCCCGTTGCGGGCGGGACCGCTCTGTTCCGATTCACCCAGATGCGGGCCGAACTCCGACGCTAGGCGGCCATCTCGTCGTACAGCGGCGCCATCCGGTCCAGCAACCAGGTCTTTCGCGTTCGCGGGGGATTGAACCGGAAACCGGAGGAACTCGTTCTACCTAGTGTCACCCCATCGGTGTGTGGGCGCAGGGAGGAGTCGTCATGTTTGGTCGTCTACTACATTCGAGTAGGTCGCTGGCTGTGGCTATGGCCGCTGCCGTCGTCGCGGTGTCGTTGAGCTGCCCACCGGCGGCTCTGGCCGACGATCGCCTCGACTTCACCGGAACGATGCTGAGCGGCGCGCCGTTCAACGGGTCCTCACTGCAGGGCAAGCCTGCGGTGCTCTGGTTCTGGACACCCTGGTGCCCGTTCTGCAATGCCGAGGCACCGTCGGTGAGCAGCGCGGCGGCCGCCAATCCCAAGGTCACCTTCGTCGGGGTGGCCGCGCGCTCCGACGTGGCGGCGATGCAGGGCTTCGTGTCGAAGTACAATCTCGGTTTCACCAATCTCGACGACGCCGACGGTTCCATCTGGGCGCGTTACAACGTGCCGTGGCAGCCGGCGTATGTGTTCTATCGCGCCGACGGCACGTCGACGTTTGTCAACAACCCGACTTCGGCGATGCCTGCGCAGGAACTGCAGGAGCGGGTCTCGGCACTCACCGCGTAACCGGCGCGCCGCGTGCAGCAGGATCTGGTCGGGCTGGCGTTCGCCGCCGGGTTGGTGGCCGCGCTGAACCCGTGCGGTTTTGCGATGCTTCCCGCCTACCTCGCGCTGGTGGTTCGGAGCAGCGACGAGGGCGGCGCTGCGAGCGCGGTGGGCCGCGCCGTCGCGGCCACCGCTGCCATGACGCTTGGCTTCCTCGCCGTGTTCGGCACATTCGGGTTCCTCACGGTCTCTGTGGCCTCGACGGTTCAGAGATACATGCCCTACGTCACCGTGCTGGTCGGCATCGCGCTTGTGGCGCTTGGCATCTGGCTGACGTCGGGCCGTGAGCTGATAGTGTTGCTTCCGAACCGGTTGGCCGACAACGCTTCCCGGGCGCCCACCCGCAGGCTCGGATCGATGTTCGGCTATGGCGTCGGCTATGCGATCGCCTCGCTGTCGTGCACCGTCGGCCCCTTCCTCGCGGTGACAGGTGCGAGTGTCGGCGCCACATCCACGATCGGCAGGCTGTGGGTGTATGTCGCATACGCGGCCGGGTTCGCGTTGGTCGTCGGTGCGCTGGCCGTTGCGGTCGCACTGGCCGGCGCGGCACTCGTGGAGCGGATGCGACGAATACTGCCCTATGTCAACCGAATCGGCGGCGCGGTGCTGATCCTGGTCGGCATCTACGTAAGCTATTACGGCTACTACGAGGTGAGGCTGTTCAACGCGAACGGCAACCCCGCGGACCCCGTCATCGCGGCGGCCGGTCGCCTTCAGGCGGCCATCGCAGGCTGGGTTCATCAGCATGGCGCATGGCCGTGGATCGCGGTCCTCGGGGTGCTCGTACTGACCGGGGCGCTCTGGGGGCGGGCGAGGAGCAGCGCTACTTCGCGACGGTCCTGTGCAGATCGGGCCACGGCGGTCGACGAACCATAGCCAGCGTCGCGAAAGTCGCAGCGATCAGCCCGATCAACTCGCCCATCAGCGCTATGCGGGTCGAATCGACGGCAGGAACCCAGGCCGCTTCACCGTTCTTGACGACGAACACGCCGACGGGATTCGCCGTCAGGCGCATGTCCGTGTCGGTCGCGCCCTTGGTCCGCCCGCGCACTTTGGCAACGGGCACGACTGTCACACCGTCTTCGAGTTGGTACGGCTGCCCGTAGACCTGGGCGGCGGCGGGGTCGGGCACGATCGAGTCGAGAGCATCTCGCGGTTTCATTCGCGTTCCCTTCGGTTTCCGTCGATGACTCGATGGGTCTTGGCTGGTCCCAGTTCTACTGACCCAACGAGAAAGGAGCACGCCATGGTGATCGTCGCAGGGCATCTGATCGTGGCCCCGGAGGTGCGCGATGGCTATCTCGCGGGCTGTGCGGACGTCGTCCGGCAGGCCCGCCGCGCGCCCGGTTGTCTCGACTTCGCGATCACAGCCGATTTGCTGGATCCGGCTCGCATCAACATCTTCGAACGATGGAACTCCCAAGACGCCGTGGAAGCGTTTCGGGGGAGCGGTCCCAGCGCAGACCAGGCCGACAGGGTCGTGACAGCCTCGGTCTCGGTGTACGGCGTGACCGAGGAGCGAGGACTCACCTAGGCCGCTGGCAACTTGGGTCGGCGGCTTAACATCCAGCATGCGAAATTGCCCCACCCGAGCAGCAACATCGTCCTACACTTTACCGGCAGAGGCGCCAATAAGAACTGCCACCGAAAGGCGCCCGATCGAGACAACGGGGACAGCCATGACCGTCTCAACTGCTCATCGCGTGATCGACGCCGCCGAGTCGGGGCAACCCGCCACTGTGAGCGCGTTGCTCCGACAGCTCGGAGTGGCCCACACCTGCGCCGAGAAGCAGAAGGCCGCCCTGGCGCCGTGGATGATGCTCCACGAAGCCCAGCAGCCGCTGCGGATCAGCTTGTTGCGGAACGGCTACGGCCTGCTGTTGAAGGAGATCGACGCGAAACGGGCCGGGCCGGCCGGCCTGGTCTGACCTCAGCGTCGACGTTGTCGTCATCCCCGACTGGGATGGCTGTTGCCTGCTCGATCGAATCCTGTAACCGCTGCCTCCTGATCGACGATGTTCAGGTTGTCGGGGCGCTACGCATGTCAGGAAGTAATGCCATGAAAGTCCTCCGCCGATTCTTCTCCGCCGCAGCGGCGGCAACCGTTCTCGCAGGTCTGATCGGTGTGCTCGGTGGCACGCCGACGGCGGCCGCGGCACCCGAGGTACTGAGCGTGCCGTCGCCGTCGATGGGTCGCAACATTCAGGTTCAGTTTCAGGGCGGCGGACCCCATGCGGTGTATCTCCTCGACGGACTGCGCGCGCGGGACGACCGCAACGGGTGGGACATCGAGACCGGCGCGTTCAGCTGGTTCGACGGGTCCGGGCTGTCGGTGGTGATGCCGGTCGGCGGCATGTCGAGCTTCTACACCGACTGGTACCGCCCCGCGGTCGGCAATGGCACCACCCAGACCTACAAGTGGGAGACGTTCCTGGCATCGGAGCTTCCGGGTTGGCTCGCGGCCAACAAGGGTGTCAGCGCGTCCGGCAACGCGGTGGTCGGGCTCTCGATGTCCGGTGGTGCGGCCCTGGTTCTGGCCGCCTACCACCCTGGTCAGTTCGTCTACGCCGGGTCGCTTTCCGGTTTCCTCAACACGTCGAACAGGTTTTGGCCGGTGCTGATCGGCATCGCTATGGCCGATGCGGGCGGTTTCAACGCCGTGGACATGTGGGGTCCCTACGGTGGCCCGGCTTGGCAACGCAACGATCCCATGCTGCAGATAGGACGGCTCGTCTCCAACGGGACCCGCATCTGGGTTTACAGCGGCAACGGCAATCCGACCGATCTCGACGGCGGTCTGGGCAACGCTGCGATTCCGGCTCAGTTCCTCGAGGGATTGACGATCAACACCAACAAGGAGTTCCAGGCCCGCTACCAACGCGCAGGCGGCGCCAACGGGGTTTTCGACTTCCCACCCAACGGCACCCACAGCTGGGGCTACTGGGGCGGTCAGTTGCAGGCCATGAAGCCCGACATCCAACGCGTGCTCGGCGCAACGCCCGCCGTGTGACCTACAAGTCACGCGACCAGTACTCACCGACCAGGTCACGGCCGAAACTGGTGTGGGGCTCACTTCGATCGAGCTGGAAGCCGGCCCGTTGGTAGATCCGCCGGGCCGCAGCGAGAACATCGTTGGTCCACAGCGTGATTCGCGTATAGCCGGACCGCCGGGCGAACCGCAGGCACTCGTCCACCAGCCGGCTGCCGACGCCTGCACCACGTGCCTGGGGTTCGACGAGCAGTAGACGCAACTGTGCGGTGCCCGGCATCCCAGAGGCCGTGCAGAAGATGCAACCGACCCGTTCGCCGTCGAGTTCGGCGATCCACGCGGCTTCCGATGTGGCGTCGCGTCGCTCACCGAAGTCGGCCACGATGCGGGCGACCAGCGCCTCGAAGCCGACGTCCCAGCCATGTTCAGCGGCGTAGCGGGTGCCATGGCGCTCGACAACCCACCCGAGGTCGCCCGGTCCCGGCGCGCGCAGGACGAGCCCCGCGGCGGTGTGTTCGTCGTCCAGCACCCGCCGGATCCGGCGCATCGCGGTCACGAGTTGCGAGCGCTGGTCATCGTCCAGCGGATCGAGCAGGCGGTCGATCGCGTAGGCCTGCAGCGCGTCGGTCTGCGCGAAGGCGGCGTGACCCGCATCCGTCAGGCGCACGAGCCGGCGGCGCGCGTCGGTGGGCGATGGCTGCTGCTCCACGAGTCCGTCGGCGATGAACCGGGACAGGATGCGACTCAGATATCCGGCGTCGAGGTCGAGGGTGCGTCGCAACTCCATCACGGCCATCTGATCGGCGTGGGCCAGTTCGTACAACACACGGGCCTCGGTCAGGCCGAACGCGGAACCGGCCAGTTTCGGCCGCAGCAACCCCAGCATGCGGGTGTAGAAGCGGTTGAATCCGCGGACCTCGTTCACGGTGGACACCGACATTGTTGACATAGTCGAACTATTACTTGACGTCGTCAACTACTGCCCGAAGCGAGGGCTGCCAGCCGAACCCGTTATCCTCTACGAAACCGACATCGGCCGAAAGACCGCGCCGACCGTGCCTGAAAAATCCATTTCAAGCGCCGAAAGGCTTTACCTTGCCAAAGACACCGACGGACTCCCCGAACCTGGAGCCGCACTTCGAGGACGTCCAGGCGCATTACGACCTGTCCGACGACTTCTTCCGGCTGTTCCTCGATCCCACGCAGACCTACAGCTGCGCCTACTTCAAGCGCGACGACATGACGCTGGAGGAAGCGCAGATCGCCAAGATCGACCTGTCCCTCGGCAAGCTCGGCCTCCAGCCCGGCATGACGCTGCTCGACATCGGCTGCGGCTGGGGCGCCACGATCAACCGCGCAATCGAGAAGTACGACGTCAATGTCGTCGGCCTGACCCTCAGCCGCAACCAGCAGGCCCACGTCCAACAGCTACTCGACGACCAGGCCGGCCCACGCAGCAAGCGGGTCCTGCTGCAGGGCTGGGAGCAGTTCGACGAGCCGGTGGACCGCATCGTGTCGATCGGCGCCTTCGAGCATTTCGGCCGCGACCGCTACGACGAATTCTTCCGGATGGCCCACTCGGCGCTGCCCGACGACGGCGTCATGATGCTGCACACGATCGTCAAGCCCAGCGATGAGGAGTTCAAGGAACGCCAACTCCCCGTCACGATGACCAAGCTGCGGTTTTTCAAGTTCATCATGGACGAGATCTTCCCCGGCGGAGACCTGCCTCAAGTCAACGTTGTCGAAAATCAGGCCACCAAGGCCGGCTTCAAGGTTGAGCTCGTGCAGCCGCTGCGCCTGCACTATGCGCGCACTTTGGACATCTGGTCGGCCGCACTGGAGGCGCGTAAGGACGAGGCGATCGCCATTCAGTCCCAGGAGGTCTACGACCGGTACATGAAGTACCTGACCGGTTGCGCGGATCTCTTCCGCGAGGGCTACACCGACGTCTGCCAGTTCACTCTGACCAAGGCCTAGCTCTTACGGTCTTGCTCATCGCCGCCGGCGTACTTTGACCGTATGACCGGCGAAGACGGTTACTGGCTTCGGACTTCGACCGCCAAAGCGCTGATAATTTCCGCGCTCGCCATGTGCTTTATCCTCGGCACCGGCTTCATCGTCATCAACACGTCGCACAGGGCCGGACATGGCCCGCTCGGCGACTCCGCCCCGATGACTGACGAACAGTCCACGAACCAGGTGGTGGACTCGGCCAGGCAGATCGTCGAGGCGGCCCGGCTGCAAGCTGTCAGCGGCAGCTCCATCTTCTTGTCCTGCACCAGCCTGCGCGACCCGCCGTTTCAGGCCGCCGTTTATCTCAACTTCAAGCTGCCCGATGCCAATTCGGTCAAGCACATCCGCGAGGTAGCGGCCGCCATGTTGGCGCACGGCTGGCAGGAGGCACCTTCGATGGGCGAGCACTTCGGCTTCAAGCTGACCAAAGACGGTGTCACGTCAACATTTCACGAGAACCCCGACAAACCAGGTTTCGGAGCCATGCGCATCTACGGCGAATGCCGCAACACCTCGGATCACGGCAACGACAATCCGGCCTTCACCGACATCACCGACCGACTCAGCTGAGGCTGCGCTGAAGCAGCAGGGTGTCCAGCCAGCGGCCGTGTTTGAAGCCGACCGAGATCAGCCGGCCCGCGTCGACGAAACCCCGATTGCGGTGCAGCGCAAGGGAAGCGTGGGCATCGGAGTCTGCGATGACGGCGATGACCTGCCGGACACCGGCATCTGAGCAACGCACCAGCAGACCGTCGAGAAGGCGGCCGCCGATGCCGCGGCCCGCGGCCTCGGGCGCGAGGTAGACCGAGTCTTCGACCGTATGCCGGTAGGCGGGTCGCGACTTCCACTGCACGCAATACGCGTAGCCCGCGACGACGCCGCCGGTCTCGGCGGCGAGAAACGGCAGCCCGCTGTCGACTACGGTGGCGAACCGGCGGCCCCATTCCGGACCGTCCGGAGGATCCACTTCGAAGGTGGCGAAGCCGGTCAGCACGTGGTGGGCGTAGATAACGCCGATCGCATCGAGGTCGTCCGCCATCGCGGACCGGATGATCGGTTCGGTCGTGCCCAATTCGGTCAGCAGGCGACCGGATGCGACTCGCAGTACGGCGTTGTGCCGGGGAAGCGGTAGCGATGGTCGGCGACCCATCGGTAGACGGCGTTCTGAAGAGCCTTCATGCCGGGAACCCGATACACCCGCAGCGGAAGGCTGGTACCGAGCGCTGCCGACACGGCCGCGTTGGCGGCCTCCGCACCGCCGTACACCTGACCGGACGGATCGAGCCACCACACCTTCTCCATGAGACGGTCGGGTGAAATCCTCAGCCGCTGCGCCGTGCCCGGCGCCTGGAGCGGTTCGGTTCGCAAGTCGCCCGTGCGGTTCAGTTTGAGCAGGAAATCCCTGGATCGGGTGCACATCCCGCACGCGCCGTCGAAGAACAGAACACCACTCATGACCTCATTGTCCTCCGGTGACAGCTCAGCCACCGCTTGCCGGGCGGATGTGACCGAACTGACCCGCGGCGCGCTTTGGCCGGGATAGCAAGCGCCGCGGGGTTCCGTCGGGGTCGCACCATCGCTCGGTGGCGGCGTTGGGAGCCGGTCAAGCAGGTCCACGCGCGGGCGGACCGGGCGGCGTCGGGTCCGGCGCGGAGTCTCGACGGCGGGCGGCCATGCCCGCGAGGGCCTCGAAGACCACCCGGTGCGCGGCGTTGACCGTGAGCTCGGCGTGGTCATAGGGCGGCGCGACCTCGACCACGTCGACGCCGGCGATGTCGTGCTCGTAGCAGAGCTGACGAACCATGCGCAGGAGGTCGGCGCTGGTGATGCCGCCCGGCTCCGGCGTGCCCGTGCCGGGTGCGTGTGCAGGGTCGAGCACGTCGATGTCGACCGAGACATACAGCTTGTCGGCCTTCGCCAGCGCTTCACCGACGGCATCGCGCATGACGTCCTTGAAGCCGCGTTCCCAGATCTCCTGCATGGTGTGCCACGTCATGCCCTGCTCGAGCATCCACTCGAAGGTGTCCTGCGGCGGCCAGTATCCGCGCAGGCCGACCTGGACGAAGTGGGTGCCGGGCACCGCGCCGGATTCGATCAGCCTGCGCATCGGGGTCCCGTGGCTGGCCAGGTTTCCGTCGATGATGTCGGCGGTGTCGGCGTGCGCGTCGAAGTGCACGATGCCGACGTTGCCGTAGCCGTGCACGTCGGCGACCGCCGTTGCGGCGGGCCAGGTGATCGAATGGTCACCGCCGAGAATGACCGGCACGATCCCGCGGGACGCCACCGCGTGGACGCGCTCGCGGATGTTGCGATGCGATACCTCGGTCAGGCCGTGCGGGCAGAACGCGTCGCCGAAGTCGACGACCTCCAGCCAGTCGAAGATCTCCAGCCCCAAGTCAAGGTGATACGTGCCCGGCTCGTACGCCGTGGCCCTGATCGCCCGCGGGCCGAACCGGGCGCCCGGCCTGTTGGTCGTCGCGATGTCGAACGGTGCCCCGACGATCGCGACATCGGGCCGCCAGGACTCGAGTTGCTCGACCTCGGTCAGGAACGGCCGATGCCCGAACGACGCGAGACCGGAATAGGGGAGGTCGAGTTGCTCGGCCATTCCCGGCGGCAGGTCCCGCTGCGGCCCATGGTCGTGCTGATCGCCCATGGGCGTGACAGTACCGCCCGACGCGCGTCATCATCGCGATACCGCCTCCCCGTTCACTCAGCCGCGAAGTCGGCGAACCTCTCGAGCCCAGAACCCCAGCCGTCGGCCGCGCCGACCGCATCGGCCATGCCTTGACCACCGTCGCCCAAACGCCAGAAATCCTTGTGCACCACGGTGACTCGCGTCGAGTCGCCTTGGGCGGTGAACGATACGGTGACACGGGACGCTTTCTCGACATCGGTTTCGAGCGCCCAGGTACCCGTGATCATCCAAGCGAAAGTGAAGCCGGTGGGCGGATTCCATTCGGTGACCCGCCCCCATACCGATTCGCTGCCGTCCTCGCAGGTGTCGTACAACCGACCGTCGACCCGCGGTTCGACCGTCATCGCCACCACCGCAGATGTCGCCAGATGATGTCCGGCGGGCCACCATTCGGCCATCCGGTTGGTGAAAAGGTCGAATGCACGCCGTGGCGACCCCGCAACGGTGACCTCGCGACGGACATCGGTGGTCGTTGTCATGATTGCACTCCTGATTCGTTGGGCTGGGTGTCGACGAACCAAGCGAAGTCCGACAGTGCGTCGCGCCACATGGTGTCGAGCCACTGCCGAAGCACCTCGAAGCCGTCGGTGGTCACCGTGTAGACGCGACGGGTTCCGACGGGACGGGACACCACGACGCCTGCGTCCTTGAGGATCTTCAGATGCTGCGAGACCGCGGGCCTGCTGATCGGCAGTTGGTCGGCAATCTCTCGAACCGACGACGGCTTGCGGCGCACCAACTCGAGGATGTCGCGCCGGGTCGGGTCGGCCAGCGAGTCGAGCACGCTTCCGTAAGTAACCACTTACCGTTTGTACCAGCTTACGGATAGATGGTCAAGAAGCGAGAAACTTGCGCGTGACCATGGCGGAGTCGAGCCGCAGGCGCCTACGCCGCTGTCGCCGCGGCTACGGCCGGATGGGGTTTTGCGAAAGCCATCTCCTGCCAATCTGTTTGAGCATTTGCGGATAGACGATCAGGTAGCGGAACGGCATGATGGCCGCCATGTACGCGCGGCCGAGACGGCCGTTGGGCTTCACCAGAATGGCCATCTGGCCGCGATATCCACCCGCTTCATCTCCTACCCAGCCGAGGTGAATGACGCCGTGCACTGTCTGGTTGATGAGTTCGGCGGCCCACTCGTCGTCGAGCTGGTACAGGGCAGTGAAGCCCATTGCGGGCTGCACCGTCGAGGGGGAGTGGCGCAGATCCGCGGGCAGCGTTTGCCGAAGGCTCGGACGCGAGGGATCGTCGGAGGTGTTGTCCCAGCCGAAAGCCCGACCGAGCACGTGCCGGACCGCGAAGAGAAACCCGGTCATCGAAACCCGCTGCTGCGCCTCGTCGAAAGAGGCCACCATCTGGATCAGCCGGGGGAAGTCCTCGGCCCCGCCTGCGGTCGGTAGCGCCCAGACATCCTCGAGGCGGAAGCCGCGGGTCAGCTCATGGATGCGCCACGGTCGCGAAAAGTGAGCTTCTTTACGGAGTTTCATCGGACACACCTCCGGTCTCACGCTAACATACATACATGCACGTATCTATACCCGAATCCGGGGGCCGCCCACGGACCCAGGCGGAGCGCCGCGCACGCACCAGGGCGGCTCTCCTCGAGGCGGGAGCCAAAGGTTTCTCGCGGTACGGGTACGGCAACCTCGTGCTCGAGAAGGTGGCAGCCGATGCCGGCTACACCCGCGGAGCGCTCTACCACTTGTTCACGGGCAAGGAGGAACTCGCCGTCGCCGTCGTGGACTGGGTCGCGGCCACCTGGGAACGGGAGGTCTGGGAACCCGCGCAGCGTGCAGGTGCGCCCGTCGACATTCTGGTCGCGCTCGCGCGGGACCACATCGTGTTCTGCCGCCGCGACATCGCGCGCGTGATGATGGCGCTACGGGTCGAGTTCGCCGGCCGTGTACACCCGGTCGGGACCAGGGTCGCCGACATCGGGAAGGACCTTGCAATGCGGTTCGGGGACGTCGTCGCCGCGGGCAGGGAGGACGGATCGATACCTCCCGGCCCGCCGGCGAAAACGCTCGGTGCCGCGATAACCGCCGCCGTCGAGGGTCTGGCGATTCACTTGGCCGGCGCCGCGCATGACGAGGAGATGGCGGAGCGCATGGTTCGCGGGTTGCTTGGCACACTCGAACCGTGCAGCTGATCACTCTCGAGGACGTCCGAGCGGCGGCCGACCGGATCAAGGACGCCGTCGTTCGAACCCCGTTGATTCCGGCGCCATGGGCCGGCGCGGAGCGGCCGCTGTGGATCAAGCCGGAGAACCTACAGCCGATCGGCGCGTTCAAGATCCGCGGCGCCTTCAACGCGATCGGCAACCTGGAAGAAACCGACCGGGCGCGAGGCGTGGTCGCGTACTCGAGCGGCAACCATGCCCAGGCGGTGGCCTATGCCGCAGCGGCGTTCGGGATCGAAGCACACATCGTCATGCCGCGAGAGACACCGCACGTCAAGGTGCAGGCCACCCGTGGCCACGGCGCACACGTCGTGCTGTGTGAGGCGGGCGAACGCGAGAAGGTCGCCGAGCAGCTGTTGGAGCAGACCGGCGGCATCCTGATACCGCCCTTCGACCACCCGGACGTGATCGCGGGGCAGGGCACGATCGGCTTGGAGATCGCCGACGACCTACCGGAGGTGGAGAACGTGCTCGTACCGGTCAGCGGCGGCGGGCTGGCCTCGGGAATCGGAATCGCAATCAAGGCTAGGTGTCCCTGGGCCAAGGTCTTCGGGGTCGAGCCGGAACTGGCGGCCGACACCGCCGAGTCCCTTCGATGCGGTGAACGGGTGGACTGGTCCATCGAAGACCGCAACCGGACCATCGCCGACGGCCTTCGCTCCCAGCCGTCCGCGCTGACCTTCGCACATCTGCAGAAGGTGCTCGACGGTCTGATCACGGTGTCTGAGAACGAGATTAGGGCCGCGGTTCGAGACCTTGCCGTCAATGCGCACCTCGTCAGCGAGCCAAGTGGCGCGGTGGCACTGGCGGCCTACCGGCAGGGCGTGACGCCGCCCGGCCGCACGGTGATGGTGTTGTCCGGCGGCAACGTCGGACCGGCCGTCCTCGCCGGCATCCTTCTGGACTGAAAAATTACTCAGCAACTTCGTACTGTTTGCTGCTTTGGCGTACGTCGGCGGTCGAAACGCCGTTCGCCGGATACTTGATTTGCTAGGCGTCGAGCCGTCGACGGCAGCAACGGTCCCAGGACGTCCTCACCACGAGATCCATGTAGTCTCACCCCGTTAGGTGACGAAGACCACGCCCGTAATAGATGTCCCGAGGGGGTGCGGATGGACGCGGTGCTCGGACTGTCCATGACGCCGACCACCGTGGGGCTCGTTCTCGTCGAAGGCCAAGACGCTGACGGCGCCACCATGGACAAGGACGAGTTCGCGGTTCACGACCGGGGCCTTGTCAGCGCCGTGAACACTTCCGAGAAGGCTGCGGCCGCCGTGATGCGGACCGAGGCGATCGCCGCGGCACGCGGTCACCGGCTTCATTCGATCGGGGTCACGTGGAGTGAGGACGCCGACACCGAAGCTTCGCTTCTCCTGGAGTCGTTGTCGGAGTCGGGCTTCGACAACGTCGTCGCGGTGCGACTGCCCCAGGCCACCGAGGCGTTGGCCCGCGGAATCGCAGGAGTCATCGGTCACGAGATCACCGCCGTGTGTGTCATCGAACCCGATGCCGTCGTCGTGCTTGTGGTCGACACGGCCGACGGCGCCGTGCAGACGGCGGTCAATCACGCCGTCAGCACCGACGAGGATCTCGCCCGGTGGCTGAGCGCGATCTTCGCCCAGGCCGAGTGGCAACCGGAGGCCTTGGTGTTGGTCGGGTCGGCCAGCGACCTCGAAGCGATTACCCCGCATCTCGAAGAGGTGCTGGCGGTGCCGGTCTTCGTCCCTGCCGAGGCTCAGCTGGCACTTGCCCGCGGCGCGGCCATTGCGTCGACCCACGGACCCGATTACTTCGTGGACCAAGCCGGCGACGAATCAGACCAGACAAGACCTCGGCGGACGGCCCCATTCCCGCGCATCGGGGCCGCCGGCGCCATGCTGGGTGTCGGCGTGGTGACCTTCGTGGTTTCGGGATCTCTGGCGATCGGTCTGCATCTGTCCTCTCAAGAGAGCGCGAAACCGGCCGAGAAGCCGCCGGCGGCTGCCGCGGTGAAGGCTGTGCAGCCGGCTCCTGCCGCCTCGCCGACAATCGAGGCGGCACTGCCTCCGCCGCCTCCGCCCGCTGAACCCCCACCGCCGCCCGTATACGACGTCGAACCGGTCCCAATCGCCGATCCACTGGCGCCGGAGGCCCCGGCTCCCGATCCGCTGGCACCGGCCGACGGATCGCTTCCGCAGGGTCCGCTTGCCCCCAATGGCCAGCCGCTTCCCCCAGGTGTCACCGACCCGGCCCCGGGTCTCGTGCCCGCACCGGTGACGCCGGTGCCGGAGCAGAGTGGGGGATTCCTGGGACGGATCCGAGACAGACTCTCAAATATCGGCAAACCGGACCAACCGGCCCAGGCGCCGGTCGACGTGGCGCCACCTCAGGATCCGCCGCTGGTGCCGCCGCCCGCGGATGCGCCCCCGCCACCGGCCGGATAATGACTTTGTGCGGGTCCTGCTACGCGTCCTGATCGTCGCGGCGGTGGTGATCGCGCTGATCTCCGTCGAGACAACGTCACGATCCGGCGTGCTCTGGCGGCTGATCACCTTCACCTATCAGGCCAATGTGCTTGCCGCGACGTACTATTCGTGGAGTCTGGTCTCGGCGCGGGCAGATGACCGGGGCGCCGTTCGCGGGGCCGTGGTCCTCTATGTCGTTCTAGCCGGGATCATCTGGAACCTGCTGCTGACCGACTACAGCATGGGGTACACCCCGGCCAACGTCTTGTTGCACATCGTCGTTCCGGCCCTCGTGACCATGGACTGGCTGGTGGTCGGACGCGGTCAGCGCAGCGTCCGCTGGTGGCAGCCGCTGGTGTGGCTGATCTATCCGGCGGCCTACGTTGTGCTCGCGTTGCTGGTGCTCAACAGGGCGGGGCGGCGTGCTCCGTATTACTTCCTTGACCCCGACTCCGTCGGAATGGCCGTTGTTGTCACGAACATCGGCCTACTCGCGGTGTTCATCCTCGTGCTGGGATATGCGATCTCAGTTGTCGGCAGGCCTAGGCGAGCAGGTTCGCCCCCGGTCGGTTAAGCCTCAATCGCGTGCGGGTTTTTGGCGGTCGGCGACGTCTCGACAACGGTGGGGTCGGGGTAGGTGCCCAACACCCGGTCGGCGGTGCCGGAGCTGGTGACGGTGAACCAGTAGTGCTCGTTCTTGAAGTGGTGCTGTCGGTGGTTGCGCCAGATCGCTCGATAGAAGCCAGGTCTCGGTTTGTAATCGCTGTGCACAAGGTAATGGGTCCACTCGTATCCCAGGCCGAGCGCCATGATGAACATCAGACCAGTCAGCCCGAGCCCAACTCGCGGAAAACCAAGCAGCGCAACGGCCACAGCGAGGGGTGTCGCCCAGAGCAGAGCCTTCCACGGTATGAAGGTCAGCGGAACGTTTCGGGGATCGATGTGGTGGCGCCGGTGTTCGCGCGCAAGCAGCGGGTCGATGGTCAGCCGACCGATGCGCTTCGGCCGCCAGTGCAGAATGAACACGTGGACAAGCCATTCGAAGAATGGGAAGAGGGCGAGCATCGCAACCGGTACCAGTGCGTCGGATGTCTGCCAGTCGCCGGCCACGATGCGTGCAGTCAGCGCAGCGACCAGCGCGGTGCCGATCACCCAGGGCGAAGGGTGCTTCCAGAACTCGCGCCGTGCATCGCGCAGAGTGAATCCGTTGCGGGCCGCGCGCACAGTGGAGACGGTCATCGGTGTTTCTCCAGACTGCTGATCACCGCGAGCATCGCTGCGGTGGCGGGTTCGAGTAGATCCGTCGCCGCCTTTCTGGCGGCGTCGGGGTCGCCTGCGGCGATCGCGGCGGCGAGTTCCCGGTAGGCCTGCGGGCGGCCGACCTCCGCGGCCATCACGGCGGCGAGAGCAGGCAGCGCGGGCTCGTAGGTGGCCCGAAGCGTGTTGTACATCAGCCGGAAGACGATGGAATCTGCTCCGTCGACGACGTGATCCCAGAACGTCAGCGCGTGGCGTTGCTGCTCGACGGCGTCCGTCTCGGATTCCAGGCTGCCGATGGTCTCGTCGAGGAGCGCGGCCAAGCCGGGTCGGCGCCGCACGGCGGCGAGTTCGGCGGCTTTCGGTCCGTTGTGCAATCGCGCCTCCAAGATGCTGCGAACGACCGCGAGGTCGAGTTCGCCTCCGCGGAGCAGCAGCCGGGGGAGTAGGTCGAGGCCGGCGTGCCTGCGGAAGTCACGCACCGTGGTCGCGTCCCCTTGGCGCACCTCAACCAGACCGGCGGCCGATACCCGTTTGAGCGCCTCCCGCACGGCGGGACGGGACACTCCGAGCACTTCGGCGAGGCGGCGCTCGCTGGGCAAGGTCTCTCCTGGCTGCATCTCGCCGCTGAGCACGTCGGCGAGGATCTGCTCGAAGACGTCCTCGGGCACCGAACGCCGGTTCACCGGTTTTAGGGCCATGGAGCCACCCTGACCGATCAAAGGCCAGAGGTCAAGTGGTCAGACCAGCTGCCTTCTGCCACCTCGGAGGTAATTGCATCCGCTACCTGCAGCGGGCACCGTGAAGTCGGGCGAAAGGAAAGCCGAGATGACGGACCGACATCACGCACACTCGGCGATTCCACGGTGGCTGCGGGTCGTGCTCAAGTGCGACCGAGCGGGTTCGTCCTGGTACATCGGCACCGGCTTCTTCTTCGCGCCGGTGCTCGCGGTGCTCTCGCCCTGGCCCACGCTCACCGCGATCCTGTGGGCGGTGATCGCCCTCGCGGGGCTGTGGCTGGGCCTGCTCGGCATCGCAATGGCGACCGGGCTCGCGATCGTCTTGCGGTCGGGGGAGGAGATCCCCGAGGACTACTGGCGCACGATCATTGACTACCCGGCGGCTACGTCGCGACAGCCGTCTTCCCGGTGTAGTCGACCTGCCAGTGCTTGATGCCGTTGAGCCATCCCGACCGAAGCCGCTCAGGCTTGGATAACGGCGTCAGATTGGGCATTTCGTCGGCGATCGCGTTGAAGATCAGATCGATCGTCATTCGCGCCAGATTCGCGCCGATGCAGTAGTGCGCACCGGTGCCGCCAAACCCGACGTGCGGGTTGGGATCTCGCAGCACGTTGAAGGCGAAGGGATCGTCGAAGACGTCTTCGTCGAAGTTGGCCGAACGGTAGAAGATCACCACCCGGTCGTCCTTTTTGATCTGGACGCCGCCCAACTCGGTGTCCTCGAGGGCGGTGCGCTGGAAGGAGGTGACCGGCGTCGCCCAACGGACAATTTCGTCCGCCGCGGTCGCGGGCCGCTCTCGCTTGAAAAGCTCCCACTGGTCCGGGAATTCGGTGAACGCCATCATGCCCTGGGTGATCGAGTTGCGGGTGGTCTCGTTGCCCGCCACCGCCAGCAGGATCACGAAGAAGCCGAACTCGTCGTCGGTGAGCTTGTGGCCCTCGACATCGGCATGCACCAGCCTGGTGACGAGGTCCTCGGCGGGGTTCTTAGTCCGGTCGGCCGCCATCTGCATGCCGTACATGATCAGTTCGACCGATGCTGCCGTCGGGTCGTTTCTGCCGTACTCCGGATCCTGGTCGCCGACCATCTGGTTCGACCATTCGAACAGCTTCATGCGGTCTTCCTGTGGCACACCCATCAACCCGGCGATCGCCTGCAGCGGAAGCTCGCACGACACCTGCTCGACGAAATCACCGGATCCCTCGGCCGCCGCCCGCTTGACGATGTCGCCCGCCCGTTCACGGAGCTCGTCGCGAAGTGACTCGATGGCCCGCGGTGTGAACGCGCGCGAGATGATCTTGCGCAGGTGGGTGTGGTGCGGGGCGTCCTGGTTGAGCAGCACGACCTTGCCAGCCTCCAGCGACGCAGGATCAGCCTCGTCGCGGTACCGCGGCAATGCGGTCTTCTTATTGCTGGAGAACACGTCGCTGCGCCGGGACACCTCCTTGACATCCTTGTGCTTGGTCACCACCCAGCAGCCGGTGTCGCCGAAAGCCAGGTTGCCCTTCTCCTGTTCCTGCCACCAGATCGGAGCCACCTTGCGCATGTGCGCCAGTTCGTCGATCGGCAGCCGTTCTGCGTACATGTCTGGGTCAAGGAAGTCGAACCCGGCCGGGAGGTTCGGAGATGCCATCGATTGGACTCCTCATACGACGTTGTCTAGTGCCCGTATGGCATTGCTACACCACAGATCGGACCGGGTGAAGGGGTTCTCGAAACTACGGGAAAACTCTCAAGTGAAACGTGTTCTGGCCGGTTCGCCATAACTGACCCCTTGGTCACAGATTGCACAGGTGTAACAATCGGTGTACCAATGCTGAAGCACCCAATAGCACCGTGACAAAGCGAAGGGGGCATCGGTGAAGAGATCCGACAAGGTATCCGACAAGGTGTGGTCGCTGTCCGTGACCGGTGGCGCGCTCGGGGCGTTCGCAGCGTTGACGCTTGCAATGCCCCTCGCGCACGCCGATCCCGATGCAGGGCCGCCGCCGTTACCGGGGCCCGCCGATCAGTCGATCACCACTCAAGCCGCGGCGAGCGATCCCGCGCTGCCCGCGCCGCCGCCTGCGGAGGTTCCGCATCTCTCGAGCCCAGAGAACCTGCCTCCGGGCACCTCCGATGTCCCGGTTGATCCGCAGCAGCGCAGAGGAACGTCGTACCTGCGCGACCTTTGGCACGCGGTCCAGACCCAGGACATCAGCGGCAAGGATGCGATTCTTCTGTTGACTCAGCGCCCGCTGGACCCCAACGCCATGCCGACGAACGGACTACCCGCCGGCCCGCAGGCACCGCTGCCCGATGCGCCACCACCTGATGCGCAGGCACCGGACGCGCCGATGCCCGGCGCTCCAGCGCCTGGGCCGGTGTTACCCGGACCCGCGCCCGCACCGGCACCGGAGGCGCCGACGCCGTAGGTCAGAGGCTGGCGGCCTCGTTGAGTTCGTCGAGCCGGTTCGTCGCCTCGAGGTACTCCTGCACCCAGCGCTCGATGACGACCGAGGTCTTCTCCACCTTGTTGAACTGACCGACGACCTGGCCGACCGGGTTGAAAGCCACGTCGACGCTCTCGTTGGGATACTTGTGCGTCGCCGCGACCGCCATGCCGGACACCATGTACTGCAACGGCATACCGAGGGGCGTCGGATTGTCCGGATCCTCCCAGGCCTCGGTCCAGTCGTTGCGCAGCATCCGGGCCGGCTTACCGGTGAACGACCGGCTGCGGACCGTGTCGCGGCTGCTTGCCTTCGCGTACGCGGCGTGCTGCACGGGCGTGTGCTCCGACTCCTCGACCATCACCCACTGCGAACCCGTCCACGCGCCCTGCGCGCCGAGCGCCAGTGCGGCGGCGATCTGCTGGCCGCTGCCGATGCCGCCCGCGGCCAGCACCGGGATCGGCGCGACCTCCTTGACGACCTGCGGCCACAACACGATCGAGCCGACCTCGCCGCAGTGTCCGCCCGCCTCGCCCCCCTGGGCGATGATGATGTCGACGCCCGCATCGGCGTGCTTGCGCGCCTGCGACGGCGATCCGCACAGCGCGGCGACCTTGCGTCCTTCGTCGTGAATGTGCTTGATCATGTCGGGCGGCGGCGTGCCGAGGGCGTTCGCGATCAAGGTCACCTTCGGATGCTTCAGCGCCACCTCGACCTGCGGCGTCGCGGTGGCCTCGGTCCAGCCGAGGAGTTGCAGCGCGTCATCGTCACTGTGATCGACCGGCACGCCGTGGTCCGCCAGAATCTTGCGCGCGAAGTCCAGGTGCTCGTCCGGCACGAGTGCGTTCAGTTGCTTCTTGAGTACCTCGGGCGACAGATCGGCCGAATCCATGCCCTCGTACTTGTTCGGAATGACGATGTCGACGCCGTAGGGATGGTCGCCGATGTTCTCGTCGATCCACTTGAGTTCGATCTCGAGTTGCTCGGGTGTGAAGCCGACCGCACCGAGCACGCCGAAGCCGCCCGCCTTGCTCACCGCGACGACCACGTCACGGCAATGGGTGAAGGCGAAGATCGGAAACTCGATGCCGAGGTCGTCGCAGATGGCCGTGTGCATGCCGGCTCCTAAGCAGTGGGCGAACTGAAACGTGTTCTAGTTTAGTACCCACCGGCGCCGCGACCACCACGGGGTCGCCTAACCGTCGT
>NZ_JAVHWR010000131.1:0-20001 GCF_032159565.1 Mycobacterium sp.
CAACTGGTGGTCAACTCGCTGTGGGTCAGCGGCGCCGAAGCGATCTCGGTAGGCGGCGTGCGAATCGGACCCAACGTGACCGTCCGGCAGGCGGGCGGGGGCATCCTGGTCGACAATCAACCGATCAGCAGCCCCTACGTGATTCTGGCGGTCGGCCCACCGCACGGCATGGGGGACATCTTCGACCGCAGCCCCGGCCTGCAACGGCTTCGCCTGTTGGAGGCCAGCTATGGCGTAGTCGTCACCGTCAGCGCAACCGACAACGTGACCGTGCCCGCGGGTTCGGTGCGAGATGTCAACTTCGCCAAGGAAATCGGAGACAGATGATCGGAATCGCCGCACTTGTCATCGGCATCGTCCTCGGCCTGGTCTTCCATCCCAGCGTGCCCGATTTCGTAGAACCTTATCTGCCGATTGCGGTGGTCGCCGCGCTCGACGCGGTGTTCGGCGGGCTGCGGGCATACCTGGAGCGGATCTTCGACTCCAAGGTCTTCGTGGTGTCGTTCGTGTTCAACGTCCTTGTCGCCGCGCTCATCGTCTATGTCGGCGACCAGCTCGGCGTCGGCACACAACTGTCGACCGCGATCATCGTCGTTCTCGGCATCCGCATCTTCGGCAACGCGGCGGCCTTGCGCCGCAGACTCTTCGGCGCCTGACGCATGAGCATCCGAAGGCGAGCGCGAGTGAGGATCGCAGCGCAGCAAGGACCGGAGCGAGCGGGAGCAGAGGCATGAGCGGCGACACCCCCGACAGCGCGGGCGCACACGAACCCGAACACGCGGGCCGACACGAACTGCCGCCCGACGAACCCGTGCAGCGGATCGGCGACCTTCAGCCCGCGGGAGTCCAGGGTGTGATGCGTCGCGGGCGGTCGCAGCTGGTGTTCGGGGCGCTTGGCGCACTGCTGTGCGTGCTGCTCGGGGTGGCGATCGTCACCCAGGTGCGGCAGAACGAGTCCGGCGACTCGCTGGAGACCGCACGTCCGGCCGACCTGCTGGTGCTGCTGGATTCCCTGCAGCAGCGGGAGGCCGTCCTGAACACAGAAGTAGCCGACCTCCAGCGGACGCTGGCGTCGCTGCAGGCGTCGGGCAGCAGTGATCAGGCCGCGATCGAGAACGCTCAGGCCCGGCTGGCGGCGCTTTCGATCTTGATCGGCACCGTGCCTGCGACCGGTCCGGGGGTCACGCTGACCATCGAGGACGCCGCCCCGGGGGTGGCGCCGGAAACCATGCTCGATGTGGTCAACGAGCTGCGGAACTCCGGCGCCGAGGCGATGGAGGTCCAGGGCGGAGCGGGCGACCCGAAGATCTCCGTCCGGGTCGGGGTGGATACCTGGGTGGTCGGCCGGCCTGGCGCGCTGGCGATCGACGGCCAAACCCTCAACCCGCCGTATACCGTTGTGGCCATTGGGGATCCGCCGACACTCGCGGCCGCGATGAACATTCCCGGCGGGGCGATGGACAGTGTCGAACGAGTGGGCGGGACGATGGTGGTACAACAATCCGACCGGGTCGATGTGACCGCCTTGCGGCAACCGAAAGCCCGCCAATACGCTCAGCCCGTGAAGTGAGCCCGACCCGCAAAGAGGAGCGCAGTGAGCGAAATCCCGCCCGACTTGTACTACACATCCGAACACGAGTGGGTGCAGCGCATCGATGACGACACCGTAAGGGTCGGCATCACCGATTTCGCCCAGTCGTCCCTCGGCGATGTGGTGTTCGTCCAGCTGCCCGACATCGGCGCCGACGTGACCGCGGGGGAGTCGTTCGGCGAGGTGGAGTCGACGAAGTCGGTGTCCGACCTCTATGCACCCGTGACCGCGAAAGTCGTTGCCGTCAACGGCGATCTGGAGACCAGCCCCCAGCTGGTCAATTCCGATCCCTACGGCGCGGGCTGGCTCGTCGAGTTGCAGGCCGACGCCGAGACGCTGGCGGGACAGCTCGACGACCTGCTCGACGCGGACGCCTACCAGGCGCTGGTGACCGAATGAGATCTTGTTAGGGTTGCCAGCGTCTGACGCCCAGAGGTCTTCACGTTGATCCGGCGGGGGTGGACCCAACGTCGACCGCAGCGCGGTACGGTCGACGTGAAACGAATGACAGATGGACAGGGGACCCACAGCGGGCCCGGCCAGATATCGCCACAGCAGCCAGTGAGGAGCAGCGGGTGACGGACAAGGATCAGAATTCTGGGCCTGACCAGACGTCTGACGAGTTGACCGTGGAGACGACATCTGTATTCCGCGCCGACTTCCTCAACGAACTGGACGCCCCGGCATCGGCGGGGTCCGAGGGGGCGGTCTCAGGGGTCGAGGGCCTGCCGGTCGGATCGGCGTTGCTTGTCGTCAAGCGCGGCCCCAACGCAGGATCACGCTTCCTGCTCGACCAGCCGACCACGTCCGCCGGGCGACATCCCGACAGCGACATCTTCCTCGACGACGTCACCGTGAGTCGTCGCCACGCGGAGTTCCGGCTGGAGAACAGTGAGTTCCAGGTCGTTGATGTGGGCAGCCTCAATGGCACCTACGTCAACAGGGAGCCGGTCGACTCGGCGGTGCTGGCCAACGGCGACGAGGTCCAGATCGGCAAGTTCCGCCTGGTGTTCCTCACCGGACCCAAGACCAACGACGACAGCGGTCCGGGCGCCTAACGATGAGCGCTCGCGCGAAGAGAAGATGACACAGCCTGGCGTCCAATCTCCGCTGACCGGGATGTCGATCGGAGCGGTACTCGATTCGCTGCGACCCGACTTCCCGGACGTGACCATCTCCAAGATCCGTTTTCTGGAGGCCGAGGGACTGGTCACGCCGCAGCGGTCGGCGTCTGGCTATCGGCGGTTCACCGCCTACGACTGTGCCCGGCTGCGCTTCGTCCTGACCGCGCAGCGCGACCAGTACCTGCCGCTGAAAGTCATCAAGGCCCAGCTGGACGCTCAGCCCGACGGTGAACTACCCCACACCGGATCCCCCTACGGCGTACCGCGTTTGGTGCCTGTGCCCAGCGAGCCTGCCGCAATCGACGCGGCCGTGGCGCCGACGCAGGTGCGGATGAGCCGCGAAGACCTGCTTGCGCGTTCGGGTGTGGACGACACCGTCCTGACCGCCTTGATCAAGGAGGGTGTGATCACCACGGGAGCGGCCGGATTCTTCGACGAGCATTCCGTGGTCATCGCCCAGTGCGCGCGTGCGCTCGCCGACTACGGGGTCGAGCCTCGTCATCTGAGGGCGTTCCGGTCGGCGGCCGACCGGCAGTCCGATCTGATCGCTCAGATCGCAGGGCCGGTGGTCAAGGCGGGCAAGGCGGGTGCGCGGGATCGCGCCGACGATCTGGCCCGCGAGGTGGCCGCGCTGGCGATCACGTTGCACACGTCGTTGATCAAGTCGGCCGTGCGCGACGTACTCGACAGGTGAGGATTAGACTTGTCGCATTGGCTTCAGCGGTGCGGAGGGCAGACACAGATGGGTGAGGTTCGTGTGGTCGGCATTCGCGTGGAGCAGCCCCAGAACCAGCCGGTGTTGCTGCTGCGCGAGTCCAATGGTGACCGCTATCTGCCGATCTGGATCGGCCAGTCGGAGGCGGCGGCGATCGCTCTCGAGCAGCAGGGCGTCGAACCTGCCCGCCCGCTGACCCACGACCTGATCCGAGATCTCATTGCGGCGCTTGGTCATTCGCTCAAAGAGGTACGCATCGTCGACCTCCAGGAGGGCACCTTCTACGCCGATCTGATCTTCGATCGCGACATCAAGGTGTCGGCGAGGCCGTCCGACTCGGTGGCCATCGCGCTGCGGGTCGGCGTGCCGATCTACGTCGAGGAGGCGGTGCTCGCCGAGGCGGGACTGCTGATCCCCGACGAGAACGACGACGAGGCCACAGGCGCGGTGCGCGAGGACGAGGTCGAGAAGTTCAAGGAGTTCCTCGACAGCGTGTCGCCGGACGACTTCAAGGCCACCTGAGCCGTACGAACATCACGGATGCGTCTCAACTGGCGCTTTCGGGCTCGACACGCGGCGCGGGTTTCCCAGAACGGTGATGGGGGCAGCCATACTTTGATGGCCGCGACGGGCAGTCAGGGTTCGTCGGGGAGCGTATGCTCGACACATTCGAGCTTGGGCAAACGTGCCGCGGTGCAGGTCACAGACGCGAGTTCGATCGGTGAGAGGATTCGAGAGTGGAAGACACGCCACGTCAAGAGCAGCTGGACCTTTCGTCGAACGATGGTGCATCCCAGCCGTCAGCACCGGTCCCCAGCGAACCCGTACAGGCCGGCCTGTTTCCCGATGACTCGGTGCCCGACGAGCTAGTTGGCTATCGCGGGCCGAGCGCCTGCCAGATCGCGGGCATCACCTACCGACAGCTCGATTACTGGGCCAGGACCTCACTGGTCGTGCCGTCGATCCGCAGCGCCGCCGGATCCGGCAGCCAACGGCTGTATTCGTTCAAAGACATCCTTGTCCTCAAGATCGTCAAGCGACTGCTGGACACCGGCATCTCGCTGCACAACATTCGCGTCGCCGTCGACCACCTGCGCCAGCGCGGTGTTCGCGATCTGGCCAACATCACGCTGTTCTCCGACGGGACCACCGTCTATGAGTGCACGTCGGCGGAGGAAGTGGTCGACCTGCTGCAGGGCGGTCAGGGTGTGTTCGGCATTGCAGTCTCCGGCGCGATGCGGGAGCTGACCGGCGCCATCGCCGATTTCCCCGGCGAGCGGGCCGACGGCGGCGAGTCGATCAGTGCGCCGGAGGACGAGTTGGCTCACCGGCGCAAGCACCGCGACCGCAAGATCGGCTGAACCCGGCCACGTGCCGCTCCGACCGAGTGTCGGTAGAATCGGCTGCGCATCGCCCTTACGCGGGAGAGTTCCGTGATCGCCAGTCACGGACGCCGAAGGAGCAACACCTCTCCGTCAACCTCTCAGGCACCCGGACCGCGCAGGGCCCCGATGCCTCTGGAGCGCCCGTGTCCGGGTCGACGACTGAGGGAGGGGAAACCTAGCGGGTTTCCTGCCCCAAGCGTTGAGGAGATGGATGTTCTCCCACGATCTACCGAGTTTCGCGGACCGGCACATCGGGCCGGACGCCGATGCCGTCGCCACCATGCTCAAGACCATCGGTGTGGGCTCGCTCGACGAACTCGCCGACAAGGCGCTTCCCGCAGGCATTCTCGACGCGTTGTCCGCCGTTGGCATCGCGCCCGGCCTCGACCACCTCCCTCAGGCCGCGAGTGAAGAGCAGGCGCTGGCCGAGTTGCGCGCACTCGCCGACGCCAACACCGTCGCTGTCTCGATGATCGGCCAGGGTTATTACGACACGCTGACTCCGCCGGTGCTGCGGCGAAACATCCTCGAGAACCCGGCCTGGTACACGGCGTACACGCCTTATCAGCCGGAAATCAGCCAGGGCAGGCTGGAGGCACTGCTGAACTTCCAGACCATGGTCGCCGACCTCACCGGCCTCGAGGTGGCCAACGCATCGATGCTCGACGAGGGCACCGCCGCCGCTGAGGCGATGACCCTGATGCACCGCGCAGTGCGCGGCACGTCGAACCGGCTGGCCGTCGACAGCGATCTGTACAAGCAGACCGCCGCCGTGCTGGCCACCAGGGCCGAGCCGCTCGGCATCGAGATCGTCACCGCCGACCTGCGCGACGGCCTGCCCGACGGCGAGTTCTTCGGGGTAATCACCCAACTGCCTGGCGCCGGTGGCCAGGTGGTCGACTGGACCGATCTGGTGAGCCAGGCCCACGAGCGCGGCGCGCTGGTGGCGATCGGGGCCGACCTGCTCGCGCTGACGCTGATCACCCCGCCGGGTGAGATCGGTGCCGACGTGGCGTTCGGCAGCACCCAACGCTTCGGTGTGCCAATGGGTTTCGGCGGACCGCACGCCGGCTATCTGGCCGTGCACGCCAAGCATGCGCGGCAACTGCCGGGCCGACTTGTCGGGGTCTCGGTGGACGCAGACGGCTCACCGGCCTACCGGCTCTCCCTGCAGACCCGCGAACAGCACATTCGCCGCGACAAGGCCACCAGCAACATCTGCACCGCGCAGGTGCTGCTGGCGGTGATCGCCGCGATGTACGCGAGCTATCACGGCGCCGAGGGGCTGACCGGCATCGCCCGGCGGGTGCACGACCGTGCCCGCACCCTGGCGGCTGGGCTGTCGGCGGCAGGCGTCGAGGTGGTGCACGACCGCTTCTTCGACACTGTGCTGACGAAGGTGTCCGGACGTGCCACACAGGTTCGCGACGAGGCCAAGTCGCGCGGCGTCAACGTCTGGATGGTCGACGAGGACCACATCTCCGTGTCCTGTGACGAGGCCACCACGCCCGAACACGTCGACGGCGTGCTCGCGGCGTTTGGGGCGGCCACGGCCGTGACATCCACAAAGACAGCGGCGAGGGGAACCGACTTCGCCGGGCGCGACATCGCGACAAGGACATCGGAGTTCCTGACCCATCCCGCATTCACCCGGTACCGCACCGAAACCGAGATGATGCGGTATCTGCGGTCGCTGGCCGACAAAGACATCGCGTTGGACCGCAGCATGATTCCGCTCGGCTCGTGCACCATGAAACTGAATGCGGCAGCGGAGATGGAGCCGATCAGCTGGCCCGAGTTCGCCCGCCAGCATCCGTTCGCGCCGACCTCCGACGCACCGGGTCTGCGCAAGCTGATCGCGGACCTGGAGACGTGGCTGGCGGATCTGACCGGTTATGACGCGGTGTCGCTGCAGCCCAACGCGGGCTCACAGGGCGAATATGCGGGTCTGCTGGCGATCCAGGCCTATCACGCCGAGCGTGGCGAGCGGGACCGCGATGTGTGTCTGATCCCGTCGAGCGCCCACGGCACGAATGCGGCGTCGGCGGCGCTTGCGGGCATGCGGGTCGTGGTGGTGGCCTGCCGCGGCAACGGCGACGTCGACCTCGACGATCTGCGCGCAAAGGTCAGTGAGCACGCGGATCGATTGTCCGCCTTGATGATCACCTATCCGTCCACTCACGGCGTGTACGAGCACGACATCGCCGACATCTGCGCGGCGGTGCACGACGTCGGCGGCCAGGTGTACGTCGACGGTGCCAACCTCAACGCGTTGGTCGGGCTTGCCCGGCCCGGGAGGTTCGGCGGCGACGTAAGCCACCTGAACCTGCACAAGACGTTCTGCATTCCGCACGGCGGCGGCGGTCCCGGTGTCGGGCCGGTCGCGGTCCGGGCACACCTGCAGCCGTATCTGCCCGGTCATCCGCTGGCCGGCGAACTTCCCGAGAAGCACACGGTGTCGTCGGCGCCGTACGGGTCGGCGTCGATCCTGCCGATCACCTGGGCCTACATCCGGATGATGGGCGCGGACGGGCTGCGCGCAGCATCGCTGACCGCGATCGCTTCGGCGAACTACATCGCCCGCCGCCTCGACGAGTACTACCCGGTTCTCTACACCGGCGAGAACGGCATGGTCGCCCACGAGTGCATCCTCGACCTGCGCGGAATCACGAAGTCGACGGGCGTCACGGTCGACGACGTCGCGAAACGGTTGGCAGACTTCGGCTTCCATGCGCCGACGATGAGCTTCCCGGTGGCGGGCACGCTGATGGTCGAGCCGACGGAAAGCGAAAGCCTCACCGAAGTCGATGCGTTCTGTGAGGCCATGATCGCCATTCGCGCCGAGATCGACCTCGTCGGCGCGGGCGCCTGGCCAGCCGACGACAACCCGCTGCGCGGGGCGCCACACACCGCGGAGAGCCTGCTCGTCGACGACTGGTCACACCCCTACAGCCGTCAACAGGCGGCATATCCGCTGGGTAAGACCTTCCGGCCCAAGGTGTGGCCGCCGGTTAGGCGCATCGACGGCGCGTATGGTGATAGGAACCTGATGTGTTCATGTCCACCAGTGGAGGCATTCGCCTGATGTCCCGAATCGCGGTCGCGGCCGCACTGCTCGTCGTCGGCTGGTCCGCGTCGACGTCCGTGGCGTACGCCGATCCCGAGCCGGCGCCACCGCCGCCTGCGCCGCACGGGGAGGAGGGGGCCCCGGCGCCAGGGCCGTTGACCAGTTTCGGCGACGGCACCTATGCGGTCGGAACCGAGATCCTGCCCGGCGTGTACCAGTCAGCCGGTCCGGTCGAGGGCAGCGCTTGCTATTGGAAGCGGTCCAACAACGACGGCACCGTCGCCAATGCCATGACCAAGAAACCGCAGACGGTGGAGATCGCGCCGGGCGATACGACGTTCAAGACCAGCCAATGCCAGGAGTGGCAGAAGACCGACGCCGCACCGCCGCCCCCGCCCAATCCCGGTGACCTGCTGGGCCAGCTGGGCTCCCTGGTCGGTCCGGCCGTTCTGGGGCCGAGCGGTGGCGCCTCGAGCGGCGCGTCGAGCGGCGGTTGATACCCCGTCGCAGGTGACTGACGCGGGACCCGGCGGGCCCCTTACCTTTTGAGCTGCGCCGGCGCGCTAGCCGAGGAACGTGGCGACCGCCGAAGACAGATCCGGCGACGCCGATGTCGACAGGTTCTGGTAGCCGCCACCGCTGATCTGGGCGACCGCCTCCCACGCCGCGCGGTCCGGGTCACCCCCGAAGTCGATCACGTTGATCGCGACCGGCCGTGCGGGATCGAAGGTCCGGCGCACGTAGTCCTGCAGGCCGCTGCTGTCGAGGCTTTGATCGGAATGTGGGCCCGCCGTGATCACGAGAAGCGAATTCGTCTGCCCCTGACGGAACTTCGCGAGTGCATCGTCGTAGATCATCCGCAGCGTCGTGAACGACACCGCCCCGCCGCTCGATGCGGTTTGCCCGTCCAGTGTCGCGGTCAGTGCGGCCGAGCGCGGCCTACCCCCGACAGGGTCGGACAGCGGGCCCGTCGGGACTTCGGAACGCCCCTCGACACCGTCGAACGTCCACAGTCCGACCGCCGACGTGGGCGGCATCGTCTGCAACTGCGCGTTCAGCGCCGCGACCACGTTGGCGAGCCGGGTCTTGCCGCCCTCCTGCGCGCTCATCGACTGGTCGAGCATGATCGTGACGGCCGGGTTGTCCGCCGGTGTGGTCAGCGCGTTGGCCAGGGTGGCCCGCATGGTCGAGTCGCCGACCGACAGGGGAGCCGGGATCGGGGCGAAGTTCGTGACGTCGCTCTTCGGCGGCTCGCCGCCGTCGGTGCGGAAGCCCAACTTGGCCAGCTCGGCGAGTTGTTCGGGCTTGCGGAGGTAGCGGGAGAACTCACTGGCGGCGGTCACCTGTTCCTGTGACAGCCACGTGCCCTTGAGAAGCACCGCCGGATAGTCGGCCGTCGCGGTCGGGCCCGGCGGAATCCAGGAGGCCACAACGTTCTTCGCGTCCGACAGCGAGGTGCCGCGTTGATACAGCTGCTGCTCGGTGGTGACGACGGCGTGCACCGGCGCCGCGGCGGGATCGTTCGCCTTCAGCAGCGCGTCCATCGCGGTCGACGCTTTGTTGTCGCCGAGCTTGGGCTGGCCCGACATCAGGGTGTTGACCGCGCCGGTGCCTGCGCTCGGCGGGGCTCCGGCCGGTGCGGACGCCGCAGCGACAGCCTCGGCCGCGAGGTAGGACGCGTCACTGTCTCCGCTCAGCGGCAGCGCGAGACGCAACGAACCCCAGCCGGGCAGATTCAAGCCGTTCAATGAGGTGGGGTTGCTCTGCAGACCAGGCAAGGTACCCCAGTTCTGCTGCGCGAGCGCACTCTTGAGCTGAGGACGGATGGCCAGCACGACGGGTGAGCTGACCAGCGAGCGGCTGTCGTCGACGGTTTCCTCGCCTGCCACCGCCTCAAGGCGGGCCTGGGAGATCGAACTGCCGGGAATCCACAGCGCCGGACGTTCGCCGAGCTCGGCAGGCCAGGTACCGACGAAGCCGTTCACCACCTGATCGGAGTCCGCCGCCTTGACGTCCATCTCGACGCAGCTGTCACCGACCGGATTGGCTGTTTCGTTGAACTTCTTGGCCAGCGTGGAGATTTCGTCGGCGATGGACGGATCGGCGATGACGGCCACGGCTTTCTGGCCGTCGACGCATCGGGCGGAGGCGATACTGGACCGGTCCGACAACGCGTCACCGAAGAAGCGCCACAGGATGAAGGCGGCCACCACGACGACGACCGCGACCAGTGCGCCGATGACGCCCCAGCTGACACCTCGGCGGCCCGGCTGGATCGCGCGGTGGCTGCCGGTCCATTCGCCGCCTTCCCACTCACCCGAGTGCTGGGAACGCGGAGGAGCCTTGGGGGGTGGCGTGCCCGCAACGTATGACGGCGCCTCATCTGCGGGACGGCCGAACTCTCGCTCGGCGGGTTCGGGTTCGCGATAGCCGGCCTGCAAGTAATCGGGTACGTCGGTGTACTCGGACTCGGGATAGTCGGACTCGTAACCGTCGTCGTAATCCGCTTCGTAATCGGTTTCGAACCCGGGCTGCTGGACCGGGGGTTCGCCGTAGCCGGGCTGCGGATAGGCGGGCTCGCCGTAACCCGGTTCGTCATACGTCGGGTCGCCGTAGCGCGGATAGTCGGGCTGCGGAGGGCTCGGCTGGTAACCCGGGTGGTCGTAGGGCGCGACCTGCTGCTGTTCGAACGATTCGGTCGCATCGGCTGCGCCCTCGGGGGGACCGCCTGAGGACTCCTCGGGGTCGGGAATGCTGTGCCTACCCACGCCTGCGCCTGCGTCCTCTCCGTTCGCTGATCATTGCTGGCAGCTCAGCTGCCTCGCCGAAGTCTATCCACATTCCGAAACTTGCCGGTCAGCCGGCGTTGCTGGGATTCGCCGCTTTGAACTCGCGCCTGCGCCGGTGCAGGATCGGCTCGGTGTAGCCGTTGGGCTGCTGCGCCCCGGACAGAATCAGCTCCTGCGCGGCCTGGAAGGCAATGCTGGCGTCGGGGTCGGGCGCCATCGGCCGGAACTCCGGATCGGCCTCGTTCTGCTTGTCCACCACGGCGGCCATCCTGCGCAGGCTGGCCTTCACGTCATCGGCGGTGATGACGCCGTGCCGCAGCCAGTTGGTGAGCAGCTGGCTGGAAATACGCAGCGTGGCACGGTCCTCCATCAGCGCGACGTCGTGAATGTCGGGCACCTTGGAGCAGCCGACACCTGCGTCGATCCAGCGCACCACGTAGCCAAGAATCGATTGGCAGTTGTTGTCGACCTCTTCGCGGATCTCCTCCGGCGCCCAGGCCAGCTCCTTGGCCAACGGAATGGTGAGCAGCTCGTCGATGGTGGTGCGGGTCTTTCCCTCGAGCTCCCTCTGCACCTCGAACACGTCCACCTGGTGGTAGTGCATGGCGTGCAGCGTGGCAGCGGTCGGTGACGGCACCCATGCCGTGGTGGCGCCTGCCTTCGGCTGACCGATCTTCTGCTCGACCATGTCGGCCATCAGCTCGGTCATCGCCCACATGCCCTTACCGATCTGGGCCCTGCCGGAGAGGCCGGTTGCCAGACCCGTGTCGACGTTGGCGTCCTCGTAGGCCTTGATCCACGCGGTGCTCTTCATCGCGCCCTTGCGGATCATCGGGCCGGCCTCCATCGAGGTGTGGATCTCGTCGCCGGTGCGGTCGAGGAATCCGGTGTTGATGAAGACAACCCGATCGGCGGCTGCCTTGATGCACGCCTTCAGGTTGAGGGTGGTGCGGCGCTCCTCGTCCATGATGCCGACCTTGATGGTGGTCGGCGGCAGCCCGAGCACGTCCTCAACCCTGGCGAACAGCTCGGAGGTGAACGCCACCTCGTCGGGTCCGTGCATCTTCGGCTTCACGATGTAGATCGACCCGGTGCGACTGTTGACCAACGGCCCGTTGCCGTCGCCCGCCTTGAGGCCGTGACTCGCGATCAGGCTGGTGAACAACGCATCCTGGATGCCCTCGGGCACTTCGTTGCCGTCGGCGTCGACAATCGCGTCGTTGGTCATCAGGTGTCCGACGTTGCGCACGAACAGCAGGCTGCGCCCGGGCAGCGTGAGCTCGCCGCCGTCGGGTGTCTGAAAAGTCCGGTCCTCGTTCAGTACGCGGGTGAACGTCTTGTCGCCCTTTGTGACGTCCTCGGCGAGATCGCCCCTGTTCAGCCCGAGCCAGTTGCGGTAGCCGAGCACCTTGTCCTCGGCGTCGACGGCGGCCACCGAGTCCTCGAAGTCCTGGATCGTGGTGATCGCGGACTCCAGCACCACGTCCTTGATGCCGGCCTTGTCGGTCGAGCCGACGGGTGACTCCGGGTCGATCAAAATCTCGATGTGCAGGCCGTTGTTGACCAGCAGCACCGACCAGTCGGGGGAGCCGAGTTCGCCGGTGTAGCCGACGAACTTCTCCGGACTCGCCAGGCCAACCGATCCGTCGGCGGTACCCACCTGCAGCACCCCGTCGTCGAGGCTCAGTCCTGTCGCATCTGCCCAGGACCCCGACTCCAGTGGCACCGCCTCGTCCAGGAAGTTCCTGGCGTAGGCGATGACCTTGTCCCCGCGCACTGGGTTATATTCGCCGCCGGATCCGGCCGCCGGCTCCGCCCCGTCGTCCTCCGGAATGACGTCGGTGCCGTACAGCGCGTCGTACAGCGAACCCCACCGCGCATTGGCGGCATTGAGCGCGAACCGCGCGTTGAGGACGGGCACCACCAGCTGCGGGCCCGCCATGGTGGTGATCTCGTCGTCGACGCCGGACGTGGTGATGGTGAAGTCGTCAGGCTCGGGCTGCAGATAGCCGATCTCGGTGAGGAACTGCTTGTAGGCCTCTGGGTCGAGAGGCTCGATGACCCGGTGGCGGTGCCACTTGTCTATTTGCGCCTGCAGTTCGTCCCGGTGAGCCAGCAGTTCCTGGTTCTTCGGGGTCAGATCGGCGACGACCTTGTCGACTCCCGACCAGAAGGTGTCGGGATCGATGTCGGTGCCTGGTAGCGCCTCGTTGTTGATGAAGTCGTACAACGTCTGGGCGATACGCAGGTTCCCTACCGTCACGCGATCAGTCATATTTTCCTCCCTCGGCTGCACAGCGCCGCGTGGCGCACTGCCGTCGGTCCAGTTTACCCGCGGGTAGCAGGGCTAATTGCCAACCGCGGCTACGGCCGCCGCCAGCAATTCGTCGCAGCGATCGGCGATCCTGGTCCGCAGAGGCGCCGCCCTGCCTGCGATGTCCTGCTGTGCGCGGGCGTAGGCGGCCCGACCGGCAGGCGTTTCGACGGCGATGGGCTCGAAACCGTAGTCGCGCAGATCATAGGGGCTCGCCCTCATGTCGAGCACGCGGGCGTCAGCGGCCAGCTCCAGGCAGTCCATCACCAGACCTGACTCGACGAGCGGACTGAGTTTGAAAGCCCACTTGTACAAATCCATGTTGGCGTGCACGCAGCCGGGCTGCTCCCAGCCCGATTGGCCTTCGCGTGACGGGGTGCCCGCGTTGAGTGCAGCCGCAGGCTCGGTGAAGAACCGGAACGCGTCGAAGTGGGTGCAGCGCAGCGGCATCGACTCGACGACCGCATCGGTGCCGTCCGCACCGAGCCGCAGCGGCACACGTTCGTGTCTTACCGCCGGCGCCCTGTACACCATCGCCCACTCGTGCATTCCGAAGCAGTTCATGCGGGGCGAGCGAGTGTCCGTCGCGCGCAACAGGTTGGCGATGAACTGCACGGTGTCGACGCGGGACCGCAGGTATTGGCCGGTAACCGTCACGCCCGCGGGATGGGTTCCGTAACCGGTGCGGTTCACATAGTGGCGCGCCGCGGGGGTGGTCCGTCCGCCGAGCACGGCGCCGAAGCCGGGATGCCAGACGCGGAGCCGGCGCGGCCGCAGGCTGTAGTAGCGAAAGAGGAAATCCCACACCGGATGTGGCTCACCAACCTGCGCGCGCGTCTGATGAGGCGCGAGGAACTCCTCGACCCGGCGACGGTAGGCGCGGTCGCGCGTCGTCCAGTCGGACTCGGTCAGCAGCGTGTCAGCCACCGTGGGTCCGATGCCGCATCGCGCCGACGAGGTCCTCGACCAGATCCTCGAGTGCCACCATCGCCGTCACGCTGCCGTCGTCGGCGGTGACCAGGGCGAGGTGACTGTTGCTGCGGCGCAGCCGCGACAGCGCGTCGGGCAGCGGCGAGGACGCGGGCACTTGGGGCAGCGGCCGGACCATCGACAGATCGACGACCGCGTCGGCGTCGTTCACCAGATTCAGCACGTCCTTGATGTGGATGTAGCCGATGTAGCGCCCACCGCTGCCGGTCACCGGAAACCGGGAGTAACCACTGTCCTGCAGCGCCTGTTGGATCGCGTCGACGGCGGGGCCGGTGTCGGCGGCCGCCGCCGGTACCGCGTGCACCTCGCTCAGCGGTATGGCCACGTCGGAGACGGCGCGAGTGCGGATCTGCAGTGCACGCGACAATCGGTTGTGCTCCTCCGGGTCGAGCAGCCCCTCGGACAGCGACTCGGCGATCATCTCGGACAACTCGACCGTCGAAACCGTGTTCTCCAGTTCGGGTTTCGCCCTGATGCCCATCGCACGAAGCGTCATGTGCGCACACCAGTCGTACACCGCGATGACGGGTCGCGCCAGCCGAACCCAGGCCAGGTACGGCGGAACGAGCAGCATGGCCGCCGATTCGGGTCCAGCGATCGCGATGTTCTTCGGCACCATCTCACCGAGCAGCACATGGAGCACCACGACCACCGTGATTGCGATGACGAATGACACGGTGTGCAGCAGGGCCTCCGGCACGCCGAAAAGGTCGAACGGCTTCTCGAGCAGGTGAGCGACCGCGGGCTCACCGACCCGGCCGAGCAGGATCGAGCAGATCGTGATGCCGAGTTGGGCGCCCGCCAGCATCACCGACAGGTTCTGGCCCGCCCGGATCACCGTGACCGCGCGGCGCTTGCCCTGTTCGGCGAGGGCTTCGAGGCGGTCACGGCGCGCCGAGATCAGCGCGAACTCCGCCCCGACGAAGAAGGCGTTCGCCGCGAGCAGTGCGACGGTGAGCAACACGCCGAAGAAATCGCCCATCAGCGTTCATCGTCCTCGTCGTGCGACTCGCTGATGCGGCCAAGCCTGGTCAGCTCGAGCAGGTCGATGCGCCTGCCGTCCATCCGCACGACCGTTGCCAGCCAGCGCACCGGGTCATCGATCGGGCCGTCGGGGTCGAACGCCGTCAGCTCGACCGCCTCACCCGGCTTGGGGATGTGGCCGAGCTCCTGCATCACCAGGCCGCCGATGGTCTCGTATTCGCCTTCGGGGGCGCGGAATCCGCCGTTCTGGGCCACCTCGTCGATGCGCAAGAGGCCCGATACCCGCCAGCTGTCGCGGCTCATGCGCAACACATCGGGTGTGACGTCGTCGTGCTCATCACGGACGTCGCCGACGATTTCCTCGATCAGGTCTTCCATCGTCACCATGCCCGCGGTGCCGCCGTATTCGTCGGCCACCAGCACGGTCTGCAGCGCACTCGCCCGCACCTGCGCCATCACGTCGTCCCCGTCGAGCGTCGACGGCACCACGGGAACCGGGGTGGCCAGGCCCGCCAGCGCGGTGCGCGATCGATCATCCCGCGGCACCTCGAAGACCTGTTTGACGTGCACAAGACCGATCGTCTCGTCCAGGTCGCCCTCCACGATCGGGAAGCGGGAATAGCCGGTCTCCATCGCCATCACGACCAGGTCGGCGACGTTCTCGTCGGCCTGCAGCACCTCGATCTTGGACCGCGGTGTCATCAGCTCTTCTGCGGTGCGCGACCCGAACTGCAGCGAGCGGTCCACCAGTGCCGCCGTGGTCGGGTCGAGGGCGCCGCGGCGCGCGGAGTTGCGCACCAGTGACCCGAGCTCCTGCGGCGATCGGGCCGACCGCAGCTCCTCGGCGGGCTCGATGCCCAGCCGGCGCAGGATCCAGTTGGCGGTGCCGTTCGTCAGCTTGATCACCGGGGTGAACAGCATCGAGAACAGCACCTGCGGTCCCGCCACGATGCGCGCCGTCTCCAACGGTCTGGCCACGGCCAGGTATTGCGCGACCAGTTCGCCGAAGACCATCGACACCGACGTGGCGATCAGCAGGGAGAGCGCAAGAGCCAGGCCGCCTGCGACGCTCTCGGTCACCGCCAGCTTCGCGAAGAGGGGCTCCAGCAGCCGGCCGATCAGCGGCTCGGCCAGGTAACCGGTGATCAGCGTGGTCACCGATATGCCCACCTGCGCGCCGGACAGCTGGAAGGACAGCGTCTTGTGGGCTCGCTGGACGATGTGATCGCGCCTGCCGCCGGTGCGGGCGTTCGCGTCGACCGTGCTGCGTTCCAGCGCGGTCAGCGAGAACTCGGCCGCCACGAAGACCGCCGTTCCCATAGTCAGAACGACAAAGGCCAACAGGGCCAACAACGTGTAGGCGACGCTCACCGCGTCCTCGTCAAATGGTCGCCGGACCATGCGCCCGGCCGACTAGAGGAGGGTTCGGCGTCGGGTTCGACTCCGGTCATGTCTGTTGGCATCCCCGGGGCTGGCCCCTCGTCCCGGAAGCTCGAGGCCTCAACGGGTGCCTGCGGCACGGATTGCCTTTCTGTGAGGGCGGCGATGAAAGCCCTATGTTAGCCGGTCGGACCGGATCGCCTCGGTCACCAGCCCGTCGGCAGTGGATGGCCCTCGGCGAACCCGGCCACCGACTGGACACCGAGCAGAACCTTCTCGTGTAGTTCGGCGAGCGTGTGCGCCCCGACGTAGGTGCACGTGCTGCGCACGCCCGAGGTGATGTGGTCGAGCAGATCCTCCACACCGCCGCGGGCGGGGTCGACACCCATCCGCGACGTGGAGATCCCTTCCTCGAACAACGCCTTGCGGGCCCGGTCGAACGGGCTGTCGCCTGCGGTGCGCGCGGCGACCGCCCGCTTGGACGCCATCCCGTAGCTCTCCTTGTACGGCTGATTCTCGCGGTCGCGCATGAGGTCACCGGGCGACTCGTAGGTGCCTGCGAACCACGACCCGATCATCACGTTGGACGCACCGGCCGCCAGCGCGAGCGCGACATCGCGTGGATGACGCACGCCACCGTCCGCCCACACGTGTGCACCGAGTTGGCTTGCCGCCGAGGCGCATTCGACGACCGCCGAGAACTGTGGACGGCCGACGCCGGTCATCATCCTGGTGGTGCACATGGCACCGGGTCCGACACCGACCTTGACGATGGACGCGCCCGCGCTGATCAGGTCGCGGGTGCCTTCGGCGGAAACCACGTTGCCGGCCGCCAGCGGTAGACCCAGATCGAGCGAGGACACTGCCTTGATCGCGTCCAGCATCTTGACCTGATGCCCGTGCGCGGTGTCGGCCACCAGCACGTCGACCCCGGCCTCGGCGAGCGCACGGGCTTTGGCGCCCACATCGCCGTTGATGCCGATCGCCGCCGCGATCCGCAGCCGGCCGCGGGCGTCGACGGCAGGCGTGTAGATGCCGGCCCTGATCGCCCCGGTGCGGGTCAGCACACCGGCCAGCTTGCCCGCCGCGTCGGTCATCACCGCGACGTCGACGGGGGCGTGTTCGAGCAGGTCGAAGACCTTGCGCGGCTCGGTGCCGACGGGTGCGGTGACGAAGTCGGTGATAGCGACGTCGCGCACGCGGGCGAAGCGGTCGACTCCGGCGCAGTTGGCCTCGGTGACCAGGCCGACGGGCCTGCCCTCGAAGACCACCACCGCTGCGCCATGCGCGCGTTTGTGGATGAGGGCTGTCGCGTCGGACACCGAATCGTCGGGCAGCAACGTCACCGGGGTGTCGACGACGAGGTCCCGGCTCTTGACGAAGTTCACCGTCTCCTCGACCGCCGAGATCGGAAGGTCTTGCGGCAATACGACGATGCCGCCGCGACGCGCTATCGTCTCGGCCATCCGCCGCCCGGCAACGGCCGTCATGTTGGCCACGACGACGGGGATGGTGGTGCCCGAGCCGTCCGAAGTCGACAGGTCGACGTCGAACCGGGACGCCACATCCGACCGACCGGGGACGATGAACACGTCGTTGTAGGTCAGGTCATACGCCGGCTTCTCGCCGTCCAAGAATCTCATCGCCGACCAGTCTAGTTTTCCCCCGAGACTGCGGAGAGATCGCTCGATGGCGCGAAGTCACGATCTGCTCGCATGCTCGGCGTTAAGCAGGCACTTCGCTTCGGTCCCCGCTCCAGAGCGTGTGGAAGCGCTTGTCGTCATCGGCGTCGATGCGTCCGTAGGTGTGCGCGCCGAAGAAGTCCCGCAGCCCCTGGGTGAGCGCGGCGGGAAGCCGCTCGGTGCGCAGGGCGTCGTAGTAGGACAGCGCGGAGGAGAAGCCGGGGATCGGGATGCCCAGCTGCGTGGCGGTGACGACGACGCGGCGCCAGCTGTCGATCGCGGATTCGATGGCGTCGCGGAAGTACGGCGCGACGATCAGCGTCGCCAGATCCGGCTCGTCGTCGAAGGCCTCCTTGATCCGGTTGAGGAACTTGGCGCGGATGATGCAGCCGCCGCGCCAGATGGTGGCCATGTCGCCGGGCGTGATGCCCCAGTCGTACTCGGCGCTGCCCGCCTGGATCTGGTTGAAGCCCTGGGCGTAGGCGATGATCTTCGAAGCGTAGAGCGCCTTGCTGACGTCGTCGATGAACTGCCTTGCATCGCCGGGTTTTTCGCCGAGGGCGCCTGATGCCAGTCCGGTGGTGGCCTTGCGCTGGGTCACCGATCCGGACAGCGCACGTGCGAACACCGCCTCGGCGATGCCGGTGACGGGCACGCCCAGGTCGAGGGCGGACTTGACCGTCCAGCGGCCGGTGCCCTTCTGCTCGGCCTCGTCGAGGATGACGTCGACGAGCGGCTTGCCGGTCCTGGCGTCGGTCTGCCGCAGCACCTCGGCGGTGATCTCGATCAGGAAGCTGTCGAGATCGCCCTTGTTCCATTCGCCGAACACGTCGGCGATCTGGCCCGCCTCCAGGCCAAGGCCGTCGCGCAGAAGCTGGTAGGCCTCGCCGATGAGTTGCATGTCGGAGTACTCGATGCCGTTGTGCACCATCTTCACGAAGTGGCCCGCGCCGTCGGGCCCGATGTGGGTGCAGCAAGGCACGTCGTCGACGTGCGCGGAGATCTCCTCGAGCAATGGGCCCAACGTCTTGTACGACTCCGCAGGGCCGCCCGGCATGATCGACGGGCCCTTCAGGGCGCCCTCCTCGCCGCCGGAGATGCCTGCACCGACGAAGTGCAGGCCGCGTTCCCGCATCGCCTTCTCCCGGCGAATGGTGTCGGTGTACAACGCGTTTCCGCCGTCGATGATGATGTCGCCCTCTTCGAAGACCTCGGCGAGTTCGTTGATGACGGCATCGGTCGGGTCGCCCGCCTTGACCATGATCAAGGCGCGCCGCGGCTTCTGCAGTGCAGCCGCGAACTCGGCCATGGTCTCGGCACGCACAAACGTGCCTTCGGAGCCGTGCTCGTCCAGCAGTGCGTCGGTCTTGGCCACAGAACGGTTGTGCAGTGCGACGGTGTAGCCGTGATCGGCGAAGTTCCTCGCGATGTTGGACCCCATGACGGCAAGGCCGGTAACGCCGATCTGAGCGGTGCCATTGGTGGATTCAGACGAGCTCACAGACGAGGCCTTTCGTTGTTTTGTTGTAGCACAAGGTTTTTGGCGAACTGCCGCCTAGGCGATGAACAGTCGGTGAAGTTCGGTCAACCACGGCACTGCCAGCGCGACAGTGGGCGTGACGAGCACAGCCACGGCGGCGAGATACGCGCCGATGGCCGCGGCGATGCTGTTGCCGCGACCGCCGAGACGGCGCACCCGCAGCACGGTCGTCGGCCCGCCCGCCGCCAGAGCGCCCGCTGGGGTTCGGCCCGCCGCGCAGGCGACCAGCGCCCGGGCCAGGGGAGTGGGGCCGGCCGCACGCACTGCGGCGTCGTCGGCGAGCAGCTCGATGAGAAGCCGCACGGCATCCAGCGCGTTGGCGCTTCGGACGAAGCGGGGGAACGCGGCGTGCACCGCGGTGAACATCTCCAGAACCAGGTCATGACGGGCCCTCAGGTGGGCGCGCTCGTGGGACAGGATGGCGGTGATCTCCTTGTCCG
>NZ_JAVHWR010000134.1:0-80771 GCF_032159565.1 Mycobacterium sp.
GGCCGAACCGCGCGCGACCGGGCACATCACCCAGATGATCGAGTTGATCGCCCGGTTGATCGACGGCAAGCACGCATACGCAGCCGACGGCGACGTCTACTTCGATGTGTTGAGCCTGCCCGATTACGGCAAGCTGTCGGGCCACCGGATCGACGACGTCCATCAGGGCGAAGGCACCACATCCGGCAAGCGCGACCAACGCGACTTCACACTGTGGAAGGGCGAGAAGCCCGGCGAGCCGTCCTGGCCGACGCCGTGGGGCCGCGGAAGGCCGGGCTGGCACACGGAATGCGTCGCGATGTGCGAGGCGTACCTCGGCGCCGAGTTCGACATCCACGCGGGCGGAATGGATTTGATCTTCCCGCACCACGAGAACGAGATCGCGCAGGCCGAGGCCGTCGGCGACCAATTCGCCCGGTTCTGGTTGCACAACGGCTGGGTAACCATGGGCGGCGAGAAGATGAGCAAGTCGCTGGGCAACGTGTTGGCTATCCCGGCTGTGCTGCAACGGGTCCGGCCCACCGAGCTGCGGTACTACCTGGGCAGCGCGCACTATCGGTCGATGCTGGAGTTCTCCGAGACCGCACTGCAGGATGCGGCGAAGGCCTACACCGGTATCGAGGACTTCCTGCATCGGGTGCGCAACCGGGTCGGTGCTGTGGAGCCCGGTGAGTGGACGCCCGCGTTCGCCGCCGCTCTCGACGATGACCTGTCGGTGCCGATCGCGCTCGCGGAGGTGCACGCCGCACGTGCGGAAGGCAACAGGGCGCTCGAGGCAGGCGACCACGATACGGCGATGGCCCGCGCACGCTCGATCCGCGCGATGATGGGCATCCTCGGCTGTGACCCGCTCGACGAACGGTGGGAGTCTCGCGACGAGGCATCCGCGGCGTTGGCTGCCATCGATGTGCTGGTGCACGCGGAGACGCAGCGTCGCCAAGATGCACGCGAGCGCAAGGACTGGGCGGAGGCCGACGCGATCCGTGACCGGCTCAAGAAGGCGGGCGTCGAGGTCACCGACACCGCGGACGGACCGCAGTGGACGCTGCTGGACGGGTACACGACGTAGATGGCTGGAAACTCGCAACGCCGCGGCGCGATCCGCAAGGCGGGCACCAAGAAGGGCCCCAAGGTTGGCTCGGGCGGCGTCCGCCGCCGCGGCCTGGAGGGCCGGGGCGCCACCCCGCCCGCCCACATGCGACCGAACCACCCGGCCGCCAAGCGCGCGAAGACGCAACAGAAGACGCAGCAACAGCGCCGCCAGCAGAGGCGCACCGATGACACCGAGGTGGTGCTCGGCCGCAACCCCGTGTTGGAATGCCTGCGCGCCGGTGTGCCCGCCACCGCGCTTTGGGTGGCGCTGGGCGCCGAGGCCGACGAGCGACTGACCGAATCGGTGAGACGCGCGGCCGACGCCGGGATCTCGATCCTCGAGGTACCCCGCAACGATCTGGACCGCATCAGTGCCAACGGGCTGCACCAGGGCATCGCGCTGCAGGTGCCGCCCTACTCCTACGCACACCCCGACGATCTGCTCGCGGCCGCATCCGCGGACGGTGCGCCCGCGTTGTTGGTCGCCCTTGACAACATCTCCGACCCGCGCAACCTGGGAGCGATCGTGCGTTCGGTGGCAGGATTCGGCGGCCACGGGGTGCTGATTCCGCAGCGCCGGTCGGCGTCGGTCACCGCGGTGGCATGGCGCACCAGCGCGGGCGCCGCCGCCAGGCTGAGGGTGGCCAGGGCGACGAATCTCACTCGGACACTGAAGAGTTGGCGTGACGCTGGGCTACAAGTGATCGGCTTGGACGCGGACAGCGACATCACGGTCGACGAACTGGACGGCACAGACCCGATGGTCGTGGTGGTCGGCTCCGAAGGCAAAGGCCTGTCGCGGCTGGTGCGGGAGAACTGCGACACGGTGGTGTCCATCCCGATGGCGGGGCCGACCGAGTCGCTCAACGCGTCGGTGGCCGCGGGCGTGGTGCTGGCCGAAATTGCCCGCCAGCGAAGGGGTTAAACGACCTTGCTCAGGGTCGTGCGCTTCGGCTCGATGCCCGCGCCCGGCTTGGCCAGTCGCATCCGCTTGGCGATCCACGGCGCGGCGAATGCCGCGGTCCAGCGAAGGTTCGAGCGAAAGTCGCGCGCCGGCGCCGTCGACGACACCAACGCAGCCGACCGCGATGTGAGTTCGTGGGAGACAGCAAGCGCGTCAAGTACTTTGGCGGCGAAGCGCTCGTGGCCGAGCGGTGACAGGTGGATGCGGTCGCCGTCCCACAGCCGCGAGTCGCGAAATTCGGCGAACCGCCAGAAATCCACCAGCCCAAGATCGAGATCGTCGGCGATGCCGCGCAGCAGTTCGTTGTAGATCGCGGCGCGGCCCCTCAGCCGCCGGAACAGCGGTACCGTGCCGAGGTCCGCGGCGGTGAATGCGAGCACCGTCGCACCCGTCTGCTGCAGTTTCTTGAGGCCCTCGGCGTATCTGGCCATCATGTCATCGATGTCGTTGCGCAGCAGCAGCAGGTTGTTCATCCCCGCGTAGATGGTGACGAGATCTGGCTCGAACATGACGGCGGTCTGAACCTGCTCGTCGAGGATTTCGTCCATCCTCCTGCCGCGGACGGCCAGGTTGGCGTAGCGGAGGTCGGGATTTCTCTGTGCCAGCGCGACCGCGACGTGATCCGCCCATCCACGCAAGCCGTTGGGGCTCGAGGGGTGCGGGTCGCCGACACCCTCGGTGAACGAGTCGCCGAGCGCCACGTAGCGGGTGAAGGCGGCCACGGCTCCAATTTTGCGGATTACCCGCCGATTCGCTAATCGCATCGCGGTCGATCAACGACTGGACGTCAACCGTCTCACCGTTGTTCGCGGCGCCGTAACCTAAACGCCGAACAACCGGATGCCTGCCCACAGCCCCAGCACAGCGACGATGAGGGTGACCGGTGTCGTGATCAGCCCGACCCGGCTGAATTCGCGGAACCCGACGGGAATGTCGCGGCGGACAACGCTGCGCCACAGCAGGTTCGCCAGTGAGCCGACGTAGGTCAGGTTGGGCCCGATGTTGACGCCGATCAACATCGCCAGCACTGCCGCCGGTCCCGATGAGCTCACCAGCGGCAGCAGCACGAGCACCGCGGGCAGATTGTTGACCATGTTCGAGAGCACCGCCGCGACCGCCGCTGTCCCGAGCAGCGCAAGCAACGTGGTGCCGCCGGGCAGCACGCCGCGCATCGCAGATTCGAGACCGTGCAACATCAGTGCGTCGACAACAACGCCGAGGCAGAGCACGAACACCAGGAACGGCACGTCGGCAGCTTCGGCGATACGGGCGACGGATGTTTCGCGCCGGGCGAGCGCGCGCACGCCGAGAACCACCGCACCCGCCAGCGCGGCCCAGGCGGGCGAAAACCCCAGCATCGATGTGACGGCGAACCCGGCCAACGTCAGTGCCAGCACCACCAGTACGAACACCGGGACCTTCACCGGATCGGTGGTCGGCTCGGGGTGCGGCTTGACGGCGAGGTCCCTGGCGAAAAGCCAACGCAGCAAGAAGTATTCGGCGACAACGGCGGCCAACCACGACGGCGCCATCACCGCGGTGAAGTGGACGAACGAAAGTCCCGCGGCGGTGAACGCCAGCAGGTTGGTCAGATTCGACACCGGCAGCAGCAGCGACGCGGTGTTGGCCAGATGCGCGGTGGCGTATGCGTGTGGTTCGGCAGGCACCCACAGCGCGCGCGTCGTCGCAAGCACCACGGGCGTCAACAGCACGACGGTCGCGTCAAGGCTGAGCACCGCCGTCGTGACGGCCGCGATGACGAACACCCTCAGCAGCAGTCGCCGGGTGTTCCCACCGGCGGAGCGGGCCATCGCCGCGCCTGCCGCCACGAACAGTCCCTCGTCGTCGCACAACCGCGCCAGCACGAGCACGGTGGCGAGGAACGCGACAACGGGCAGCAACCGCCCGACCTCGTCGGCCGCATCGCGCAGCGGCACCACACCGGCCGCGATCAGCAACGCCGCGGCGGGAATGGCCACTACGGCTTCCGGCCAGCCTCGCGGCTTGACCATCGCGAACACCAGCACAACCGCCAGCGCCACCAGCGCGAGCGTCAGCTCCACGGGTCAGCGCGCTGCCACGGCGAGGGCAGATGCAGCGGTATGCCGTCGTCGTCGGCGAGTGCAGTGAGCACCCGCATCGAGACGTCGAGGTCGTCGCCTGCATAGGGAAGGGCGCGCAGCGGCTTGGTCAGTGGCCGAAAGAAGTCGTCCCAGTGGATCAGCACCACGCGGCGTGCGCCGACGGTCCGCACCGTCTCGGCCCAGTAGTCGACGAGGTAGCGCTCCGGTTGCAGACCCAGCTGCCCGATGCCGAGATAGAGGACCTCGGCGCGGTATCCGGCCAACGCGCCGGGAACGAAGCCTGCACTGCCGATGATCAGCAGCCGTCGATCCGACGGTCGGTGGTGCACCAACGTCGACCACGCCTCACCACACTTGTAGGCCGACGTCCTGACCGGAGGCCTGACGGGCGTGGTGATCACACCCGGAAACCGGTCCGGGGGGCAGTGTTGCGCTTCCACCAGCGTCACGTCGTAGTCGCCGAGCGCGATGGCTTGTCCGGAAGTCGCGACGACCACCCGGTCTTCGGCGAGCCCACCGCCGATGCCGACCTGTGCGGCCGACTCGCCGCCGACGATGCGCGCGCCGGTGCGTTGCGCGACGACCGCGGAATCCATCGCGTGGTCGAAATGGGTGTGCACCGGCAACACGGCCTCCAGCCGGTCGACCCCCAGCCGTTCGAGGCTGCCGTCGATCCGCGCTGCCGACGGCGCGATGCGGCCGAGGCCGACGGCGGCCAACCCCGGCCGGGAGAAGAAGCCGTCGGTCATCAGCGCCGACGAGCCGTCGTCGACGAGGAGGGTGGTGACCCCTGCCCAGGTCACTGTCAGCGGTGCGTCGGCAGCCGCCCCCGGTACGTCGAAATACGCTGTGTAGTCACGCAGATCGGGCCGGCCCGGCTTGATTCTCATCAGACGAAAGCCGCCAGAGCCACGCCCTCGCTCGCCAGCCGGTCCCTCACCGCGGTCGCGATCTGGACGGCGCCCGGCGAATCACCGTGGACACAGACGGATTCGACGGTGATGGATATCGTCGACCCGTCGACGGCCACAACGCGTCCGGACTGCACCATCGATGCCACCCGGTCGGCGATCTCCGCGGGGTCGTGCAGCACCGCGTTGCGCTGCCGCCGCGACACGAGCTGTCCGTCGGGGCGGTAGGACCGGTCGGCGAACGCCTCGGGCACGGTGCGCAGGCCGAGCCGGTCGGCTTCGGCGAAGAACACCGAACCCGCCAATCCCAGCACCGGCAGATCAGGGTCGACGGCGTGCACGGCCTGCGCAACCGCGCGGGCCTGGTCGTGGTTGTTGACGATCGTGTTGTACAGCGCGCCATGAGGTTTCACGTACGTGACCGACGACCCGGCCACGTGTGCGAGCGCCTGTAGCGCGCCGATCTGATAAATGACGTCGGCGGTGAGGTCGGCAGAGCTGATGTCGATGAAGCGTCTGCCGAACCCGGCGAGGTCGCGGTAGCCGACCTGGGCGCCGATCCGGACGCCCTGTTTCGCGGCTTCTTCGCAGCTGCGGCGAAGCGTGGTCGGGTCACCCGCGTGGAACCCGCATGCGACGTTGGCGCTGGTGACCAGGCCCAGCATCGCGTCGTCGTCGCCGAGCTGCCATGTCCCGAAGCTCTCCCCAAGGTCGGCGTTGAGGTCGACGGAGGCCATGCAGCCAGCCTAGATGGCACGCTGGACGCGTGGACCGACGACGGCGTGACGCGGTATTGATCACCACAACCGAACTGGCCGCGCTGCGGGCGGCGGGCGATCCGGTGGCGATCCTGGACGTGCGATGGCAGCTGACCGAGCCGGACGGGCGCGACGCCTTCGAACGCGGGCACATCCCTGGTGCGGTGTACGTCTCGCTGGAGGATGAGCTCAGCGACCACTCGGTCGCCGGGCGCGGGCGTCACCCGCTGCCCTCGGGCCGCGCAGTCGAGGCCGCCGGGCGTCGGTGGGGTATTCGCAAGGACGTACCCGTCGTCGTCTACGACGACTGGAACAGGGCAGGGTCGGCGCGGGCATGGTGGGTGCTCACCGCCGCGGGTATCGAGGACGTCCGGATCCTCGACGGCGGATTGGCCGCCTGGACCGGCGAGCTCGAGAGCGGACCGGTGACGCCCGAGCCCGGCGACGTCTCGGTGCCTCACGAGGACCTGTACGCCGGTGCGCTTCCCACCCTGACGGCCGAAACGGTGATGGCCGCCGACACCCTTCTCGATGCGCGGGCACCCGAGCGATTCCTCGGCCATGTCGAACCGATCGATCCCATCGCAGGGCACATTCCCGGCGCCTGCAACGCACCGAGCACCGGCTTTCTGGCCGGGGACGGAACGTTCCTCGAGGAGAGGGATCTGGCGCGGCTGTTCGGCGATATCGAGGGCGCGGGCGCCTACTGCGGCTCCGGCGTCACCGCATCGGTGGTCGTGGCCGCACTCGCGACGCTCGGCATCGACGCTGCGCTGTATCCCGGGTCGTGGTCCGAATGGTCTTCTGACGGGGCACGTCCCGTCGAAACGGGTTAGTACGCCGGCACGGTGCGCTGCCGCCTGCCGACGAGCCAGCACAACAGGAAAATCGCGAACGAGATCGTGGTGACGAAGACCGACACCGGCACCCCGGGCGCCAGCGACAGCAAGATGCCACCGACGGCGGATATCTCGGCGAAGACCACGGAGGCGGCGATGTTGGCGGCGGGGGAGACGAAAACCCGCGCGGCCGCTGCGGCGGGCGTGATCAACAGCGACATCACCAGAAGCGCGCCGACGATCTGTACGCCTTGCGCCGCCACCACCCCCACCAGCGCTGCGAACACGATGCCCATCGCGCGGACCGGCACGCCGCGCGCGGCCGCCACCTCCGGGTCGACGGTGGAGAACAGCAGCGGTCGGTAACAGGCGGCAAGCACGACGGTCACGACGACGGTGACCACGGCGAGCAGCGCCAGCCCCGAGTAGCCGACGCCGACGATCTGACCGGTCAGCAGCGCGAAGCTGGTACCCGTGCGGCCCGGGTACAGATGGATGAACAGCACGGCCAGGCCGAGCCCGAACGCCAGCACAACCCCGATCGCGGAGTCACGCTCGCGGGCCCGCTGCCCGAGAATGCCGAACAACACGGCGGCCAGCGCACTGCCGACGAGCGCACCGAGGCCGACGTTCAACCCGGTCAGCAACGCGAAAGCCGCTCCGGTCAAGGACAATTCGCTGGATCCGTGCACCGCGAACGACATCTGCCTCATGATGATGAACGGCCCGATCAGGCCGGCGACGAGCGCCAGTAGGGTGGCCGCCAGCAATGCCTTCTGCACGAAGTCGCGGCCAAGGAGATCGGCGGTGACGTCGAATGCGAACAGGTGCGCGAGAAGATCGGTGAGCCGGTCATTCATGGGTGTGCCCGCTCGTGTGGCCGGAATGGTCGATGTGTTCGCCGACGACGACGTAGCGGCCGTGCACCTTTACCACCTGAATGTCGGCGCGGTAGAGCGCGGAGAGCGTGTCCGAGGTCATCACCTCATCGACGGTGCCGACGCGAAACCGCCCGTCGACGAGGTAGAGCACCCGATCTATATACGGCAGAACGGGATTCACCTCGTGCGTGACGAACAGCACTGCAGTTTCGGCGTCGCGCCTTCGCTGATCGATGAGCGAGGACACCAGCCGCGCGTTGGCCGGGTCGAGGTTGAGCAGCGGTTCGTCGCACAGCAGGAGCACGGGATCGCTGGCGAGCGCCTGCGCGACCCGGACACGTTGCAACTCTCCACCGGACATCACCCCGACGGCCACGTCGGCCAGGCGGCCGGCGTTCACCTGCTTTAGAGCCGTCTGCACCGCTGCGCGTCGTCGGGTCCGCTCGGCGGGCCGCATGCTCGTCACACCCCAGCGATGACCGTCGAGGCCGAGCCTGACCATGTCCCTGCCGCGCAACGTCAGGCCGCGGTCGACGGCCCGGTGTTGCGGCACATAGCCGATCAGCTCGCTGCCCTCGGTCACCGGCCTGCCCGCAACCGTGACCGTGCCTGCCGACAGCGGCAGCTCACCGAGGAGCACCTTGAGCAGCGAGGTCTTGCCAGTCCCGTTCGGCCCGAGCACCGCGATGAACTCGCCCGCCCGCACACACAGGTCCAGTTCGTCCCACAACACCCGGTCGCCGAAGGCGAGCCGGCCGCCCTTCAGGTCGACGACGTCTGAAGCCTCCACCAGGTCACTATCGATTCGTCTGTGGCGCTTTGTCGAATTGGCTCGCCAACTTGTCGACGGTATTGCGCTGCCACGTCAGATAGTCGACGCCTTGGGGAAGGGTTTCGGTCACCGTGACCACCGGCAGCGACGCCCGCCGGGCCGCGTCCTCGATCTGTCTGGTGGCCGCAGTCTCGGTCTGCGGGTTGAACAGCAGCACCGATACCTGGTGGCTGTTGATGAGGTCGAGCATCGCGGCGACGTCGGCGGGTGACGGATCGTCGCCCTCCTCCACCGCACTGGCGAAGCCGGGCGGGGTGCGGTCGGCTATGCCGGCATTGCGCAGCAGGTAGAACGCCACCGGTTCGGTCGCCACCACCGACCCCGACGGGTGCGCCTGTCCGATGGCCCGCTCCGCGGCCGCGATGTCGTCGGCCTGCCGTCCGAATGCGGTTGCGTTGGCGTGGTATTCGTCTGCATGCGCAGAGTCGATCTGGGCGAGCCGCTTCGCGATCTCGTCGGCGACGGCCTTGGCGATGCCGACGTCGTAGAAGACGTGCTCATTCGCCGGTCCCTGTGTGCCGCGCAGCGAGTAGGCGTCGACGGCGTTGGCCTCGGGCTTACCCGCCAGCACGTCGTCGACCCAGTGGTCGTACCCGCCGCCGTTGTAGACCAGCAGCGACGCGTCGGTGATCTCGGCGACATCGGCGGGAGTCGCTTCGAACGAGTGCGGGTCGGCGTTCGCGCCGGTCTCGATCGATTTCACCGATGCAAGCGGGCCCGCCACGGCGGCGGCCACACTGCCCCACACGTCGGTGCTTGCGACGACGTCGACGCCGCCGTGATCCTGACCTGACGCGCTCTGGCCACAACCCGCCGCGGCGAACACGGCCGCCGCCAGCGCCACTGCCAGTCCGATCGCCGTCGCGCGCACCGACATCCTCCTAATACAAATGAAAACCGTTTCCAATAACTCTAACGCAACCGGTGCCGCTGTGCGAACAGGAACGTCAGCTAACGTCACACCATGAACAGGGGTCCCACGCCGCGGCGTCGGGCGACCCTGGCTTCCCTTGCCGCCGAGCTCAAGGTTTCGCGGACCACGATCTCCAACGCCTACAACCGGCCCGACCAACTATCAGCAGATCTACGCGAACGGGTGTTGGCGACGGCCAAACGGCTCGGGTATCCCGGGCCCGACCCGGTGGCCCGCTCGCTGCGCACCCGCAGGGCCGGCGCTGTCGGCCTGGTGATGACCGAACCGCTGAACTATTCGTTCAGCGATCCCACCGCGCTGGACTTCGTCGCCGGGCTGGCGGAGTCGTGTGAGGACGCGGGCCAGGGGCTGCTGCTGGTCGCGGTCGGGCCGAACCGGTCGGTGAGCGACGGATCGGCCGCCGTGCTCGCTGCGGGTGTCGACGGCTTCGTGGTGTACTCCGCATCCGACGACGACCCGTATTTACAGGTCGTGCTGCAGCGGCATCTGCCGGTGGTCGTCGTCGACCAGCCCAAGGATGTGCCCGCAGCCTCCCGGATCTGTATCGACGATCGGGCGGGCATGGCCGGACTGGCCAAATACGTTGTGGAGCTGGGCCACCGCGAGATCGGGCTGCTGACCATGCGGCTGGGCAGGGAACGCCCGCCGGGCGGCGGCAAGCCGTCGGTCGCAAACCCGGATCGGCTGCGGACACCGAACTTTCACGTGCAACGGGAACGGATCCACGGTGTTTACGACGCCATGATCGACGCGGGGCTGGATCCGGCGTCGCTGACCGTAGTGGAAAGCTACGAGCATCAATCGACTTCGGGCGGGGTGGCGGCAGAGGTTGCGCTCGAGGCCAACTCGCGTATCACGGCGTTGATCTGCACCGCGGACGTGCTGGCCCTCTCGGCGATGGATTATCTGCGCGCGCGCGGAATCTATGTGCCCGGCCAGATGACGGTGGCCGGATTCGACGGCGTGCCCGAAGCGCTGCGCCGCGGCCTGACGACGGTGAAACAGCCAAGCCTCGAAAAGGGCGTGCGGGCAGGACGACTGCTGCACAACCCGCCGCGGTCCGGGCTACCGGCGATCGACGTGCTCGACACGGAGCTGATCCGCGGTCGCACCTCGGGGCCGCCGGGCTGAGTCAGGCGCGTCGCGCGCGAAGCAGGTACTCGAGCACGTCTGCGACGTCGTCGGGCGAGCGGACTCGGTATTCGGCCAGCGTCTCGCCTTCGCCGACCTTGACGCCGACATCGGAATCGCGCAGTCGGCGGAACGCCTTCTCGTCGGTGACGTCGTCGCCCATGAACGCGACCGCTGCCGCGTCATACCGTTCGCGCAGGATGTCGACGGCCTCACCCTTGTCGGTGGAGATGACCGCGAATTCGAGCACGGCCTTGCCCTCTGTGAGTTCAGCATCCCAGGATGTCGCGGCCGCGCGCGCTTCGCGCAGTGCCGCGTCGCCGTCCGCCTGGGTGGCATTTCGCACATGCAGCGCCACGCTGGCCGGTTTGGACTCAACCGTGACCCCTGGGCGGTAGGTAGCAATGTCGTTGAGCGCATTGGTGATTCGAGCCAGAAGGGATTCATCGACCTGGTGTGCGAATCCGGCGTCGAACTCGGCGCCGTGGCTGCCCACGAAATTAACCTCCGGCGGCATGCGGGCGAGCTCCTTCAACACGCTGAGCGCACGGCCGGAGACCAGCGCGACGTGTGTCGATGGCAACCTCGCGAGCTCGACCAAGGATTCCGCGGCGGCGGGTAATGGTCGGGCGTCGGCTGGATCGTCGACGATCGGGGCGAGGGTCCCGTCGAAGTCACAGGCGACCAGCAGCCGAGGAACTGCGGCAAGGGCATCGAGCGCGCGCTGCAATTCGACCGGGAGCACGCGTCAAATCTTAGGGTGCTCGCCGTCGCCGATGAGCAGACGAACGGCAAGGTCGAGTCGCTTGCTCACATCGGTCGCCGACGCCCGGCGCGTCAGCCAGGCCAGCAGATTGGACAGCCAGACGTCCGAGATCACCCTGGCGATGTGGTACTGGTCCTCGGTCGGCTCACCCTCGCTCATGGCGCGCGCGAACATCGAGTCCATCAGCTTGCCGACGTGATCGACCTCGCCGGCAGCCGATGCGTCGGCGAACACGAAGGCCCGGGTCATCGCCTCGGTCAGCAGCGGGTTGCGCTGCATCGCCCGGTTCAGCTTGCCCACCATGAGGTTGAGCCGCTGATACGGCGTGCCGCCCGCCAGCGCAGCGCGGTCGGTCTTGGCGTCGATGCGCTCGAACTCGCGGCCGAGGGCGGACACCAGCAGGTGCACCTTGGACGGGAAGTAGCGGTAGAGGGTGCCGACGGCGACGTCGGCGCGCTCTGCCACCGCACGCATCTGCACGGCTTCGTAACCGCCCTTGGAGGCGATGGCGAGGGTGGCGTCGAGGATTCGCTTGCGGCGCTCGCGCTGGGCTTCCGACCCGAGTTCGGATTCGGCGAGCACAGACACCGGCATCACCTGGGGTGGCCGGGACTCTGAACCCGAAGACGGGTTGGGTTGTGCTGGCTGTGACATCCCGGACATCCGGCGGACAGCTCCTTCATCATGCAGTGTCGTAGGAAACGATACGCATGCCGATCCATGTTTTCTCACTTCAGTGCCTATTGCCCACCGACGTGTCCTGCTGTAACGGCGTTCGACTTGACGCTCGATGGCTGGCACTATTAGAACACGTTCTAGTGAGAAGTCAGTCCCTTCCCACGCGAAGGCTGAGGAGACTCCAAATGTCGCAGGCGTCAGCGACCGCCACCGACGAGCAGTTCGCCGCGCGTGAGCTGGTCCGCAGCTGGGCCGCGGGGTCCGCCGCCGTCAAGGCGGCCCGCGAGATCGAGCAGGGCGATCCGGAATCGTGGCGTGCGCCCTACACGAGCCTGGCCCAACTAGGGATCTTCGGCGTGGCCGTGCCCGAGGAATCCGGCGGGGCCGACGGCACGGTCGACGACCTGTGCGCGATGGTCGAGGAGGCCGCCGCCGCGCTGGTCCCCGGCCCGATCGCCGGCACCGCCGTTGCCACCCTCGTCGTGCCGAGTTCGCGGGCCGACCTGTTGGAGGCGTTGGCCTGCGGCCGGCGCACCGCAGGACTCACGCTGAGCGCCGACGTGACATTCGACGACGGCCGGGCCTCCGGCACCGCCGAATACGTGTCGGGTGCCACCGCCGACGGGCTGCTGCTGCTGCCGGCCGGCGAGAAGTTCATCCTCGTCGATGCCACCGCCGACGGCGTGGCCGTCGAACCGCTGACGCCGACCGACTTCTCCCGCCCACTGGCCCGGGTCATCCTCGCCGACGCACCCGCCGAGGCGCTGCCCGTTTCACAGCGACGGGTCGAGGACCTCGCCGCGACGGTGCAGGCCGCCGAGGCCGCCGGGTTGGCAAGGTGGACGCTGCACACCGCCACCGAATACGCGAAGGTTCGCGAACAGTTCGGTAAGCCGATCGGTAGCTTCCAGGCGATCAAGCACATGTGCGCCGAGATGCTGCTGCGTTCCGAGCAGGCCGCGGTGGCCGCGGGCGATGCGGCGCGCGCCGCCAACGGCTCCGACGAATCACAGCTGTCGATCGCCGCCGCCGTCGCGGCCGCCGCGGGCATCGAGTTCGCCAAGGCCAACGCCAAAGACTGCATCCAGGTGCTCGGCGGCATCGGCATCACCTGGGAGCACGACGCACACCTGTATCTGCGCCGGGCGTACGGCATTTCGCAGTTCCTCGGCGGCTCGTCACGCTGGCTGCGACGCGTCGCGACGCTGACGCAGCAAGGCGTGCGCCGCGAACTGCACATCGACTTGGCATCCGTCGAGCACCTGCAACCCGAGATCGCCGCCGCGGTGGCCGATGTCGCGGCCCAGCCCGCCGAGAAGCGGCAGATCGCGCTCGCCGAGGCCGGCCTGCAGGCACCGCACTGGCCGGCGCCGTACGGCAGGGACGCCTCGCCCGCCGAGCAGCTGTTGATCGATCGCGAACTCGCCGAGGCGGGCGTCGAGCGTCCTGATCTGGTGATCGGCTGGTGGGCGGCACCGACCATCCTGGAGCACGGCAGCCGGCAGCAGATCGAGCAGTTCGTGCCCCCAACGCTGAGCGGCGAGCTGATCTGGTGCCAGCTCTTCAGTGAGCCCGGCGCCGGCTCGGACTTGGCTTCGCTGCGCACCAAAGCTGTTCGCGCCGATGGCGGTTGGAAGCTGACCGGGCAGAAGGTGTGGACATCTGCCGCGCACAAGGCGCAGTGGGGTGTCTGCCTGGCGCGCACCGACCCCGATGCGCCGAAGCACAAGGGCATCACGTATTTCCTCGTCGACATGTCCTCGCCTGGCATCGACATCCGGCCGTTGCGGGAGATCACCGGCGACAACTTGTTCAACGAGGTGTTCTTCGACGACATGTTCGTGCCCGACGAGATGGTCGTCGGCGAGGTCAACGACGGCTGGCGGCTGGCGCGTACGACGCTGGCCAACGAGCGCGTCGCGATGGCCCACGGCACGGCCCTCGGCAACCCGATGGAAGAGCTGCTGCGTTCGGTGGTCGCGCTCGAATTGGACCCTGTGGTGGCCGGCCAGCTGGGCCGGTTGATTCTTGCCGCCCAGGTCGGCTCGCTGCTGGACCAGCGCATCGCACAGCTGGCGGTCGGCGGCGCCGACCCAGGTCCGCAGGCCAGCGCCCGCAAGCTGATCGGCGTGCGGTATCGGCAGGCGCTGTCGGAATTCCGTATGGAGCTGACCGAGGGAGCCGGCGTGATCGAGGACGGAAACACCGTCCACGACTTCCTCAACACGCGCTGCCTGACCATCGCGGGCGGCACCGAGCAGATCCTGCTCACGATGGCAGGCGAACGGCTGCTCGGCCTGCCCCGCTAGCAGTCCTGCTACCTCGCCGTAGTGGCGAAAAGCACGAGCGTGCTTTTGGCGAATACGGTAATAGCACGGTCGTTCCTTTATGCTCAATGCCGTGAAACAGCGGTCGTAGGGCGAGCGCACCAGGGCCGCGATCCTCATGGAGGCCGCGCGTCTCGCGACAGTCGATGGACTGGACGGTCTCTCCATCGGCGCGCTCGCCACAGCGCTCGGGATGAGCAAGAGCGGTCTGTACGCTCACTTCGGCTCGAAAGAAGACCTCCAACTGGCGACCGTCGCGTCTGCGCGGGAGACCTTCGTCGCCGAGGTGTTCGTGCCTGCCCTTGACGCACCACAGGGCACCGGGCGCCTGTACGCCGCATGCGACGCGTTCCTGTCTCACATCGAGCGGCGCGTCTTCCCCGGCGGATGCTTCTTCGCAGTGGCGGCCGCCGACGTCGGAACCCGTCCGGGTCCGTTGCGTGACGCGGTCGCTGCGCAGCAACGGGACTGGAGCCGGCTGTTGGAGCGGCTTGCCCGCAAGGCGATGGAAGTCGGGCAACTGGAGGCAGGCGTGGATCCGGCCCAGCTCGCTTTCGAGCTCAACGCGATTCTGGCGTCCGCCAGTACGACTTTCGTTCTCCAAGGAGACGCAGCGGTGTTCGAGCGCGCTCGTGCGGCTGTCCGCCGACGGTTGCCGACGGCGGGGAAGTTCAGCTGAACGTGGTCTGCGCGCAGGCCGTCGGCGTGGTGAGGTTCACTCCTCCGTAGACGACCTGGATCTGCGAGCACGCGAAGAAGGCGGCCTGGGTGTTCGGACGCCCGGTGGCCCAGTCGGTGGGCACCGAATCGCCGTCGGCCTTGAAGCGCTCGATCGGTCCACCGCCGAAGTAGGTGATCGAGATCTCGACGTTGTTGGTCGCCTTGTACATCTTCGAGAGCACGTTCTCGTGGTTCGCGCCCTTGACCTCGCGCGGGTTGCCCGAGGGGGCGCTGTAGGAGGCTTCCTGCCATACGTCGCGCCCGGAACCGCGAACAGTGATGGTCTGCCGGGCCCAGGTGTCACCGGGAAAACCGGTCGGCCCGTCGGGTGTCGTCAGGTTGGCGGTGGTGTCGAAATAGCATCTGTTCTCCGCCGACACGCAGTTGGCGGTGACGTGCATCTCGATGTTGGTCGCCGGATCGACCGGGATCGAGGTGGTTGCGGTGTTGGACGCGGCCGTCGCCGTTGCGGGATGCGTGAGCACCGCGGTCAGCGCTGCCGCCGCGCCTGCTGCTGCAAGCCGATTCATTTGTGCTCCCCTCCAGTGCGGCGAATGGTAGCCCGGCGCTTATTCGTCGTAGGTGACTTCCACGGAATCCGAGCGTGGTCGCGCCTGGCAGCCGAGGATCAGGCCCTCGTCGAGATCCTGCTGCTCGAGCACGTCGTTGACCTCCATCTCGACATCGCCGCTCTTCTTCAGAACGGCGCAGGCGCCGCAGTGGCCCTCGCGGCAGGAGAACGGCGCGTCGAGACCCTTGTCGAGCAGCACGTCGAGCAGTTTCGCGCTGCGGGGCCAGCGTATTTCGTGCCTCTCACCGTCGAGCGTGACGATCGCTGTCGCAGGCCCCTCGTCGCTGTCGTCTGAATCTTCGGCCGCAATCACCACCCTGGCGAACGGATCCGACTCCAGCGACTTGAACACCTCGATATGGATCCGGTCGGCGGCGGCGCCCGCGTTCTTCATCGCCTCTTCGGCCGCCGCCATGAACGGCCCGGGCCCGCAGATGTATGCGTCGTGGCCGGCGTACGGAGCGGCGAGAGCGGACAGCGCGGCCGCACTCGGCAGTCCCTGCACGGATTCCAGCCAGTGCACGACCGTCAGCCGGTCAGGGTACTTCGCGGCGAGTTCCCGCAGCGCGACACCGAAGATGACGGAGTTCTCGTCGCGGTTGGCGTAGATCAGCACGACGCGGCCATTGCCCTCGGCAAGAGCCGACTTGCAGATCGCCATCATCGGCGTGATGCCGCTGCCCGCGGCCAGTAGCAGGAAATCGGTGTCCAGCGTCTTGGGCACGAAGTTTCCCGACGGCGCCAGCGCGTGGATGCGCATGCCGGGGTGGGCGTTGTCGCACAGCCAGTGCGAGGCGTATCCGCCGTCGGTCCGTTTGACTGTGACCGTCAACGGGTCGCCGGTGTGCGGGGAACTGCACAGCGAGTAGCAGCGGGCGACACAGCCGGTGCGCTCGCTGGGCACCCGCAGCGTGAGGAACTGTCCCGGCTGATAACGCAGCCGGTCGGCGGGAATCTCGGGAGCGTCGGGACCATCCGGAACACAGAACACCAGCGAGCGCGCGTCGTCGGTCTCGACGACGACCTCGGCCACCTGCAGTTCCAGCACGTGGCTACCGAGCGGCTCATCCGTCACGCGGTTGCCCTTTCTACTCCGGCCCGGGGGCCATAACTAGAACAGGTTACAGAAATGCATGTGCGCAGGTCCAGCCGCCACAGGAATGCGCTGCTCGACACAAATCGTAACGTGTTCTAATCTTTTCCTAAGCGATCTGCTCTTCGCGCCAGCGCTCATCGCCAGGTCCTTTAGCTCGGGAGGCAAATCAGTGACGTCCATTGAACAGCGTGACGTGCAGTCGGTCCTAGCCGGCATCGACGATCTGCTGCCGCTGATCGCCAAGCGAGCGCAGGCGACGGAAGACCTTCGACGGCTGCCGGACGAGACGGTCGCAGAGCTCGACGAGGTCGGCTTCTTCAAACTGCTCCAGCCCGAGCAGTGGGGCGGCCTTCAGTGCGATCCGACGGCGTTCTACGAAGCGGTGCGTCGCATCGCGACGGCGTGCGGATCGACCGGGTGGGTCAGCTCGATCGTCGGCGTGCACAACTGGCACCTGGCCCTGTTCGACCAGCAGGCGCAGGAAGAGGTGTGGGGCGCCGACCCGACCGTGCGCATCTCCTCGTCGTACGCACCGATGGGTGCGGGACACGTGGTCGACGGCGGCTACCTCGTCAGCGGCTCCTGGAACTGGTCGTCGGGATGTGACCACGCGACGTGGACTTTCGTCGGCGGCCCGGTGATCAAGGACGGCAAGCCGGTCGACTTCGGCAGCTTCCTCATCCCACGCAGCGAGTACCGCATCGACGACGTCTGGCACGTGGTCGGCTTGAGGGGAACCGGCAGCAACACGCTCGTCGTCAAGGACGTCTTCGTGCCTCGGCACCGGTTCCTGTCGTACAAGTCGATGAACGACCGCACCGCGGGAGGGCTGCAGACGAACACCGCGCCGGTGTACAAGATGCCTTGGGGCACAGTTCATCCCACTACGATTTCGGCGCCGATCGTCGGCATGGCGTACGGCGCCTACGACGCCCACGTCGAGCATCAGGGCAAGCGCGTGCGTGCCGCGTTCGCAGGCGAGAAGGCCAAGGACGACCCGTTCGCAAAGGTCCGCATCGCCGAGGCGGCCAGCGACATCGACGCCGCGTGGCGCCAGTTGATCGGCAACGTCGGCGACGAATTCGCGCTCCTGAAGGGGGGCAAGGAGATCCCGTTCGAGCTGCGGGCCCGCGCCCGTCGCGACCAGGTGCGCGCCACCGGACGGGCCATCGCCTCCGTCGACCGGCTGTTCGAGGCGTCGGGCGCCACCGCGCTGAACAACGACGCCCCGGTGCAACGGTTCTGGCGCGACGCGCACGCGGGCCGTGTGCACGCCGCCAACGACCCGGAACGCGCCTACCTGATCTTCGGTAACAACGAGTTCGGGCTGCCGCCCCAGGACACGATGGTCTGATGACGTCATTCGCCGCCGAAGCCGCTCAACAGCAAGAGATCACGTTCGAGTCGACCTCCCGGTATGCGCAGGTCCGCTCGGGGTCTTTGGACATGCGGCTGCACTATCACGAGGCCGGTGTCGGCAACGAGGACACGGTGGTGCTGCTGCACGGCGGCGGGCCCGGGGCGTCGAGCTGGTCGAACTTCGGGCGCAACATCGGCGTGCTGGCCAAGCACTTCCACGTGATCGCGGTCGACCAGCCGGGCTACGGACACTCCGACAAGCACACCGAACATGAGCAGTACAACCGCTACAGCGCGACCGCGGTGCTCAATCTGTTCGATCACCTTCAGATCGATCGCGCTGCGCTGGTAGGCAATTCGTTGGGCGGCGGTACCGCTGTCCGGTTCGCGCTGGACAACCCCGAGCGGGCAGGCAGGTTGGTGTTGATGGGGCCGGGCGGGCTGTCGGTCAACCTGTTCGCGCCCGACCCGACCGAGGGCGTCAAGCTACTGGGCAGGTTCACCGCCGAGCCGACGCGCGAGAACATGGAGAAGTTCCTGCGCATCATGGTCTTCGACCAGAAGCTCGTCACGCCCGAGCTCATCGACGAAAGGTTCGCGATCGCCAGCCAGCCGGAGTCGCTCGCGGCTGCTCGGGCAATGGGAAAGTCGTTCGCAGGTCCCGATTTCGAACTCGGCATGATGTGGCGCGAGGTCTACAAGTTGCGGCAGCGGGTGCTTCTGATCTGGGGTCGGGAGGATCGCGTCAACCCGCTCGACGGCGCGCTCGTCGCGCTCAAACAGATTCCGCGTGTGCAGTTGCACGTCTTCGGACAGTGCGGACACTGGGCACAGCTGGAGAAGTTCGACGAGTTCAACAAGCTCACTGTTGACTTCCTCGGAGGTGGGTCATGAGCATCAAATCTCTGGGCTACCTGCGGATCGAGGCCACCGACATCGCGGCATGGCGCGAGTACGGGCTGAAGGTCCTCGGCATGGTGGAAGGCTCGGGGGCAACCGAAGGTGCGCTCTATCTCCGGATGGACGAGTTCCCGGCTCGGCTGGTCATCGTTCCCGGCGAGAACGACCGGCTGCTTCAATCCGGCTGGGAGACGGCGAACGCCGCCGCGCTGCAGGACATCCGTAACCGGCTCGACGTAGAGGGCACGCCATACAAGGAGGCGACGGCCGCCGAACTGGCCGATCGCCGCGTCGACGAGATGATCACGTTCGACGACCCATCGGGCAACACCCTGGAGGTGTTCCACGGCGTGGCGCTCGAACACCGCCGGGTCGTCAGCCCCTACGGCCACAAGTTCATCACCGAAGAACAAGGCCTCGGCCACGTGGTGCTGACCACGAAGGACGATGCTGAGTCGCTGCACTTCTACCGCGATGTGCTCGGTTTCTACCTGCGCGACTCGATGCGACTGCCACCGCAGCTCGTCGGCAGGCCCGCCGACGGCGCGCCCGCGTGGCTACGGTTCTTCGGCGTCAATCCGCGCCACCACAGCCTGGCCTTCATGCCGGGGGAGACGCCGAGCGGCATCGTGCACCTGATGGTCGAGGTGGGCGACTCCGATGACGTCGGCCTGTGCCTCGACCGCGCGCTGCGCCGCAAGGTGCCGATGTCGGCCACGATGGGCAGGCACGTGAACGACAAGATGCTGTCGTTCTACATGAAGACCCCCGGCGGGTTCGACGTCGAATTCGGTTGTGAGGGTTTGCAGGTCGATGATCACGGCTGGGTCGCGCGGGAGAGCACTGCGGTCAGCCTATGGGGTCACGACTTCAGCATCGGCTTCTCCTAGACGTGACCGGGGAGCCGCCCGTGCATGCGAGGAGCGAAGAAGCGATGGACCCTCGCGCATTCCGAAATGTGCTGGGGCAGTTCTGCACCGGCATCACCGTCATCACCACGATGCACGACGATGCACCGGTCGGTTTCGCCTGCCAGTCGTTTGCGGCACTGTCGCTGGAGCCGCCGCTGGTTCTCTTCTGCCCGACCAAGGTGTCGCGGTCCTGGAAGGCCATCGAAGCGTCCGGCAAGTTCTGTGTGAACGTGTTGCACGAGAAGCAGACGGATGTCTCGGCACGATTCGGTTCCAAGGAACCCGACAAGTTCGCCGGAATCGATTGGGGCTCATCGACATTGGGCTCTCCGGTGATCAAGGGCGCGCTGGCGCACATCGACTGCACGGTGCATTCGGTCCATGACGGGGGCGACCACCTCGTCGTTTTCGGTGCGGTGCACTCATTGACCGATGTGCCGCACAAGAAGCCGCGGCCGCTGCTGTTCTACCGCGGCCAGTACACGGGAATCGAACCGGACAAGAACACGCCCGCGCACTGGCGCGACGACCTCGAGGCGTTTCTCACCGCCACCACCGACGACACCTGGCTCTAGCTTCCCGTGCCTGTGTGTGCGCCCATCTCGGCAATGAAGTCGATGACCGCGCTCGCCACCTCGCGGTGCATGGTGTCGTTCAGGATGTCGTGGTGTCCGCCCGGATATTGCTTGAGCTGCAGCGGTTCGATCTGCTCGGCGTAGGCCTGCACCGCACCGATGTCAGCGATCGGGTCGGCAACACCGTGCACCGCCAGCGTCGGCACCCTCAGCCGCGGCAAGTCGTTGCCGAAGCGGTCCCATGCCGTGTCCAGCGCTCGCGCCAACGGCGCCCCGTCGGCGTCCACAAAGGCCAGCGGATCGTTTTCGAGCGAGTCCAGATAGAACGGGTCGTGGGACAGCGTGTGCGGGTCAAGGTCGAATGAGGTGTCCGCGTCGAGCATCTCGGGGATCGGCACCAGCGGAGCACCGGAGATGATGCCTGCGCGGTAGCGGTCGGGCTGGTCGAGCAGCCGCGTCAGCGTCACCACCGCACCGAACGAATGGCCCTGGGCGATCAGCGGCAGACCGGGCCGTTCCCCCTCGGCCAACTCGGTCAACACCTCCGCGAGGTCCGCGCTGTCGGCGACGGAGCCGAAGTCACCGCGCGACCCCGGGCTCAGCCCGTGACCGAACTGGTCGACCGCCCACAGGTCGATGCCCGCGGCGTTGAGCGCGAACCCGTAACGGTGATAGACGCCGGTGTGTTCACCGAAGCCGTGCAGGAACACGACGACGGCGCGTGGTTGCGCTGCCGGCCAGTGCCGGTAGTAGGCCCTACCCTTCGGATGATCGATGAACGGCATAAGCCTGAGTTTAGCTGTGACCCACTGCACAAGGCCATGGCAAAAGACGCCTGCGAACGCGGTGCGCGCATGCCGGGCAGTCTGTTCCTGCCAACTGCCGTTCAATTGCTGCCAGCGGAATTAAACATGTGACCTGCCTGTTTATGAAGTCAGACCGGTTAGAAAGATCCGCAAAGACCGGCAAGACGGAATTCGGACCGCTGAGGACCGGATACCACAGGAAAAAGAAGAAGGCATGAAAATGAAGAAGCTCGGGTTTGCCAGCATCATAGCCAGCGGTTTGACTGCGGCCGTCATCGGCCTCGCCGCTCCCGCTTCGGCAGGTGTCGATCATCTTGGTTGGCTCAACGACATTCATCAGCACGCCAACGCGCCGCAGGTGAGCACCAGCGTGCAGCAGAGCCGCTGAGCAACTAGCCACACGAAGGGGCGCCCCATAGCGGGTGCCCCTTCTTCGTATTCGACGCGTTTTCGACCATTGCAGACGGGGGTACCTTCGTCGACGTGACCGACTTGGATGGCCGCACCGCGCTGGTCACCGGCGCAGCCAGCGGTATTGGGGCAGCCTGCGCGCGTGAATTGGCGCGCCGCGGAGCGGTGGTGACCGTCGCCGATATCGATGAAGCAGCAGCTGAAGCACTGTCTGACGAGATCGGCGGGACGGCCTGGATCGTCGACTTCTCCGATGTCGGGCCGCTGGAGACGCTGAAGCTGGAAACCGACATCCTGGTCAACAACGCCGGCGTACAGCACGTGAGCGCGATCGCCGAGTTTCCGCCCGAACGCTTCCGATTCATCCAGACGCTGATGGTGGAGACACCATTTCTGCTGATCCGCGCTGCGCTGCCGCACATGTACGAAAACGCCTTCGGACGCATCATCAACATCTCGTCGGTGCACGGTCTGCGCGCCTCCGAGTACAAGGTCGCCTACGTCACCGCCAAGCACGCGCTCGAGGGACTGTCCAAGGTGACGGCACTCGAGGGCGGCCCTCACGGTGTGACGAGCAACTGCGTCAACCCGGGGTACGTCCGCACGCCTTTGGTGACCAAGCAGATCGCCGATCAGGCCCGCACCCACGGCATCCCCGAGCAGCAGGTCGTCGAGGAGGTGTTCCTGAAGGAGAGCGCGATCAAACGTCTCCTCGAACCCGAAGAGGTTGCATCGCTTGTGGTTTGGCTCGCATCATTCGACGCCGGCATGGTGACCGGTGCTTCCTACAGCATGGACGGCGGCTGGAGCGCGCGCTGACCGTGTGTTCGGGTGTGCGGATTTGAACACTTTTCCGGCGAGTTCCGTCCGAATTCGCACGGTCGAGCGCTGCACTGACGATCAGCCGAGCCAGGCGCCGATGCGGTGCAGCGCCTCCTCGACGTCGCCGGTCGGGCCCGCGAACGACAGCCGGACGAAGGAACTGCCGCGCTGGGTGTCGAAATCGATGCCCGGCGCGATGGCAACCCCGGTGTCGGCCAGCAGCTTCGAACAGAACGAGAACGAGTCGTCCGTCAGATGCGACACGTCGGCATACACGTAGAACGCACCGTCGGTCGGCGCGAGCCGATCGATCCCCATCTTGCGCATGCCGTCGAGCAGCAACCCGCGGTTGGCGGCGTAATGGTCAAGCAGGGCGTCCGCCTCGGCGACCGACTCCGGCGTGAACGCCGCAACCGCCGCCAGCTGAGACAGTACGGGCGGGCAAATCGTGAAGTTTCCGGTCAGGCGGTCGACCGCGCGCAGCAGTTCGTGCGGTACCAGAAGCCATCCGAGCCGCCACCCGGTCATCGCGAAGTACTTCGAGAAGCTGTTGACCACAACGGCTTCCCGCGATGTCTCCCACGCACAGCTGGTTTCGGGTGCACCCTCGTAGACCAGCCCGTGGTAAACCTCGTCGCTGATCAGCCGAACACCCGAGGCTTCGCACCACGACGCGATCGCCGCCAGCTCGTCCGGCGGAATCACGGTGCCGGTTGGATTGGCGGGGCTCGCCACGATGACGCCCTGTACGGGCAGATCGAGGTCGGCGAGCATCCGCGCTGTCGGCTGGAACCTGGTCTCGGGTCCGCACGGGATCTCGACGACCTCACATCCGAGCGCCGACAGAATGTTGCGGTAGCAGGGATAGCCGGGGCTGGCGATCGCGACCCGGTCGCCGACGTCGAAGCAGGCGAGGAACGCCAGCAGGAATCCACCCGAGGAGCCGGTGGTGATCACCACGTCGTTGGGATCGACGGCCAATCCGTGCCGGGCTTGATAAGCGCTCGCGATGGCCGCCCGCAGTTCGGGGATACCCAGCGCGACGCTGTAACCGAGCACTGTGCCGTCGAGGGCGGCTTTCGCCGCGGCGCGCACCGCCGCGGGTGCCCCCGCGCTCGGTTGGCCTGCCGACAGATTCACCAGATCGCCGTGCGTGCGCTGGCGTTCCGCAGCGGCCAGCCATACGTCCATCACGTAGAACGGCGGGATGCCTGCACGCAGAGACGTCCTCATATGCGAAACGTTAGAGCAATTTCGATTCGAGCCGCCGCAGATGCTCCCTCGGTGGCCCGAGCAGCTGTGCGCTGCCGTGCGCGCGTTTGAAGTACAGCTGGATGTCGTGCTCCCAGGTGATCGCAATGCCGCCGTGCATCTGCACGGACTCGGCGGCCACCTTGGAGAAGGCTTCGCTGGCCGCGAATCGGGCCAGCGCCGCCGACGTGGCCGACGGTTCCGCGACGGCCTCGTCGACCACCGCGCGCGCCGACTGTACCGCGACGTACAGGTCGGCCATCCGGTGCTTGAGCGCCTGGAAGCTGCCGATCGGGCGGCCGAACTGGACTCGGTCCTTGGTGTATTCGACGGTCAGGTCGAGGCACTTGCCCGCGGCACCGATCTGTTCGGCGGCCATCAGGATCGCGGCCGCGTCGGCGAGCCCGGGGTCGGCGCCGATGACGGCTGTGCCGGCAGGCTGTACCCGGGCCAAAGGTCGTGTCGGGTCCATGGTGCCGACGGGGGTCGCCGTGAACTCGGTCCAGCGGGTGAGCGTCGTGCCGTCGGCGGCGACGACGACATCGGCCACGCCGCCGTTGATGACGAACTCGGGATCGAAGACCACTGTCCCGATCGCAGAGCCTTCGGCGAGTCTTTCGATCGTCTCCGCATCTGGTTCGTCGGCGGACAGTAGCGCGATCTCGGCCAGCGTCGTGCCGAGCAGTGGCGTCGGCGCAAGCGCCTTACCCAGTTCTTCGAGAACGACGGCGGCATCGGCGAGTCCGCCACCCGCGCCGCCCAACTCCTCTGGCACCACGAGTGCGGCCGCTCCGACCTGCTCGCACAACAACTTCCACAGCGACTCGTCGTAGCCGCTTTCTGACTCGATGGCCTGGCGTACCGCGGCGGGCGTTGCGTGCTTGTCGACGAGCGCCGCGACGGTTTGGCGCAGCAGCTCACGTTCTTCACTCATCCCAAGCCCTCCAATACCCGGCGGCGGTGCCATGTCGGGTCACCCCATGCCGACCGCAGCGCCTGTACCCGCAACAGCAGCAGCGACAGGTCGTGCTCCTGGGTGAAGCCGATGGCGCCGTGGGTCTGCAGCGACGAGCGCGCGGACAGCAGCGCGGCATCGGCGGCCGCCACGAGCGCCGCGCTGACATCGCGTGCTGTGTCGCCGGATCCGTCCGCCAGCGACAGCGCCGCACCGAAGACCAGCGGCCTGGCCAACTCGACGGCGATGTGCACGTCGGCAAGCTTGTGCTTGATCGCCTGGTAGGACCCGATGGTCCTGCCGAACTGGCTGCGCTGCTTCGCGTAGTCCACCGACGCGTCTAGCATGGCTTGGCCCGCACCGACCAGTTGCGCTGCGTTAGCGAGCACGCCGTACTCGAAAGCCTTTGCGGTGTCTGCCTTTCGGGCGTCGCCGGCTGCCGTTGCATCGAACAGCTTCCGTGCGGGGTCGACGGACTCGTGTTGACGGCCCGCGCTGCCGTTGCGCACCTCACCGTCGCCCGCGACGAGAATCAGGCCGGCGGAGTCGGCGTCGACGGCGCGTGGCACGTGCGGGGGGAGGGCGGCCGTCGCGATCAACTCGCCGGACGCAAGTGCACCGCAGCGCTCGTCGTCGGCGAGTAGAACCGGTGCGACCGCGATGGATTCGGTGACCGGTCCGGGCACACCCCAGTATCCGAGTCGCTGCGTGGCGACCACGAGGTCGACGGGATGCGCCCCGATGCCGTCGAACCGTTGCGGCACCAGCAGCGCCGTCACGCCGAGGTCCGTCAACGTCGCCCAGATCTTGCGCCCCGGTCCGGTATCGCCCTCCGCCCATGCGCGCACCGCCGCCGGAACGCCTGCTGCGCCGAGCGCGGCATCGATGCTCGCGGCGAAGTCGCGCTGCTGTTCGTCGATCTCGAAGTTCATTTCTGTCCCTTGGGCTCTCGGGGCAGACCCAGTAGCCGCTCGGCGATGATATTGCGTTGGATCTCGTTGGTGCCCGCGTAGATCGGGCCGCCGAGCGCGAACAGCAGCCCGTCGGTCCACGAGTATTTTCCCTCCTCGCGTCCGGAGGAGCCGACCAGCTCGCCGTCCGCGCCGGCCATGTCAAGCGCGGTCTGGTGCATGGCCACATCGAGATCCGACCAGAACACCTTGGTGATCGACGACTCGGCGCCCAGCTCGCCGCCGTCGGCGAGTCGGGTGACGGTGCCGAAGGTGTGCAGTCGGTAGGCCTGCGCCTTGATCCAGGCGTCGGCGACCCGGTCGGCGAAGGCCGGGTCGGGATCGGCCTTCCACTGCCGGACCAGCCGCTCGGCGGGCGCCAGAAACCGCGCCGGGCTGCGCAGCGACATCCCGCGTTCGTTGCTCGACGTGCTCATCGCGGCGCGCCATCCGTCGTGGGGTTCGCCGATCACGTCCTCGTCACCGACGAAGACGTCGTCGAGGAAGATCTCACCGAAGCCGGTGTCGCCGCCGAGTTGCGCGATCGGCCGCACCGTCACCCCGTCGGCCTTCAGGTCGAACATGAAGTACGTCAGGCCCTTGTGCCGCTGCGCTTCCGGGTCGGACCGGAACAGCCCGAACGCCCTGTCCCCGAACGGCGCCCGCGAACTCCAGATCTTCTGCCCGTTTAGCTTCCAGCCGCCGTCGGTCCTGGTGGCCGTGGAGCGCAGCGACGCCAGGTCGCTGCCCGACTCCGGCTCGGACCAGGCCTGGGCCCAGATCTCCTCGCCGCTGGCCATCTTCGGCAGCACCCGGTCGAGTTGCTCCTCGGTGCCGTGTGCGAACAGCGTCGGAGCCAGCATGGAGGTGCCGTTGGCGCTGGCGCGCCCCGGTGCGCCTGCGCGGAAGTACTCCTCCTCGTACACGATCCACTGCAGCAGCGTGGCCTCGCGGCCACCGTAGCGCTTCGGCCACGCGATCACCGACAGCCCCGCGTCGAAAAGGATTTTGTCCCAACGCCGATGCTGCTCGAAACCCTCGGCCGTGTCGTAGGACTTGGTCGGGAAGTGCTCCGTGTTCGCGGCGAGGAAGTCGCGGACCTCGGCCCGGAACTCCTCGGTATCGTTGTCGAAAGCCAGATCCACTAGATCGTCTCCCGTAGTTGCGGCTTGACCACTTTGCCTCCCGGGTTGCGCGGCAGGACGTCGAGAAACGCCACTGATCGCGGTGCCTTGAAATTCGCCAGATGCTCACGCGTATAAGCGATCACGGTGGCCTCATCGAGCTCGGCGCCGGGCAGCTTGACGACGAACGCCTTGCCGACCTCGCCCAACCGGTCGTCGGGCACGCCGATCACCGCGGCCTCTGCGACACCGTCCAGCCGTGCGAGCACCTGTTCGATCTCGGCGGGGTAGACATTGAATCCGCCGCAGATGTACATGTCCTTGAGCCGGTCGGTGATCTTCAGATTCCCGGCCTCGTCGACGCAGCCGACGTCGCCGGTGTGCAGCCAGCCGTCGGCGTCGATGGTGTTGGCGGTCGCCTCTGGATCGTCGAGATACCCGAGCATCACGTTGGGTCCACGCAACAACACCTCGCCCGCCCCGTCTTCGGCTGGGTTGTCGATGCGCAGCTCGAAGTCGGCGATCGGGCGCCCGCATGTGGTGGCGACGGTGACGGCGTCGTCGTCGGCGCGGCACATCGTGCCGAACCCGCTCGCCTCGGTCAGCCCGTATGCCGTCAGCACGATGTCGATGTCGAGTTCCGACTGCATGCGCTCGATCAGCACCACCGGGATCGTCGCCGCGCCGGTGACCGCGAATCGCAGTGAGCTCAGGTCGTAGTCGCCGCGCCTGGGATGGTCGAGCAGGGTCTGGTAGATCGTCGGTGGTCCGGGGAGCACGGTGATCCGGTGTTCGGCCACCGCGGCCATCGCCTTCTCCGGATCGAACGTCAGCTGGGGGATCAGCGTGGCCCCGGTCTGCAGACAGGCAAGGATGCCCGCTTTGTAGCCGAAGTTGTGGAAGAACGGGTTGATGCAGAGGTAGCGGTCGGCGCTGGTGACGTGACCGCAGGCGGCCCACGCCGCGGATGCGTCGAGCGATTGCCGGTGTGCACAGAGCGCACCCTTGCTGCGGCCTGTGGTGCCGGAGGTGAACAGGATGTCCGAGGCGTCGTCCGGCTTCACGGCGGCCGCGCGGCGCTCGACAGCGTCCAGATCCGAGCCGCGGGCGACGAACTCGTCCCAGGTGCCGTCATCCTTATCGATCGGAACGCGCACGATGTGCCGCAGATCGGGCAGCGCAGCCCTGTCCAGGCCCGCGGTCTTGTCCGCGCCGAGGAATTCACCGGCTGCAACCAGCAGTGACGCTGCCGTGCGGGCCAGCACGTCGGCGGCCTCTCCTGCGGTGTAGCGCGTGTTGAGGGGGACGACCACGCCGCCCGCATAGTGGGTGGCCAGGCATGCGACCACCCAGTGCCAAGTGTTCGGCGACCAGATCGCGACGCCGTCCCCGGCGGCAACGCCCATGTCGATCATCGCGGCGGCGGCCTTTCGGACCTCGTGGCGCAATTGCGCGAAGCTCAGCCGCCGAGCTCCTGCTGGATTGCCGGCACCGCCGGCGTCGGTGACCAGCGCGTCATGGTCGGCGAATTGGTCGGCAATCCGGTCCAGGACCTGCGGAATGGTCCTCAGATCGGGCGTCATCGATGCTCCTCTAACAAAGCAAGTGCTTGGTAGGTTAGCCTACAGGGGTGATAGAGGTCCAGGAGTTCCGGGCCGAGGTCCGCGACTGGCTCGCCGACAATCTCGTCGGTGAATTCGCCGCGCTCAAGGGCCTGGGCGGACCCGGTCGCGAGGATGAGGCATTCGAGGCACGGCTGGCGTGGAACAAGCACCTCGCGGCTGCCGGCCTGACGTGTCTGGGTTGGCCCGAGGAGCACGGTGGCCGCGGCCTTTCGGTCGCGCACCGCGTCGCCTTCTACGAGGAGTATGCCAAGGCCGACGCACCCGACAAGGTGAACCATTTCGGCGAGGAACTGCTCGGCCCGACGCTGATCGCTTACGGCACCCCGGAGCAGCAGCAGCGGTTCCTTCCGAAGATCCTCGATGTCACCGAACTGTGGTGTCAGGGTTATTCGGAGCCCGGCGCCGGGAGCGATCTGGCGAACGTGTCGACCACCGCCGAACTCGACGGCGACCAGTGGGTGATCAACGGCCAGAAGGTCTGGACGTCGATGGCCCACCTGTCGCAGTGGTGTTTTGTGGTCGCCCGCAGCGAGAAGGGTTCCCAACGCCATGCGGGACTGTCCTATCTACTCGTGCCGCTCGATCAGCCCGGCGTCGAGGTGCGCCCAATCGTCCAGTTGACCGGCACCGCGGATTTCAACGAGGTGTTCTTCGACGACGCCCGCACCGACGCCGACCTCGTGGTCGGCACCCCGGGCGACGGCTGGCGCGTCGCAATGGGCACACTGACATTCGAGCGCGGAGTGTCGACGCTCGGCCAACAGATCCGTTACGCGCGCGAGCTTTCCAATCTGGCAGAGGTGGCCAAGCAGACCGGCAGCGTCGACGACCCGCTGATCCGTGAGCGGCTGACTCGATCATGGGTCGGCCTGCAGACGATGCGTTCCTACGCATTGGCGACCATGGACGTGGAGCAGCGCGGGGGCCGCACCGCCGGCGACATCGGGCCGGGTCAGGACAATGTGTCCAAGCTGCTGTGGGCCAACTGGCATCGCGATCTCGGCGAACTGGCGATGGACGTCGTCGGGAAGGCCGGCCTGGTAACCGATGACGGCAAATTCGATCAGTGGCAACATCTTTACCTGTTCACCCGTGCAGACACCATCTACGGCGGGTCCAACGAAATCCAGCGCAACATCATCGCCGAGCGCGTGCTCGGCCTACCGCGTGAGGTGAAGGGCCGATGAGCGCCCGCGCGAAGAGGAGACTGGTATGAGTCTCGCACACGCTCCGAAAGAGATTGACGGGCACGGACTTCTGACGGGCAAGGTCGTGGTGGTGACCGCGGCGGCCGGCACCGGCATCGGGGCGGCGGTCGCGCGCCGCGCGCTGGCCGAGGGCGCCGACGTGGTCGTCTCCGATCACCACGAACGGCGGTTGGGCGAGACCAGGGACCAGCTGGCCGGGCTCGGCCTCGGTCGGGTCGAGAGCGTGGTGTGCGATGTGACGTCGACCGCTCAGGTGGACGCGCTGATCGCATCGACGACCGCAAGGATGGGCCGCCTCGACGTGCTCGTCAACAACGCCGGGCTCGGCGGTCAGACTCCGGTCATCGACATGACCGACGACGAATGGGACCGGGTCCTCAACGTCACGCTGACGTCGGTGATGCGGGCAACGCGTGCCGCACTGCGGTACTTCCGCGACGCCGAGCACGGCGGCGTGATCGTCAACAACGCCAGCGTGCTCGGTTGGCGGGCCCAGCATTCGCAGTCGCACTACGCCGCAGCCAAGGCAGGCGTAATGGCGCTCACCCGTTGCAGCGCAATCGAAGCCGTCGAGCACGACGTGCGCATCAACGCGGTGTCGCCGAGTATCGCGCGGCACAAGTTCCTGGAGAAGACGAGTTCGGCCGATCTGCTCGACCGACTGTCCGAGGGCGAGGCGTTCGGCCGGGCGGCCGAACCATGGGAGGTCGCGGCCACCATCGCGTTCCTGGCCAGTGACTACTCCAGTTACCTGACCGGAGAAGTCATTTCGGTGTCGAGCCAGCGAGCATGACTGCGCAGCCGGGCCCGCAGTCGGCGAGCAGACGCGATGAGCTTCTCCAGCTCGCCGCGACGATGTTCGCCGAGCGCGGCCTGCGCGCGACGACGGTGCGAGACATCGCGGACTCCGCGGGAATACTGTCCGGAAGCCTCTACCACCATTTCAAAAGCAAAGAGCAGATGGTCGAGGAAGTGCTGCGCGACTTCCTCGACTGGCTGTTCGGTCGGTATCGGGAAATCGTTGACACCGAGCCGGATCCGCTCGCGCGGCTCAAGGGATTGTTCATGGCATCCTTCGAGGCCATCGAGCACCGCCACGCCCAGGTCGTCATTTACCAGGACGAGGCCAAACGGCTTTCGGCGCTGCCGCAGTTCGACTTCGTCGAAGCTCGCAACAAAGAGCAACGCAAGATGTGGGTGGACGTGCTCAACCAGGGGGTCGGGGAGGGCTGCCTGCGGCCGGATCTCGACGTCGATCTGGTCTACCGGTTCATCCGCGACACCACGTGGGTTTCAGTTCGCTGGTATCAGCCAGGCGGACCGTTGACGGCGGAGCAGGTCGGCCGGCATTACCTGGCCATAGTCCTTGGCGGCATCACCAAAGAAGGAGCTTGAAATGCCTGAGGCATATGTAGTCGAAGCCGTACGCACCGCGGTCGGCAAGCGAAACGGATCACTGGCGGGTGTGCACCCGTTGGATCTGGGGGCCGCAGCGTGGCGCGGACTGTTCGATCGGGTCGACGCCGATCCCGGCGCGGTGGACGACGTGATCGCCGGATGTGTCGATGCCATCGGGCCCCAGGCAGGGAACATCGCGCGGCTGTCATGGCTTGCCGCCGGATACCCGGAAGAAGTGCCGGGTGTCACCGTCGACCGGCAGTGTGGTTCCAGCCAGCAGGCGATTTCCTTTGGCGCTCAAGCGATCATGTCCGGCACCGCGGACCTTATCGTCGCCGGCGGTGTGCAGAACATGAGCCAGATCCCGATCTCGTCGGCAATGATGGTCGCCGAGCAGTTCGGCTTCACCTCGCCCACCAACGAGTCGAAGAGCTGGCTGCAGCGCTACGGCGATCAGGAGATTTCCCAGTTCCGCGGTGCCGAGTTGATCGCCGAGAAGTGGAACATCTCGCGTGAGGAGATGGAGGAGTACTCGCTCACCAGCCATCAGCGTGCGCAGGAAGCGATCCGCGCCGGATACTTCGAAAACGAGATCATCCCGGTCGATGGGTTCGTCACCGACGAAGGTCCGCGCGACACCTCGCTGGGGAAGATGGCCGGCCTCAAGACCCTGGTCGACGGTGGTCGGTTGACCGCCGCGATGGCCAGCCAGATCTCCGACGGCGCCAGCGCCGTGCTGCTGGCGTCGGAGCAGGCCGTCAAGGATCACGGCCTCAAACCGCGGGCCCGCATTCACCACATCAGCGCTCGCGGCGCCGACCCGGTTTTCATGCTGACGGGCCCGATCCCGGCAACGCGCTACGCGCTGGACAAGACGGGCCTGTCCATCGATGACATCGACACCGTCGAGATCAACGAGGCGTTCGCGCCCGTGGTGATGGCCTGGCTCAAGGAAACCAAGGCGGACCATACGAAGGTCAACCCCAGCGGCGGCGCGATCGCGCTTGGCCACCCCCTCGGTGCGACTGGGGCCAAGCTGTTCGCGACGATGCTGAACACCTTGGAGCGCACCGGTGGGCGCTACGGACTTCAGACGATGTGCGAGGGCGGCGGCACGGCCAACGTGACGATCATCGAACGGCTCTAGACGAGCAGATCGTCACTGGGCCAGCGCAAGGCCGCCCAGCGCGATGATCCAGCTGGCGAAACTGCCGACGAGAAAGTACTCGGTGACGGCGTCGATGCCGATGTTCCCGTTCTCGCGGGCCTTGGCAGCGTTGATCTCCGGGAACCGGATGATGCTCTTCGCGGCGACGACGGCGGTGGCCGCTGCGAGCTGACCGGCCAGGCCGAGCCCGAAGATCAGGATTCTTTCCATCGGCCCGAGCAGGCGACCGCCCTTGAGCCGGTCCGAAGGCTGCGGCTGACCCTCGGGTTTCACGGCGCCGACCGAGCCGAGCACCAGCCGCACCAACTGGTTGCCGGTGACGAACTGCAGCAGTACTGCGCCGACGACCATCAGCAGCCGGTTCGGGCTGACATCGCCGATACCTTGCACCTCGACCCACGACGACCATCGCGCAACGAGACCACCGACGTCGGAAGCCCATCCCGACAACAGGATCAGGGCGGCGAGCGTGAGCCCGAACACCGCCAGCGGTGCGCCCTCGTGGTCGCCGCGTTCCGCGCGGGCACCCAACAGGACCCAGCTCGCGCCGGCGGCGGCCGCGATGATCAACAGCGGGATGTCGCCGTGATGCCACAGCCCGGACAGTGCCGCGCAGACCACCACCACGGTGGGCGCGACCATCGCAGGCACCCATACGCGGCGGACCAGGCGCCGGACCGCATCGGCGATGCCCATTGCGATGAGCATTACCGCCAGCGCGCTCACGGCACGCTCCGCAGGTACTCCGAAGCGACGACGATCAAATCGAGACCGTCGCGGCCGGAGCGCTGCGACACCGCCGACGGGCTGATGCCTTCAGCCGCGGCGATGTCCTTTTTGGTCTGGTTCGTCAACAGTGCCTTCACAATCCGTGTCGATCGGTCGTCTAACGATCCAAGCAGGTGGTCCCGACAAATCAGTGCCGCGTTGATCGCGTCGAGATCGGTCCTGATCCCCTCAGCGACCCGGAAGGACGTCCGTACCAGCGCAAGTCCGGGCTGGCGTTGAACCGATGCCGTCCACTCGATGGCCTCGCGGGCGGCCCACCAGCCGGGGCCGTCCTGGATTCCCGCTGTCTCGTCGAGCATGGTGACCGCACCCCAGCCGATACCGAAGCGCACGTCGATCGCAGGCGCGACGGCCAGCCGCAGCGACAGCGCCGCGTCGATCGCCAGCCCGACACTGCTGAACGCGCCCTGGAACTCGTCGCCGACCGTGAAGGCGGGCGGGTCGATCGCCACGTCGGTGAGATCGCGAAGCGCACGGTTGAGCAGTCGGTGTACGCCCGCGCGGTCGGCGAGCGATCGTGAGCCGACGACGTCACCGATGAGGGTCGCCTTCACACCTGATGAAGCTGCGATCTTCATCCTAGACATATGAAGACTATAGCTTCAATTACTGAAAGTTAAGCATTAACCTTCATTCACGAGGGCGGCAGCTGCCCGCAGGTGTTTGACTGCGTCACTGACGATCGATTCGACCAGTTCGGCGCATGACGGCAGGTCGTCCAGGATGCCGGCAACCTGCCCGGACGCCAGTACACCCGCATCGGTGTTGCCCTCGACCAGGCCGGCCTTCAGCAGCATCGGTGTGTTGGCCGCCATCACGACCTGAGACCAGGTGAGTTCCTTGCCGTGGCGCATCTCGAGGCCGTCGCTGATCATCGACCGCCACGTCATCTTCGACATCTTCTTGAACTTCTGCGCATTGCGGATCGCCGCGCCGAAACCGCGCAGCCGCGAACCACCTTCGAGCTTTTCCACCAGCCCGGTGCGCAGCACCCGGTGCGGCATGCCGTCGACGCGGGTGGAAACGACCGTGCCGTCGAGGCCGGCCTGCAGATAACGCTGCTTGACGGCGTCGGGCACCGTGGAGTCCGACGTCAGCAAGAAACGCGTTCCCATCGCGACACCCGCCGCGCCGTAAGACAGCGCGGCGGCGAGGCCGCGCCCGTCGAAGAATCCTCCTGCGGCCACCACAGGGATGTCGACTGCGTCCAGTACTGACGGCAGCAGCAGCGTGGTGGCCACCGGCCCGGTGTGACCGCCGCCTTCGCCGCCCTGAACGATCACCGCGTCGGCACCCCAACCCGCGACCTTCTTGGCGTGCTTGGCTGCGCCGACCGACGGGATCACCACGACGCCTGCATCTTTGAGCTTGGCGATCAGATCCGGTTTGGGCGCCAGCGCGAAGGAAGCCACCCTGACGCCTTCCCGGATCAGCAGGCCGACACGGTCGACGGCATCTCCGGCGTCGGCGCGGATATTGATCCCGAACGGCTTGTCGGTCGCGGACTTCACCTTGGTGACCGCGGTCTGCAGTTCCTCCAGTGTCATCGTCGCCGACGCGAGGATGCCGAGGCCGCCGGCGTTCGACGTCGCGGCCACCAACCGGGAACCGGCCACCCAGCCCATTCCGGTCTGCACCACCGGATGCTCGATGCCGATCAGTTCGGTCAGGGGCGTGCGCAGTTTGATCATCCGCGTACTTCCTTGTCCCGCAGAGACTTCGGGTCGACAACCTCTCGCAGGAGCTTCAGCTCGTCCTCGGTGGCGAGCCTAGTCTGCCCGGCTTCATCCAGCCCGTGAATCTCGAAGGAGGTGTTCTCGCGGACCTGTTGGGCCTCGATGCCGGGATGCAGCGATACCGCACGCATGGTGTGGTCGGGACCGTTGAAGTCGAACACGCCGAGGTTCGACACCACGCGGAAGACGTTGACGAACCGGTATGCCGGGTTGTCGGGATCTACCTTGTTCCAACCGATCCCGGACACGATGTCCACGCTGTCACAGAACACCCGCTTGGAGTGGTTGCCGACCCAGTAACTGGTTGCGTGGTTGATCGTGTTTCCCGGTGCCCCCCGCACGCCGAACATTTGCCGGGTGGGGTGCTGCAGTGGCCCGAACGCGGACAGATTCTGGTTGCCGTACCGGTCCACCTGGTTCGCGCCCATCACGACGTGCCGTCGGCCCCAGGCCAGCGTCTCGAAGACCCGCCCGAACGGCATCCAGCCCTCGATCGCGCCCGAGGCACCGATTGCCGGGGTGTCGGCCAGCAGTCGGGCCTCGCCGTCGGTGAGCAGAATGTCGGGGGAGAACGTAAGGCGGGCCAGCCTGGCACCGATCGCCACCATGGTCGCCATCGGGCTGACCATGATTTCGCCTGCGTCGCGGAAGAGTTCGGCGCATGCGACGGCGCACACCTCTGCGCGGGACACGGAGATCACTTCGACGCCTCCTGAAATCTGCGCACGGCCGCCTGGTAATCGGCCTCGCTGCCGGACAGGTAGGTGTCGACGAACTCCTGCCACGTCTCGTCGGACGCGGCCGCTTCGGCGTAGTGGCGCTGAAACTTCTCGTCGCGCCTGTAGTCGGGTTCAGCGGTGGTGAAGTGCGCGCCGTTCGGGGCCTCGACCACGCTGTCCACCATCATCCGGTTGATCAGCAGTGCCTGCGCTGGAACCGATTTCACCAGTTCCTCTGTCGGCACCACTCTCTCGACCGACAGCAACCGCTTCTGCGCGGCCATCAGATACAGGTCGTCGAAGTAGGGGTCGATGCCCGTATAGGCGGCGTTGCCCTGTTCGTCGCCGATGTTGAGGTGCACGAACGCCACGTCGAGGTTGAGCGCGGGCATCGCGACGAGCTCTTCGTAGCCGCCGCCGGTGGGATACGGCGACTTGACGGTCTTGAGCTCGTCGCCCCAGAACGCGCGAACGTCGCTGCCGAGGCCCGCGCGGATGGGCAGGAACGGAAGTCGTTGCGCCGCAGCCTGCAAGCCGCACCGCAGCATGCCCTCGTCCATCTCTCGTGATTCGATTGAGCCGCTGGTTCGGGCTTTCGCGAACCACGGGTCGTAGAACGGCGCTGAGTCCAGAGATACGAAACCGTAGTAGACCCGCTTGACCTTGCCGGCCGAACATAGCAGCCCGAGGTCGGGCCCGCCGTAGGTCACCACGGTCAGGTCGGTGACCTCGGTGCGCAGCAGAGCCCGGACGAATGCCATCGGTTTGCGCCGTGACCCCCAGCCACCGATCCCGACGGTCATGCCGCTCTCGACAGCAGCGACCGCCTCGTCGAGTGTTGTTCTCTTGTCTGTCATCGATCCCCCAGTCATCCCCTGCGCTGCGCGCGTGGGCCCATCGCTACCCGCCGAATCACTTGGATCCCTTGTCAGTCCCTGCGAATGCGTCGCGATGCTCGTCGGACACTCCGGACAGGTTCAGCTCGAACGTGAAGCCCTGTTCCATCCGGTAACTCGAGTTGACCTTCTGCACGTCGATGAGGTTCAGCGCTTCCTTCGCCGCCCGGATGACCCGAGTGTCCTTCGAGGCGATGTCGCGCGCTACCCGCAGCGCCGCCTCGTCGAGGTCGGTGCGTGGCACCACCTCGTGCACCGAGCCGAAGTGGTGCAGGGTCGCGGCGTCGACGGTGGCCGCCGTGAAGAACAGCCGGCGCATCATGTGCTGCGGCACCAGGCGTGACAGATGAGTGGCCGCGCCGAGAGCGCCGCGCTCCACCTCGGGCAGGCCGAAGGTCGCGTCGTCGGAGGCGACGATCACGTCGGCGTTGCCGACGAGACCGATGCCGCCGCCCACGCAGAACCCGTTGACGGCCGCAACCACCGGCACCGCGCATTCGTACACCGCGCGGAAGGCTTCGAAGCATCCGCGGTTCGCATCGATCAACGCGGTGAAAGCTGGGGCGTTCTTGCTCCTCGCGTCCGCGGCGGTTTTCTGCATCTCCTTGATGTCGACGCCCGCGTTGAACCCCCGACCCTCGGCGCGCAGGATCACCACGTGGGTGGATTGGTCGCGGCCCGCGGCGGTGATCGCGTCGGCGAGCTCGAACCATCCGCGGGATGGGATCGCGTTGACGGGCGGGTAGTCGACGGTGACCGAGACGACGCCTGGTTCGACCGACTTGGTGGTGATCGTCATCGACAGCTCCTGGGTCTCCCCTGCACGGGGTCGGCTACCTAAGCAAGCACTTGCTTGGTACGCTAGCACAGTGACCGACGCGGCTGACAGGGCTGGTTTGGCAGGCATCAACCTGCAACTGAACGGTCGAGTCGTGCTGGTGACAGGCGGTGTGCGAGGGGTGGGTGCAGGTATCAGCGCCGTCTTCGCCGACCAGGGTGCGACGGTCGTGACGTGCGCGAGGCGACCGGTGGACGGATCACCGTACGAATTCCACTCCTGCGACGTCCGCGATGACGAGTCGGTCAAGTCGCTCATCGACGCGGTCGTCGCGAACCACGGCCGTCTCGACGTGGTGGTCAACAATGCCGGCGGGTCACCCTACGTGCCCGCCGCGGAGGCGTCGGCCAAGTTCAGCAGCAAGATCCTGGAGCTCAACCTGCTTGGCCCGCTGTCGGTTTCGACGCACGCAAACGCGGTGATGCAGACTCAGGACGGCGGCGGCTCGATCGTGAACATCGCGAGCGTCAGCGGCAGGCGGCCCACACCCGGCACCGTGGCCTACGGTGCTGCCAAGGCGGGCCTGGAGAACATCACGAACACGCTTGCGGTCGAATGGGCCCCGAAGGTGCGGGTGAACTCGGTCGTCGTCGGAATGGTGGAGACCGAGCAGTCCGAACTGTTCTACGGTGACGCGGACTCCATCGCGGCCATTTCGAGAAACGTGCCGCTCGGCAGGCTCGCGAAGCCGGCCGATGTCGGCTGGGCCGCGGCGTTTTTGGCCTCCGCCGCTGCGTCCTACATCAGCGGTGCATCGCTGGAAGTGCATGGTGGTGGCGAGCCGCCGCACTACCTGGAAACCACAACCGCCGATCTCAAATAAGCAAGGAGACAACGAATATGGGACTGCTCGACGGCCGTGTGGTCATCGTGACGGGGGCCGGTGGTGGTATCGGACGCGCGCACGCGCTGGCCTTCGCCGCCGAAGGGGCGCGCGTCGTGGTCAACGACATCGGCGTCGGTCTCGACGGTTCGACTGCAGGCGGCGGCAGTGCCGCCCAAGGCGTTGTCGACGAAATCACCGCCGCGGGTGGTGAAGCCGTCACCAGCGGCGCGAACGTCGCCGACTGGGAGCAGGCCGAAGGCCTCATCGCGACCGCCGTCGACGCCTTCGGCGGCTTCGACGTTCTGGTGAACAACGCAGGCATCGTCCGCGACCGAATGTTCGCCAACACCAGCGAAGAAGAGTTCGACGCGGTGATCGCGGTTCACCTCAAGGGCCACTTCGCGACGATGCGCCACGCGGCGGCGTACTGGCGTGCGCAGTCCAAGGCGGGACATGCGCCCGACGCCCGCATCATCAACACCAGTTCGGGTGCAGGGCTGCAGGGCAGCGTCGGCCAGGCGAACTACAGCGCGGCCAAGGCCGGCATCGCGGCCATGACGTTGGTCGCCGCCGCCGAGATGGGCCGTTACGGCGTCACCGTCAACGCGATCGCGCCGTCGGCGCGCACCCGGATGACCGAGACCGTCTTCGCGGACATGATGTCGACGCAGCAGAGCGAGTTCGATTCCATGGCGCCTGAAAACATTTCGCCGCTCGTGGTGTGGCTGGGCAGTGTCGAGTCACGCGATGTCACCGGGAGGATGTTCGAGGTCGAGGGCGGCGTCATCCGTGCCGCCGAGGGATGGGCGCACGGACCCGAGATCGACAAGGGCGCCCGGTGGGATCCGGCGGAGTTGGGTCCGGTCGTCAAGGATCTGCTGGCGAAGGCGCGCCCGCCCGTGCCGGTATTCGGCGCCTGAGGGGCGTTTGGCAAAGTCGCTCCTGTGAACCAGGTGTGAAAACACCCTCAACGGGCAATGATCAACACGTGAGGCGGATCACATTGCCGGTGCTGGCCGGCGCGATGCTGTTGGTGCTCGCCGGGTGTGGTGGCCAAAGGGGCGGTGACGGGGGACAAGCGGCTTCCGAGCCGACGACCTGCACCGTCGGTGCCGACGCCCGCCTGAGCATCGCGACGGGTAACACCACCGGCGTCTACTACAGCCTCGGCGGTGCCTACGCAGAAGCGATCAGCGCGCAGACCGCCGGGAAGTTGAAGGCAACCGCCGCCGAGACTTCCGCCTCTCTGCAGAACATCCAGCAGCTGGTGGCGGGTACGCACCAGGTCGCCTTCTCGCTCGCCGACACCGCGGCTGACGCAGCCGAGGGTAAGGAGTCCTTCGACTCGCCGCAGCCGATCGCGGCTCTGACCCGGCTGTACCCCAACTACACACAGGTGGTCGCGCGGGCCGACTCCGGCATCAACTCGATCGCCGATATGCGCGGCAAGCGCGTCTCCACCGGAGCGCCGAATTCGGGCACCGAGGTGATCGCGAACCGGATGCTCACCGCGGCCGGTCTGGACCCCGCCAAGGACATCCAGGCGCAGCGGACCGAGCTGGGCAAGACGGTCGAAGGCATGAAGGACGGTTCAATCGACGCGATGTTCTGGTCGGGCGGTCTGCCGACGAGTGGCATCACGGACCTGTTCACCAGCGAGCGCGGCAACGTCAAGTTGATCGACGTGACGAACACACTGGACAAGCTGAAGGAGATCAACACGATCTACGAGCGTGGCGTCATCCCGGCGTCGACATATCAGACTCCGGGTGACGTGCCGACGGTCGTCGTGCCGAATCTTCTTCTGGTGAACAAAGATATGGACGGCAATACGGCATGTGTGCTGACGAAGGCGCTGTTCGATCACAAGGCCGATCTGGTCAAGGTGAACAAGGCGGCCAAGGACATCAATCTGGACACGGCCCGCCAGACCGACCCGGTGCCGTTGCACCCGGGGGCCAAGAAGGCGTTGGACGAACTCGGCGCGAAGAACTGACGGAACCCGGCGACAACGATGACCTCCGGCCAGACGCGGCCGGCGGCACCGCCACCACGACGACGGCGGCCGCCGCGTACGAAGAGGAGAAACCCGCCCGCGAGCTGACCGGCTGGGTGGCCCATGCGGTGATGGCCGTGTGCGTTCTGATCGGTGTCTTCGCGGTGTATCAGGTCTTCTTCCCGCTGGCGCAGGGCAACCAGGTCTCGCTGATCTACTTCCTGGCGGCCGTACTGCCGCTGACCTTGCTGTGCTACCGCTCCGGGTTACGGCTGCGTCGCAGGACGGCGGACCCCGACCATGACGAGCACATGGTGCCGAGCGGAAACCCGACGCCCGTGGACTGGCTGCTTGCCGCGCTCGCACTTCTGGCCTGCCTGTATCCGGTGCTCCCCTTCGAAATCGCCGGCGGGGGAGGCGGTTTCGACGAGTTCCTCAGCCGGCAGGGCACCCCGGCGATGATCGACGTGGTGGTGGGGACCGTCGTGCTGCTTCTGGTGCTGGAGGCCTGCCGTCGTACCACCGGTGTCGCGCTGCCGATCGTCTGCCTGCTCGCGCTGGCCTACGCCTACTACGGCGGCTATCTGCCGCAGGGCGCGGCGATCGCGCATGCGGGTGTGAATTGGGACCAGATCATCAGCGCCTCGTTCATCCAGTCGACCGGCCTCTACGGTGTGCCACTCGACGTGGCGGCCACCTACATCGTTTTGTTCACCATTTATGGAGCGGTGCTGGACGCGTCGGGCGCCAGCAAGTTCTTCATCGACCTCTCCCTTGCGGCGTTCCGGCGGTCCCGCGCGGCGCCGGGCCGGACGGTCACCCTGGCGGGATTCCTGCTGGGCTCCGTATCGGGGTCGGGCACAGCGACCACCGTCAGCCTGGGCTCCGTGACGTGGCCTATCCTTCGCCGGGCCGGCTACCCGAAGGAGAACGCGGGCGGAATGCTGGCGGCCGCGGGCATCGGGGCGATCCTGTCCCCGCCGACGCTCGGCGCAGCCGCGTTCATCATCGCGGAGTACCTCGGCGTTCCGTATCTGACCGTGCTGCTTTGGGCGATCGTGCCGACGATCCTGTACTACCTGGGCATCCTGCTTGCCGTCGAGATCGACGCCAGGCGGTACGGCACGCGCGAAGTCGAAATCAGCGAGCAGTCGGGTTGGCGACTCCTTGGCAGATTCGGATACCACCTGATCTCGCTGCTGCTGATCGTGGTCTTCCTTGCGATGGACATCTCGGCGGTGCGCGCAGTCGTCTTCGCAACCTTCATCCAGATCGCGCTGTCGTTCCTGGATCGGGAACACCGCCTGACGCCGATCAGGCTCTACCGCGCGCTGGGCACCGGCGTCAGGGGTGTGCTCGCCGTAGCCACCGTGTGCGCCGCCGCCGGCGTCATCGCCGCGATGATCACTCGGACCGGGCTCGGCCTGCAGCTGAACTCGATTCTGGTCAATGCAGCCCGGGGCATCACCGAAACCCCTGCTCTTGTACTCGTTTTCACCGCGCTGTTCGCCGCGCTGGCGGTGGCGGTACTCGGTCTGGCCGTGCCGGTGACGGCCTCGTTCGTGATCAGCTGGGTGATCGTCGGCCCGGCGCTACAGGACCTCGGCGTCGCCGCTCCGGCGGTGGCGATGTTCGTCTTCTACTTCGCGGTGCTGTCGGAGGTCACGCCACCGACGGCGCTGGCGTCCGTCGCCGCCTCGGCGATCACCGGCGGCAAGGTGATGGCCACGATGATGCAGACGTGGAAATACACGCTGCCCGCGTTCCTCGTGCCGTTCGCGTTCGTGCTGACCGATAACGGCGAGGGCCTGCTCGGCCTTCGGTCGATCGGTGACATGGCCTGGACCGCAACGGTATCCGCGCTCGGTGTCGCTGCACTCGCGGTCGTCACCGGCGGCTGGCTGATCCGGCGCGCGGGTTGGCCGGAGCGGGTGCTGTGCGCACCGGCCGCCGCACTGCTGCTGTATCTGCATCCGACGACGATCGTCGCCGGTGCGGTCCTCTTGGGGGTCGCGGTAGGGCTGAACTTGGCGCTGCGCCGGGAAGCGCCGACGCCTCAGCCCACCTGACGCTCACAGACCACAAGAGGTATCACCCGATCGGCCGCCTCGCGGTAGCCGCGGTACGGCGGGTACATCTCTATCAACCTCGGCCAGTAGCGGCTTCGTTCTTCGTCTGTCGCATCGCGGGCGGTCAGATCGAGGTGCTCATCGCGAATCTGAATGTGCACGCTGGGGTTCGCCTTCAAATTGTGATACCACCCCGGGTCGGTGTCCCGACCGCCGAACGATGCAGGCAACAAGACCAGGTCCCCGTCGCGCAGGTACAGCGTGGGGGTGATTCGCGGTTCGCCGGTTTTTCGGCCTTTCGTCGTGATCAGCGCTGCGGGGAACCGGAGCAACTTGGCGCCGAGAAGCCCGTTCGTGCGCTGGTAGACCCAGATGTGTGCGCGCGCGAAGTACTTCATCAACAGGACCAACGCACGCGAGTTTCTGATCGACCGCCGCTCTGCCATGACCTATTTCTTGCCACAACCGCACATGGGCAAACTATTTCTTCTGGCGCCGGCTTCCGCCGTGCCAATCCTCCTGCTTGCCAACTGCTTCCGTGTCGACACCGAAACTGGCCAGCTGAGGCCGTTCGCGCAGGCTGCGCTTGAGCTCGGCGAAGCCGCCGAACTCGGCCAAGCCGATCACGTGGTCCCACAACTGCCCCGCATCGTCGGCGCTCGGCAATCGACTGATCACCGGTCCGAAGAATGCCGTCCCCTCAGGGGGATTGAAGTGCAGGATCGGGGTGCCCACGTCACGGCCCGTCAAGGCAAGTGCCTCGTCGGTCTCTGTCCGGATCAAGTCGTCCCACGAGGTGTCGTCCAGCGCGTCGGCCAGCCCCCTTGGCAGCCCGGCATTCTCCAGGAGCGGTTCCAGCACGCGCCGCGCGCCTTGATCGGCGCCGGACAGTGGGTCGACCTCACGTGATGTGTCGAAGATGCGGGTGCCGATCGCCTCGTAGAGCCGGCCGACGGCTTCCCGACCGTGCTCGGCCCTTGTCCGGGCTGCCACCCGCAGCAGCCGCAGGCCTGCCGTATGTCCGGCCTCGTATTCCGGCGGAAAGTGCGCGTCATAATCGATGTGCGCGTTGAGGATTCGCAGCGAAATGAACCGCCAGTCGACCTTGTAGTCGCGCTGTCCGGCGACGATCCGGACCCACTTGCTGGTGATCCACGCGAAGGGACAGACCGGGTCGAAATAGAAGTGCAGATCGGATGCCGCCGCCATGGCGGTCATCCTAGGACGTGATCAGAAACGGGCGAATGCTTGCTCGGATGTGGTGGATGAGTCCGTCGGCGGCGGGGATGACGAAGGTCTCGTCGATGTGGGCGCCCACGCGCCGGCCCGCCAGCGACGGTTTGGTCACCAGATCGAACTTCGCTCGCACCTGCTCGCCGTCAACGCTGAACTCGGGAACCGTGGTGGTCGCGATGATCCGGTACTGCGGGCCGCCGTTGAGGCTGCGCCGCAGGTGCTCGCCCGAGAACCCCGTCTTCAGGCCGACCTCGATGCGTGTACAGCCCGCAGCGAACGGCACGTTGCTCGCATCGTGATGGACGAGCGCGTCGATGTAGGCCTGGGCGGCCGCGATCCGCTCGGCTTCGGTGTGGACACGGGTCTCGGTCACTAGATCCGCTCGAGGATCGTGCCCGTCGAAAGCGCGCCGCCCGCGCACATCGTGACGAGCGCGGTGCTCTGGTCCGTGCGCTCCAACTCGTGCAGCGCGGTGGTGATCAACCGGCTGCCGGTGCTGCCAACGGGATGACCGAGCGCGATCGCGCCGCCGTTCACATTGACCTTGTCCATGTCCGGGTTGTGCACTCGGGCCCACGACAGCACGACGGAGGCGAAGGCCTCGTTGATCTCGGTGATGTCAATGTCACCCATCTTCATCCCCGCCTTCTCCAGCACCTTCGTGGTGGACTGCACTGGGCCGTCGAGGTGGTAGTAGGGCTCCGCGCCGACGAGTGCCTGGCTGATGATCCGCGCACGCGGACGCAGGCCAAGCGCCTTGGCCTTGTCCTCGTCCATCCACAGCACCGCGGCGGCGCCGTCGGAGATCTGCGACGAGGTGCCCGCGGTGTGGATGCCGCCGTCGAGCACCGGCTTGAGCGACGCCAGACCCTCCAGCGTGGTGTCGCGCAGTCCCTGGTCGCGGGTCACGAAGGCGCGTTCGGACGTCGGCTGCTTCTGGTCGTCGAGCACCGGCGCCTCGATGGGGCTGATCTCACGGTCGAACCGGCCTTCTGCCCAGGCCTGCTTGGCCTTGCGTTGCGACTCGAAACCCCACTGGTCGATGTCTTCACGGGTGATGCCCCGGCGCTTGGCGATCCGCTCGGCGGCGGTGAACTGGTCCGGCAGGTCGATGTCCCACGATTCCGGCCGCAGCACCGACCGGTCGGGTCCTGCGTTGGCGCCCAGCCCGATAGCGCTCATCGCCTCGATGCCGCACGCGATGCCGACGTCGATGGCGCCGGTCGCGATGAGCCCGGCGATCAGATGGTTGGCCTGCTGCCCGCTGCCGCACTGGCAGTCCACCGTGGTTGCGCCGACGTGCTCGGGCAATCCCGCGACCAGCCATCCGACCCGGGTGATGTTGTTCGACTGCGCGGCGAACTGCGTCACGCAGCCGCCGATCAGCTGTTCCACATCACCGGCGTCGATGCCGGCCTTCTGCACAAGTGCCTTCTGGGTGGCGCCGAGAAGCTCGGTCGGATGCAGGCCTGACAACCATCCGTTCCGCTTGCCGATCGGGCTGCGGGTGGCTTCAACGATTACAGGGTTACCCATTCCGCCAGGCTAGAACACGTTTCATTACTCTGACAAGCGGCGTTGCAGCCGAGCCTTTGATCTGCGCAGAGGGCATGTTTTACTGGCACTAGAACACGTTCCAATTGAGGAGAGCTTTCTGATGCCCCCTGGCGGTCCTTGCCCCATTTCGCCCGACTTCGACTTCCTGGACGCCACCCTGAACCTCGAGCGTCTTCCTGTCGAGGAGCTCGCCGAGCTCCGCAAGTCCGAGCCCATCCATTGGGTCGACGTGCCCGGCGGTACCGGAGGGTTCGGCGACAAAGGCTATTGGCTCGTGACTAAGCATGCCGACGTCAAAGAGGTGTCTAAGCGCAACGACCTCTTCGGCAGCTCGCCGGACGGCGCCATTCCGACCTGGCCGCAAGGGATGACCCGCGACGCGATCGATCTGCAGAAGGCCGTCCTGCTGAACATGGACCCGCCGCAGCACACCCGCCTGCGCAAGATCATCTCCCGCGGCTTCACCCCGCGAGCCGTCGGACGGCTCGAGGAGGAGCTACGGACCCGCGCCCGGAAGATCGCCGAGACCGCCGCTGCCGAGGGGTCGGGCGACTTCGTCGAACAGGTCTCGTGCGAGCTGCCGCTGCAGGCCATTGCCGGACTGCTCGGCGTCCCCCAGGAGGACCGGGACAAGCTCTTCCGCTGGTCCAACGAGATGACCGCCGGTGAGGACCCGGAGTATGCCGACGTGGACCCCGCGATGTCGTCGTTCGAGCTCATCACGTATGCCATGAAGATGGCCGAGGAGCGGTCGAAGAACCCGACCGACGACATCGTCACGACGCTGATCGAGGCTGATGTCGACGGTGAAAAGCTGTCGGACGACGAGTTCGGCTTCTTCGTCGTTATGCTCGCGGTGGCGGGCAACGAGACCACGCGTAACTCCATCACCCACGGCATGATCGCGTTTTCGCAGAATCCCGACCAGTGGGAGCTGTACAAAAAGGAACGTCCCGAGACCGCCGCCGACGAGATCGTCCGCTGGGCGACGCCGGTGTCGGCGTTCCAGCGCACCACGCTCGAGGACGTCGAACTGGGCGGCGTAAAGATCAAGAAGGGCGAGCGCGTGGTGATGTCCTACCGCTCAGCCAATTTCGATGACGAGGTGTTCGATGACCCGCATTCCTTCGACATCCTGCGCAGCCCCAACCCGCATGTCGGGTTCGGCGGCACCGGCGCGCACTACTGCATCGGCGCCAACCTCGCGAAGATGACCATCAACCTGATCTTCAGCGCCGTCGCCGACCACATGCCGGATCTCAAGCCCATCGGCGAGCCCGAGCGGCTCATGTCGGGGTGGCTGAACGGCATCAAGCACTGGCAGGTTGACTACACGGGAACGTGTCCGGCTAGCCACTGACCGCGCAGGCGAATCGAGGAGGATTCCGGTGGACTTCAGTCCCGACGAAGGGCAGCAGGCAGTTGCCGACGTCGTCACCTCGGTACTGGACCGCGACAACTCGTGGGACGCTCTGGTCGGGGGTGGCGTGACTGCGCTGGCCCTGCCGGAGCGCCTCGGCGGTGACGGCGTGGGACTGCCCGAGCTGACGACGGCTCTCACCGAAATCGGTCGGCACGCCACCACCGGACCTGCGCTGGGCGTTCTCGGGGCCACCGCCGTGCTCCTCGACGTCGCGTCCGAACCGCAGCAGGACCGGTACCTGGCCGGGGTGGCGAAGGGCTCGATCGTCACGCTGGCACTCAACGAACCCGGCGCCGCGCTACCCGACAAGCCGGCCGTAACGCTGTCCGGCGGCAAGCTCAACGGCACGAAGATCGGCGTTCCGTATGCGGGACAAGCGGACTGGATCATCGTGACAGCCGACACCGGTGTCGCGGTGGTGTCGGCGAAGGCCGATGGTGTGCAGGCCTCCAAGACGCCGACGTCCAATCACTCCGATGAGTATGTGGTGACGTTCTCGGATGTCACGGTCGTCGACGACGACGTGCTGGACGGCGCGCAGGCGAAGCGGGTCAACCAGTTGGCGCTCGCGACGATCGGCTCGTTCGCGGCAGGGCTGGTGGCCGGGGCGTTGCGCCTGACTGCCGACTACGTCGCCAACCGCGAGCAGTTCGGCAAGCCGCTCTCGACGTTCCAGACGGTGGCCGCGCAGCTGGCCGAGGTGTACATCGCTTCGCGCACACTGACATTGGCGGCGACTTCGGTGGTATGGCGGTTATCGGAGGGACGCGACGCCGACGAAGACCTCGACATTCTGGGTTACTGGCTCGCGTCGCAGGCGCCGCCCGTGATGCAGCTGTGTCACCACATGCACGGCGGCATGGGCATGGACATCGCGTACCCGATGGACCGCTATTACTCGACGATCAAAGATCTGACCCGCCTGCTGGGCGGCTCGTCGCACCGTCTCGATCTGGTGGGAGCGCAATGTACATCGAACTGACACCCGAGCAGAAGCAGCTACAAGCCGAACTGCGCGAATATTTTTCGAATCTCATCTCCCCGCAGGAAGCCGCGGAGATGGAGGCCGACCGGCACGGTAAGGCCTACCGCGCGGTGATCAAGCGAATGGGGTCAGACGGCAAGCTGGGTGTCGGCTGGCCAAAGGAGTTCGGTGGCCTCGGTTTAGGGCCTATCGAGCAGTCGATCTTCGTCAACGAGGCGCACCGCGCCGACGTGCCCCTGCCCGCCGTCACGTTGCAGACTGTCGGCCCGACGTTGCAGGCATACGGAACAGAACTGCAGAAGAAGAAGTTCCTGCCCGGCATCCTGGCCGGCGAGGTGCACTTCGCGATCGGCTACACCGAGCCTGAAGCGGGCACCGACCTGGCATCGCTGCGCACGACGGCGATCCGCCACGGCGACGAGTACATCGTCAACGGCCAGAAGGTCTTCACGACCGGCGGCCACGACGCGGACTACGTCTGGCTGGCGTGCCGTACCGATCCGGAGGCCGCGAAGCACAAGGGCATCTCGATGCTCATCGTCGACACCAAGGACCCCGGGTATTCGTGGACGCCGATGATCCTGTCCGACGGCGCACACCACACCAACGCCACCTACTACAACGACGTGCGGGTGCCCGCCGAGATGCTGGTCGGCGAGGAGAACGGAGGCTGGCGGCTGATCACCACCCAACTGAACAACGAGCGCGTGATGCTCGGACCGGCAGGCCGGTTCGCGTCACTGTATGACCGCATCCACGCGTGGGCGTCCAAGCCGGGCAGCAACGGAGACACCCCGCTCGACCACGACGACGTCAAGCGCTCACTCGGCGAGCTCAAGGCGATGTGGCGCATCAACGAGCTGTTGAACTGGCAGGTGGCCGCATCAGGTGAGACCATCGACGTCGCCGACGCCGCGGCGACCAAAGTCTTTGGCACCGAGCGCATTCAATACGCGGGACGCCTGGCTGAAGAGATCGTAGGAGCGCACGGGAACCCGGCCGACCCGCAAACCGCCGAGCTTCTCGAGTGGCTGGACAGCCAGACCAAGCGGAACCTGGTGATCACGTTCGGTGGCGGAGTGAACGAGGTGATGCGCGAGATGATCGCAGCTTCGGGGCTGAAGGTTCCGAGGGTTCCCAGGTGAATCCGGACGTCATCCACAGGACCGTCGAGGACATCAAGGCGGCTGGACCGAGCAAAGCGCGGGTGGGCCGCGACCAGGTGAACCAGCCGATGATCCGGCACTGGGTGGATGCCATCGGCGACGAGAACCAGATCTACATCGACGAGGCGGCGGCCAAGGCGGCGGGTCATCCGGGGGTCGTCGCGCCACCGGCGATGATCCAGGTGTGGACGATGATGGGTCTCGGTGGCGAACGCCCCGGCGACGACCCCATCGGTCCGATCATGGAGTTGTTCGACGGCGCAGGCTATGTCGGAGTTGTCGCCACCAACTGCGACCAGACGTATCACCGGTACCTGCGGCCGGGCGAGGACGTCAGTGTCGTCGCCGAACTCACCGACGTCGTCGGCCCGAAACAGACGGCGCTGGGCGAGGGCTACTTCATCAGCCAGCGGATCACGTGGCAGGTCGGTGACGAGGACGTCGCCGAAATGGACTGGCGCATCTTGAAGTTCATCCCGCGTGAGCAGAATGAGGCCGCGCCGTCCGCGGTTCCGGCCGATCTCGATGCGGAGTCCATGATGCGGCCCGCGTCGTCGCGGGATACCAAGTTCTTCTGGGACGGCGTCAACGCCCACGAGCTTCGTATTCAGAAGCGGGGTGACGGGACGCTGCAGCATCCGCCGGTGCCCGCGCTGTGGGCCGACAAAGCTGCACCTGCCGACTATGTCGTGGCGAGCGGGAAGGGCACCGTGTTCAGCTTCGTGGTGCACCATGCGCCGAAGGTGCCCGGCCGCACCCTGCCGTTCGTGATTGCGCTCGTGGAACTCGAGGAGGGGGTCCGGATGCTCGGTGAGCTCCGCAACGCGGATCCCGCGACCGTGGAGGTCGGAATGCCGGTCCGTGCAACGTATATCGACTTCCCCGAGGGGAACAGTGGCCCGGCGTGGACGCTGTACGCGTGGGAGCCCGACTCATGAGCGCACCAACGGTAGAGGTCGGCACGAAGCTGCCGGAGCTGTCGCTCTACGGTGACCCGACGTTCATCGTGTCGACGGCGATCGCCACCCGTGACTATCAGGACGTCCACCACGACCGCGACAAGGCGCAGGCGAAGGGCTCCAGGGACATCTTCGTCAACATCCTCACCGATACCGGTCTGGTGCAGCGTTTTGTCACGGACTGGGCGGGTCCGACCGCGATGATCAAGTCGATCAAGCTGCGACTCGGAGTGCCCTGGTATGCGTACGACACGGTGACGTTCAGGGGTGAGGTGACGGGTGTCGAAGACGGGATCGTCACGGTGAAAGTCGTTGGCAGCAATAGTCTGGGCGACCACGTCGTCGCCACCTCGACGTTGACGATCGGAGCCGCCTGATGCCGGGACCGTTGTCCGGTAAGGCGGCCATCGCCGGGATCGGCGCCACCGACTTCTCGAAGAACTCGGGCCGCAGCGAGCTGCGGTTGGCCTCCGAAGCCGTTCTCGACGCGCTCGACGATGCGGGCCTGACGCCTGACGACGTGGACGGCATGGTCACGTTCACAATGGACTCGAACACCGAGGTCGCCATCGCGCGAGCGACGGGGATCGGCGAGCTGAAGTTTTTCTCCAAGATTCACCACGGCGGCGGTGCGGCGTGCGCGACGGTCCAGCAGGCGGCGATCGCCGTCGCAACGGGAGTCGCGGATTGCGTTGTCGCGTACCGCGCTTTCAACGAGCGGTCGGGACAGCGGTTCGGCCAGGTGCAGATGCGGTTGGTGGAGAACGCCGACTCGACGGGTGTGGACAACTCGTTCTCCTACCCGCACGGTTTGTCCACACCGGCGGCGCAGGTGGCGATGATCGCCAGGCGGTACATGCACCTGTCCGGGGCGACGAGCAAGGATTTCGGTGTCGTCTCGGTGGCGGACCGCAAGCACGCGGCCAAGAACCCGAAGGCGTATTTTTACGAGAAGCCGATAACCATTGAGGACCACCAGAACTCGCGGTGGATCGCCGAGCCGCTGAGGCTTTTGGACTGCTGTCAAGAGACCGACGGTGGAGTCGCCCTCGTCATAACGTCGGCGGAGCGGGCGAAGGATCTCAAGCACCGGCCTGCCGTCATCGAGGCCGCGTCGCAGGGGTCCAGTCCGGATCAGTACTCGATGGTCAGTTACTACCGGACCGAGTTGGGGCTACCCGAGATGGGGCTGGTCGGCAGGCAGCTGTGGGAGCAGTCGGGGCTGAAGCCCACCGATATCCAGACCGCGGTCCTCTACGACCACTTCACTCCGTTCACGCTGATTCAGCTGGAGGAGTTGGGCTTCTGCGGAAAGGGCGAGGCCAAGGACTTCATCGCCGATGGTGCGATCGAAGTCGGTGGCCGGCTGCCGATCAACACCCACGGCGGTCAGCTCGGCGAGGCGTACATCCACGGCATGAATGGGATCGCCGAAGGCGTTCGGCAGCTGCGTGGTTCGTCGGTGAACCAAATCGACGATGTCGAGCATGTCCTGGTGACGGCGGGCACCGGCGTTCCGACTTCGGGGCTCATCCTCGGCTGACCGGTCCGCCATGCAGGATGGCCGACGCTCGGTGTTTCGTTTATTGGACAGACGTCGGCATGTGACGGCCGCGCACGGTTTAGCGGGCATTGAGATCGGCGACTCGCCGCGCGCGCTGCGCCGGGTTCTTACCAGAGCCTCCCGGCGAACCATGGCATGGGATTTGACTTTGCCATGTCCGATGTCGCGATTCGCAACGGCTCGATGGGTCTCGATGGGTGTCTCGTCGGAAGGGCACGGCGCGAAGCTTGACTATGACAGCTATTTATATTGCTGAAGTTACATCGTCGCGTCAATCTTGACGCTGATATCAATACTTTTCAGGACGTGACGTGCTCGACTCGGCAGCTATCTGCCCAGGTGAAGAACATTCGACGGTCGATCGAGATCTTCATACACCAGATCAATTCAGCAGGAATAGGCCGACTTCGTCCCTGGTACGACTGGGAGCGGTCCTTCCGGCCCCAGTTCTACGGCCTGCACCATCCGATGGGCGGAACGCGGATGCACGCCGACCCGCAGTTCGGCGTTGTTGACGAGAACTCCCGGGTACACGGGCTCGCCAACGTCTACGTCGCCGGAAGCTCGGTGTTTTCCACAGGAATTGGATACGCGAGTCCGACGCTGACCCTGCTGGCACTCACCTCACGACTAGCCGATCACCTCAAAGGGGAGGTTGGAGTCGGTTGAGTCACGCCGGCGTCAACTCCACGCCTGCCAGTGCAACGGCGTCGTCGCGCTCAGGCGCGGTGACGACGGCTCGGAACCCGTCGCCGTCCTTCCAGACGCTGGCCTTGAGGGTCTCGCCGGGGAACACGACGCCTGCGAAGCGGGCCCCGTAGCTGCCGACGCGTGAGGTGTCGCCGTCGAGCAGCGCGTCGACCATCGCCTTGCATGTCATGCCGTACGTGCACAGGCCGTGCAGGATGGGCCTGGGAAAGCCCGCCGCAGAGGCGAATTCGGGATCGGAGTGCAGCGGGTTGCGGTCCCCGCACATCCGGTAGAGCAGCGCCTGCTGCGGTGATACCGCGATCGACAGTTCGAAGTCGGGCGCCCGTTCCGGCGGCTCCGATGACGTCGACGGTCCGCGCTCGCCGCCGAACCCGCCCTCGCCGCGCGCGAAGATCGACCGCTTCTGCGTCCACAGCGGTGTGCCGTCCGGCGTGCTGACCGTCGTCTCCGACCAGATCACCGCGGCCTTGCCCTTGTCCCAGATATCGGTGAACCTGGTGACCGCACGTCCGGATCCTGACGGTGGGATCGGCGCTGGCGCGGACACCGCCTCGCTGGCGTGCAGCACCCTGCTCAGCTCGATGTCGATCCCGGGAAACTTGACCGTGGGCGGCGCCGTGTCATGGAAACTCGCCGCCACGTTGCCGAACGTCGGCAGCACCTGCGGGGTGTCGTCGACGAGATAGCGCAGTTCGCGCTTGTCCATCGGATCCTGGCCCGCGCCGAGACCGAGGTGGTAAAGCTGGATATCGCTACTGCTCCAGGAGAATTCGACAGGGTCGAGTTCCGCGCCGAGCGCCTCGTCGAGATTGATCGGCATGTCAGGCCTTCTCGGTACGGGATGTCGCCGCAGCGGCTCCCGCCAAGTGCAGGGCGGCCAAGTAGCCGAAGGCCATCGCCGGGCCGATCGTGCCGCCGGGTCCTGGATACGTGTGGCCCATCACCGGTGCGCTGACATTGCCCGCGGCATACAGACCCTCGATCACCGAACCGTCGTCCCGCAATGCCCGCGCGTGCACGTCGGTGCGGATGCCGCCCTTGGTTCCGAGGTCACCCGGCACCAACTTGGCCGCGTAGTACGGCGCGTGGCTGATCTCACCGAGGTTCGGATTCGGTTTGTTCGTCGGGTCGCCGTAGTAGCGGTCGTAGGCGCTCTCGCCGCGCTTGAAATCCTCGTCGACACCGGTACGCGCAAACCCGTTGAATCGCTCCACCGTCGCCGCCAAAGCATCCGCGGGCAACCCCGCCTTCGCCGCCAGTTCCTCCAGCGTGTCCGCCGACACGATCACGCCCGACTCCAGCCACTTCTTCGGAATGCGCTGTCCCGGTTGCAGTCCCGCGAAGATGTAGCGGTCGCGGTACTGCTGGTCGAAGACCAGCCAGGCCGGAATGTTCTCGCCTGGCCCCGGACCCTGGCCGTACTCGCCGCCGTACATGTGATGGCACGCCTCGACATACGGCATCGACTCGTTCATGAACCGCTTGCCTGTCATGTTCACGATGATCGAGCCCGGCGAGTTGCGTTCCGACAGCGCGAACCAGGGGGCGCCGACCAGCGGCACCGTCGGGCCCCACCAGGCGTCCTCCATGATGTCCAGTGCGGCACCGAGTTTCTCGCCCGCAATGATGCCGTCACCGGTGTTGGCCTTTGCCCCGACGGTCCACTCGGTGGTGATGGGAGCGCGCTGGTACTTCACCCGCATCTGTTCGTTGTGCTCGAACCCGCCCGAGCCAAGGATCACGCCACGGCGGGCCCGAATCACCTCGGAATCAGCCGATTCAGGTGCATTGGTGTCGCGGACATAAATTCCGCGCACCACGCCGTCCTCGACGTACAGGTCGGTGAAGGCCGTGTTCAGCCGCACCGGCACCCCGGCCTTCTGCAGTCCGATCCGCAGCGGCGCGATCAGCGCGCGGCCCATGCCGACGAGGTTCTTGCCGGTGGCCTTGGCCCACATGGTGCGGGCACCGACCTTCAGGCTGCGCAGCACACCGCGCGGATGACGCTTGAGCATGTTGAGTCGGACGTAGTCCTGCTGCATCACAACGACGTTGAGCGGAACCTTGCCGTACGGAGGCTCCAGCCCCGCCTCGTCGGCGCCGAGCTCTTTGGCGTTGAACGGCTTGGGCTCGATCGAACGGCCGCCAGGCCTGCCGCCGGGGGATTCCGGGTAGTAGTCCGAATAGCCGGGCACCCAGCACATCTTCAGCGGGGTGTGCTTCAACACGAAGGACAACATCTCGGGACCACGGTCGAGATAGGTGTCGATGCGCTCGGGTTCGACGACGTCGCCGATGATGCCGTGCAGATACGTCCGGGCCGCCTCGGCCGTGTCGGTGACGCCGTCGCGCCGCAGGACCTCGTTGTTCGGGATCCAGACGCCACCTCCCGATCGCGCGGTCGATCCGCCATAGTGCGGGGCCTTCTCTACGACTACTGTTGAAAGGCCCTGATGAGCGGCGGTAAGGGCAGCGACCATGCCGGCGGCGCCGCTCCCGACCACGACGACGTCGAACTCCTGTCCTGTCATGTAGAACACGTTATAGAATTGCCCGGCCTGGGAACAACCGCCCCGGTCGGAAGACCCGAGCGGACTACGAGGGGAAGTAGCCAAAAATGCTCACTGTCCAGGTGCGTGACGAGCTGGCCGCCGAGCTGGCGGAGGCCGAACGCAGCCGGGTCGCCATCTCCCCGCTGACCGCCACCAACCTCGACATCGACGTGGTCGACGCCTACGAGATCCAGTTGATCAACATCCGCCAGCGGGTCGCCGAGGGCGCGCGGGTGGTCGGTCACAAAGTGGGGCTGTCGAGCAAGGCGATGCAGGAGATGATGGGCGTCGACGAGCCCGACTACGGCCACCTGCTCGATGAGATGCAGGTGTTCGAGGACCGTCCCGTTCCGGCAGGCAGATATCTGTACCCGCGGGTCGAGGTCGAGGTCGGATTCGTGCTGGCCGACGATCTGCCGGGGGAGGGCTGCACCGAGGACGACGTGCTGGCCGCCACCGCCGCCTTCGCCCCCGCCATCGAGCTGATCGACACCCGCATCAAGGACTGGAAGATCAAGCTGTGCGACACCATCGCCGACAACGCCTCCTCGGCGGGCTGGGTGCTCGGCGAGGCGCGGGTGTCGCCGAAGGACATCGATATCTGCAACATCGACGCGGCGCTGACCCGCAACGGTGAGGTCGTCGCCAAGGGCCGCAGCGACGCGGTGCTCGGCAATCCGGTGACCGCGGTGGCGTGGCTGGCCCGAAAGGTGGACAGTTTCGGGGTTCGGTTGAAGGCTGGAGACATCGTGCTGCCCGGTTCGTGCACGAAGGCCTTCGACGCCACGCCGGGAGATGATTTCGTCGCCGACTTCGACGGGCTGGGTTCGGTCCACCTGTCGTTCGAGTAAGGAGCACACATGCCTAGCAAGGCATCCGTCGCCATCGTCGGATCCGGCAACATCAGCACCGACCTGCTGTACAAGCTGTTGCGCTCGGAGTGGTTGGAGCCGCGCTGGATGGTCGGCATCGATCCCGACAGCGAGGGTCTGGCACGGGCCCGCAAGCTCGGCCTGGAAACCAGCGCCGAGGGCGCGGACTGGCTGCTGGGCCTCGACGAGAAGCCCGACCTGTTGTTCGAGGCCACCAGCGCCTACGTGCACCGCGACGCCGCGCCGAAATACGCCGAGGCGGGCATCCGGGCCATCGACCTGACGCCGGCTGCCGTCGGCCCCGCGGTCATCCCGCCGGCGAACCTGCGTGAGCATCTGGACGCGCCGAACGTCAACATGATCACCTGCGGCGGCCAGGCGACCATCCCGATCGTCTACGCGGTATCCCGGGTCGTGGAGGTGCCCTACGCCGAGATCGTCGCCAGCGTGTCGTCGGTGTCGGCGGGCCCCGGCACCCGCGCGAACATCGACGAGTTCACCAAGACCACCAGCAACGGTGTCTCGACGATCGGCGGCGCCAAGCGCGGCAAGGCGATCATCATCCTCAACCCGGCGGATCCGCCGATGATCATGCGCGACACCATCTTCTGCGCGATCCCCGAGGATGCCGACCGCGACGCGATCGCCCAGTCGATCAAAGACGTCGTCGCCGAGGTGCAGACCTATGTGCCCGGCTACCGGTTGCTCAACGAGCCACAGTTCGACGACCCGTCGATCAACTCCGGCGGCCAGGCGGTGGTGACGACGTTCGTCGAAGTAGAGGGTGCGGGCGACTATCTGCCGCCCTACGCTGGAAACCTAGACATCATGACCGCGGCAGCGACCAAGGTCGGCGAGGAAATCGCCAAGGAGAGCCTTTCCGCGACCGCTGGAGGAGGCCAAGCATGAGCACCCGAAGGCGAGCGGGAGTGAGGATCGCAGCGAAGCGAGGACCGGAGCGAGCGGGAGCCGAGGCATGAGCACCGACGACATCTACTTCAACCCCATGTGGGATATCCGGATGACGGACACGTCGTTGCGGGACGGCAGCCACCACAAGCGCCATCAGTTCACCAAGGACGAAGTGCACGCGATCGTCGCGGCACTCGACGCCGCCGGCGTTCCCGTCATCGAGGTCACGCACGGCGACGGCCTCGGCGGCTCGAGCTTCAACTACGGCTTCTCCAAGACGCCGGAGCAGGAACTCATCAAGCTCGCGGCCGAGACCGCCAAGGAATCCAAGATCGCGTTCCTGATGCTGCCGGGCGTCGGCACCAAGGAAGACATCAAGGAGGCGCAGAACAACGGCGGCTCCATCTGCCGGATCGCGACCCATTGCACCGAGGCCGACGTCTCGATCCAGCACTTCGGGCTGGCCCGCGAACTCGGCCTGGAGACGGTCGGCTTCCTGATGATGAGCCACACGATCCCGCCGGAAAAGCTTGCCGCACAGGCCCGAATCATGGCCGATGCCGGCTGCCAGTGTGTGTACGTCGTCGACTCCGCGGGCGCCTTGGTGCTCGAGGGTGTTGCCGACCGCGTCGCCGCCCTGGTCGCCGAATTGGGATCGGACGCTCAAGTTGGTTTTCACGGCCACGAGAACCTCGGCCTCGGGGTCGCCAACAGCATCGAGGCGGTGCGGGCGGGCGCCAAGCAGATCGACGGATCGTGTCGCCGGTTCGGCGCGGGTGCGGGAAACGCGCCCGTCGAGGCTTTGATCGGCGTGTTCGACAAGATCGGGGTCAAGACCGGCATCGATTTCTTCGATATCGCCGACGCCGCCGAGGAGGTCGTGGCGCCTGCGATGCCGGCCGAATGCCTGCTCGACCGCAATGCGCTGATCATGGGTTATTCGGGTGTGTACTCGAGCTTCCTCAAGCACGCGATCCGGCAGTCCGAGCGCTACGGCGTGCCCGCGCACAAGCTGCTGCACCGCGCCGGTCAGCGCAAGCTCATCGGCGGCCAGGAAGACCAGCTCATCGATATCGCGCTGGAGATCAAGCGCGAGCTGGACGCCGAGAAAATCGGTAGCTAGCCCGATCCGGCTGGCAAAATCACCGTATGCGCGGAATCATCCTGGCGGGGGGAACGGGCACTCGTCTGCATCCGATCACCCTGGGCACCAGCAAGCAGTTGCTGCCGGTATTCGACAAGCCGATGGTCTACTACCCGCTGACAACGCTGATGCTGGCAGGCATCCGCGACGTCCTCGTTATCACGACGCCCGCAGATGTGGGGGCCTTCGTCAGGTTGCTCGGCGACGGTCATCAGTTCGGAATCTCGATCACCTACGCGGTCCAGTCGTCGCCTGATGGCCTCGCGCAGGCGTTCGTCATCGGCCGGGATCACATCGGAACTGAGTCGGCGGCACTTGCTCTGGGCGACAACATATTCTATGGACCCGGCCTGGGGTCACAGCTCGGCCGCTTCAGCGAGATCACCGGCGGAACCATCTTCGCGTACCGGGTCGCCAACCCCGCCGCATACGGCGTCGTCGAGTTCGACGACAACTTTCGCGCGGTGTCGTTAGAAGAGAAGCCGAAGTCCCCACGCTCGCCGTATGCGGTTCCCGGGTTGTACTTCTACGACAACGACGTCGTCGAGATCGCCGCCGGGCTGCAACCGTCTGATCGCGGCGAATACGAGATCACCGACGTCAATCGCGCCTACCTCGAGCAGGGCAGATTGTCGGTCGAGGTGCTTCCGCGCGGCACCGCATGGCTCGACACGGGAACTTTCGATTCGCTGCTTGATGCCGGCAACTATGTGCGCACCATCGAAGAGCGCCAAGGTCTCAAGATCGGCGTGCCCGAGGAGGTCGCATGGCGCCTCGGCTATGTCTCCGACGACGAGGTGAGGGAGCGCGCCGAACTCCTGGTCAAATCCGGATACGGGAATTACCTGTTGAAACTGCTCGACGACGGCGAGAAGCTTGCCCCCTAGGGCTACTAAGCAACTTTTTTCGGCGGCGCTTGATCGTGGACTGACCAGCGTCTAAGGGCGTGGGCGAAGGGCCGCCGCGCTATCGAAGCTGTTTAGCGGTTCGGATATTCGGATAGGCCTCGGTGTGCGACCGACAATCGCAGACCGATAGGAGTGTGTTTTCTGATGAAGATGTCTGAAATGACCGTTCGACGCGGCCTGTACGGCATGTTCGCAGGCGGCCTGCTTGGTGGCGTCGCATCCGCGGCGATGATCATGCCGTCCGCCAATGCTGAGCCTGTGACACCCGTGACGCCCGATACGTGCACGTTCAGCAACGCTGTCAACACGTCCAGTACGGTATCGGCCCAGATGAGCACGTATCTCACGGCTCATCCGGAGGCCGACAAGGACCTGACGGAGATCGCGAAGCAGCCGACGGATGAGGCGCAAATCGCCTACCGCGCGTATTTCGCGAACAACCCGCAGGTCGAATCCGAATTGAAGGCCATCAACCAGCCCGCTGCCGACCTGGTCAGCCAGTGCGGCATCGTGGTCCGGCCAACACCGGTCTCGGAGGCCCTGCAGGGCGTCTAACCGTTTGGCAAACGACACCGCTCATCGCGTCGGCACCCACTGCCGACGCGATGAGTGCTTGTTGGGGACTGCGCGCCTGCCGCGGCAGATGACTACAACGCCGCCACTCTGTCGCTGTGCCCGCGGACCTCTAGCGATCGAACGCCGGCTTCGTTCCGCCCAGCCGGCTGGTGAGCACATCGGCCGTCGCCGTCAGCGCGCGGGCGCTCTTGACGATGTCGGCATCGGTCAGGGCACGGCCGATCTGCAGCGACACGACCATCACCTGATGCAGATGGTGGTCGAACACCGGGGCGGAGATGACGCTGATGTCGTGGCGCTGCCGGCTGCCCGCCGGGATCTCGGAACGCAGATAGACCCGCTCGCCGATGTCGGCGATCAACTCGCCGAGCAGCGCGCGCAGTTCGTCGGGCAGCCTGCTCGACACCCCGGCCATCAGCGCATACAGCCTGCGCCCGCCGGGAGTGAGTCGCTCGACGAGGTATCCCGTGCGACGGCATTCGTCGATGACGCGGTCCAGTCGCTCACCGTCGGTGCGGAGCGGAATGGTGGCCTCCTTGGCCAGCCAGCCCCGCAGGGCGACGTCGTCCCACAGCACGAACATCAGCCCGACCGGAGGGGCGAACGGATAGCTCTGACCGACCCGCACACCGACGTCGGCGCCCTGCGGCCCGACGAGTTCCAGCACGGTGATGCGGTCATCGATCACCGCGGACAGCGCAGCGGTGGTGTTTGAGATCGCCGACAGCCTGCGCAACTCCGTGCGCGCGGCCGGATCCACCCGCAACGCCTCCTGGGCGGTGTGCCCCAACGAGATGAGCGCAGGGCCAAGCCGGTAGGACTTATCGCGAGAGTCACGCACCAGGTAATCGGAGTCGGTCAGCGTGGTGAGGATGCCCAGGCAGGTCGGCTTGCTCAGGTTCAGCCGACGGGACAACTCGGAAACACCGAATCGGTCGTGCGGATGGCGTCCGAGGAACTCGAGGATGGCGACCACCCGCTCAGTGGGCGGCGATGCCCGACCGGACGATTCCTCGCGTGGCATATCAAAAATGTACCGTTGCGTTCCAAATATCGAACAATAGGTCGGTGCCGGCCGTTGACGAGGATGAGAACACGTTCTAGTTTCTAGGGGTGTACTCCCAGCCATTGACCGACGCGATCGCGGAGGCCGAGCGATTGGTCGCCGACGCACCCTTCATCGAATCCGAGGCCGATCTGCTCGAGGGCCTGCAGTATTTCGCCGGATGTATCGCCGGATGCACCCACTTGGTCTTCGATTACGACCGCGACCATCCGTTCATGCAGTCGGGCACCGGCCCGTTCACCAAGATGGGTTTGGACAACCCCGACACGCTCTACTTCGGCACGCGTGTGCAGCCCGGTCATGAGTACGTCGTCACCGGCAAGCGCGGCACCACCACCGATCTGAGCTTTCAGATGCTCGGCGGCGAGTACACCGATGACAACGTGCCCGTCAGCCAGGCGGCGTTCGACGACCGCGAACTCGACATCGCGTCCGATGGCACCTTCCAATGGCGAGTCACGCCGAACAGCCCGTCGCAGTTGCTGATCCGTGAGGTGTACAACGACTGGTCCGCCCAGCGCGGATACGTCAGCATCGCCAGGACCGACAACGCAGGCACCGCGCCGCCGCCCTTGACCAAAGCGCTGATCGAGAAGCGATACGCGGTGGCGGGAAAGCAGCTAGTGCAGCGGGTGAAGACGTGGCTGCAGTTTCCACAGTGGTTCTACAACACGCTGCCGGTGAACACGATGGTTGCGCCTCGGCTCACCCCGGGCGGCCTGGCCACCCAGTACTCCTCGGTCGGTCACTTCGACATGAACCCCGAGCAGGCGTTGCTCATCACGCTGCCGGTCACCGACGCGCCCTACCTCGGATTCCAGCTGGGCAGCCTCTGGTACATCTCGCTGGACTACATCAACCACCAGACATCGTTGAACGGCACTCAGGCGCAAGCCGATCCCGACGGCAAGATCCGTTTCGTCGTGTCGGATGCGAACCCCGGCGTGACGAACTGGGTCGAGACGCTGAGGCACAGCAAGGGCTATCTGCAGTTCCGGTGGCAGCGATTGTCGCGTGAGCTCACCGAGGCTGACGGTCCCACCGTCGAACTGCTCGACATCGACAAGGTGGCGGCCGCGCTGCCGTACTACGAGTCGAACAAAATCTCCGATGAGGCCTGGCGAGCGCGGATCGCGCTGCGGCAGAAGCAAATTGGCGACAGGATGGTGGCGTGAGATGGTAGCCGAACTCCTCAAGGACCGAGTCGTGGTCATCAGCGGTGTCGGTCCGGCGCTGGGCACCACGCTGGCGCGGCGATGCGCGGAGGCAGGCGCGGACCTGGTGCTGGCAGCCAGAACCGTCGAGCGCCTCGACGATGTCGCCAAGCAGATCACCGATCTCGGCAGGCGTGCGGTGTCGGTGGGCACCGACATCACCGACGATGCGCAGGTGGCGAACCTCGTCTCCGCCACACTCGAGGCGTACGGCAGGGTTGATGTGTTGATCAACAACGCCTTTCGGGTCCCGTCGATGAGGCCCTTCGCCAACACCACGTTCGAGCACATGCGCGACGCCATCGAGCTGACCGTCTTCGGCGCCTTGCGCATGGTCCAGGGCTTCACTCCTGCGCTTGCGGAGTCCAAGGGTTCGGTGGTCAACGTGAATTCGATGGTGGTGCGCCATTCGCAGGCCAAGTACGGCGCCTACAAGATGGCCAAGTCGGCATTGCTGGCCATGTCTCAGACGCTGGCCACTGAACTCGGCGAACAGGGCATCCGGGTGAATTCGATTCTGCCCGGGTATATCTGGGGTGGCACGCTGGAGGGCTACTTCAAGCACCAAGCCGGCAAGTACGGCACCACGGTCGAAGAGATCTACAACGCGGCCGCAGTCAACAGCGACCTCAAACGGCTGCCCACCGAGGACGAAGTGGCCTCCGCGATCCTCTTCATGGCCAGCGATCTGTCCAGTGGCATCACCGGCCAGGCGTTGGACGTGAACTGCGGAGAGTTCAAGGCATGAGTCCACGCAGACGAGCGGGAGTCCAGCAATGAGCCGGCGCAGACGAGCGCGAGTGAGGATCGCAGCGAGGAACGAGCGAGGACCGGAGCGAGCGGGAGTCCAGCAATGAGCCACCGCACCGACCCGGGTTCCGTCGACGACCTGCTCGCCTCGGCGACCAAGGCATGCGGGCTCGACGACTTCGGCTCCGACGACGACAACTATCGAGAAGCCCTCGGCGTGCTGCTGGAGTCCTATCGACGCGACGCCGACCTGACGGAGGCCGGCAGCAAGATGAACCGCTTCTTCGTCCGCAACGCGCTGGTCGCGCGGCTGATGTCCGAGGCGGCCTGGAAGCAGCACCCCCAGCATGTGGATGTGGCGATCGAACGGCCGATCTTCGTCACCGGGCTGCCGCGCACCGGAACGACGGCTCTACACCGGCTGATGAGCGCCGACCCCCGACACCAGGGTCTCGAGTTGTGGCTCGCCGAGTTTCCGCAGCCGCGCCCGCCGCGCGAAACCTGGTCGGAGAACCCCGTTTTCCGTGAACTCGATGCCCGATTCACCCAAGCGCACGACGAGAATCCCGATTACACCGGGCTGCATTTCATGACAGCCGACGAGGTCGAAGAGTGCTGGCAGCTGCTGCGGCAGTCGCTGCACTCCGTGTCCTACGAGACGCTCGCGCATATTCCGACATATTCGCAGTGGCTGGCCAAGCAGGACTGGACCAGGCCGTATCAGCGACACCGCAAGAACCTTCAGCTGATCGGAGTGAACGACGCGGAGAAGCGCTGGGTGCTCAAGAACCCCAGTCACCTGTTTGCGCTCGACGCATTGATGGCCGCCTACCCTGATGCGCTCGTCGTGCAATGCCACCGACCCGTCGAGACGATCATGGCGTCGATGTGCTCCCTGGCCCAGCACACCACTGAAGGCTGGTCGAACAGCTTCACCGGAGACTTGATCGGCCGGGATGCGATGGAGACGTGGTCACGGGGCCTCGAATTGTTCACTGCCGAAAGGGCAAAACACGATTCGGCCCAGTTCTACGACATGGACTACTTCGAGCTGATCAAGGATCCGATCGGTACCGTCGAGCAGATCTACCGGCATTTCGGCATCGAGTTGACTGACGACGCCCGCGCCGCCATGCAGGCGAGCGACGCCGAAAGCAAGCAGGGTCCCCGCGCGCCGAAGCACACCTATTCGCTGGAGGACTACGGGTTGACCGCCGACGCCGTCAGGGAGCGCTTCAAGGGGCTATAACGTTGCTCCGCGACAGTGCGTGTCTGCGCGCGACACGCGGGCAATTTATGTGCAACTGTGCACGCTCGCGCGGAGAAATTTAGCCGTCGGCGGGCGACGGCGTGCTGGACACTTCCTCCAGAACGCCTTCGGCCACCGCGTGTTTGATGCTGTCGGCCAGCTTGGGGCAGGAGCGGGCCCGGGCAGGCTCACCGCCGGACTCCCGCACCTCGGCGAAAAATGCGCAACGCCGCGTCGCCTCGGAGTTCCACTGCACCGACGTATGCGCGGGACCCAGCTTTTTCACGCTGACCGACACATGGCAGAACCGGCAGTCGACGGTCACCAGTCCCGAGTTCAGGTAGCGCTCCCGGTCCCGCTGGGTTGCCTCGCGCACGGCGGCCGCCCGCTCCGGGTCGGATGCGAAATCCGGTGCCTTGGACCACGTTCCGCCGGTCGTGCCGTCGCCGTCGTGGCTGTGGTCATCGTCGTCGTGCGCGCCGTGCAGGGCCAGCATCGACCGCGCCAGGCGATCGACGTCCGGCGTGGCGTGGCGCGCACGCGAGGAGCGATCAGACGATTTGTCGCGCGAACTCATGACGGTGACTAATTGGCGGCCTGGTCGGCCTTTTCTTTCTCTTCGGCCTGGGTCTTCAAGTTTTCCTCGACCTCCACGTGCCACTTCTCGTTGGCCGCGGTGGTGTCGACCTCGATCTCGAAGCGATCGGTCATATCCGGCGTCACGTCGGCGACGTCGACGTAGAACTGCTGATACCACCGTCGCATCTGATAGACGGCGCCGTCTTCCTCGACCAGCAGCGGATTGTCGATGCGGGTCTTGTGCTTCCAGATCTCGACGTCCTGCAGGAATCCCTTGCTGACGCCTTCGGTGAACACCCGGGCCAGCTTCTCGGTGGTCTCCTCGTCCAGGCCCTTGGGTTTCTCGACCATGACGCCCCACTGCAGCACGAACGAGTCCTGGCTGACAGGGTAGTGGCAGTTGATCAGGATCGACTCGGCCTTGAAACCGCCGTAGTTGTTGTGCAGCCAGTTGATCATGAACGACGGCCCAAAGTAGGAGGCCTCGGAGTCCAGGTGCGCCTCGCCGTACGAGGTGCCCAGGTCGTTGATGTCCGGACGACCGACATTGTGCAGGTACTGCGACGCGATATGGCCCTCGAAGACGTTCTTGAAGTACGTCGGCAGCCCGAAGTGGATGTAGAAGAAGTGCGCCATGTCGGTGACGTTGTCGATGATCTCGCGGCAGTTGGAGCCCTCGATGAGCATCGTGTTCCATCGCCAGTCGGTCCACCCGTCGTCGGTGAACTCCGGAATCTCAGGAACGCGAACCTCTTCTTGAGGCGGGTTGCCTTCGTGGTCATGCCAGACGAACAGCAGGCCGCCGCGGACGTCGGTGTGCCACGCCCGGGTGCGCGCGAGCCGCGGAGTGCGCTTGGCGTAGGGCACCAGCTTGCACTTGCCGTCGCCGCCCCAACGCCAGTCGTGGAACGGGCAGGCCACCTCGTCGCCCTTGATCGTGCCTTGCGAGAGGTTGCCCCCCATATGCCTGCAGTAGCCGTCGAGGATCTTGACGTCGCCCTGCGAGTCGGCGAAGACGACCAGCATGGTGCCGAAGATCTCGATGCCGTGTGGCTTGCCGTCGAGGTAGTCCCTGACCGGGCCGAGGCAGTGCCAACCACGTGCGTACCGGTCCGGTAGCGCGCCGGTGTCGATTTCGCGAATACCACTGTGAGCTGTTTCAGCCGTCACCTTCGCGCCTCCCGTCCTTGCTCTCTAACTAGAACACGTTACAGTTTTTACCCTCGGCCGCGCAACGTAAACGCCATTTACCTGCGGTATATCTAGACAATGCCCCTGTACACGTTCGAGGGCCGATCCCCGACGGTCGATCCGGGCGCCTTCATCGCCCCGACCGCCACGCTGGTCGGCGACGTGCACGTCGAAGCAGGCGCGTCGGTGTGGTTCAACGCGGTGCTGCGTGCCGACTTCGCTCCCATCATCGTCCGTCAGGGCGCCAACGTGCAGGACTGTTGCGTGCTTCACGCGCCGCCGGGTATTCCCGTCGACGTCGGACCGGGTGCCACCGTCGCGCACGGTTGTGTGATCCACGGTGTGCACATCGGGTCCGAGGCGGTCATCGCCAACCATTCGACGGTGCTCGATGGCGCCGTGATCGGCTCCCGCAGCCTGATTGCGGCGCATTCACTGGTGGTCGGCGGCACGAAGATCCCCGACGAAGTCGTCGCCGCGGGCTCGCCCGCCAAGATCAGGGGTCCGGTCGCGGGCACCGGTGCGCAGATGTGGGTGGACACCAATCCCGGTGCCTATCAGGACCTGGCCCGGCGCTACGTCGCCGGCCTGCGGGAGATCACCGAGCCGGGAACGCCTTAGACCTTGCGGGCGCTCTTGGTGGCGGCGTCGAGTTCCCAGTAGGCGCGCAACGCGATGATCTGGCCCTCGTCGTTCACCCGGTAGGTGAACACGCCCTCGGCGACGACCTCGAATCCGCTTGACCGGATCACGATGGTGCCGACATTGGCTTCCTCGTTGCCGCATTGGTAGGTCTTGTCGAAATTGAACGTCAACTCGCTCGGCGCGATCGCCATGTCGTAGAACCGCGCGATCGCCTCCTTGCCCCTGTGCCCTGTGCCTTCCGGGTCGAAGTGCGACGGCCCGATCGGATCCTCGACGATGGCGTCGTCGGCGAAAACCGCCAGCCATGCCTCCTTGTCGCGAGCGATCGCGGCCTCGCGGGAGCGCTTGCCCGCCAGGTGCACGGGCGAGTCCGCGGACGCGAGGAACGGATCAGGCCCCGTCACTCCTGCCAGCCCGAGTGGATGTAGGTATCGGCGAACCGCTTCAGCGAATCCTTTTTCTTCTCCAGCGCAGCGTCGAATCCGTGACCGTCGAACACCCACGGCATGCCGATGTAGTCGGTGACGCCGACATCGGCAAGTTCGCGGTGCCCGTCGACACCGAACTTGTCGACGCAGACGGCCTGGAACTCGAACGGGTCGTCGGCACGGTCGTGTTCGGCCAGCAAGGCGTTCAGGTTGCCGATGATCTCCCCGAGCTGATCACAGGTCAGCATCGCACTGGTCCAGCCGTCGCCGACACGCACGGCGCGTCGCAACGCCACATCGGTGTGTCCGCCGACGTAGAACGGCACCGGCGCGCTGGGTGCGGGGCTCATCTGCAGCTTGTCGAAGTCGTAGAAGTCACCGTGGAACTCGACCATGCCGCCGGCAAGCACCAGCTTGATGACGTCGATCATCTCGTCGACACGCTTACCGCGTTTCGCGTAAGGCACGCCGCACCACTCGAATTCCTCGGGCGCCCAGCCGATCCCGACGCCGAAGCCGAACCGGTTGTTGGTCAGGTTGGCCACCGATCCGACCTGCCGGGCCAGCAGCAGAGGATTGCGTGAGCCCAGCTTCATCACGTTGGTGTAGAAGCGAATGCTCGACGTCACCGCACCCATCGCGCCCGCGGCGATCAGCGGGTCCACCCACGGGGTGTTCTCGTCCCACATCCGCGAGCCGTCCGCGGTGTACGGGTAGTCCGCCGACTGCTTCTCCATGTAGAAGATCGAGTCCGGCAGCGCGATCGAGTCGAAGCCGACTTCCTCTGCGGTCTTGGCGATTTCGACCAGGTGGTCGATCTGACACATCGGCACCGCGCAGGTGTACTTCATTTTGCTCACGGCTTGTCGGCCGGCTTGTCGGAGGAAACCACCCACATCGAGTAATACTGTGCGCCGCCGCCGTAGGCATGGCCGAGCGCCTTGCGGGCGCCTTCGACCTGATGCTCGCCCGCCTTGCCCATCACCTGGATGGCCGATTCGGCGAAGCGAATCATTCCCGACGCACCGATCGGGTTCGACGACAGCACCCCACCGGAGGGGTTGAACGGGATGCGACCGCCGATCGCGGTCTCGCCGGCCTCGGTCAGTTTCCAGCCCTCGCCCTCGGGGGCGAACCCCAGGCTTTCCAGCCACATCGGTTCATACCAGGAGAACGGCACGTAGACCTCCGCGACGTCGATCTCGTCGATCGGGCTGGTGATGCCTGCCGCCTTCCACAGCGCAGCGGCCGCGTCACGGCTGGCCTGCGGATTGACCTGGTCGCGACCCGCGAAAGCCAACGGTTCGGTGCGCAGCGCGGTGGCGTGAATCCAGGCGACGGGGTGACCATCGGCAACGCGGGCGTCGGCCGAGCGCTCGTCGCCGATCACCATCGCCGCCGCGCCGTCCGACGATGGACAGGTCTCGTCGTAGCGGATCGGATCCCACAGCATCGGCGACTCCATCACCTTCTCGACGGTGATGTCCGGTTGATGCAGATGCGCCAGCGGGTTCTTGGCCCCGTTTAGCCGGTCCTTGACCGCGACGATGGCCCCGATGTTGGTCGGCGCCCCGGAGCGGCGGATGTACGCCCGCACGTGGGGGGCGAAGTAACCACCGGCGCCCGCGCCGACCGGCTTGGTGAACGGCACCGGAATGCTCAAGGCCCACATGGCATTCGACTCAGACTGCTTCTCCCACGCCATGGTGAGCACGCGGTGGTACTTGCCGGACTGCACCAGGCTGGTTGCGACTATCGCGGTGGAGCCACCCACCGAGCCCGCGGTGTGCACACGGATCAGCGGCTTGTTGGTCGCGCCCATCGCATCGACCATGAACAACTCGGGCATCATGACACCCTCGAAGAAGTCGGGCGCCTTACCCACCACTACGGCGTCGATGTCGTCGAAGGTCGAGCCCGAGTCGGCCAGCGCCTTGTCGATCGCCTCGCGCACAAGGCCGTTCATCGATACGTCCTTGCGCTTGGCGACGTACTTGGTCTGCCCGGTGCCCAACACCGCGGCCAATTGCTTCGCCATCACTTACCCTTCTTCTCTTCGCGCAAGCGGCTCATCGTCCCCTTCTTCTCTTCGCGCAAGCGGCTCATCGTCCCTCCATGACTGCGACGAGGTTTTGTTGCAGGGCGGGGCCACTGGTGGCGTGGGCAAGCACCCGACCCGCCGAGCCGTCGAAGATGTGCCGTGCGGCGAAGCCGATGCGCTCGAGCCCGGTGGAGAACATCGGGTTCGCGCTCAGCGCTCCGCCCGACGGGTTGATCTTCGCGCTGTCGGACAGCCCGATCGCCTCCTTGAGGATCAGCTGCTGATGACTGAACGGTGCGTAGAGTTCGGCCACCTCGATCGAGGCCGCGTCCCCTCCGGTAGCCCCCTGTGCCGAAGCGGCGGTGGACGGGGAGGTGGTCAGATCTCGCGCGCCGAGCGCCGGCGTCTCGATGCGGTGCTCGAATCCCGTGATCCAGGCCGGGTTCTCGCGCAGTTCGCGCGCTTTGTCGCCGGCGGCAAGCACGATCGCGGACGCGCCGTCGGTGATCGGTGCGATGTCGTGGCGGCGCAGTGGATCGGCGAAATAGGGCCGCGAGAGAAGTTCGTCGATGCTCTTCGCGGGCTTCTCCGAATCGGTGCGCCCGGCGGCGGCCATGGACTCCAGGGCCACCTGCGCCATCTGTTCGGCGGTCCACTTGCCCGCGTCGAGGCCGAACCGCGCCTGCAGGCCGGCCATCGACACCGAATCCGGCCACAGCGGCGCGACCGTGTAGGGATCGGTCTGCAGCGCCAGCACCCTGCGCAGGGTGCCCGCCGACGACTTACCGAACCCGTACACCAGTGCCGTCTCGACTTCGCCGGTGAGCAGCTTGATGTAGGCCTCGTACAGGGCCCATGCAGCGTCCATCTCGACGTGGGACTCGTTGATCGGCGGCCACGCGCCGATCGAGTCGATCGCCGAGATGAACGAGAAGGCGCGTCCGGCAAGGTAATCCGACGACCCGGAGCACCAGAACCCGATGTCTGTCTGTTTCAGGCCGAGTTCGGCATAGATCGAGGCGAAGCACGGCATCAGCATCTCGACGCCGTTGGTGGTGCCGTCGGTGCGGCGCACATGCGGGGCGTGAGCGAAGCCCACCACTGCCACATCAGTCACGGTGAAGCCTCTCAGAGGTGGTGCTTGTAGGTGTCGTAGTCGGCGTCCGGTTCGCCGGTGGGCCGAAAGTACTCGATGTTGTCGATGCCGAAGTCCCATTCCTCGCGGGGCCTCCACACCGCCTTGACGCGCATGCCCATCCGCACCTCGTTGGCATCGATCTCGGAGACCAGATGCAGAAATGGGATGTCAGCGCCGTCGAGCAGCACATAGGCCGCGACGTACGGCGGCTTGATGCGCTGGCCTGCGAAGGGAATGTTGATGATCGCGAAGGTCGTCACCGTGCCCTCGTCGGGCAGTTCGACGAATTGATCGAGCACCTTGCCGGTGGCCGGATCCGCTTCGCGCGCCGGGAAATACAGCTTCCCATCCGCGCCGGAGCGCGCGCCGAGCAGCTTGCCCTCCTTGAGCGCCTTGAGATAGGCGGTTTCCGGAAGCGACGCGGTGTGCTGAATTTCGATGCTGCTCGGCATCACCGCAATGGTGATCGGATCGCGGTCGTCGGACCCGAGGGATGGCTGTTCTGATTCTTCGGTGTCACCGAGGGCGAAATACCCGATGTCGGTGATCGCGCCGACCGGTTCGTCGACCCAGTGCACATGCACCCGCGCGCCGGTGCTGATCTCCTCGGACGAATCCGCGGCGACCGCATGCAGCAGGGCGGTGTCGGCGCCGTCCAGTTTGATCAGCGCCCATGCGAACGGTCTGTCCAGCGGCTGACCCTCGAGGGGGTGGGCCTGCCAGGTCCACGACAGCACGGTCCCGACGGTGGCCACCGGCACGACCTCGGTCAACGCCTCGTAAGTCATGGGGTCATACTCAGCGGGCGGAACAAGCACCCGCCCATCGGAGCCGCGGACGCCGAGGATGCGTCGTCCGCGCAGGGCGGTGAAGAACTGACTCAGGAGCGGTCCCACTGAACGGGTGTAGTCGAACGACAGCTTCAGCGGCGCCGAGAGTGGCGGCTCATGCGTGTCGATCTGCACCGGGCTGCTTTGGCTGGTGGTCACAGCGTCGAGTAGAACAGGTTCTAAGAATGGTTTCAAGAACGGGTCGGAAGGCGATCTAAATGAAGCTGGGTTTGCAGCTGGGATATTGGGGCGCGCAGCCGCCTGAGAATGCTCCCGAACTGGTCGCCGCGGCCGAGGAGGCCGGCTTCGACACCGTGTTCACCGCGGAGGCCTGGGGGTCGGATGCCTTCACCCCGCTGGCCTGGTGGGGTTCGGCGACCAGCCGGCTGCGGCTGGGCACCTCGGTGGTGCAGCTCTCCGCGCGCACGCCGACCGCCTGCGCGATGGCCTCGCTGACCCTCGATCACCTGTCCGGCGGCCGGCACATCCTCGGGCTCGGCGTATCGGGACCTCAGGTCGTCGAGGGTTGGTACGGCCAGAAGTTCCCGAAGCCGCTGGCCCGCACCCGCGAGTACATCGACATCATCCGGCAGGTCTGGGCCCGCGAGAAACCGGTGACCAGTGACGGCCCGCACTACCCGCTGCCGCTGACCGGGCAGGGCACCACCGGGCTGGGCAAGTCGCTCAAGCCGATCACCCATCCGCTGCGCGCCGACATCCCGATCATGCTTGGGGCGGAGGGCCCGAAGAATGTGGCGATGGCGGCCGAGATCTGCGACGGCTGGCTGCCGATCTTCTACACCCCGCGCATGGCAGACACCTACAACGAGTGGCTCGACGAGGGCTTCGCCCGGCCCGGCGCGCGGCGCAGCCGCGAGGATTTCGAGGTCTGTGCGACGGCCAACATCGTCATCACCGACGACCGGCCCGCCGCGTTCGCCGCGATGAAGCCGTACCTGGCGCTTTACATGGGCGGGATGGGCGCCGAGGACACCAACTTCCACGCCGACGTGTACCGCCGGATGGGCTACGCCGACGTGGTCGACGACGTGACCACGCTGTTCCGCACGGACCGCAAGGACGAAGCGGCGACCGTCATCCCCGACGAGCTCGTCGACGACGCCGCGATCGTCGGCGATCTCGACTACGTGCGTGAGCAGATCAAGGTGTGGGAGGCCGCGGGCGTCACGACGATGGTGGTGACCGGTCGCAACGGCGATCAGATCCGCGAACTGGCGACCCTGATCTAGCGGATCACGCTGGCGTCGCCGAAGGTCATGTCGACGTTGGCTATCGACATGCAGGCCATCGCGCGCTTGGGCAGTCCCAGCGACGCGAGCTCCTTGGCATAGGGGTGATCGCCCAGCTTCACGGTCGCGCCGCCGATGCGGGCGTGGAACCCAGACGCGAGCTGTTCGGCGGCGGTCTCCCGGATCGTGCCGTCGATGTTCGTGTAGGTGAGCAGCGACTGCGGACGCGAGGGCATCGGTACCGGCAACCCGCGACCGATGCCCATTTCGACGATCAGCGATCCGTCGACGCTGACGTCGAACCCGAACGGATTGCCGTCGTGAACGGTGAAGTCCGCCAGGATCTTCGGGTATCCCCAGATTTGTCTGCCCGCCTCCAGCGTGAACGTCTGATCGACCACCATCCGGTGAACGAAGGTGCCCGCCTGACCAAAGGCTCGCAGCCCGCGGACATCCGATCCGGGCGGCTGCACCATCACGCAGAACGAAAACTCGTTGTAGCGCCCGAGGTCACAGTCGATGAACCGGGTCAGCAGCAGGTTGACCACGGCGCGGCCCGGCCGCATCTGGAAGGCGTTCAGGCCGCTGTAGCCGATGAGGCGCTGCGCGGCATCGGCATCGACCGTGAACATCGCGCTGTGCACGTCGGCCTTGCGGACCCTGACCGGCATGGTGAGCACGGTGCCGGCGATGGTGTGCTGTGACTCGGACATCCCGGTCACTGTAGTTCGGCTACTGCGGTAGTTGGGGCCCGACCTTGCGGGCCAGGTCTACCGCCGCGTTGTCCGCATCCTGGCCCATCAGCGACAACACCGCGACCTGCACGGTGTTCGCGCGGCCGGCAGCGGGGAACTCGACCATGCCGCTGGCCAGGAAGCGCATCCCGTCCGGGCCAGGCGTGCCGACCTCGGGGAAACCCGGCTGGGGTGGCGGAAGCGTGCCGTTGATCGCCGTCCCGGGGTTGCCGATCTCGACTGTGACCGATTCGTAGGTGTCGCGGTTCTCCCACGTGCAGGCGGGTGCCTGGGGGCTTGCCCCGATCGGCCTGCCTTCGACCGATTTACCGAGCAGCTTGGCGATGTCGTCTGCGCTTGCCAGCTTGCACGCATCGATGGCCGAGCCAGGGACGGGCTGCGTGCTCGACTGCGACGACGCTTTTGGGGCCGGCTTGTCGTCGCCACACCCGGCGAGGGCAAGTGCCGCCGCGAGCACGACCAATGCGAATGTGGTTCTGCTGGCGGTCATGCGGGTTCACGGTAATGCAGATCCGCCTGTTGACGCGTCGTCTAGATTCCCTTATCAACCGATGGAGGCAGGCATGACCCTTACCAGACCAGACGTTGATCTGACCGACGGCGATTTCTACGCCGGCGACTCGCACCCCATCTACAACTGGATGCGCGAGAACGAGCCGGTCTTCCGGGACCGAAACGGTTTGGCCGCCGCCGCGACGTACGCAGCGGTGATCGAGGCCGAGCGGGGCCCCGAACTGTTCTCGAACGCGGGTGGCATCCGACCGGACCAGCCGGGCGTCGAGATGATGATCGAGATGGACGACCCGCAGCACCTGTTGCGACGCAAACTCGTCAACTCCGGCTTCACCCGCAAGCGCGTGAAAGACCTCGAGGGATCGATTATTTCCCTGTGCGACACCCTGATCGACGCGGTGTGCGAGCGCGGGGAGTGCGACTTCGTCCGGGACATCGCCGCGCCCCTGCCGATGGCGGTCATCGGCGACATGCTGGGGGTGCGTCCGCAGGAGCGCGAGATGTTCCTGCGGTGGTCCGACGACCTGATGAACGCCTTGAGCAGTACGGCCGATCCGGCGGACATGCAGGTCACGATGGAGGCGTTCGCCGCGTACAGCGAGTACATGACGGGGATGATCGCCGAACGCAAGAGCGCACCCACCGACGACCTCGTCAGCGTTCTCGTGCACGCCGAGGTAGAGGGGGAGAAGCTCGAGGATCACCAGATCGTCACCGAGGTCCTGCTGCTGTTGATCGGCGGCGACGAAACCACCCGGCACACGCTGTCGGGCGGCACCAGACAGTTGATGCGTCATCCCGATCAGCACCAGCGCCTGATCAAGGACCTGGACCTGCTGCCGAATGCGATCGAAGAGATGCTGCGCTGGACCGCTCCGGTGAAGAACATGGCCCGCACCATCACCGCGGACACCGAGTTCCACGGCACTCAGCTCAAGGCGGGCGAGAAGATGATCCTGCTCTTCGAGTCCGCCAACTTCGACGAGAAGGTGTTCGAGAACCCCGAGCAGTTCGATGTCACCCGCTATCCGAACAACCACCTGGCGTTCGGTTTCGGCACCCATTTCTGTCTTGGCAACCAGCTTGCGCGCCTGGAGCTTTCGTTGATGCAGGAGCGCCTGCTGAAGCGGTTGCCGGACATGCAGCTGGTGTCCGATGACGAATTGCCCCTTCGCCGAGCTAACTTCGTCAGCGGACTGGAGAAGATGCCGGTGAAGTTCAGCCCGGCCAAGCCCCTCACCACGTAGCGCGAGTGAACGTGTCTGCACGCCGACACGCCGAAGATTGTGTGCACTAGCGGTCGCTCGCTGCCGACGAACGCGCGCAGAATGCCGGTTGTTGGCGGCGTGTCGTCCGCAGACACGGTCGTTCGCGGTGCATGGCGACCTCAGCGGTCGACGAAGTCGAGACCGCGGTGCATGCAGACGATTCCGGTCGTCGCGCCTCGGCGGCATGACGGGAAATCCCCATCGCCCCTACAACGAGATGCCATGGCTGGACGTTCGAACTCGAGGGCGCCCGCATCGCGAGCGTCAGGGCCTCGGTCCCTGGCCGGGCCGTACCGACTTGTCCCGCAGGAACATGCGCGTCGAGTGGCGCTCGGTGATCGTCGCCTACCGCCATTGGCCGGTGAGCAGGGGCTCCGCGGGGTGGAGGTCGCGTTCCATGCCCAGCTCGGTGAACACGTCCGCGGATCGCCGGGATTCCCGTTTCGTCGGCAGCGCGATGCCCAACTCGCGGGTGACGTCCGGACTTGCGCCGATCAAGACCAACTCGGTGCCCGGGTAGTCGAGGAAGTCGGGCGGGTCCAGCTTCGTGAACCTCCGGTCGCCGAATGTCGCCCACAACGCGTCCGGGTATTCGGGCCTTTGCGACGGCGGCAGCCCGGCTCGCGGCCGATCCGGCGGGGCCGGCGCCTCTGGGTTGCGAACGGTCACGATGAGGCTGGCGTTCGGCCGGATCTGGAACGCAGCCTGGACCGGTCCTGGCGTCTTGGGCAACTCGAGCGCATAGGCGATGTGGGTGTGGCCGCCGTGATCGACGATGGCGTACACACCCTCGCCCGACGGTCGCACCGCCGGCTCGACACGCGTGCCCCGGGACTTGGTCTGATAAGCGTACGGATCGAGTTCGTCCTCGAGCTCGGCCGCCTCCTCGGTGACAAGATCGATGAATCCCCATGCCCGCTCGTGGTCCTCGACGATGGGTAGCCGTTTGCGGCCGACGATCATCCGCCGGAATCTCGCCTTCGCGTCCGGCTTGAGAATGACGTAGAAACGCGCCACGTCGTCGAGGCCACGCACGTGTTGCGCGTCCACCTTGGGGCGGTAGCAAAAGAAGATGTCGCCCTGTTCGGTTACCCGGGTCATTGACGTCGTGTCGCCGCAATCCTCCCGCCTAAACATCGTGAATGGGTCGCGTCAACGTGGGCATCCCGGAGGGATGAGTCGCCTCGACCCCGCCGTCGCGGAATGCGCAGGCCTGACGTATGTCACCGATTCCGATCCGGGCATCACCAGAGAGCGCGTCGAGGACGGTTGCATATACCGGCGCCCGGACGGCAGCCTGGTCTGCGGCGACGATCGGGCCTGGATAGACGCGATCGGCATCCCTCCGGCCTGGACCGACGTGTGGATCAGCCCGCGGCCCGACGGGCACATCCTTGCCACGGGTCGCGACTCACGCGGTCGAAAGCAGTACATCTACCACCCGCGCTGGCGCGAGGTGCGCGACCGCACGAAGTTTCACCGCATTGGTCACTTCGGGCGGGCGCTGCCGGGATTGCGGCGCCGGGTTGATCACGACCTGGACCTGCCGGGGCTGTCTCGCGAAAAGGTGCTCGGCGCGGTGCTGCGCCTGATGGACATGACGTTGATACGCATCGGCAACGACGAGTACGCCCGGCAGAACGAGCATTACGGCCTAACCACGCTGCGCCACGACCACGTCCGGTTCGAGGACCCAACCACGGTGATGTTCGAATTCCGGGCCAAGTCCGGCAAGGAACAACGCGTGCGGCTGTCTGACCCGCGGCTGGCCAAGATCGTATATGCCTGCCACGAGTTGCCCGGGCAGAAACTCTTCGCCTACATCGACGACGACGGACGGGTAGTCCACGTCGGATCGGCCGAGGTCAACAATTACCTACGCGAGATCGCCCGGGAGATCTTCACTGCCAAGGACTTCCGCACCTGGGGCGGCACCGTAACGGTCGCGGACGCACTGGTCCGAATCGGCCCGTCCCGGTCGCTGACCGACGCCAAACGCAAGATCAACAAGGCCATCGACGCGGCCGCGGAGCGGCTCAACAACACCCGCGCGGTGTGCCGGAAGAACTATGTCGATCCTCGGGTGCTCGATTCGTATCTCGACGGGTCGCTGCACCTGACGTTCGCGCGAGCTCGCAAGCGACTGTGTCTCTCACGCGCCGAGTCCGGCGTCCTATTGCTCACAGACGAACGGCACCCGCACGTCAACGCATCTTGAAATTGGGCGCGCGCTTCTCCTTGAACGCCAGCGGGCCTTCCTTGGCGTCGTCGGAGATGAACACCTCGATGCCGATCTTGGTGTCGATCTTGAAGGCCTCGTTCTCGTGCATGCCCTCGGTCTCGTGGATCGTCCTCAGGATCGCCTGCACCGCGAGCGGCCCGTTCTTGTTGATCACCTCGGCGATCTCGAGCGCCTTCTCCAGCGCTGTGCCGTCCGGCACCACGTATCCGACAAGGCCCATCTCCTTGGCCTCGGCCGCGGTGATGTGCCGTCCGGTCAGCAACAGGTCGCACGCCACCGTGTAGGGAATCTGGCGCGCCAGCCGCACAGCGGAACCGCCCATCGGATAGAGGCTCCACTTGGCCTCGGAGATGCCGAACTTGGCGCTTTCGGCCGCGACCCGGATGTCGGTGCCCTGGAGGATCTCGGTGCCGCCTGCGATCGCGGGCCCCTCAACGGCTGCGATGAGCGGCTTGGTCAGCCGGCGCCCCTTCAGTAGGGCGTCGATGCGCGACGGGTCGTAGCTGCCGTCGGCGAACGAGTCGCCCGGCGGCTTGGCCGTCGCCGCCTTGAGGTCCATCCCGGCGCAGAAGTAGCCGCCGGCACCGGTCAGGATGCATGACCTGATCTCAGGATCGTCGTCGACGCGGTCCCACGCCTCGACCATGATCGAGAGCATCTCGGTGGAAAGTGCGTTACGCGCCTCGGGGCGGTTGAGCGTCAAGATCAGCGTGTGTCCGCGCTGCTCAATGAGGGCGTCGGGGCCTTTCTCGGGATTTTCACCGTCGCTCACGGAACCGTCCGCCTTCCTGCATCGATGCCACAGACTTGTCACGAAATGTAACACGTTCTAGTTTGGTGTCCGTGGCCCTGAACATTGCAGACCTCGCCGAGCACGCCATCGACGCCGTGCCAGACCGCGTCGCGCTGATCTGCGGCGACGACCAGCTGACCTACGCGCAGCTGGAGGAGAAGGCCAACCGCCTCGCGCACTACCTGATCGACCAGGGTGTGAAGAAGGACGACAAGGTCGGCCTGTACTGCCGCAACCGCATCGAGATCGTCATCGCGATGCTCGGCATCGTGAAGGCCGGCGCCATCCTGGTCAACGTCAACTTCCGCTACGTCGAGGGCGAGCTGAAGTATCTTTTCGAGAACTCGGACATGGTTGCGCTGGTGCACGAGCGGCGCTACGCCGACCGGGTCGCCAATGTGCTCCCCGAAACGCCCAACGTCAAGACCATCCTCGCAGTCGAGGACGGCAGCGACGACGACTTCCAGCGCTACGGCGGCGTCGAGTTCTTCGCGGCGCTCGAGCAGGCCTCGCCTGAGCGCGATTTCGGCGAGCGCAGCGCCGACGACATCTATCTGCTCTACACCGGCGGCACCACCGGATTTCCGAAGGGCGTCATGTGGCGCCACGAGGACGTCTACCGAGTGTTGTTCGGCGGCACCGATTTCGCGACCGGCGAGTTCATCTCCGACGAGTACGACCTTGCCAAGGCCGCCGCGGAGAATCCGCCGATGATCCGCTACCCGATCCCGCCGATGATCCACGGTGCGACGCAGTCGGCTACCTGGATGTCGGTGTTCTCGGGTCAAACGACAGTGCTGGCACCGGAATTCGACGCCGACGAAGTGTGGCAGACGATCGAGAAGCACAAGGTGAACCTGCTGTTCTTCACCGGCGATGCGATGGCCCGGCCGCTGCTCGACGCGTTGACCAAGATGCATGACTCCGGTCACGAGCCCGACCTGTCGAGCCTGTTCCTGTTGGCCAGCACGGCGGCCTTGTTCTCGACCAGCATCAAGGAGAAATTCCTTGAGCTGCTGCCCAACCGGGTGATCACCGACTCGATCGGGTCCTCCGAAACGGGCTTCGGCGGCACCAGCATCGTGGCCAAAGGCGAGTCGCATACCGGCGGACCGCGGGTGGCGATCGATCACCGCACCGTCGTGCTCGACGAGAACGGCAACGAGGTGAAGCCGGGATCCGGAGTGCGCGGGCTCATCGCGAAGAAGGGCAACATCCCCGTCGGCTACTACAAGGACGAGAAGAAGACCGCGGAGACGTTCAAGACGTTCAACGGCGTGCGCTACGCGATCCCGGGCGATTACGCCGAGGTGGAGGCAGACGGAACTGTCACGATGCTCGGCCGCGGTTCGCAGTCCATCAACAGCGGCGGCGAAAAGATCTACCCGGAAGAAGTGGAGGCCGCCCTCAAAGGCCACCGTGACGTGTTCGACGCGCTGGTCGTCGGCGTGCCGGACGAGCGATTCGGCAACTGCGTTGCCGCCGTCGTGCACCGCAGGCCCGGGACCAACCCGACGCTGGCCGAACTCGACACGTTCGTGCGCCAGGAGATCGCCGGTTACAAAGTGCCGCGCAAGGTTTGGTGGGTCGACGAAATCCACCGCACACCTGCAGGCAAGCCCGACTACCGGTGGGCGAAGGACACCACCGAGGAGCGCCCCGCCGACGACGTGCACGCCAACCATGTGGGAACACCGTCGTGATGGGGCGAGCGAAGCGACGGGGGAAGTAGATGCACACCGAACTGTGTGACCGCTTCGGCATCACCTATCCGATCTTCGTCTTCACCCCGTCGGAGAAGGTGGCGGCCGCAGTCAGCAAGGCGGGCGGCCTTGGTGTGCTCGGATGCGTCCGGTTCAACGACCCCGACGACCTCGAAGGCGCGTTGCACTGGATGGACGAGAACACCGACGGCAGGCCCTACGGTGTCGACGTCGTGATGCCCGCCAAGATTCCGGCCGAGGGCACGTCCGCCGATATCGGCAAGCTGATCCCGCAGGCGCATCGCGACTTCGTCGGCAAGACGCTCGCCGACCTCGGTGTGCCGCCGCTGCCCGAGGGCGAAGAACGCTCCGCGGGCGTACTCGGCTGGCTGCACTCGGTCGCGCGGTCGCACGTCGAGGTGGCGCTGCGGCATCCGATCAAGCTGATCGCCAACGCGCTCGGCTCGCCGCCCGCGGACGTCATCGATCAGGTTCACCAGGCCGGTGTCCCGGTTGCCGCGCTGGCGGGCAGCGCCAAACACGCGCAACGCCACGTCGACAACGGCGTCGACATCGTCGTCGCCCAGGGTCACGAGGCCGGCGGGCACACCGGCGAAATCGGCTCGATGGTGTTGTGGCCGGAAATCGTTGACGCCCTTGATGGTCGGGCCCCGGTGCTCGCCGCCGGTGGCATCGGCACCGGACGCCAGGTGGCTGCCGCCCTCGCGCTCGGTGCGTCCGGCGTATGGATGGGATCAGCGTTCCTGACGTCCGCGGAATACGATCTCGGCGTTCGTACCGACGGCGGCACATCGGTGATCCAGCAGGCGCTGCTCGGCGCGACATCCAGTGACACCGTGCGTCGGCGCATCTACACCGGCAAACCCGCGCGGCTGCTCAAGAGCCGGTGGACGGATGCCTGGGATGCACCCGACGCACCCGAGCCGCTGCCGATGCCGCTTCAGAACATCCTCGTCAGTGAGGCGCACCAACGCATGAGCGAGTCGTCGGACCCGACGGCCGTCGCGATGCCCGTCGGTCAGATCGTCGGCCGGATGAACGAGATCCGGCCGGTCGCCGACATCATCGCCGAGTTGGTGTCCGGCTTCGAAGAAGCCACGACGCGTCTCGACGACATCCGGGATCGCTAACCCGGCCACCGTTCGTCGGACCCCTTCGTAGGATCGCCTGATCAGCAGGGGAGCGTGTGATGTCGACATTTGCATTGGTGCACGGCGCGTGGCACGGGGCGTGGTGTTGGGAACGGCTCACGCCCGAACTTGTTGCGTTGGGTCACCGAGTGATCACGATGGATCTTCCCGTTGACGACAGCTCGCCGTCGTTCGACGACTATGCCGACATCGTATGCGGCGCAGTTGCAGACATCGACGGCGATGATCTTGTCGTCGTCGGACATTCATTGGCGGGCCAGGTCGTTCCGCTCGTCGCCGCGCAGCGGCCGATGCGACGCCTCGTCTATCTCTGCGCGATGCCGCCGATTCCCGGACGATCCTTTGCGCAGCAGATCGCCGATGAGGCGGAGATGCTGCACCCGGATTACACCCGCGGCCTCGGGAAGAGGGATTCGGAGGGGCGCACGGCGTGGGTCGACGAAGGACTGACCCACTTTCACCTCTTCGGCGACTGCGACGAGCGCACGACATCGGCCGCTTTCGCGCGACTGCGTCCGCAGGCCACGTGGCCCTACCGAGTGCCGTGTTCCCTGCCTGCCCTGCCCGTCGTCAAATCCACTTACGTGGTATGCGACGAGGACCGGGTCGTGATTCCCGAGTGGTCGCGACGGATTGCACGCGATTGGTTGAATGCCGAGATCATCGAGATGCCGGGCAGCCACTCGCCGTTCTACTCGCGGCCAAAGGATCTGGCCGAACTACTGGATCGACTCGAGTAGTCCGTGTCCGATTCGTTCACGACGGGCCGGTCAGCCGACCTAGCGTGCAGGCATGGACATTGCACTGACACCAACCGTCGTCGAGATCGCCACCAAGGACCTGCAGCGCGCGCTCGACTTCTATCGGCTACTGGGACTGGGCATTCCCCAATCGGAAGGCCCGCATGTCGAAGTCGACCTGCCAGGCGGCAACAAGCTGGCCTTCGACGACGAGGAGATCATCGCCGGCATGCACCCCAGCTGGACCCCGCCGACGCAACAGGGCCGGGTGGCGCTGGCGTTCAGGGTGAACGTCCCGTCGGACGTCGACGCGCTTTTCGGGCGGATCACCGGCGCAGGGCATGCCGGCGCCCTGAAGCCGTTCGACGCCCCGTGGGGCCAGCGCTATGCGACCGTGACCGATCCCGACGGCACGTCGGTAGACCTGTTCTGCCGGCTGCCCTGACGCAGCGACGCCAGCGGCATGCCGGTCAATTCACGGACCTCGCGGTGCAGGTGCGGTTGGTCGGCGTAACCGGCCGCGGCCGCCGCGTCGGCCGCGGAGACGCCGTCGTCCAGCAGTCGGACGGCGCGGCGGAACCGCAGGATGCGCCGCAGCATCGCTGGCCCGTAGCCGTAGACGGCGGCGCATTGGCGCTGCAGCGTGCGGCTCGACCAGCCGGTGTGGCGGGCGACGTCTGATACTGCGGCACCGTTACCGAGGCTGTAGGTGATGAGGCGCAG
>NZ_JAVHWR010000097.1:0-40598 GCF_032159565.1 Mycobacterium sp.
TAACACCGTTACAGAGTCGTGGCGACGGATCAAAAGGGGTTGATCGTGACACACGCAGCGCAGGTGAAGCCCGCGGTCGCCGACCTCATCGACGCCAAGCAGGAAGACGCGATCGGCACACCTCCGAAGCGCCCCACCCTGGTGCCTGCGGAGCGGTACTACTCCGCGGCGTTCGCGCAGCTTGAGGCCGAACGGATGTGGCCGAAGGTGTGGCAAGTCGCCTGCACGGTCGACCACGTGGCCGAGCCCGGTGACTTCTTCGAGTACCGGTGCGGGCCGTACTCCGTGCTGGTTGTCCACGGCGACGACGGTGAGCTTCGCGCGTTCCAGAACGTGTGTCGTCACCGCGGCAACTCGTTGTGCTCCGGCGCCGGCTCCGAATTGCGCGAGCTGAAGTGCGGATATCACGGCTGGACGTGGGATCTCACCGGTGCGCTCAAGCGAGTGCCCAACCGCAAGGGGTTCGGCTCGCTTCGGATGTTTGAATTCCCGTTGATAGCGGCGAGATTGGAAACGTGGGAGCGGCTCGTATTCGTCAACCTCGACGCCGACGCGATGCCGCTGCGCGACTTCCTTGAAGCGGTGCCACGAGACATCGCATGGTGCGGGCTCGGCGACTTCCGTTGCTATGCCACCATCACCGTGGACGTGGACGCCAACTGGAAGACCGTCGCCGACGGCTTCAGCGAGACCTATCACATCCAGACGCTGCATCCAGAACTCCACAGGTGCATGGACGATGTGTATGCGCCGCAAATCATTTGGGGACACACCGGCAAGTCCGAACAGGTTTACGGTGTGCCGAGCCCGCAGATCAAGGAGCCGCTGACCGACGCCGACGTGTGGGACGCATACGCGACCACCCAAGGCGCGCTGATGGGTGTTGCCGACGGCACCCCTTTCCCGGCCGATCAACGGCGGCCGGACAAGTCGGTTTCCGATATGATCGCCGAGCGCACAAAGGCTTTCGCCGCCGAGCGCGGTGTGGATCTGGGCTGGGCGTCTACCGACCAGGTCATGCGGCTACACCAGTACAACGTCTTCCCCAACATGTCGCTTCTGGTCAACGCCGATCACCTGACGGTGCTGGCCTCACGTCCTGGGCCCGACCCCGACCACAGCGAGCTGGTGATGATCCTGTGGACGCGGATGAGTCCCGGTGCGCCACGGATCAAGCCTGCCGATATGCGCATGACAACCGATGAGGCACAACCCGGCCTGGTGTTGAGTCAAGACATCGCGGTGCTCGCCGGCCTGCAGCGCGGTCTGCACCAACCCGGCCTGACCCACCTGACACTCTCCAACGAGGAACGACGCGTCATCAACACCCACCGAAACCTGGAACGCTATCTGGACCTGCCGCAGCCCGAGCGGATGACAGGAGGTGAAACACCTTGAAAGAAGCGGTCGATGCCGAGGCGATCCTCGACGCCGCGGCTCGCTTGATCGAGCTGGACGGGGTGGATGCCTTCACCATGCGCGGTCTCGCCGAAAGCCTCGGCGTTGCGGTCACCTCGATCTACTGGCATATCGGAGGCCGGGACAAGCTGTTCGACAGCCTGGTCGATCGGTTGCTGAGCCAGATGGCGCACCTACCGGTCGACGGTGAGCGCCCCGTTGACCGCATCGCGTCTCTGGCCCGCGCCCAGCGCACGATGCTGATCGAGCGACAACACCTGCTCGCCATCGCACACGAACGTGACCGAACGCCCCTGTTGTTCCTCCCGATCCAGCAGACGCTGGCCGCGCAGCTGGCGGAGGTGGGTGTCACCGGAACCGATGCGGCGCTCATTCTGCGAGCGATACAGGTTCACGTGATCTCCTCTGCCGTCATGCAATTCTCGGCAGTCCGTGGTGCCAAACACGACGAAGAAGATCCTTCGCTGTGGACCGACGGCTGGCCGGACCGTGCACTCGTCGAGGCGCTCCAATCCCCGACCGACTACGACGCCGTATTCGAATACGGGCTCAACGCTCTTCTGGCGCCGTTGCGAAGTCGCGCCTGCGGCGGGTAGCGCCCATAGCCCTCGCCGATTCCCACGACCGCGGGGTTCGCGCTATACACCCTGGCGACACGTACCGTTAACCCTCTGCGACTGTGATCGATCGGTGACGACCACCAACGACGCCATCGAACAGTTACGCGCCGACTATGACGCGACGCCGTATACCTCGGATGCGTTTCCACAGTCCGCGCCCGGCCAGCTGGCCGCGATCGCGCACCTGTTCGGGCTCGAATCGCGCGATGTGGCCGATGCGCGCGTACTCGAAATCGGTTGTGCGGCAGCGGGCAACATCATCCCCTTCGCCGTCACACATCCGAACGCGCGCGCAGTTGGCATCGACCTCTCGCAGGTCCAGATCGACATCGGACGCGCGCGCGCCGAAGCGCTGGGCATCGAGAACCTGCAGCTTGCCGTCGGGGATATCGCGCGCATGGACCTGGCGGCATTGGGTCAGTTCGACTACATCATCGCCCATGGCGTGTACAGCTGGGTGCCGGAGAACGTGCAGGATGCGATCCTGTCCGCCTTCCGAACGCTGTTGGCGCCCGAGGGAGTCGCCTACGTCAGCTACAACACCTACCCGGGCTGGAAGACCAAGGAGGTGCTGCGCGACGCCATGCTGCTGGCGAGCGGCGGCAGCACGTCGCCGGACGACAAGGCCCGCGCCGCACGCGGCATGGCCGATTTCCTCGGTGAGGTAGCGCCGGCCGGTGGCGTGCTGTCACGAGTGATAGCCGAATCGCGGGTGTTCTCCGAGAGTTTCGGAGACTCTTACCTGCTGCATGACGAACTCGAGATGTACAACGCGCCGTGTTACTTCTACGAGATGCTGCAGCGCGCGGGCAGCCACGGCCTCGCGTTCCTCGGAGAGGCGCACCCGGAGTCGATGTTCCCCGGCAATCACGGGACCAAGGTTGCCGAGTATGTGAAGGAGAAGTCCTCGGGCGTCCAGGTGCTGATCGAGCAGTACCTGGATTTCGTGACGAACCGCATGTTTCGCGAATCGCTGCTTGTCCACGCCGAACGCACGCCCCAGATCTCCTATAACTTGCACGGCGGCCGTTACGCGCAGCTGCATTTCGCTGCATCGGTGCCGCCGGTAGACGGGCCGACGCGGATGGACAACTCGCGCCAGGAGTACGAAGAGTCCGACGGCTCGAAGTTGTTCACAAACGATCCGGGTATCAAGGCGGCGTTGGACGCGCTCAGTGCGCGCTGGCCTTGGACCCTGTCACGGCGGGAGTTGATCGCCGACGCACGAGGGCGGATGGAATCGGCGGGATTGAATCCGAGCGCCGAGCTCGAACGCAACATCGACAACCTCATCCAGGTCCTGGTGCTACAGGGGCAGGCGCGCTTCCGCCTGGATCCCGTGTTGCCGGAGCCTTCGTCCGCACCCCTGCATCTCTTCGAGCCGATCAGGCGAATGGCGGAGATGACCCGTGAGGAAAGCGGAGCGTCGATCTTCAATCTCTGGCACGAGACGCTCCTGCTTTCACCGGTCGACCGTCACCTGCTCCCTCTCTTGGACGGCACTCGTGATCGTGACGCCCTGCTCGATGCGCTACTTGCCTGCGACCGCGATACGCCCATCGACCTAGAGCGCGACGGCGAGCCGGTGACGGGCGACGCCGAACGGCGAGAAGCTTTGGCGGATCACGTCGACGCGTTGCCTGCGCACGTGGCGGAGCTGAAGCTCATGCGTATTGAGTGAGCTCGATCAGTCGAAGTTGTTGCCCGGGCAGTCCACGTCGACGTAGACGGTGGCATTCGGCTGCTGGGAAGGGGGCGGGCCGTCAGGATTGTGGATCCCCTACCCGCCAAACCGGTTTCGGCCACAGCGACTGGCGGGATCGCGAGCGCCGCGAAGTGGCGCCGAAGCCACAACTGATTCGCACTTAACTCGGAGGTCCTTTGTTCTAGACCGCGCCCGCGGGTTCGCCGCCGTCCTGCAGGCCGGGGCCGGACGGGGTGTCCGCGGGCGCCGACGGGCCCGGATCGATACCGGTGCCGCCGGCGCGCAATCCAAGGTCCGAGGAATCCACACCGGCCTGGTCGGGGATGCCTGGGATGTCAGGGGCGGTCTGGGGCCCTGGGTCAATTCCCGTGCCGCCGGCAGGCTCGCCGTCGTTCCATAGTGAGTCGTCGCTCGCAGCGGCGGTGGCGACAATCTGCTGGTGTGCAGCCGGAGTCGCCGCGACGGCCGGCGCGGCGCCAACAAGCGCGATGGCCGCAATTGCGAGAGGTGCGAACGCCACAGAAGTGAGCCTCGCTGCCTTTGTGCTTGTCATGGTGTGCTCCCGGTCGACGCGGACGGCGCCCGATCGCCGCATGCCTTAAACGATCGCGCTCAGCGCCCGCAAAGTCGTCACTGCAGACACCAAAGCCGACCTCCTGCTAGCCGGAAATCTCAGCCCTACACGGCAGCGGCGGCACGGGCGATCGCGTCGGCGGACCGGTCTATGTCGACGTCGGTCGTCGCCCAGTTCGAGACCGAGACCCGGAGCAGATACCGGTTGTTCCAGGTGGTGCCGCCGAGCCAGCAGACGCCGTCGCGCTGAACGGCGGCCACCGCGGCCCTGTTGGCGTCATCGCCGCCCGGCAGGGCCACCAGCACCTGGTTCAGCACGACGTCGTTGACGATCCGCGCGCCGGGGATCTCCGCAAGCCGTTCGGCCATTCGGCGCGCCTGAGCGCAATTGCGTTCGATCAGTTCGGCGACCCCGGCCCGGCCCAGCGACCTCAGGGCCGCATAGATCGGTATCACGCGCGCACGCCGCGAACTCTCGGGCGCATAGTTCGTGCCGTCGCGTTGCCCCGGATCGGCGACGAGATACGGACCCGCAAGGCCCATCGCGGCGACGTGGGCGTTTGAGTCGGCGACGATGGCCATCGCGCCGTCGTAGGGCACGTTCAGCCACTTGTGGGCGTCGACGGCCCACGAGTCGGCGCGTTCGACTCCCTTCGTCAGGTGCCGCAACGCAGGCGCGGCGGCGGCCCACAGCCCGAACGCGCCGTCGACGTGTAACCAGGCGTCATGGTCGGCGCAGGCATCGGCGATCGCCTCGAAGGCGTCGAAGGCTCCGGTGGCCACGTTGCCCGCCTGGGCACAGACGATTGCCGGGCCCGCCGATGTTGCCAGCGCGTCGCGCAGCGCGTCCGGCCGCATCCGGCCCTGGTCGTCGGCGGCGACGGCGATGGCCGTGTTGGCGCCGAGTCCGAGCTGGCGCAGCGCGGTGTAGATCGTCGCGTGGGCCGCCTCACCGCACAGGATGCGTACCGGCGGCGCACCGATGAGCCCCTCGTCTTCGACATTCCAGCCGGCCGCCGCGAGCACCGCGTGGCGGGCGGCGGCCAGACAGGTTGTGTTCGCGCCCTGCCCGCCGGTGACGAAGCCGACAGAGGCATCGCCGGGCAGCCCGAACAGGTCGAGTGTCCACGCGGAGGTGACCTCTTCGATGGCCGCAGCCGCGGGCGACAGCGCGTGGAAGGCGGCGTTCTGGTCCCAGGCCGAGACCAGCCAGTCCGCGGCCAGTGCGGCGGGCAGCGCACCGCCGACGACGAAGCCGAAGTGGCGCGGGCCTGCGGTGCCCACCAGACCGGGGTCGGCGCCCGCGGCGAGCGCGCCGATGACGGCGTCGACGTCCTCCCCGTGCTCAGGAAGCGGGCCGCCGAGCGCGTCGCGCACCCCCGCGGCGTCGACGCGGGCGGCCACCGGGCGGTCGTCCAGACCGTTGAGGAATTCGTGAGCATGCCGCGCGGCGACGGACAGGCCCGCGGTGCGATCGCGCATGAATAAACCCTATCGGCGCTCGCCGCTCACAGGCCGAATTGGTCCTCGATGACGCCGAGCCAGATCTGCGCCGCGTCGATCGCCACCTTCTCGCTGATGAAGGCGTGCTGGGTGCCGGTGTAGATGTCGCGGAACGCCCGCTCGAGCCGGCTGCCCTCGCGTATCGAGCTGGTGCCCGCGACGAGGTGCGCCCATTCGGCGCATTCGCGTGCCACGTCTGTGGCATAGACGGCGGCGGCCCGCATGTCGGCGCGCAGCATCGGGCTCAGGTCTTGGCCTGTCGCGACACCGGATTCAGCGGTGGTGAACGCGTCCAGTACCAGGAGGCGGGCTGCCCGCCACGCCGAGACGTGCTGCGCGAGGCCTTTCTGGAAGGTGGGGCGACTGGCCAGCGATGCCATATCGCTCATCCGGTATTTCGTGGCGGCCAACTCCTGGACATCGTCGAGCATGCTCTTGGCAACGCCGAGCGCCCACGATGCGTGACCGGCGGCGGTGACGGGCATCAGTCCCATGCGGGTGGCCGGTGAACTTCCCCGCAACGGTTCGCGGGAGAACAGGGCGAAGGTGCGGTGCGCGGGAACGAAGACATCGTCGGCGCTGTAGTCGTAGGAGCCGGTTCCCTTGAGGCCCTGCACGAACCAGCCGTCGTTGAACGAGATCTCCTCTCGCGGCACGACGGCGACCTGCATATCGGGCACACCTTCGCTGATCCAGCGCATCTCTGAATCGTCCATCGGAAAGAAGCCCGCGGCGACGTATTGGGAATGGCCGGTGCCCGAACCGAAGCTCCATGATCCGGTCAGCCGGTAGCCACCATCGACGACCCTGCCCTGGCCGTTCGGGAAGAACTGTCCTCCCATCGTGACGCGGTTGTCGTGAGCGGTGAACACTTCGGCGAAGCCGTCGTCGGGGAGATACGCCGCGGCCGCGAACGACGACGGCATGTTCGCGATACCGATCCAGCCGAATGAGCCGTCCTGCCAAGCCATTTCGATCCAGGTCTCGATCATCTCCCGAAAGGCCGGTTCGACACCGCCCGCCGCACGTGGGTTGAACGCGGACATCAGACCGGATGTCCACATCTCCTTCACGACCGCCGGGGTCAGGGTTCGGTTGCGTTCGGATTCCGCGGCTTCCGCCCGCACGAGGTCCCGCATTCCGCGCGCCAACCCGACAACTCGGTCAGCCGCTTCGGTCATCGACGTCATTCGGCTGACCCTAGCCGCGCGCTGTTGGGCGGACGGCTGTCTTCCGCAGACTTCGCACGATCCGGATCGGCGACGCCGTCGAGCTACTTCCCGAACTCGCCTCCTAGGTATGTGGTACGGCAAGCCCGTCGGGCCAGTTTGCCGCTCGTGGTGCGCGGGATCGCCCCTGCGGGAACGAACCTGACGTCGCCGACGGACAGCCCGTGGTGTCGTGACACCTCCGCGCGGATGGCGTCGACCGCCGGTGCGGGGTCGGCGCGCCGCGTGCCCGACGCGCGTTCGGCGACGATCACCAGTTGCTCGCCCGCGCCGGACGGCACGGTGAACGCGGCCGCATAGCCGCGGCGCACGATCGGCGACGCGTCCGCGACGGTGGCCTCGACGTCCTCTGGGTAGAGCAGGCGGTCGCCGACGGTGATCACATCCGCGATGCGGCCGGTGACGTAGAGCTCGCCGTCTAGGTAGAACCCCAGATCCCCGGTTCGCAGCCAGGTCGCATCGGCCGGGGCGCCGCACGCGTGGCTGCCCTCGGTGGTATCCGACAGCAGAGTGATACCGAACGTCTGGTGTGTTTCTTCGGGCCGCCCCCAGTAGCCACGGCCGACATTGTCGCCATGCAGCCAGATCTCGCCGACGCGGCCGTCGGAAAGCTCGGTGCGGGCTTCGGGATCCACGATGACGCACCATTGGCTGCGAGCTATCTGTCCGCAGGACACATGTTCTGCGGCGTCGGGACTGTCCGCTGCGACACGCACCGCCTCACCCTTTTCCAACATCCCGCGATCCAGGTGGGCGACGGTAGGCGCGGCGGCGGGGGCGATGGTGGAGACGAACAGGGTCGCCTCGGCGATGCCGTATGACGGCTTGATCGCGGTGGTCGGCAGCCCGTATGGTCCGAACGCTGCGTTGAAGACGTCGATGGCCCTCCTGCTCACCGGTTCCGAACCGAGGATCAGCACGACGTTGCTCAGGTCGATGTCATCGCCCGCCGCGGGGAGGCCGCGCTGCGCGGCGTACTCGCAAGCGAAGTTGGGCGCGGCGGTGACGACGCGGCCCTGCCGGCAGCCGGCCGCCAACGCCCGGATCCAACGCTCGGGCCGTCGAACGAACGCGGCCGGTGACATCAGCGTCGAGTGGCCGCCGTAGACGGTGGGAAAGCCGATCATCGAAAGACCCATGTCATGGTAGAGCGGTAACCAACTGCAGCCGTGGGTATTTCGGTCGAGGAGGTCGATGGACAGGATCATCTGCGTCAAGTTGGTACCCACCGCCCGGTGGGTGATCTCGACGCCGACAGGATCCCGCGTGGATCCCGACGTGTACTGCAGATGCGAGATGTCGCCGGCGTCGAGGTGAACGGGAACCAACCCGTCGCCTAGCGAGTCCGGAACATCGTCGATGGTGATGACGTGCGGTCTGGGCGTGAGACCGATCTCATCCAACGCCGCCTCGACGGCGGCCGATGCCGCGGACGTCGTCAGGACGACGGTGGGGCGTGAGTCGTGAAGTGCGACTGCGAGGCGCTCGGCATGACCCTGCAACTCCGGCGCGAACAGTGGTACCGCAACGGTGCCCGCCTTGATGGCGGCGAAGAACCCGGCGACGTAATCCAGACCCTGCGGGGCGAGAACCGCGACCCGGTCCCCTCGGGACGCGGCCCGTTGCACCTGCGCGCCGATGGCCCGAATCCGGATGCCGAGTCGGTTCCAGGTCAGTTCGTGGGCGAACCCACCCTCTGAACGGGTGTAGTCCAGGTAGCGGTACGCCACGGTGTCGCCGACGTTCGCGATGTTGCGCTCGATCAGCGAGATCAGCGTGACGTCGGGCGGCAGCGCGATATTTCCCTCTGCGTCGAGGACGTCCTCGATTCGCCACAGACCCTGGGGAACGGCGGGAGTGAGCCGCGAGCCGACCGTCATAACCATAGGATAATTTACTGTTACGCTCGGTTGCACTAACTGTGGCTGTGGTCATGGTCACGCTGATCGGAGAGGATCGGCGGATGACCGAACCCATGCCGACCCTGCCGGCACTGTTGCAGCGAAGCGTGCGCGAGTTCGGCGGCGAGACCTACATCGTGAGTCCCACCGACCGGCTGACCTATGAGGGTGCCGAAAACGATCGGCGCATATCGCACGCTGGCTGCTGAACCAGGGCGTCGGCAAGGGCACCCGGGTCGGTCTCTTCTTCGCCAACGGTGTCGAGTGGGTCGTCTGGTGGCTCGCGGTGTCGCGGATCGGTGCGCTCGCCGTGCCGCTCAGCACGATGTACGCGCCCGCAGAACTCGGCAAGGTGCTGCGGCTGGCCGACATCGGGATGTTGGTCGCGCCGGGCCGGGTACTCGGCATCGATGTCCCCGAGCGACTGGAAGCCGCCGTGCCGGGGCTGACGAGCCAGCCGAACGGCCGACTTTCCGTGTCTGCGGTGCCCTACCTGCGTCGCATCGTGCTGACCGCCGATACGGACCGGCGCTGGGCGACGCGATTTGGTGATGACGCCGATGTGCTTGTGCCGCAGGACATTCTGGCCGCTGTCGAGGACGAGGTCTGTCCCGCCGATCTGGCCGTCATGGTGCACACCTCCGGATCCACCGCGGACCCGAAGGGCGTCGTGCACACCCACGGCACCTTGGTCCGGCAGACGTCGACATGGCCCGGCGCCATCCGAACGGTCACCGGCTCGGGGCCATCGGCCACCATCCTCTGCGCCATGCCCTTTTTCTGGGTCGGCGGGCTGCTCGCCACGACCGGGGCGCTGCACGAACCCGTCACGCTGTTGGTGCTCCCCCGGCTCGACGCTTCGACCGCGCTGGACCTGATCGAGCGTGAGCGGGCGACGGGAATCGTAGGGTGGCCGGCGTTCACCCAGCGACTGCGCGAGGATCCGTCGTTCGCGACCCGTGACCTTTCCAGCGCCCCGATGCTGCGCGATGGGCCGTTGGACATCGCGATGACCGACGTGCCCGACGGATTTCCGGTGCACCGCACCATGTCCGAGACGGCGGGCGGGTTCGCTTTCACGCAGATGCGCATCGTCGATGACAACGGCGACCCGGTCACCGACGGGACCGTGGGCGAGTTGCTCATCCGGGGCGTCGGGGTGATGTCGGGATACAACAAGCGTGAGCGTTCGGAGACGTTCGACGACGACGGCTGGTACCACACCGGCGACCGGGTCTACCGAAAAAAGGACGACCCGCGGCTGTTTTACGTGGGCCGCACCACCGAACTCATCAAAGCCGCAGGAGCGAACGTGTCACCTCTGGAAGTCGAGGGGGTGATCGAACAGTTCACCGAGGTGGCACAGTGCGTGGTCGTCGGCATCGATGATCCTGTTCGGGGCGAGGAGGTGTGCGCCGTCGTCGTCCCTGCCGTCGCCGAGATCGACCTCGACTCAGTGGCCGCGCGTGCGCGTGACCTGTTGTCAGCCTACAAGGTTCCGACGCGTTGGATACTGGCGGCAAGCGACCGGATACCGGTCCTGCCAAGCGGAAAGTTGAACCGAAAAGGGCTGCGCGCCCTTGTCGGTGACGGGGATCTGGCAGCGGTCCGGACCGTGAGTCAGTAAGCCCGCGCGATGTACGCGATCGCATCCGTGTCGTCGTCGGTGTCGGGAAGTCCTCCGTCAACGCGCTGCAGGCACCGCACCGTGACGCCGTCGGCGGCCAGGCGCTGTTCACCGGAGACACCGACCGATACCCACGGCACGCGGGCGACGCCGGTCTGCGCAACGTCGGCCACCTGCTCGATGGTGGTGCACTCGACGATGAAGGCGTCGCGTCGCGTCGTTGCGGCGCTGAGCATGTCGGTCTGTATGCGCCGGATCAGCCGATGTACTTCGTCGACAACCGAATCCAGTGCCACCGTGGCCTTGTCGCGGGTGTCGCGCCGGTAGAGGAGGGCGCAGCCGTCGGCGACGTCTCGCGGGCCGATCTCCACCCGTATCGGCACGCCCCGGAGGTCCCATTCGGTGGCGCGCCAGCCGAAACCCTGATCGGTGTTGTGGTCGAGCCGTGCCCGCACGCCGCGCCGTGCCAACTCCTCGAGCACTTTCGATGCCGCGCGGGTGACCGAGCCATCGATGTCCTTCACCACCATCACGATCGCCTGGATCGGTGCCAGTGCCGGCGGCAGGACGAGCCCGAAGTCGTCGCCGTGGCACATGATCAGCCCACCGAGCATGCGGGTCGACGACCCCCACGACGTCGTCCAGCAGCAGAACTCCCTTGCGCCTTCGGCATTCAGGTAGCTGATGTCGAAGGCACGGCTGAAGCGCTGGCCCAGTTCGTGTGACGTGCCCATCTGCAGCGCCTTGCCGTCACGCATGATGCCTTCGCACGTCATCGTATTGGCGGCGCCCGCGAAGCGCTCGCTCGCGGTCTTGCGGCCGACGACGACGGGCATGGCGAGCACGCTGCGCATGAAATCCTGGTAGACATCGTGCAGGATTAGGCGCGCATACCGCCGCGCGTCGGACTGCGTCGCATGCGCGGTGTGGCCCTCCTGCCACAGGAATTCGGTGATGCGCAGAAAGATTCGCGGACGCATCTCCCATCGCACGACATTGGCCCACTGGTTGAGAAGCAGCGGCAGATCACGGTAGCTGTCGACCCATTTGGCCATGTATTCGCCGACGACCGTCTCGCTCGTCGGACGAATGGCGAGCGGTTCGGCCAGCTCCTTGCCTCCGCCGTGCGTCACCACAGCCAACTCCGGACTGAATCCCTCGACATGTTCGGCTTCGCGCTCGAAGAAACTCATCGGCATCAGCAACGGGAAGTACGCGTTATCGGCCCCTGCGGCCTTGATCCGCCTGTCGACCTCATCGGCCACCCGCTCCCAGATGGCGTAGCCGTTCGGCCGGATCACCATGGTCCCGCGGGCAGGGCCGCTCTCGGCGAGCTTCGCCTTGGTCAGCACGTCCTGATACCACCGTGGGAAGTCCTGTTGCGCAGGAGTCAGCACTGCCATCTGCGCGACGTTACTGATGCCGTCGCGCCGAAGTCGCGCGGTTTTATATCGTCGATGGGAATCCGGTGCGACCGAGCGCTCGGGTTCGTACAGATTTCCGAGCCGAAACCGTACCTAGCTGAGCCCTCGCGGGACGGCGCCTGGGGTCGGCCTTACGTCAGCTCACGCGATGACCCGCACCAGGTACGGCGCCATGTTGCTGGTCCGAACGGGCGAGACGGTGACGACCGGGTCGCCTGCCTCCAGCATCTGCCCGTTGCCAAGGAACATCGCCACGCTCTGGTTTCCGTTCGGGCCGTAGAAGATCAGATCGCCGGGGACCGCCTGCTGCGGCAGAATCTTGCGGCCGGCGTTGTACTGGGCCCCCGACGAACGCGGCAGCTTGATTCCGACACCGGCATAGGAGTACAGCATCAGGCCGGAGGCGTCGAAACCCACGGTGCTTGCCATCGGATCCAGTCCGACGACGCGCCCCTGGTGGTCCAGGCCGACGGCATTGTCCGCCGGGCCACTGCCGCGGGTCGGGCCGTTGGAATCGCCGCCACCGAACGAGAACGGCACACCGCGCTGGGAGAGACCGCGCGCGATCACATACTGGATGGCCTGCTGGCTGCTGAGTGGACGGGTGATGTCGGCGTTCGCCAAACCCGGCGTCGCCACCAACACGGCAAGACCGACCACCAAGGCGTAAATGCGTTTCATGTCGAGCGTTCACTTTCTTTCATTTCACCGCGACCACAATGGGTGACCCGTTGGTGGACGGATGTCACCACAGCTACTTCTACAACCCCGCGCGGTCAGGGGCCATGCGCCGCACGGCACATCGCCAATGAGTGGCCGTAACGTGACGCAACGGTGACCGTTGTGCTTGCATGAGGCGGTGAGCGAGTTCTTTCCGTACCGCTTCGACGGGCGGTTCGTGCCGATGTGGCTCGGCGCCGGTGCGCTGCCGTGGCGGGACGGCGTCACGCTCACCGACGACGGCCGGTTCGTCGCGACCTTCGGCCTGCTCCGGTTGGACACCCCGCTGGAGAACATCTCGGACGCGCATGTCGCCGGTCCCTACCGCTGGTGGACCGCGCTCGGCGCGCGTCTGTCGTTCGCCGACGACGGGCTGACGTTCGGAACGAATCCGCAGGCGGGCCTGTGCGTACATTTCCGCGACAAGGTCAAGCGCGTCATCGGGTTCCGTGACCACTCCGCGCTGACCGTCACCGTCGCAGATCCGCACGCGCTGGAAGCCCGGTTGCGCAGCGGTCGGAAATAGCATCGTCGGTGAGCGCGCAGTTGTCGCGGCCGCGTCGGGCCGCCACACTTCGATGGTGACAGCGTTGCGCGGACAAACCGTCGTACTCATCGGCGGTAGTGCCGGGATCGGGCTCGAGACGGCTCGGCGCGCCAGGCTGGAGGGCGCCGAGGTGATCCTCACCGGCCGCAGCCCGGATCGGCTCCAACAGGCCGCATCGGAAGTGGATGCGCTGAGCACCGCGGCGTTCGACGCCACCGACACGGCCTCCTTGCAGAAGTTCTTCAGAGACCTGGTCGCCCCGATCGATCATGTGATGGTGACGGCCGGTGGCCCCAGCTACGTCCCGCTCCTCGACATGACCGCAGAGCAGGTGCGCGATGCGCTCAGCGATCACGTGGTGCTCGACCTCGAGGTGGCCCGTGCCGCTGCCGGTTCCATGCGGCCCGACGGCAGCCTGGTCTTCATGGGCGGTACCGGCGGCAGGCGCGTCGACCACCGGGTCGGCATCGTCTCAGCGGCGACCGCGGCGCTGCCGCCGTTCACCGCGGCCCTGGCGCTCGAACTGGCCCCGACCCGCGTCAACCTGATAGCCGCGGGTTTCGTCGACACCCCGCTGTCGGCCAACCTGCTCGGTGACGCGCTCGAGGATCGACGTAACGAGTTGCGGACCACCCTGCCGATTCGTCGCGTGGTGACGGCAGAAGACGTGGCGGCGCTCGCCGTACATCTCATGGTCAATACCGCCCTCACTGGCGCTACCTACGACATCGACGGCGGTCAGCAGTTCACGCCGTAGCGAACTCAGGCAGTGTGAAATCCGCACTATCGTCCAAACGTGCGCCGTAGTGTTGGGCTATGGCCATCGTCGAAGCTGATGCAGCGCCCCAGACCCCGTTCGAGCAGGATGTCGCCGCCGTGCAGCGGTATTTCGACAGCCCCCGGTTCGACGGGATCACCCGCCTCTATTCGGCCCGCCAGGTCGTAGAGCAGCGCGGGACGATCCCCACCGACTACCCGGTCGCGCGCCTGGCGGCGGCAGCCTTCTACGACCGCCTGCGCGAACTGTTCGCCCAGCGCAAGAGCATCACCACCTTCGGGCCGTACTCGCCGGGTCAGGCGGTGACGATGAAGCGGATGGGCATCGAGGGGATCTACCTCGGTGGCTGGGCGACCTCCGCAAAGGGGTCCACCAGCGAGGACCCCGGTCCCGACCTCGCCAGCTATCCGCTGAGCCAGGTACCGGACGAGGCCGCCGGGTTGGTGCGCGCGCTGCTCACCGCCGACCGCAACCAGCAGTACCTGCGGCTGCGCATGACCGACGACCAGCGCGCCGCAACGCCTGCCGTCGACTACCGCCCGTTCATCATCGCCGACGCAGACACCGGCCACGGCGGAGATCCGCACGTGCGCAATCTGATTCGCCGCTTCGTCGAGGCGGGCGTGCCCGGTTTCCACATCGAGGACCAACGGCCCGGCACCAAGAAGTGTGGACATCAGGGCGGCAAGGTACTGGTTCCTTCGGACGAACAGATCAAGCGCCTCAACACCGCCCGCTTCCAGCTGGACATCATGGGGGTGCCGGGCATCATCGTCGCGCGCACCGACGCGGAGGCGGCCAACCTTATCGACAGCCGCGCCGACGAACGCGACCAGCCGTTCCTGCTGGGCGCGACCAACCTCAGAATCCCGTCTTACAGGTCCTGTTTCCTGGCGCTGGTGCGCAGCTTCTACGAGTCGGGGCTGACGCACCTCAACGGTCATCTGCTGTATGCGCTGCCCGAGGGTGAGTACGCAGCGGCGACCAGTTGGCTTGACCGGCAAGGCATCCTGGCTCTCGTCGCGGAAGCGGTGTCGACCTGGCGGCAGGACGGCGACGAAGCCGTCGACGCCCTGTTCGACAAGGTCGAGTCACGCTTCGTCGAAGCTTGGCAGAATGATGCGGGCCTCGAGACCTACGGCGAGGCGGTCGCCGATCTTCTCGAGTTCCGTGAGCGCGAGGGCGAATCGCTCGACATGAGCGCCGCGGAATGGCGAACGTTCGCGGAGAGGGCGTCGCTTTATGAGGCACGTGAGAAGGCGAAGGAGCTAGGCGCCGACGCCGGCTGGGACTGCGAGCGGGTGAAGACCCCGGAGGGCTACTACCAGCTGCGCGGCGGTATCCCGTACGCGATCGCCAAATCGCTTGCCGCAGCGCCGTTCGCGGACATCCTGTGGATGGAGACGAAGACTGCGGATCTCTCCGACGCCAAACAGTTCGCCGACGCCGTGCACGCCGTGTATCCCGACAAGATGCTCGCCTACAACCTCTCCCCGTCGTTCAACTGGGACACCACCGGGATGAGCGACGACGAGATGCGCCGGTTCCCAGAGGAAATCGGCAAGATGGGCTTCGTCTTCAACTTCATGACCTATGGCGGACACCAGATCGACGGCGTCGCCGCAGAAGAGTTCGCCGGCGCGCTCAAGCAGGACGGGATGCTGTCGCTGGCGCGCCTGCAGCGCAAGATGCGCCTGGTGGAGTCGCCCTACCGCACGCCGCAAACCCTGGTAGGCGGGCCGCGCAGCGACGCCGCGCTGGCGGCATCCTCCGGCCGCACGGCCACCACCAAGTCCATGGGCGAGGGCTCGACTCAGCATCAGCATCTCGTGCAGACCGAGGTGCCGAAGAAGCTGCTGGAGGAATGGCTGGCACTGTGGAGCGAGCACTACGACCTCGGCGAGAAGCTGCGCGTCGATTTCCGTCCGTTGCGCCCAGGTGGCGAAGTGCTCGAGCTCGGCATCCACGGCGGCGAAGGTGGCGACGAGAAGCTGGCCAATGTGCTCGTCGATCCCATCAAGGACAGGAACGGCCGAAGCATCCTCACGGTGCGCGACCAGAACACGTTCGGAGAGCAGCTGCGCCAAAAGCGCCTGATGACTTTGATCCACCTGTGGCTGATCCATCGGTTCAAGGCCGACGCGGTGTACTACATCAAGCCGACTGAAGACAACATCTATCAAACCGAGAAGATGAAGTCGCACGGCATCTTCCGCGACGTCAACAAGGACGTCGGCGAGGTCATCGTCGCCGATGTGAACCAGCCGCGCATCGAGGAACTGCTCGCACCCGATCGCGCCGCTCTGATGCGTTTGATCCGCAAAGAGGACTGACTCGACGGCTGGACGCCATTTCATATCAGGCGTGCGCGGCATGGTTGCCGCCCCATTAGGCTTGTCTGTATGGGGCGTGTGAATCGGCTGATGGAACGGCGTGCCCTCCGGCGCGCCGCCGACATGGCGCTAGTGACGTCCCTGGGCAACGCGACACCCGGCCGGGCGGGCGGCGCAGCCGACCAAGACTTCCACTACAGCCGGTCGGAACCGGCCGGGCCCGCCGCGCCGGCCTACGTCGATGACCCGGTGACCGAGCCGATTCAGGTAACCGGCGTCGCCGAGCTCCTGCCCGATCCGACCGATGATTACGGGTGGGTCGAAAGTGACCCGCCGCCGCCTCCGGCGTTGGTTCAGCAGCCCCTGCGCGCGCACCCACTCGCCGCGACCACCTACGTCCAGCCCAACCTCGACTTCGCCGTGTCTGACTACCGGGAGCGGCACTGGTACCGGAGCAGGCCGGCGGCCGCCTTACTCGTCGCGGCCGTCATCGGCGCCGTGGTGTGTGGCGGTTGGCTCGTCTTCCGCAGCTCGGCCACCACGGTCGAGCAGTCGAGGACCGAATCGCCGACGAGCGCACCGCCCGTGTCGAGCAAGGCGCCGCCCGCGGCGGTGAGTGCTCACACGCCGCCCCCGGCTCCCGCGCCGCCCCCTCCCCCTCCCCCTCCACCACCGCCGCCTGCGGCCCAGCCCACCTATTCCGCACCGCAACAGCAGTATTCGCCGCGCTACAGCGAACCAACTCCCGCGCAGAAGCCAAGGGTCGACGTCACCAGGGCCCCGATGAGCGTCGCGCCGGTGCCGAAGCCGGTCCCCGGAAGTGACTCCAACACTCCCGGCGACGCACCCAAGGACAGCGGCGGCGGCAGGCGCCGCGGCTGTTTCGGTTTCTGCTGACAGGTCTCGACGAGACCAGAATGCCGACAGACGCCGAACACGCCCCGTTCCTGTTCCTCTCGATCCGCGGAGAGGACGCGGCGGCAGACGACGAATATCAGGCGATGATGCGCTTCGGCGGGCTCGACCAGAACGGGATGCAGCGAATCCGCCTGACGCACAGGTCTTTGGGGGCTGTCGACCTCGACGACTGGTCGGGCATCATCTTGGGCGGCGGACCCTACAATGCGAGCGATCCGCCCGATTCGAAGAGCTCGACCCAGCGGCGCGTCGAGGCCGAGCTGTTGTCTCTCATCGATCGCATCGTGGCGGCGGACTTCCCGTTTCTCGGGTGCTGTTACGGCGTGGGCATGCTCGGTTCGGTTATCGGCGCCACCGTGGATCGCAGCTACCCGGAACCGGTGGCCGCCGTCACCGTCACGCTGACCCCGGCCGGCCGGGAGGAGCCATTGTTCGCCGAGCTGCCCGACGTGTTCGACGCGTTCGGCGGTCACAAGGAGGCGGCCAGCGCGCTTCCCTCCGCTGCGGTGTGCCTTGCGTCCTCACCCGACTGCCCCGTCCAGGCCTTCCGTGTCGGCACCAATACCTACGCCACGCAGTTCCACCCCGAACTGGACCTACCGGGCATCCTCACCAGGATCGATGTCTACAAGACCTACGGCTACTTCGCGCCGGAGGCCGCCGAATCGCTGAAAACAGCGGCCAGGCAACGGCATATCGAGTACCCGCCGACGATCTTGAGGCGGTTCGTGCAACGGTACAGCCGGCCGCGGTAGACGATCGCCTCAGGCCGGATACTCAGGCGTCCAATGGACCTGCCTGATGCGGTCCGCCAGTTGCTCATCGCTGCGTGCGGGTGCGACTCCCTCCGCGATGGCCTGGCGACCGACGGCATGGGCGATGTCTTGAGCGATGTCGGGAACGTCCGACCACGCGGGCAGCAGCGGCGCAGCAGGATCCGACAAGGCTGGCGACGCACCTCCGAGCGTGGCGGCCGCAACCCGCATCATGTCGTCGGTGACCCGGGTGGCCTGGGCCGCGGTGACGGCCAGTCCCATCGCAGGGAAGATGTAGACGTTGTTGCACTGGGCGATCGGCCGTGCCACCCCGTCGCGCTGCAGTGGCGCGAACGGCGAACCGGTGGCGATAAGGGCGCGTCCGTCGGTCCATTGATCCAACTCGGCCGGGTGCGCTTCGGCGTGGCTGGTGGGGTTGGACAGCGGAAAGATGATGGGGCGCTCTGTCTTTCCCGCCAACTCGCGCACGATGCTCTCGGTGAAGGCGCCTGCCGCGGTGGACAATCCCATCATGATCCCGACATCGACGTTGTGCACGACGTCGGCGAGCTGGGCCGGCCTCGAGAGGCCCCAACCCGCGACGCGGCCCGCCGGCTGGGCGAACCTCCGCTGTGCCGGCGACAGGTCGGTCCTTTCGTCGGTGAGCAGGCCGACGACGTCGACAACCCAGATCCGTTCCGCTGCCTCGGCTTCCGACAAACCCTGCGCCACCATTTCGCGCTGCACCATTCCGAGCACGCCGATACCGGCCGAGCCGGCACCCAACATCACGACCTGCTGCTGCGACAGCGGGTGGCCTGCGACTTTGGACGCGCCGTGCAGCGCCCCGACCGTCACCGCCGCGGTGCCCTGGATGTCGTCGTTGAACGTGAGCAGTTTGTCTCGGTAGCGCGCGAGGATCGGTTCCGCGTGCGCGGTGGCGAAGTCCTCCCATTGCAGCAGCACGTCGGGTAGCTGCTCGTGCACCGCAGTTACGAAGCCGTCGATGAAGGCGTAGTACTCGTCGTCGCTGATCCGCCGGTGACGCCAGCCGAGGTATTGGGGGTCCTCGAGCAGTTCGACGTTGTCGGTACCCACGTCGAGGACGATCGGCAGGGTGCGGGCCGGATCGATTCCGCCGATGAGGACGTAGAGCGAAAGCTTGCCGATCGGGATGCCCATTCCGCCGATACCCTGATCGCCGAGGCCGAGGATGCGTTGGCCGTCGGTCACCACGATCACGTCCGGATCGCGGTGCGGACGGTTGTCGATCACCTCGGCGAGGCGGTCGCGATCCGGATACGACACGAAAAGTCCGCGCGGCCGCCGATAGATCTCGCTGAAACGTTGGCAGGCCACCCCGACCGTCGGGGTGTAGACGATGGGCATCGTCTCGGAGATGTGCTCACGCAGGACCCGGTAGAAGAGCGTTTCGTTTCGGTCTTGCAGCGCGCGCAGATAGATGTGCTTGTCGAGATCGTCTCGCCGCGTGGAGAACTCGTTCCAGCAGTGTTCGACCTGCTGGTCGAGCGTTTTCTCCGCAGTAGGCAGCAGACCGAGCAGCCCGTACCTGCGGCGCTCCTCGTGAGTGAACGCCGTGCCCTTGGTGCTCAGCGCGTCGAACAGCTTCGCTTGCCCCTGCAATTCCTCGGGCATGACTTCCCTTCTGCCGGTTCTCTGCGAGGATTTCACGCTAGCTGGGTGAACACGCGGAAACGTTTCGATGCGACGATCGTCCGGTCTGGTGGGATGTCTAGCCGAGCGGGACGAAGCGCTTCAGCTTTCCGGTCGACTCGTGGCGTTGCAGCCTCTCGACCACGCGGACGGCGACCATGGGGTCCGCCAGCCCGTGCCGGCTCAGCGCGGCGGTCAACGCGGACGCCAGCGCCTCCGGATCGGGATTCCCGACGGTGAGGACATCGGCGCCGCGAGCGGTCTGATGCACCTGGTACTCGGTGATGCGGGGATCCGTGCCGAGCACGTGGCGGAACACACTCGCCGGGATCGTGGCGGTGTCGTAGGTGAAGTCATCGTCGCGTCGGCCGCCGATGTCGGCCACCCGGCCGAATGCGCTTCCGCAACTGCATTGGCCGGGCAACCAATCGACTTGGTCTCCAAGGTCATAACGAATGAACGGAAAGGTGCGATTGGCAAGCCCGGTGGCCAGCGTTCTGGCGGCCGGCTCGTCCGGGCCGACGGGTGCACCGCTCTCGTCGACGCGTTCGAGCACGACCTCGTCCTCGCACACGTGAAGTCCCTCTCCGCGTGCACAACCCACCGCCTGCACGCCGATCTCCGTCGATCCCCACAGGTTGTGCACCGGCGCATCCCAGGCCTCGCGGATCGCCTTCCTGTCCTCGTCGAGGAGCGGCTCGGAGTTCGTGCTCACCCGCACCGGGCGGATGTCGAGACGGCCTGCCAGGGACGCGCGGGCGAGTTGCCCGACGACGGTGGCGTATCCGACGAGATGAGTCGGTTCGACCGCAGCGACCGCCGCGATGGTTTCGTCGATGGGAGCACCCGCCGGTATCACGACGGTTTCCATCCCCGGCGCCGTCGGCACATCGAACAACGGAGTGCTGGCATGCGGCGGCATGCCCGCCGCCAGAACGGCGAGACGCGCACGCGTATGGGGCGCACGCCGCTCTTCCCGAGCCTGCAGGCGCCACGCCACACAGGCGATCGACACGAAGAAATGCCAGTCCCACACATAGACGCCGCGCACGCCGCTGGACCCGCCGGAGCTGAAGATCTGTTGATCGCTCGGGGTGTAGGAAAACCATTGCTGGGAAACAAGGATCTGTTCGGCGTGCTCGCGCGAAAGGCCGGGAACGGTGACGATGTCGTCCCATTCGTGCTGGGCCTGGGCCTTCGTCATCATCGGCACGCCTGCCAGTCCGGCCGCCGTGACCGCGGACGGATCGATGCCACTCAGCCGTCGAGCATGAAACGGCGACCGTTCTCTGGCGTAAGCCAGCAACGAGCGCAGCCGCTCGGTCTGATGGTGTTCGATCTGTTTGCGCGACCAGTCAAGGCGGCCGATGTGATCGTCGAGCGATCCCTGTACGGCGTCCACGTGCGCGGTGCGGAGCCGCTCGTATGACGTGCGCGCGTGCGTCATAGCAGGCCGCCGCCTCCGAGCAGGCCGCCGCCTCCGTCCCCGCCGTGCGGCGGGGCCTGATTGGGGAACGGCGCGCGGGTTTCGGGTGCGACGCTGATCGGCGCCCTGGTCGCAGGCGTCTTCGCGGTCCGCGTCTGCGGCGCCCGGCTCGCGGTGGTCGGCTGTTGCGCGGACAGCTGTGCAGGCATCGAGTCGATGTTAGGTGGCGCCTCGATCGGCACATCCGCTGTCGTGGGCGGTAAAACGGGAGCCGCCAGGCTGGGCATGTCGGCGATCATCGTCGACAAGGGCGCCGGTGCAAGCGGGACACCGACCGGCTCGGGGGGCTCGGCCGGCTTTTGCAGGAGCAGGACGGCGATTACCGCCGCCACCCCGAGCGTGCCGAGGACGAAAGCCGCGAAAGCCGTCCTCACCGATGCCGTGCTGGGTCCCGGTATGCCGTCACCGGCAGAGGTCCCATGAGAACCGGCATCGTCGACCGGCTCCTCGACCTCGAGGGGCTCGAATAGATAGTCGAAACGACTAGAGAGGCTGTCCTCTCCCGGCATGGGGAGATGGTACAGGCGCTGGTACAAGCGCCCTGGATGCGTCGGGCGCCGTCTCCATGCCGTGGTTGTAGCGGCATCACGGACCCCTCGGCTACGTAACCTCGAGGCATGGACACCGTCGAGTACGCACCCGGCCGGCTGGCCGACGTTTTCGGTGAACCGACCCGACCGACGGTACTGATCTGGCACGGAATGCAAAGCGATGCCCGCACCGCCGTCAGGCCGCTCGCGGAGCGCGTCGCAGACCACGGGCTGTCGGTGGTGGCGCCCGATTGGGACTCGCACGCCGACGACTCGGGCCGCGGGGACCTCCTGCAGTCGGTCCACTTCGCGCAGCAGCGCGGTGGCCGGGACGACAGCCTCACCCTCGTGGGCTGGTCGATGGGCGGGCTCGCCGCTGCGGGGCTCACCGTTCACGCGTCCCACCACGATGTCCGCCTGCGACACACCGTCTGTCTGGCCGGCGCGTTCATGACAGCCGACCCGATCTCCGGTCGCGAGCCGGCCGCCGGCCTGGCGAACAGCGGCGGCCATCGGTCGCCGTTCACGCTGCTGCACGGAATCGCCGATGACGTCGTGCCGGCCTCGGCCAGCCGGCGGTTCGCGACTGATCTCGAACGACACGGCTGGCCCGTCGACCTCGTCGAGCTCGACGCCGACCACGGTTCTATCGCGGGCGCCCGCTATGACCGGGCTGCAGACCGCTACCACGCCGCAGCGGATCCCGGGACACTGGAAATCGCAGCGGATGTGGCGGCCCGGATCGCGGCCGTCTCGGGCTGAGACGAATCAGCCGGCCGCGTTCGGCCTCAACGGCGGGCAGGCACCATCCTTGTCGGCCGCCAACTCGAAGTGCCATATCTCGTTCGCATAGATCTGGCACAGGCCGAACCGAGAACCGTTGCGAATCATCCAGGTATCGGCTTCAACCGGACCCACGTCGACGGCCTTGCCGAGGACGTGCTGTGAGGTATCGGGCGAGGCGACGAACTGCTGTGCGGCCTCGACGCTTCCATACGTTCGCACACCGTCATCGAACAGCCGCTGCTGAAAACCCTTCGTCCGCCAGCCCGACGCGATCCGCACGTCTACCCCGTCGTCCTTGGCGCTGCGTGCTGCGTTCTGCACCGCCGCGAGCAACGACGGGTCGAGCCATGCGATCACCGGATTGGCCGCATCGAACGGCGACAGGGTCTGACCGTCGGGAAGGTATCCGCCGATCGAGTCCGTGGCGGCGGGGCCGATCGAGAACGCCCCGTCGTCGGGCACAGGCCCGTTCGTCAGTTGTGCGGCGGGCGCGGCCTGCGACCAGGTGCAGGCACCGAGCAGCAACGTGAGCCCGATGCCCGCGACCGTCCTCATCCGCAGCGGCATAGCGCAAAGAATATGGCAGGCTCGCGATGTGGACCTGCCGCAGCCGGACCCGCACACGCCTCACCTTGCCGACGTGGTGCCATCCGTGCTGGCGGCGATGGGTGTGGCCGAATTCGACGGCCGGATCGACCTGGCCGCCGAGGTGCGCGGTGCGTGCGTGCTGTTGATCGACGGGCTGGGTGCGGAGCTGCTGGACGCCTACGCCGACGACGCCCCGGTGATGGCGGCGCTGCGCGGCCGGACCCTGCAGGCGGGTTTCCCGTCGACGACCGTGGCCGGACTGGCCGCGATCGGCACCGGCTGCCGTTCCGGCGAGCACGGACTGGTCGGGCTGTCGTTCCGACTGCCAGGAGTCGGGTTGATCAACCCTCTGCGCTGGCGCCCGCACCCGCGGGGCGACGATCTGCGGGACACCGTGCCGCCCGAGCAGGTGCAGCCGATGGCGACGACCTTCGAACGGGCCGTCTCGGCGGGCGTCGCGGTGAGCGTCGTCTCCGGAGCGGAGTTCACCGGTTCGGGCCTGACCCGCGCGGTTCTGCGCGGAGGCCGCTACGTCGGGGTGCGGGCGCTCGGAGATCTCGCCGAGGGCGTCCGTGCCGCTGTCGCTGACGGCGGGTTCTGCTACGGCTACCACGGCGAGGTGGATCTGCTCGGGCATCTCTACGGTCCCGGTTCGGCCGCGTGGCGGATGCAGTTGCGGGAGGTCGACCGGCTGGTGGAATCCGTCGTCGAGGGTCTCCCGTCCGGCGCGCTGCTCGCGATAGTCGCCGACCACGGCATGGTGACGGTCGACGACGATGACGCCGTGGACATCGACAGTCGGGCCGCGCTGCTCGATGGCGTGCACGCCGTCGGTGGAGAGCCGCGGGCGCGGCACGTCTATGTCGACCACGGTGCGGCCGATTCGGTGCTCGCAGCGTGGCGGGAGACGCTCGCCGACAGTGCGTGGGTGGCATCGCGTAACGAAGCGATCGCGGCGGGCTGGTTCGGCGGATCGGTGCGCGACGAAGTCCGGATGCGTATCGGCGACATCGTCGCGGCCGCCCGCGGGTCGGCGACGATGGTCCGGCGCACCGTTGAGCCGATGGAGTCGTCACTGATCGGTCACCACGGCTCGCTCACGAGTGCCGAGCAGCGCATACCTCTATTACTGGCCTACGGCTGATCCAGAAGCTCGTGCCAGCTCGCCCACCGGTATCGCGGCCGAGAGGGCGCGTGCTCGTAGGTTTCGAGTAGGTGACCGGCGATCGCTTTGATCGGCTCGGCGTTGAGGAAGTGCAACTTCTCCCTACCCCGCCGCTCGGTGGCCACCAGCCGGGCCGCCTCGAGCACCGCCAGGTGCTTGCTCACCGACTGGCGCGCCAAGGAAAGGCTCGCGCACAGCTCGCGAAGGGTCTGACCGTTTCGCTCGTTGAGGCTGTCGAGAAGGTGACGCCGGCTCGGATCGGCCAGCGCCCGCAACACGTCGTCCATCCCGCAATTTTGGCACAATACGCAGCCGAGAGGTTACGTTTCGCCAATATGCAGCCAAACGGCTGCGCGCCGGTGGTCAGAGCGATTTATTTGCTAGATCTGCATGCCCGGTACCAGAATGATGCCGGAGGAACGTGGGCAACACTGGAACGGTCGCCGAATCGGCTCATCGACAATGGGTCTCATCGAATCCGATTAGCGCACAACGGAACACGATATTCCGAGTGACCGGAATGACGTTGCACACCTTAGCAACTGACCCTGAATAACATTGTGTGGCAGCACTGTTCATTTGGCGCACAGAGTGAAACAGCCCACTGCGCAGCCATATAGTGAAGGGCATCACAGAATTTGAGGGGTAATTGCATCTCTGTTACTGTCCGACGCCATGTTTGCTGTTGCTACCGCATCGCTGTTGACCGTCGTCCAGCAGCTGTCCGGCACGCCCTACATCTCCGGAGGAGATTCGGCTGCCGGCACAGACTGCTCGGGTCTCGTTTCCTTCGTGACCAACGCCGCGTCCGGTCGTCCGATCTACGGCGACCGGTTCAACACCGGCAATATCGAAGGCGCTCTCAAGGCCCGCGGCTTCCAGTACGGTTCCAAGCCCGGCGCCCTCAACGTCGGATGGAACCGCGGCCACACCGCCGCGACCCTGCCAGATGGAACGCCGGTCTCCTCCGGTGAGGGCGGCGGCGTGCGGGTCGGTGGCGGAGGCGCCGACCAGAAGCAGTTCTCCAGGCACATGTACCTCGAGATGGCGCCGGATGCGCCTGCGCCCGAGGATGCGCTGCCTCCGGGCGTGATGCCGCCTCCGCCGAATGCTCCGCTCCCGCCGGAGGGCGTCATCGTTCCCGTGGGGATGGAGGCTCCGCTGCCTCCGCCGGCGGGAGCGCCGTTGCCGCCTCCTCCTCCCGGTGCCGATCTACTGCCGCCGCCCCCCGGCGCCGAGCTCCCACCGCCGCCTCCTCCTGGTGCGGAACTGCCGCCGCCCCCGCCGGGTGCGCCGGAGCCCCCGCCGATTGTCGCCTAGGCGGCACTAGCGTCCGCGGCAATCGAGGTGCTTCGGTAATCGATTGGATCAGCTGGGCTTTGATTGGACGTAGAACTCAACGTTGTCGCCCTCGACCTTCGTCACCTTCATGTGCGCGGTGTACTCCGTGCCCTCGGGTCCGGTGAATTTGCAGTCGAATTCGGCTCCGACCACCGCGTTCACGCCAGATGGGCAGCTGACGTCCTTCGGCTTGAACTTCGTCTGACGCGAGACGACATCGACGACCGATTTGGCGGCGCCATCCGGATTGATCTTGGATCCGCATCCACTGACGAACACCGCCAGCACAGCGGCGATGATCAGCAATGCGCGTCGCATCGTCGCAGTATTACAGATCAGTAGAAACGCGACCATAGCCGGCGAACCGGCTACCTCCGGGCATGGGCCAGCCGGCGAGCCCGCGCACCGAGCAGGCGATGTCCGGTCCGGATCTCGCGGCGTTGATCACGGCGCCGAGACGCATTCGCGTCGGCGCCGACGGCTGTGATGATCGCGCTCGCCGTCGCCACCCCCGCGGTGTGCGTTGCACCCTGATTTCGGGAGGAGTCGGTTATGTCGTCGCCGTCGGAGGATGATCGTCGGTAGTCCGACGAAAGGAGCCGGTCATGGCAACCGACCTGACGCTCTATCTGGACGATCAACCCGGGGAGCTTGCCCGCCTCGGCGACGTGCTCGGCAAGGCGGGCGCCAACATCGCCGGTCTGTGCGCCGTGGCCAGCGGCGGTGGACAGGCCGAGGTGCACATCCTGATCGACGATGCGACGGCGGCGTTCGAGGCGTTGCACGATGCGGGCATCAGGATCGCCGCCGAGCAGGAGGTACTGGTTTTGGAAGTCGAAGACAGGCCCGGCGCACTCGGCGAAGTCGCCTGCGAACTCGGCACCGCCCGGGTGAACCTCACCCTGGTGTACCTCGCGACCAACACCCGGCTGGTGCTGGGCGCGGACAACCTCGCCGAGGCGCGGGCCGCCGTCCGCTGACCTATCGCGTGCGCTCGGACTGATTGAGCCGTGCCTTTGCCTTCTTGACCAGTTCGGCGGCGTCACGGCCGGCCTGCTTGGCCTCGCTGTAAGCCTTGTCGGCCGCGTCGAGGTTGCGCTCAGCCTCTTCGAGGCGCTGCCGCATCTCGTCACGACGTAACCGGGCGACCGCCAGATCCGTTTGCCGGTCCGACAATTCGTTGGCGGCGTCGTCTTTGGCCCGCTCGGCCACGGCCAACGCCGTCCTTGCTTCCTCCACCCGGCGCGCCGACGCGCGTTCGTCATCGCGCCGCTGCTCGCGAGGAGGCTCTTGGCTTGTCTGCTTGGTGTCCGACCCGCTCTTATCGCGGCGTGCTGTCGTGAAGACCGCTGTCGCTGAACCGAAATCACCGAAGCCGGACCATTGTTCGGCCTTGGCAAGGTGACCGAGCCGGCCGGCCACATCGGGGTCCGCGACGGCCGCCTGCAGCGTTCCGGTGACATCCTCACGAAGCGTTGCCGACGGATTCGTCACATCGACCCCTTCGAACGCGGCGCGGGCGAGTTCGTCGACCAGTGACCGTTGCTCGGAGGACAGCTCGCGGATGGCTGCACCATCCATCGCGGCGTGCGCCGCGCGAAGCCGCTCCCCCAGGTCGGTGAGCGAACGCTTGACGTCTTCATTGGCATGCACGAGCTGGTTGACGACCCATGCCGCGGTGGTCGGCTTGCGGGCCGCGGAGATCCGCTTCGCCGCAGCAGCGTCACCCCGCTTCTTGGCCGCGGCGGCGAGCTCGCTGCGACGGGCCGTGAACTCCTCGGGCCTGACGCCATAAAGTTCGTCGAGCTCGTCACCGGCCACAACGCAATGATGCGCCACGATGTCGGGAAGCCGGACAGGGACTCGAGAGCGGCATGCGAAACTTTCGGCATGGTTGTCGCAATCGATCGCCCGAAGCTCGAAGGAAACGTCGCCGTCGGCGAAGATCGCCAGATCGGCTTCGCCGAGTTCGGCGCACCGCAGGGCCGGGCCATCTTCTGGTTGCACGGCACCCCCGGCGCGCGCAGGCAGATCCCCACCGAGGCGCGGGCCTTCGCCGAAGAGGCGGACATCCGCCTCATCGGTGTCGACCGGCCGGGCATCGGTTCGTCCACGCCCCACCAATATGAGAACGTCTTCGAGTTCACCGACGACCTGCGGACCATCGCCGACACGCTGGGAATCGACAAGATGGCCGTCGTCGGCCTTTCCGGTGGTGGCCCCTACACGCTGGCATGTGCCGCGGCCATGCCCGAGCGTGTGGTGGCGGCCGGCGTCGTCGGAGGGGTCGCCCCTCCGACCGGACCAGACGCCATCGGGGGCGGCGTGATGGGCAACCTCGGAACGCGCGTCGCGCCACTCCTGCAGGTGGCGAAGGTGCCGATCGGCGTGCTGGCCACCACGCTGATCCGGTTCATCCGCCCGGTGGCGGGGCCTATGGCGGATCTGTACGGACTGGTGTCGCCGCCGGCCGACCGTGCGCTTCTGGCCCGACCGGAGATCAAGGCCATGTTCCTCGACGATCTGCTCAACGGCAGCCGTCGGCAGATGGCGGCGCCGTTCTACGACATCGTCGCCTTTGCGCGTGACTGGGGATTCCGGCTGGACGAGGTCAAGGTGCACGTGCGTTGGTGGCACGGCGACGCCGACCACATCGTTCCTTTCGCGCACGGACAGCATGTGGTGTCAAGGCTGCCCGACGCCGAGCTGTTGCCCATGCCGGGTGAGAGCCATCTCGGCGGGCTCGGACGCGCCGAAGAGATCCTGCGCTCGATGCTCGAGTTGTGGGACAGCGACGGCGCCGATTGACACATGAGAGCCATCGTGCTGCTCGCCCAGAGCGCCGCCCTGGACCAGGCGGGCACCCTTCACGCGCTCGGACTTGGCTGGACGGCCTCCTCGACACCCGTTCCGCAACATGCGCTGGTGATCTTCGTCGAAGTCGAATGGGCCGAGCTCAACAAGTCGTTCCCGATCCGCGCCGAGCTGGTCGACAGCGACGGTGTCCGGGTGGCGCACACCGAACACGGGGTCATCAAGGCCAAGCACAAACCCGTACACCCCGAGGGCACCCCGGTCACGATTCCCTTCACCGCCACCATCCCCCCGCTCAAGCTCACCGCCGGTCAGCGTTACCAGTGGCGGGTCTCGATCGACGACGAGATGCACGAGGACTGGCTGGCCGGCTTCACCGTGACCGAAGACGGCTGACGTCAGTCCTCAAGAAGCGCAGGGTTTTTCGCGCCAAGAAGGGCGCGACGGAGCAGGTGCATCGCAACGGTCGTCGAGCGCTCTCGGACATCGGAGCGGTTACCCGGCAGCAGAAGCGTCCTCGTCAGCTTCGGGCCGTCGGCGAGCATCACCGAGAAGCACACCGTCCCGACCGGTTTGTCCTCGGTGCCGCCGCCGGGCCCGGCTATGCCGGTGGTGGCGACCGCGGTGTCGGCGCCGAAGCGGTGCAACGCACCAAGGGCCATCGCTTCGGCCACCGGTTCGGACACCGCCCCGTGCGTCTCGATGAGCACCGGGTCCACGTCGAGCAGGTTCGACTTCGCCTCGTTGCTGTACGACACCACCCCGCCCGCGACGTATGCCGACGACCCGGGTATGTCGGTGAGCCGCGCCGCGACGAGCCCCGCCGTGCAGGACTCCGCCGTCGCGATGCGGCGGCCCGCCAGCAGAGCCGCCACCTGATCGTCGACGAGGGCACCGTCTTCTGAAAAGATCTCGCGGGCATGGTGTTTTCGCAATGCGTCCACCAACTCGAGATAGACCGGCGCGGCATCCGGCTCGTAGCGCGTCACGATCTCGAGCTCGCCCCGTCGCAGGCAGGTGGTGATCTCGAGCCTATCGAACCCGTCGATGCGCCCCTGCGCCTCGCGCAGCGTCTCGGCAAGGCCCGACTCGGGCAGCCCGAACATCCGCACCATGTCCTGCCGGTATTCCGTCCGGCCCGCGATCGCCTCCTGCAGCGCAGCGGTTTTCACCGCGGTGTGCCACATCGGCTGCAGCTCGCGCGGCGGGCCGGGCAGCACAAGAACCGTCGGCTTGCCCGGGACGACCACTCCGGGTGCGGTGCCGACGGGATCGAGGATCGTGGCACCGGCGGGCACCATGGCCTGCTTTCGGTTGGCCGCGCGCACCGCGTCGAAGTCGACGTCGGTGTATCGCGCTCGCAGCCGCTTGAGGATCGTCGCGATCGTCTCTTCGAGTTGGTCGTCGAGTACCAGTTCGCGCCCGCAGAACTCGGATACCACCGCGACCGTCATGTCGTCGGCGGTCGGGCCCAGTCCGCCACTGGTGACGATCAGGTCCACCCCCTCGTCGGCGAGGAAGCGCAGCGCTGCGGCGATGTCACCCGGCCGGTCACCGCAGATCGTGATGTGCGCCAGCTCGACGCCGAGTTCCAGGAGCCGGTCGGCGATCCACGGGCCGTTGCGATCCTGGACCCGTCCGGTCAGTACCTCTGTTCCCGTGACAACGATGCCGGCACGTGCGCTCACGAACTATGCATACACGACGACGTGTCGGCGGCAGCGGGAGCCGAGGCCGCAACGTTCCTGCGCGACCGGACGCGAATGCGCCCACCGCGGTGCGGTATCAGGATGACGTGTTTGACCTTCTGCCGTTCGCCTGCGGCCGTTGTGGTGCACAGCTCGACCCGGCGCAGCACCTCGCGGAGCACGACCCGCAACTCGACGGTCGCGAAGGTGGCCCCGAGGCATCGGCGGTTGCCTCCGCCGAACGGCAGCCACGTCGTGGGACCCGGTGTGGCGCCGACCATTCGGTCGGGGTCGAACCGGTCGGGCTGCGGGTACTGCTTGGAACTGCTGTGCACCAGCCCGATTCCGGGTGCGACGATGACGCCCGCAGGCAGCCGGTAGCCCGCCAGCTCGACCGGTTCCTTGAGCACGCGGCCCACGTCGAAGACGACCGGTCGGATGCGCAGTGTCTCCTTCGCGACCGCGTCGAGGAACTCGTCGCCTGCGGCATCGCCCGCCTCGGCGGCCCGCACCGCCTTCTCCAGGATCGAGGGATGTCTTGTCAGCCGCTCCAAGGCCCAGGACAGTCCGGTCGCCGTCGTGTCGTGCCCGGCGACGAGCAGGGTGATGAGCTGATCGCGCAGTTCATCGTCCGTCATGGTGGCGCCGTCACCATCGGATGCGCGTACCAGCATCGCCAGCGCGTCGGTGCGCGTCGCGAGGTCGGGATCGGCACGGCGGTCGGCGATCTCGGCGTACAGCAGGCGGTTGGCCTCCTGGGCCTTGCGACGCAACGACCGGCCCAGCCCCAGCCGCTGCAGTTTCGAACTCGCCATCGCCAGCGACGACCACAGGCTCACGTTGAGCATTTCGGGCATCGCTGTCCGCAGCGCCGCGAGCCGAGCCGGATCGGAGGCGCCGATGACGGTCCGCAGGATCACCTCGAGCGTGATCTCCGACATTTTCGGGGCGACCGGAAACTCCGTGCCGACGGGCCACGTCGCGATGTTGGCCGCCGCGATCTCGGCCATCACGGCGGTTTGGCGCGCGACCGCATCACGGTGGAATGCAGGCAGCATCTGCCGCCTGCGCTCCCGGTGCACGTCGTCGTCGATCACCAACACCGAGTTGTCGCCGAGGAGGCCGGCCAGCATGGAGTTCGCCTCACCCGCGTGATAGACGCTGGGACTGCCGGCGAACACCTTCTTGATCTCGGCCGGGTCGTCCAGATACACCAGCGTTCCCATGGTGGCGACCCGCATCGTGAACACGCTGCCGTACCGGCGCCTGCACGCGGAGATGAATCGCGGCCAGTAGCGGGCCATCAGTGCGGCTTGGACCGGGGCGGGCAGTCGCGGTCCAGGCGGTAGCGCTACGCCAGGCTCACTCATGCCCCGAGCATACGAGCCGCACTGCGGGTAGAAGCGAGATCAAACCGGTATGCGACGGGCCCGATCCGATTCCGGCCACTGGTACGGCAGATCGTCGGGTACGTCGGGAAAGAACCGGCGGTAGTACTCCGGGTCCTTCTGCACCAATGCCGACTGGTGGCTGAGGTGAAACGCGGGGTCACCGAGCCAGGGTGGGAGCTCACCGGCGGCCGCGAGTTCGGCCTGGCTGCGTATCGACCGCTGCCCGACTGTTTGCGCCAGATCCTCGACGAGGGTCGCGGCGCAGGTGTCTGCGTGACCGCTTTCGCACCAGACGGCGCACAGCTCGAGCCCGTATCGAACGAGCGCCTCCTCGTAGCCCGCCCACATCGCGGCGGCGGGATGATGCCGCCATCCGTACCCCGCAACGGTGAGCGCACGCAGCACTTGGATCGTCTCGACGCGCTGCTTGCCGAGACGCCGCTTGTCGAGCACCCGCGCGGAGTCCGCGAATCCAGGGCACGGCAGGAAGGTCTGCATCGCGGGCCGGGTACCCGGCGACCGAGGCGGGCACACAGTCACGATGGCAACAAGCTCATCGGGGTGCGCGACGATCCGAGCGCTGGTGCGAAGCGAAAGTGATGACGAGGACGTCCCGACGTGCGGGGCGGGCCGGGTCCAGGGGCCGGATCGGCGTCACGCAGTGCAATGTGTTTCGGTCGTCTCCCAGCAGCATGGTGCCCGGTTCGCTGAGCACGGTGGCCAGCAGTCGATTGCCGGCGAAATCGTCGACGCTGCTCTCGCCTCCCACCGCGTTGTCCCTTCCGATCAGCAGGGAGGTGACGAGGGTGACGCCGTCGCGATGCAGCCCTTCTGGAGTCGGGTCGCCTACGTGGCCGGCGGATGCGAGGACTCGGAACGGCGTCACCTTGGCGCTCCAGTCGGCGACGTCGTCGAGAGCGGTCGCCACGTCACCCAGCAGCCTCAGCACGCCGCGCAGCAACGCGTCGTCGATGAAGCTCGCGGTGAGCGGTTCGAAGTCGCGATCTCGGTCGAGGTAGAGCGGGTTGGAATCTTCGGGTTGGGCGAACGTGTCGTGCGGCATAAGCCGGAAGCGGCGATCGGCAGGCGTGAAGATGAAGTGGCCGTATCGCCGAAGCCGCGTCGTGCCGCACTCGGCCGCATAGCTGTCGGGCTTCAGGTCGTCCCAGTGCGAAGAGAACCGTTGCCACGCCGCCTCGTCCACACCGAGACAACGAAACAGTTGGTGCCCGGGCAGCACGCACGGCAACTGCGACTCAAGCCGGTCAGCCAGGGTCATCAGGCGCGAGTACCCGCCTGCCGTAAGGTCATTCCCCGTGACGGCGCCGAAATCCCTGCGGGAGCTGTTCGACCAGATCGGGCTGCGGGAGGTGCCGTCGACCGACGGCACCGTCGTCATGGAGATGCCCGTCGACGAGCGGGTGACGAACACCGCCGGTGGCCTGCAAGGCGGGCTGATCGCCACGATGGCCGATGTGACGGCCGGACAGCTGGCCGCCCGCAGCACGCCGTTCGGCCACGCCGTCGCCACCACGGATCTCTTCATCCGCTATCTGCGGCCGATCAAGGAGCGCAACGGTCCGGCGCGAGCGGTCGCCCGGATTCTGCGTACCGGCAAGCGGTCCGTCGTCATCCAGGTCGACATCTACCGCGGTGACGACGGCGAACTCGGTGCGACGGCAACCGTCAACTTCGCGGCCGTCGGATAGTTCGGATAGGCGGAACAGGAGACAAACATGGATCTTTCGGGCGTTGGCATCTGGAGTCATCAGCTGAGATACGGCGACAAAGCGCAATCCGCCGATGCCGCAGCGGAATTGGAAGAGTTAGGTTACTCGGCGCTCTGGATACCCGACGTCGGCGGCCGGACACCGGTGCTGGCGTCGGTGGAGCACCTGCTTTCGGCGACGAACGACATCGTGATCGCGACGGGAATCCTCAACCTCTGGATGAACGACCCCGTCGACGTGGCGGCGTCCTACGCGTCACTGACCGCCGCTCACGGCGAGCGGTTCCTGATGGGCATCGGAGTCAGCCACGCGCCACTCATCGACTCGACCGAGCCCGGACGGTATCGCAAGCCGCTGGCCGCGACCGCGTCGTTCCTCGACGCGCTCGACAGCGCCGCGCCACCCGTACCGGTCGAAGCCAGGGTGCTGGCGGCGCTGGGGCCGAAGATGCTGAGACTTGCGGCGGACCGGTCCCGTGGCGCCCACCCGTACCTCGTCACGCCGGAGCACACGCGTCAGGCGCGCGAGGTGCTGGGTGAGGGCCCCCTGCTGCTGCCCGAACAGACGGTCATCCTGACAGCCGACGCCGCCGAGGCCCGTGCCATCGGAACCCGTTGGGTCAAGAACTATTTGGCGATGCCCAACTACAGGAACAGCTTGCTGCGCCTCGGCTTCTCCTCCGATGACGTCGCGTCGGTCAGCGACAGGTTGCTCGATGCGATCATCGCGTGGGGCGACGAAGGCGCCGTGATCGCCCGGGTGAACGAGCATCTGTCCGCTGGCGCCGACCACGTCTGCGTGCAGGTGCTCACTGCCAACCCGAACGAGTATCCGCGCGAGGAGTGGCGGCGTATCGCCGCCGCGCTTGGTTAGTCGCTCACTCCGTTCTGGCCAGCACCTCGCGAACCAGCTCCAGGTGAGTGTGCGGGTGCAGGAACGCGAACCGGCCGACGGTTTCTCCCTCCCACTTCGTCGGCGGGATGAACGCGACCTGGTCCTCATGCAGCCGCTGCGCCCACGCGTCGTAGTCCTCGGGTTTCCAGCCGAGCCTGCGGAACAAGACCACGCCGAGGTCGGGCTCCCTAATCAACTCCAGCTGCGGTGCGGCCTTGATCAGTTCGGCTGTCTCGTGCGCCAGGGTGACGGCGACCTCGATGGCGGCGCGGTAGGCCTCGATGCCGTGCACCGCGAGGGAGAACCACAACGGCAGGCCACGCGCGCGGCGGGTCAGATGGTAGGCGTAATCGGACGGGTTCCACTCGCCCTCCCCGCTGTGGATGACGTCGAGATACGACGCGTCCTGAGTGTGCGTCGCGCGAGCGAGTTCTGGTTCCCGGTACAGCAACGCGCAACAGTCGAAGGGGGTGAAGAGCCACTTGTGCGGGTCGAGGATGAACGAGTCGGCCTGTTCCAGCCCGGCGTACTTCGGTCGCAGCGAGCGAGCGAAGACCCCGGAGCCTCCGTACGCGCCGTCGACGTGGAACCACCAGTCCCGCTGTCGTGCCAGGGCGCCCACCCCTGCCAGGTCGTCGATGATGCCTGCGTTGGTGGTGCCAGACGTACACACCACCGCCGCGATGCCGGCCGCGTCGGGCGGCACCGCGTCGCGGACGGTTTGGGCGGTGAGCCGGTGATCCGGTGTCTCGACCACCAGAGCGTCCATCTCCAGCAGCCGCAGGGTATTGGTGATCGACGAGTGCGCATCGGAGCCGACCACCACCCGTAAACGGCCGGTGGCGCCGTGCCGCTTGGCGGTCTCGCGAGCGGCCGCCAGCGCGGACAGATTGCCCGCGGACCCGCCTGACACGAAGCAGCCGCCGCAGGTTTGGGGGAGGCCGGCCTCGTGAGCGATCACCCGCAGCACGCTGTTCTCGGCGGCGATGGCGCCGGACGCCTCGAGCCACGAGATGCCCTGGATCGACGCGCACGACACCAGCATGTCGAACAGCAGGCTGGCCTTCGTCGGTGCCGCCGGGATGAAGCCGAGGAAGCGCGGGCTGTCCGCCGAGATGACGCTCGGTGCGATCACCGAGGTGTACACGCCGAGCACCTCGTCGGGTTGGCGCGGTGCGTCGCGGATCAGGCCGTCGAGCCGCTCGTACAAGTCTTCGGCGGGCAGCACTCCCTTGTCCAGCGGCACGGGGTCCATCCGCAACCGGTTCTCCGCGTAGGCCAAGACGCTGCGCACCATCTGTTCGGTGTTCTGGTCAACCTCGTGCACGGCACCTCACCTCTATTCGATCGGCACCACCACTGGTGGCGAGTTGTATCCGCCGACCCGTACCCAGTTGGCGACCGTGCGGTCGGTGGGCACGACACCGTGCACCTCGACGGTCTCGCCGGGAAACACCGTCACGTAGTTGTCGCTGTACTCGATGGGCAGGATCTCGTCTCCGTCGCGCGTGCCGAGGATTTCGGCCCGCTCGAAGAAGGCCACCCGCGAAGTGGGGTTCTGCAGGCGGATGGTGACACCGTTCTCCCCCGCCGCATCGGATCGCTTCGCGCTCACCTGCAACGGGACCTTCGGCATCCAGTTCAGCGCGGTCATGTCCGCCCAACTCACCTGCCTCAGTTCGAACGCCCAGTCGTTCGCCGGATCACCAAGATCGTCTCGCTGCTGCGACTGCCAGTACACGTTTTCGGCAAGAACGCTTCCGTCGCCGTCGACCACTTCGCAGCGTACGAAAAAGACGCCGGAGTCGCGGGCCACCCTGGGCAACGTCATCGCCTCGACGCTTCCGCCCGAGGCGACGTTCAGGTCGTCGGTCATCCGGTCCTCGCGCATCTTGCCCTGCAGGTCGTACACGCGGACGCGCACCCGCAGGTCTGACCGGTCGTTTGGCGTCTGGTTGACCAGGGTGACGTTCGCCTTCGTGTGATCGCCCGTTGCGTAGGAGTCGAACACCACCGACAGCGGCTGGAGGCCCTTCTTGGCGCCGTAGTAGGCGCCGCCAGGGCGCAGGTAGTAGTCGAAGATGTTGCCGAAGAACGATGGCCAGTGGTTGTTCAGCATCCAGTAGATGGTCATCTTGTGGCTCGCCCACCCGTTGGCGGCGAACGCCTCGAACTGGGCCCGCGTCGACTCGTAGTGTGCCAGTTGGGCTTTGCGGCTGAACTCCTCGGCATCGTCGGACGGGCCGTAGCGCCGGTCGACCGCGCGCTTGATGCTCTGCAATGTGGCGTTCTTCGGATTGGAGCCTGCGTGGAAGTACCAGGTGTCGTTGATCGGCCACAGCTTGTCGGGCGGGATGAATTTCTTCAGGCTCTCGAACGGCGGAATGTGCTCGTTGTCGCCCTGTTCGGCGGTGGACCCCCTGGTGGCGCCGTAGCGCCCGCTGAACCAATAGCCCGGTGGTCGCCAGCTGTACGGCCCCGCCATGTTGATGCCGTCCCAGTCGCGCTCACCCGTCGCATCCCTTGCCAGGGAGGAGACAGTGTCGACGGTGGCATTCTGCCAATGCGAATCATCAAGGATGGCATGGTATTTCGCGAGTACGTCGGGCGGCGGCTTGCCGTCGCTGCCGTTCGCCCAGATGAACGCCGACGGATGGGAGCGCAGCATCAGGATCTGTGACCGCAGGCTGTCCTGGGCCACCTGCCGGTCTTCGTCGTCCCACTGCGACCACTTCTCCCACTGGTTGCAGCACATCCACCCGAACATCAGCGGGATCCCGAGTTCGTCCGCCTCCTCGACGATGTGCTCTCCCGGGAACTTGCCTTCCAGCCGCACCATGTTGAGGCCGAGGTCCTTGACGTACCGCAGGATCGCGTCCTCACGATCCGGGTCGTAGGCGAACAGAAGGTCGGGTGTGTAGGCCGCACCGCGGACCAGGAAGTCGCGTCCGTTGACCGTCAGATAGAAGTTGCCGCCCTTGCCCAGATCGGGGAAGTCGCCGTCGTCGTCGCGGTGTTGGGTGACGGTGCGGATCCCGAACCGGAGATTCGATGTATCGGACACCTGTCCGAACTGGTTGAACTCCAGCCGTAGGTCGTAGAGGTTGGGCTGCCCGAGGGTGTAGGGCCACCACAAGTCGGGATCGGCCACCGTCAGGCCGCCGAAGTCATTGGCGCCGAACGTTACTTCGCGCTGCTCGCCCGGAAGCAGGGTCACCGGCTGCTCGACGTCGATGCTCGGTTTGCCCGGGCGGCTGATCGTTGCCTTGAGCACTCCCCGGACCTGTTGAGTCGAGTAGTTGTGGACGGAGGTGTTGATGGTCAGCTGCGCGGAATCCGTTCGCGGCAAAGGCAACTCGGTCGTGACCGCGGCGGGACCGAGCGCCACGTCGCCTGCGAACTTGAGATACACCGGCTTCCAGATGCCCGCATTGCGGTCGGAGACAAACGAATTGCCGCGGTCGGGATTCTTACCCGGACCCTGGTATCCCAGATAGTTCCAGTTGATCCAGTCCCACCAACTGTCTGCGAGCTCGACGCCGTTGATGTCCTGCAGCGCCCGCTCGGGTGTGACCTTGATGGCGAGGGTGTTGGGCAAGCCTGGCCGGATCCAGCGCGCAACGTCGAGCTCATGTGCGCTGAACATGCCGACGATCTGTTTGTTGTCGGCGACCAGGCGGCCGTTGAGCCAGACCTCGGCGCGGTAGTTGATACCGGGCAACTCGAGCAGATAGGTGGTGTGACCCGCCGGCGCCGTGAACGTCGTACGGTACCACCAGTCCTGCTTGTAGAGGTCCTGCGGAACCTCGTCGAGCAGGTTCTTGCCGTAGTACAGGTCGGGGTAGGTGCCGTCGTCCTGCAACGCCTGCAGGACGGTCGCGGGCATGCGGCGGATGTTGTGCCAACCCGGCGTCTGGTAGTCGGGACGCGACACCGTCGCGCCATCGCTGCTCATTCCGGTGGCCGACGAGAGCTGCCAGCCGTCAGCGAGTTCGACCCGCTCGGGCGGCTGCTGAGGGCGCGCGAAGGTCGGCAGCGAACCGGTGCAGACCAGGAGTAACAGGACGATGATTACGACGGAGAGTGTCTTGCGACGCCGGGGCGATATGGCACTCTCCTTTCGGTTTGAGTCGACACTACGGTTGATGACGCAATCCGGCTGACTGTGATCAAGAACCGTAGTCTCGGGACATGATCGCGGAGCCGTCGGGGCGGGTCGCCGAGATCGCCGCAAGCTTGCCGGGCCCCGAGGTAGGCGCGTTCTTCGACTTGGACGGCACCTTGGTTTCCGGATTCACGGCGACGGCCCACGCCGGCGATCGGATCCGGCGCAGGCAAGCGCGGATCGGCGAGGTTCTCGGGGTCCTGGAAGCCTCGATCCGGTACCGGCTCGGCCGCATGCAGTTCGAGCGGCTCATCGTGCGGGCCGCGGGGTATCTGAAGGGCGAGTCGCTGCGCGAACTAGACGAGCTGGGCGAGACGCTCTTCGTCCGGCGCATCGCGTCGCGGGTGTACCCGCACATGTGTGAGGTCGTGGCGGCCCACCGAGAGCGCGGCCATACTGTCGCGCTGTGCTCGTCGGCGCTGACCATCCATGCCGAACCCGTGGCCCGCGCACTGGGAATCACCCGGCTGCTCTGCAATCACTTCGAAGTCGACGGCAACGGCGTGCTGACCGGCGACGTCGAGAGGCCGATCATCTGGGGGGCCAGGAAAGTCGATGCGGCACAGCGCTTCTGCGAAGACCATGGCGTGGACATGCAACGCAGTTATTTCTACGCCGACGGTGACGAAGACGTGCCGCTGATGTCGGTGGTCGGCCATCCCCGACCGGTGAACCCGCGCTCGGGCCTCGCTGCGGCGGCGGCGGCCAACGGCTGGCCGGTGCTGCGCGTCGCCGTGCGATGAGCGTTTCAGAAGACCTTCTTCTCGCCTGTAGCGGCTTCCTGCTCGCGGTGTTGTGGATGGACCTGATCTTCGACACCCAGGCCCGCGGCGCCCGGAATGCGCAGTTGCCCGACCCGGTGCTCGCGTCGATCTCGGCCTACTACCGGCGCGCGACGACGACGTCGCGTCCGATGAGCCGCCTGATCGCCGCGGTGATGGTCGTTCTTCTCGCAGCGTTGGCCTTTCGCGCCGTGCGCGGACACGACCCCGCCTGGCTCGCCGCCGCTTCGGCTGTGCTCGCCGCGGCGCCCATCCTGCTCGCCGGGATCAGAACGGTGCCGAACGCGGTTCGGCTCGGCGGTCGAGGCGACGGGGCGGCCGAACAGTCACGGCTCGCGCGGTCGCTTTATCGGGATCACCTCGTGTGCTTCGCGTGCATGGCCACGTTTCTGGTGCTCCGGCTGGTTGCTGTTTGGTGATCACGTCGGCGGGCAATCCCTGACCGGGCTCGGGAACGCCGAGTTCACCACCCGGGCTTGTCTTCCGGCCGCAGAAACGAGGAGCCTAACTATGAATGCACGACGCTTGATCCTGCTGGTTGGTGCGGCACTCCTGGTCGCCGGTGTGATCGCCTTGTTGGTTCCGGTATCGATCACCGGAAACGGCAAGTCGATCGGCTGCGGCAATGCCGTGGCCGCGGATTCGTCTCAGGCCGAGGCCGCCAACGGCCAGACCGTTGCAGACGTGCCGATTCTCAACCAGATCGTTCCGCACACCGACTACGTCGCCGAGTGCAACCACGCCGTGTCGAGCAGGCGGTCCTGGGCCATTCCGCTGGCCGTGGTTGGCCTGCTGGTGGCGGCCGGCTCCCTAGTCGTGCCGAGAACCCGGACTGTTTCGTAAATCACACTTTCGGGCAGTCCTAGAAGCACGAAACCGCTAGAGACCTTTAGACCGAGGGGACGCCGTGGCAAACGAAGACCAACAGACGGAAGACAAGGACAGTCAGCAGCAGGAGGATCGGCCGCTGACCGAGAAGCCCGAGGTCAAAGACGAGCACAAAGAGAAGGCCAAGGAAATGCGGAAGGAGTACGTGGAGGAACGTGCCACGGTGATCATGCCGGGCAGCGGTGGCACCGTGGCGGGGACGGCCGTCAACGAGTGGCTCGATGACGATGGGAACCCGAAGTTTGGGGAGGAATCGGAGTCAGAGGGCGGCAAGTCGGACGGCGACGACTCGGACCGCGGCGGCTCAGATGACGACAAGTCACTTGGCAAGAGGGTGGAGGAGGACAAGGCAAGAAACGAGAGGATCGTCAAGGCGCACGACGAGGCAGCCAACGACGAGGGACAGAACGACGAGGCGGGGAACGACCAGGCTCGGGACGACGAGGCAGAGGACGACGAGGCAGCGGACGACGGAGCACAGAGGGACGAGGCAAAGAACGACGGTTAGGCGACCCCGTGGTGGTCGCGGCGCCGGTGGGTACTAAACTAGAACACGTTTCAGTTCGCCCACTGCTTAGGAGCCGGCATGCACACGGCCATCTGCGACGACCTCGGCATCGAGTT
>NZ_JAVHWR010000191.1:0-11659 GCF_032159565.1 Mycobacterium sp.
CGATGAACCCGATGTTGACGCGGCGGCGGGTGCGCCGGGCCAGCCAGCGGTTCGCGAACGCGCCGAACAACAGCGTCGCCAGCACCACCAGGATGACCGGCGCCGGGATGCGGGTGGACGCCGTCGTCTCCTTGTCAACCCGCGCCGAGGTCTCCTCGTAGAGCCGTTGCGCGTCGGGCAGGATCGTCTGCTGCATCAACGACGACGCCTCCGACAGGTACGACGAACCGACCGGATTGCCGGCACGGTTGTTGGTCCGCGCCGTCTCGACCAATCCGGTGTACACCGCGAGATTGGCGTTGATCCGGCCCAGCAGCCGGATCAGGGGCTCGTCGGTTAGCCCGCTGGACGCCCTGGTGACGGCGACTGCGGCGTCGGTGATCGCCTGCTCGTAGCGTTGCCGGACATCGCGCGGTTCGGCGCCCGCGATGAAGGCCGTCGCCGCGGCTGCGTCGGCGACCGACAGTTTGGTGTACAGCTGGCCGGCAGCGAACGCCAGCGGCTCGGTGTGTTCGAGGACCGTGGTCAGCGCCTGCTGGCGGCCGTTGACGGTGGTCGAGGTGGCGAACGCGCTTGCGATCACGAGAGCGGACAACACGACGCCGATGGTCAGGATTCGGCCGGGAGTTGTCCAGAGGAACCACCACCGCGGATGCGCGGGGGCAGTCGGCGACCGCGACGCAAGTGGCTCGGTCGACGGGTGCGCCAACTCCACAGTCACCGGTGCGCGGACCTCATCTATCCTCTGTGCTCTCCGCTTACTTTTCCGACGTTCTCGGACTCTATAAAAGAATTCTAAGAGTTAATCCTGTGACGTGTGGGCATTCGGTGTCCACCGGTCAGTCGAGTGTTCCCTAAGCTGATCGAGTGCGCGGCGATGGCGACGGCTGGGTGGTGTCGGAAACCGGCGCGGCTTACTGGGGCAGGCACGGCGCGGCGGGACTTCTTCTTCGCGCGCCACGCGACGACGGCTCGGCCGCGGTCCTGCTGCAACATCGCGCGCCGTGGAGCCATCAGGGCGGCACCTGGGGACTGCCCGGCGGGGCGCGCGACAGCCACGAGACCGTCGAAGAGGCCGCGGTTCGCGAGGCCAACGAGGAAGCCGGCCTGACAGCCGACCGGCTGGTCGTGCGCACGACCGTCGTCACCGCTGAAATCTCTGGGCCGAGCGGACCCCACTGGACCTACACGACGGTGATCGCCGACGCGCCCGAACAACTCCAGACGGTGCCCAATCGCGAAAGCGCCGAACTGCGCTGGGTGGCCGAGGACGACGTCGCCGCACTGCCGCTGCATCCCGGCTTCGCCGCCAGTTGGGCGAAGCTGCGCGCCGTCGCCGCGTCGATTCCGCTGCTGGTCAACGGGAGTTCGTGAGCAGCTTCTTGAGCCGGGCGGCCGCCGCCTGCGGATCCTCTGCCGCGGTGATCGCCCGGACCACGACGACGCGGCGCGCGCCCGCGTCGAGCACCTCCGGCAGTCGCTGTTCATCGATGCCGCCGATTGCGAACCAGGGCTTGACCGTGCCCGACTCGGCGACCGTCCGCACCAGCGGCAGCCCGGGCGCGGCGCGACCCGGCTTCGTCGGCGTCGGCCAGCACGGCCCGACGCAGAAGTAGTCCACCGGTTCGGCCACCGCGGCGGCGGCCTGGTCGCGGTCGTGGGTGGAGCGGCCGATCAGCGGCCGCGGCCCGACGATGTCACGGGCGATCGCCAGCGGCAGGTCGTCCTGCCCGAGATGCAGCACATCGGCGTTCGCCGCACGGGCGATGTCGGCCCGGTCGTTGACGGCGAGCAAGGCGTTGTGCCTGCGCGCGGCGTCGGCGAGCACCTCGAGCGCGGCCAGCTCGTCGCGGGCCTCAAGCGGTCCGAGTCGCTGCTCACCGGGTGAGCCCTTGTCGCGCAGCTGGATGATGTCCACCCCGCCGGCCAGCGCCGCCTCGGCGAATGCGGCCAGATCGCCGCGCTCGCGCCGGGCGTCGGTGCACAGATACAGGGACGCCGAAGCCGGCCGAGCCAGTTCATCTCGGGGATGGTGCACATCCGCGAGAGTAATGTGGGGCGTCAACACGGGAGTCCAGGGATCGTGGACTGAGAGTGGGCACTGTCGAACCGCCCTTACCGTCGTACCTGATCCGGGTCATGCCGGCGAAGGGAGGGAAATGTCCAAGGGAACACTGGCAGTCGTCGGCGGCGGCGTCATCGGCCTGTCGGTAGCGCGCCGCGCCGCGCTCGACGGCTGGTCCGTCTGCGTGCACCGCGGCGACGAGCCGGGCGCGTCGTGGGTGGCGGGCGGCATGCTGGCACCGCACAGTGAGGGCTGGCCGCGCGAGGAGCCGCTGCTGCGCCTCGGGCTGGCCTCGCTGGCGCTGTGGCACGGCGATTTCATGACCGGTCTGCCGGACAGTGTCATCACGGCGCGCGAATCGCTTGTGGTTGCCGTCGACCGTGCCGATGTCGCCGATCTCAAGACGGTCGGCGAGTGGCTGGCGGCGCAGGGGTATCCGGTGAACGTCACGTCCACCGCCCGCGATGTCGAACCGCTTCTCGCGCAGGGGATCCGGCACGGCTTCCTGGCCGGGACGGAACTGGCCGTGGACAACAGGGCAGTCATCCATGCGCTCGCCGCGCACTGCGAACGGCTCGGTGTCGGGTGGGCGCCCGCGGTGAGCGACCTCGCGACGCTGGACGCCGACGTGCGGGTGATCGCCAACGGGATCGACGCGCCTTCGCTGTGGCCCGGTCTGCCGATCCGCCCGGTCAAGGGTGAAGTGCTGCGGCTGCGGTGGCGCAGGGGTTGTATGCCGGTGCCGCGAAGGGTGATTCGTGCCAGGATCCACGGACGCCAGGTCTATCTGGTGCCGCGGCAGGAGGGCGTGGTGGTCGGCGCCACCCAGTACGAGCACGGTCGTGACACCGCACCCGCGGTGACCGGTGTGCGCGAACTGCTCGACGATGCCTGCGCGGTCATGCCTGCGCTCGGTGAGTACGAGCTGGCCGAATGCGCGGCGGGCCTGCGCCCGATGACACCCGATAACCTGCCCATCGTCGGCCGCCTCGACTACCGCACCCTGGTGGCGGCGGGCCACGGACGGTCCGGCTTCCTGCTTGCGCCGTGGACCGCGGAGGCGATCGCGGCTGAACTCAACGGCGTTCCGCTTGCGGACGCCGAACTGTTGGAGGTTCGATGAAAGTGATCGTCAACGACGAGGCCGTCGAGGTGGACGACCAAACCACCGTCGCGGGCCTGCTCGAGCGACTCGGCTTCCCGGAGAAGGGTATTGCGGTCGCGGTGGATTGGACGGTGCTGCCGAGGTCGAACTGGCAGACCACGTTGACCGACGGTGCGCGGCTGGAAGTGGTGACGGCGGTGCAGGGTGGCTGAGCAGAAATTGACTATTGCGGGCCGGGAGTTCGGCTCGCGGCTGATCCTCGGCACCGGCGGTGCGGCCAACCTCGCCGTGCTGGAGGAGGCGCTCGTCGCGTCGGGCACCGAGTTGACGACGGTCGCGATGCGCCGGGTGGACGCCGCCGGCGGCACCGGAGTGCTCGGCCTGCTCAACCGGCTGAACATCACACCGCTGCCCAACACCGCCGGATGCCGCGGGGCCGCCGAAGCCGTGATGACCGCGCAGTTGGCTCGCGAGGCGCTGCGGACCGACTGGGTCAAGCTCGAGGTCATCGCCGACGAGCGCACGCTGCTGCCCGATGCCGTCGAGTTGATCCGCGCTGCAGAACAACTGGTGGACGACGGGTTCGTGGTGCTGCCGTACACGAACGACGACCCGGTGCTGGCGCGGCGGCTGGAGGACACGGGCTGCGCGGCGGTGATGCCGCTGGGTTCGCCGATCGGCACCGGCCTCGGCATCGCCAACCCGCACAACATCGAGATGATCGTCGAGCAGGCGGGCGTGCCGGTCATCCTCGACGCGGGCATCGGCACCGCGAGCGACGCGGCGCAGGCCATGGAACTGGGCTGTGCCGCAGTGCTTCTCGCCACCGCCGTGACCAGGGCCGCCGACCCGCCACTGATGGCCGCCGCGATGGCCGCCGCGGTGACCGCGGGCCACCTCGCGCGTCAGGCGGGCCGGATCCCGAAGCGGTTCTGGGCGCAGCCGTCCAGCCCGCCGGTATGACGGGAAGGTACGTCGCGCTGGGCAGTTCGATGGCTGCGGGTCCCGGCATCTCGCCTCGTGACAAGGATGCGCCGCTGCGGGCCGGTCGCTCGGCCGCCAACTATCCGCACCTGGTGGCGCAGCGGCTCGGCCTCCACCTCGTCGATGTGACGTATTCCGGCGCCACCACCGCGCACGTGCTGACCGATCGGCAGGACAGCGCGCCACCGCAGATCGAGGCGCTCGACGGCTCGGAGGAGCTGGTCACCATCACGATCGGCGGCAACGACGTCGGCTACATCCCGCTGTTGGTGGCCGCGGGCCTGCCTCGCGCGGCGCGCTCGCTGCCGCTGGTGGGCGGCGTGCTCGAGGAGATGCTCGACCCGACCGCCCGCGATCGTGCACTGGTGCAGGCCGGCGAGTCGCTGAAGAAGGTCGGGCGGACCGTCCGGGCGCGGGCACCGCGAGCGCGGGTGCTGTTCGTCGACTACCTCACCGTGTTGCCGCCCGCCGGCGGCGATGCCTCGCCGCTGTCCGGGGCGGACGCGGCCCTCGGCAGGCGCGTCGCCGCCACCCTCGAGCGACTGACGTCGGAAGCCGCGGCCGAGACGGGATGCGAACTGGAACGGGCATCCGATGCCAGCCGCGAGCATCACGCATGGTCGGCACAAGCGTGGACGACGAAGCCGTCGAGGTTCGGTGTGCCGTGGCCCGGCCGTCCCGCACCGGCGCACCCCAACGCGGCGGGCATGCGCGCGGTGGCCGCGCTGGTCATCGAGAGCTTCGACGGGCTCACAACCCGGCGTCCGTGACAGGATGGGCGTGATGATCGAATTGGCAGGGCTCACCAAGGTTTTTGGCCGAACCCGCGCAGTGGACGATCTGACCTGCTCCATCGAGCCCGGCGTGGTGACCGGGTTCCTCGGCCCCAACGGCGCAGGCAAGACCACGACGATGCGGATGATTCTCGGCCTCGACCATCCGACGTCGGGCACCGCCACGATCGACGGCAAGCCATACCGCGAGCTCGCTGACCCCTTGCGGCACGTGGGCGCGGTGCTGGACGCCAAGCAGTGCCATCCCAACCGTTCGGTGCGTGCGCATCTGCGCTGGGTCGCGGCGACACACCGGCTGCCTGCCATTCGGGTCGACGAGGTGCTCGACATGGTCGGGCTGTCCACGGTCGCGGGTAAGAAGGCGGGCACGTTGTCGCTCGGCATGAGCCAGCGGCTCGGCATCGCGGCCGCCCTGCTGGGTGATCCGCAGGTGCTGCTGTTCGACGAGCCGGTCAACGGCCTGGACCCCGAGGGCATCCGGTGGGTGCGCACGCTGATGCGCACGCTCGCCGGCGAGGGCCGCACCGTTTTCGTGTCGAGCCATCTGCTCGCCGAGATGTCCAACACCGCCGACCGGTTGGTGGTGATCGGGCGCGGCAGGCTGATCGCGTCGACGACGGTCACCGAGTTCGTCGGCCGCGCCGACAGCGTCCGGGTGCGCAGCCCGCAGCTGGACACGCTGCGGCAGGTGCTCTCGCAGGCGGGTGTCGAGGTCGACGACGACGAGGCGGCCACGGCGCTGCTGGTGCGCGGCGCGGCCAGCGAGGTGGTCGGCGACCTGGCCGCGCGCAACGGAATAACCTTGCACGAGTTGACCTCCCAGCAGGTGTCGCTGGAGGACGCATACATGAAGCTAACCGACGAAGCGGTGCAGTACCGGGCGGCGACATGAGTGCGGTGGCGGTGCTGAACGCCGAACGCATCAAGCTGTCGACCACCCGCTCGGCGCTGTGGTCGGCGGTCGTGGTGGCGGTGCTGAGCCTCGGGCTGGCCGCCCTTGCGGCGTCGACCGCCTACGGTCCCGGCCCGGTGCCGCCGGACAAGGCGGCAATGGGTGTCGCCGTCTTCGGGGTGCCGGTGCTGATGATCCTGTCGGCGCTGACAGTCACCAACGAGTATCGCAGCGCAATGATCCGCACCACGTTCATGGCCGTGCCGAACCGAACGCTGGTTCTGGCGGCGAAAGCGATTGTCGCGGCGCTGTTCTCGGGTGTCTACGCCGCGGTGATGGTGATGGCCGCCATTGTGGTGGCGCACTCGGATCCCCGAAACTGGCGTCTGGTCGGTGCGATCGCGCTGTACGCGATGCTCGCGGCGGTGCTCGGCGTCGGCGTCGGCGCATTGGTGCGGGCCTCCGCGGGCGCGGTGGCTCTCCTGCTGCTGTGGCCGCTGGTCGCCGAGCCGCTGCTGGGCAACATGCCCAACATCAGTTCGCAGATCGGCCCCTACCTGCCGTTCGCGAATGCGTTCACGTTCGTCGGCGTGCAGTGGCTCTATCCGGTCTACGCCATGCCGTGGGGCCAAGTGGGGTCGATCCTGTACTTCGCGGCCGCGGTGGTGGTCGTGTTCGTCGCGGCGCTCATCACTGTGAACCGACGTGACGCTTGAGCCGCTAACGTGGGGGCAATGGGTCGCAAATCGCGCGGGGTGTCCGCTGTGCTCGCCGCGGTCGTCGTGGTGGCTGCGTTCGGCGGCTGCGGAAGCAAGCCCGCGAAGGAGGCCGACACTCCGCCGTCCTCGCCCGCGGCGTCCGGCGCGGCGACCGAATACGCAGCGACGCTGGGCGACGAGGTCAAAGCCGACGCGATGATGGCGCACCTGACGAAGCTGCAGGAGATCGCCGACGCCCACGACGGAAACCGCGCGCTGGGCAGCGCCGGCTACGACGCCAGCGTCGACTATGTCGTCAAGACGCTGCGCGACAAGGGTTTCGACGTGCAGACGCCCGTGTTCGAGGTGCGCCTGCCCTTTGCCGAGGACCCACAGCTCACCGTCGGCGGCGCGACGATCGCGGCCAAGGCGCTCGAGTACACCATCGGCACGGCCGACCAAGGCGTCTCGGGGCCGCTGGTTGCCGCCCGCGTCGAAGATTCGCCGGGCTGCACCGCAGCGGACTACGACGGGCTGCCGGTTGCGGGCGCGATCGTGCTGGTGGACCGCGGCACCTGCCAGTTCTCGCAGAAGCAGTCCGTGGCGGCCGAGCGCGGTGCGGTCGCACTGATCGTCGCCAACAACGAGGACGGCGACGAGATGGGCGGCACCCTGGGTGAGAAAACCAACGCGAAAATCCCGGCCATCAGCGTCACCAAGGAGTCGGGGGAGCGGCTGCGCGGCGCACCGGGTGAGTCGACGCTGAAGCTCAAGGCCGGCATCCGCGTCGAGAAGACCCGCAACGTGATCGCCCAGACCAAGACCGGCTCGACCGAGAACGTGGTGATGGCCGGCGCCCACCTGGACAGCGTGCCGGAGGGTCCCGGCATCAACGACAACGGTTCCGGGGTGGCCGCGGTCCTGGAGACCGCTCTGCAGCTGGGTCCATCGCCTGCGGTGCAGAACGCGGTGCGGTTCGGCTTCTGGGGAGGCGAGGAACTCGGGCTGAAGGGTTCGAACAACTACGTCGAGTCGCTGAATGTCGACCAGCTCAAGGACATCGCGCTGTACCTGAACTTCGACATGCTGGGCTCGCCCAACCCCGGCTACCTCACCTACGACGGTGATCAGTCGGTGCCGCCGAACCCCAGGGAGCCCAACGCGCGCGTGCCCGAGGGGTCGGCGGGCATCGAGCGCAACTTCGTCGTCTACCTCAAGGATGCGGGCGAGACGGCGCAGGACACCGGATTCGACGGCCGCTCCGACTACGACGGGTTCACCCTGGCGGGCGTTCCCGCGGGCGGCCTGTTCTCCGGCGCCGAGGAGAAGATGACGCGCGAACAGGCCGGATTGTGGGGCGGCAAGGCCGACGAGCCGTTCGACCCGAACTATCACAAGAAGACCGACACCCTCGACCACATCGATCGTAAGGCGTTGCAGATCAACGGTTCCGGCGTCGGTTACGTCGTCGGTCTCTACGCGCAGGATCAGCGCGGCCGAAACGGGGTGCCGGTTCGCGACGACCGCACCCGGCACGTACTCGCGAAGTCATGACGGCAAGGCCGTCGGAGCCGCGCCGGCGGCGACATCAGGCTTTGGAGCCGCGGCGGCGGCGACATCAGGCTTTGGAGCCGCGGCGGCGGCGACATCAGGCTATGGCGGGCGCGGTCGTCGTCGCGATGCTGCTCGGCGGCTGCTCGTCGGCCCCGCAGCCGTCGCGGAACCTGGCCCGCGAGCTGGCCGACAAAATCGGCGTCGACGGGATGTACGTACACCTGCGCAAGCTCCAGGAGATCGCCGACGCCAACAACCGGTCCCGTGCGGACGGCACCCCAGGTTTCGACGCCACGGTCGACTACGTCGCTCAAACGCTGCGGGACAAAGGTTTTGACGTTCAGACGCCCGAGTATGAACGCCTCGGCGTGGCGTCGCCGGGAATGCCGACGCTGACCGCATCGGGCCGCGACTACCCCGTCGACCAGGCGTCGCTGCTGACTCCGACCCCGAGGGGCGGATTGAGGGCCGTCACGCAGCGTCCCCAGAAGCCCGCGGGCTGCACCGCCGCGGACTACGGAACGGCGAGGATGGCCAACGCCATCGCAGTCGTCGACGACACGGGATGCTCGATCGTCGACAAGCAGAACACCGCCGTCGCCGAGGGCGCACTTGGGCTTCTCGTCGTGAGCGACGCGGGACGGCGGGGGTTGTTCCCGCCGGGCTACTACCGGGCGCTGACGGTGCCGGTCGCGGTGATCGATGCAGGCGCCGATGCGGCGCTGCGGCGAACCAGTGCGACGGTGCTCCTGACGCTCGACGCCAAGGCGGCCATGGTGAAGTCACGAAACGTGCTGGCGCAGACCAAGACCGGTGACCCCCGCAATGTGGTGATGGCGGGCGCGCATCTGGACTCGGTCGCCGGTAGCCCTGGCATCAATGACGACGGCACCGGCGTGGCGGCGCTGTTGGAGACGGCCGCGGCGCTGGGCCCGCGGCCGCAGATCGCCAACGCCGTGCGGTTCGGTTTCTGGGGCGCCGAGGAGGCCGTGCTGGCAGGGTCGACGAAGTATGTCCAGAGCCTCAACGGTGACCAGCTCAGCGACATCGCGCTCTACCTCAACTTCGACATGCTGGGCTCGCCGAATGCCGGTTTCTTCACATACGACGGCGACCAGTCAGGCCAGGCGAACCCAGATGTCCCGGCGAACACCGTGCCCGTCGGCTCGGCGGGCATCGAGCGCACCATGGCCGGCTACCTGAACCTGGCCGGGATCCGGCCCGCCGATCTGCCGCTGGGCAAGGCGAGCGACTACAGCCCGTTCCTCGACGCGGGCGTGCCGATCGGTGGCACGACCACCGGTGTGGCGCAGCGCAAGACGGAGCTGCAGGCGCGGTTGTGGGGCGGCGTCGCGGGCGTTGCGTTCGACCGGAATTACCACCTGCCCGGCGATTCCGTCGACAGCGTCAACCGCGACGCGCTGGCCGTTACGGGCCCCGCTGTGGCGTTCGCGGTCGGCACCTACGCCCAGTCGATCGAGGGCGTCAACGGGGTTCCTACCCGCGAGCAGCGCCGCCGGCATACGCCTTAGCGACCCGGCTGACGAACTGATACACGCCGTCCTCGTCGGGGGCGAGCGGCCCCGGCCTCGCGTGCGGCGACGTGAGACCGCGCTGCACCGACTCGCACGCGGCCCAGTCCTGACGGTTGGTGAGGTCCCAGAAGTCGATGGCATACGACGGGTCGAAGCCCGGTTTCTCGGCGACCTCCGGTGGGAACGCCCATGCGCATTCGACGTGGGTGCGGTCGACGGCCAGCGGCGTCATGAGGTGGGTCATCACGTAGTCGGGGTGCAGGCTGACCAACAGGTTCGGGTAGCCGACGACATACATCACCGAGCGCAGTTCGTGCTCGGACAGACCCTGGATGGCGACACCGCCGCTGGCGCCGGACAGCGACATCGTCTCGGCGCCTTCGATGATCGACATCCAGCCGCCCATCCACGACCCCTCGGTGTCCAGGTTCTCGCCACTGGTCGGCGGGCTGATCCGGGACAGCTCCGGGTGAATCGTCGAGCAGTGGTAGCACTCCTGGTAGTTCTCGGCGATGACCTTCCAGTTGGTCGCCAACTCGTAGGAGTGCCGGTCCACCACCGTCAGATCCTCGGGCCGATACGGCGCGACGACGTCCTCCCAGCCGGCCACGTGTGCGGAGAACTCGGCGTCCTCGCCGCTCGGATCGACGAACAGCCAGCCGTGCCAGTTCACCAGCCGCAGCTCGGCAAGCCCGAACTCGCCTGCGTCGAAACCGTCGACGTCCTTGAAGCCGGGCGCGTTGCGCACGCTGCCGTCCAGCCGGTACGACCAGGAGTGGTACGGGCAGACGATGCTGCGGCCCCGCGTGGTCTGGTTGCACGCCAGCAGTTCGTGGCCGCGGTGGCGGCAGGTGTTGGCGAACGCGCGCACGGTGTCCTCGCCCCGCACCAGCAGCACCGCGTTGGCGCCGCTGCCGACCGCCTTCTGGGCTCCGACGGTGGCCAGGTCGGAGGCGTGGCCGACGCAGGTCCAGCCGGAGAAGATGTGCCGTTGCTCCCAGTCGAAGACCGCGGGGTCGACGTAGGCCTCGCGGGGCAGCATTCGCGACTGGCCGAACGGGGCCATCGACGCGGCGACGCCGTCGGCGGGAAGCGGGGCCGGAGAATGCTGTTTGAACATACAGTCAGACTAGTCCACCCTAGAGCAGTTTTTCCAGCGTGATCGGCAGGTCGGTGACGCGCTTGCCGGTCGCATTGAACACCGCGTTCGCGATCGCCGCGGGCACACCGACGATCACCAGCTCACCGAGCCCCTTGACGCCGATCGGGTCGGCGATCTTGTCCTCGGCGGGCAGGAACGCCGCGTCGAGGGCGGGCACGTCGGCATTGACCGGCACCAGGTAGTCGGACATGTTGGCGTTGACGATCCGCCCGTCGCGGTAGTCGAGGTGGGTGCCCTCCAGCAGCGCCATCCCGATACCGCCGACCATGCCGCCGATCGCCTGGCTGTGGGCCAGCATCGGGTTGATGATCCGGCCGGCGTCGTAGCATGCGTAGACGCGCCGGATGCGGACCGTGCCGAGCAGTTCGTCGACCGCGACCTCGGCGAAGACCGCGCCGTATGCGGACATCGAGAACTGCCGATCGGCATCGTCGGGGGTCCACGTTTGTTCGGAGTCAAGGCTTTTCCACCCTCGACGGCGCAGCAGGTCCTGATAGGTCTCACCGCGGCCGGGATCTGCGGTGCGGAATATCCGGCCGTCGGCGACCGATACCGCATCGGGCGCGGCGCCGTTGAGCGGGGAGCCGGGATCCACGATGGCGGTGCGGACGAATCGGTCGCGCAGCATGTTGGCGGCGGTGAACACCGCCGAGCCGACGCTGGCCATCGTCCTCGAGCCCGAGTGTGACGGTGCAGGCGGAAAATTGCTGTCGCCGAGCGCGAATCGCACCCTGGTGATCGGCAAACCGAGTGCGTCCGCGGCCACCTGCGTCATCGACGTGTAGGTGCCCGGCCCCATGTCGCTGGTGCCGCTCTGCACTTCCGCGGTGCCGTCGGCGTTGATCCGGGCCAGCGCGGCGCACTCACTGC